>NZ_JACHMK010000001.1:1313011-1969517 GCF_014208035.1 Schaalia hyovaginalis | reverse complement strand
CCCTGTTCTTCGCCTCGCCGCTGATCTACGCCTTCTTCTCCTCCCTCAAGGCCAAGGACGAGATCTACGCAGTGCCGCCGACACTGTTCGGGGCGCGCCTGCGTTGGGAGAATTACATCGAGGTGTTCACCTACGGACCCTTCTTGCGCTACATCGCGAACTCCTTCATCGTCGCCATCCTCGGTACGCTCGTCGTCCTCATCGTGTCTTCCACGGCGGGCTACGCTTTCGCCCGCCTGCGTTGGAGGGGCCGTGAAGGCGCTTTCGTCGCCTTCCTCGCCACGATGATGGTTCCCGCCGAAGTGCTTGTGATCCCCATGTTCATCGTCATGCAGGAACTCAACTGGGTGAACACGTACCAGGCTCTGATCCTCCCCTTCGCTTTCGGAGCCTTCGGCACCTTCCTCATGCGCCAATTCATGCGAGGGATCCCCTTCGAACTCGAGGAAGCGGCACGGGTCGACGGTGCTGGGCCGCTGCGGACCTTCATTCAGATCATCCTCCCTCTGACGAAGTCGGCGATCGCGGTCCTTGCGGTGTTCACCTTCATGAGTTTCTGGAACTCTTACCTGTGGCCGCTCATCGTCACCGTCGACTACTCCGAGCTCGGAACCCTCCCGGTCGGTCTGGCCTCCTTCTCTTCGCAGAAGGGAACGCGGATCGACCTGCAGATCGCAGCCTCCATGATC
This sequence comes from Schaalia hyovaginalis, assembly GCF_014208035.1. Taxonomy (NCBI): domain Bacteria; kingdom Bacillati; phylum Actinomycetota; class Actinomycetes; order Actinomycetales; family Actinomycetaceae; genus Schaalia; species Schaalia hyovaginalis. The sequence continues at coordinate 1,968,828 of NZ_JACHMK010000001.1, read as the reverse complement.
TCGATGGTGCCGACCACGCTGCTCGTCATCCTCCTTCAGAAGCACCTCATCAAGGGGATCTCCATGTCAGGCATGGGCGGACGCTGATCCGCCGTGTAACGCTTCCCACATCGTCTAAGACCATCAGATCGTCCTCACCGAGGAGACATCATGTCCGTTTTCCACGTCGCGGCACCGGCCCGCGCACCTCGCATCGCCGTCTGCGGCATCCACATCGAGTCCTCGACCTTCACGCCGTACATCTCCACCGAAGCGGACTTCATCGTCACGCGCGGGGACGAGCTCATGGCGCGCTTCCACTGGCGCGACGAGCCGTGGGCGAGGGCGGTCGAATGGATCCCGATCCTCCACGCCCGCGCCCTTCCCGGCGGAGTCGTCGAACGCCGCGCCTACGAGGCCTGGAAGGCCGAGATCCTCGAGGGACTGGGCGCTTGCGGCCCCCTCGACGGCCTCTTCTTCGACATCCACGGCGCGATGAGCGTCGAGGGCATGGACGATGCCGAGGGTGACCTCATCTCGGCGATCCGCGGGGTCATCGGGAGCGGGCCGATGGTCTCGGCCTCGATGGACCTCCACGGGAACGTCTCCCACGCCCTCTTCGAGGGCTGCGACCTCCTCACGTGCTACCGGATGGCCCCGCACGAGGACGCCCTCGAATCCCGCGAGCGGGCCGCCCGCAACCTCGTCGACCGGCTCGTCGCGGGCGCGCCGAAGCCCGTGAAGGCGCTCGTCCACGTCCCGATCCTCCTCCCGGGTGAGAAGACCTCGACGAGGATCGAACCGGCGAAGTCCCTCTACGGCCGGATCCCGGCGATCGAGGCGAAGGAGGGGATCCTCGACGCGGCGATCTGGATCGGCTTCGCATGGGCCGATCAGCCCCGCTGCAAGGGCGCGGTCGTCGTCACCGGCGATGACGCCGCCCTCGTCGAGGCCGAGGCCCGCGAGCTCGGACGGGCCTTCTGGGACGCTCACGACGACTTCGAATTCGTCGCCCCGGTCGCCACGATGGAGGAATGCCTGGAGCACGGCGAGACGGCCGAGACGCCCTACTTCATCTCGGACTCGGGCGACAACCCGGGCGCGGGCGGCGCCGATGACGTCACCGTCGCCCTCAAGGCGCTCCTGGAGTGGGGGCCGGTCAAGTCCGCGTCGAAGGACGTCATCCACGCGTCGATCGTGGATCCGGCCGCGGCGGCCCGGTGCTGGGACGCGGGAGTCGGCGCAGAACTCGATCTCGAGGTCGGGGGCAAGATCGACGCCCGCGATCCCGGACCGGTCGCCCTTCGCGGCACGGTGCGCGCCCTCGTCGACGATCCGAGGGGCGGCCGCACTGCGGCGATCCGATGCGCCGGACTCACCCTCATCCTCACGACGAACCGGAACCAGTACACGGAGTTCGAGCAGTTCGAACGACTCGGAATCGATATCACGAGGGCGGATGTCGTCGTCGTGAAGATCGGCTACCTCGAGCCGGATCTCTATGAGACGCAGAAGTCGTGGTTGATGGCCCTGACTCCCGGAGGCGTGGACCAGGACCTCATCCGCCTCGGCCACAGCCGCATCGATCGGCCGATGTTCCCCTTCGACTCGGACATGGATCCGGGTGAGCTGCCCCTCACGGTGATCGTCCCGTGAACGGCGAGACCGGCCGCTCGGACGCCCTCTTCGCAGGGATCGACATCGGCGGCACCTCGATCAAATGGATGATCGTCGACTCGAAGGGGCGGATGCTCTTCGAGGGCTCCGCCCCGACGGATCCCGACTCCGTGGCGAGGCAGAGCGCGGAACTGGCGGGCGACCTCGTTTCCGCGCATCCGGCGATCGCGGGCCTGGGCGCCTGCTGCCCCGGGATCGTCGATGAGGACCGGGGGATCGTCGTCTACGCCTCGAACCTCGACCTGCGTGAAGCCGACCTCCGCTTAGAGCTGGAGGAGGCGGCCGGACGGCCGACCCGACTCCTCCATGACGGCCGCTCGGCGGGCTTGGCCGAGGGGCTGCTCGGCGCGGGGCGCGGTGCGTCCTCGTTCGTCATGATCCCCATCGGAACCGGGATCTCCGCGGCGCTGTGCTTCGGCGGGGATCTGTGGGCCGGTGCGAGCTTCTCCTCCGGGGAGATCGGGCACTCGCCGGTCTTCCCCGAGGGCGAAGCCTGCGCGTGCGGGCAGAGGGGGTGCCTCGAGGTCTACGCCTCGGCGAAGGGGCTGGTGAGGCGTTACCGCGCGGCGGGCGGCGAGGCCGCCGGAGCGCGTGGCGTCGAGGCGCGCCTCGGTGAGGACCCGCGCGCCGACGAGGTCTGGGCCGAGGCCGTCGACGCCCTGGCGATCTCCTTGACGCAGATGACCTTCGCCCTCGACCCCGAAAGATTCGTGATCGGCGGCGGACTGTCCCGGGCCGGCGATGTCCTCCTCGGCCCGCTCCGCCGGGAACTCGCCTCCCGTCTGCGATGGCGCAAGGCGCCGGAAGTCGTGCGGGCGGGGCTCGGCTCGGCGGCGGGCAGATGGGGCGCGCTCATCGCCGCCGCCCGGGCCGTCGGGTCCGAGTGCTACCGGGAGTGGAGCGTCCTCGAGAGGGCGGTCTCGTGATGACCCGGGTGGAGCTGTGCGTTCAAGATCTCGAGGGCGCGCGCATCGCCCGCGAGGTCGGCGCGGATCGGGTCGAGCTGTGCGTCGACATCTCCGTCGGAGGCCTGACGCCCCCCTTCGACCTCGTCGAAGCGGCGGCCCGCCTGGGCTTCCCGGGAGGGATCGCGGTCCTCGTGCGGCCGCGGGCCGGGGACTTCGTCCACGACGCCCGGGAGATCGACGCCATCGAGGGAACGATGAGGGACTACTCGGAGCGCTTGGGCCAGGCATCCCGCCTCGCCTTCGTCGTCGGAGTCCTCGATGAGAGGGGACTCATCCACCGGGAGGCGATCCGCTCCTTCCGCGAGGCCGCAGGGGACCACGACCTCGTATTCCATCGGGCCTTCGACCGACTCGAGGACCGCTACGAGGGGCTCGAGATCCTGCGCGGACTCGGGGTCGATCGCATCTTGACGACCGGCGGGCATGAGTCCGAGGCGGATCCGACTGAATTGCGGCGCCTCATCGAGGCCGCAGGGGACGGGATCACGATCCTGGCTTCCGGCGGTCTGCGCTCGGGGAACGTCGCGCGGATCGTCTCCCTCAGCGGGGCCCGCGAAGTCCATATGCGCGCGCCGGCCGGAGCGGATCGGACCGATCCTCGGGAGGCCGCGGCGATCATGTCGGCTCTCACACCCCCCGACTGGTGATGCCCGCCCCCGGCCCTACAATGGAGGGCATGCGCGATGCCCTCGATGAACCGACCGGACCCGGAGCCCCCGAGGGGCCGGGTGGACCGTCGACCCGCACCTCGACGGGACTGCTGGAGCGGACCGAGGTCGAGCAGGAGAAGTCGCCGGGCGACGGCGACCGCTTCGCTCATTTCGTGCGCAAGGACAAGGCGGATTCCTCGATGATCACGGGGCAGCCCGTCGTGGCCCTGTGCGGGAAGGTCTGGATCCCCACTCGGGATGCCTCGAAGTACCCCGTGTGCCCGACGTGCAAGGAGCTGCGGGATTCGATGGGGAAGAACGGCCGCAATTGGCCCTTCTCCGACGGTTCGGGAGGCTCCGGCAAGTGAGTGCGGCGCAGGATCGGTCTCATTTCCCCGCCCGCGCCTCAGCATCCGCCGCCAGAACCCTTTCGCCCTCGTTCCCCGATCGCGCGCGCAAGGGGACTGCGGGGAGTCTGCGCGCGTGGCAGGCTGAAGCGCTCCGCCTCTATCTTGAACGGGCGCCCAGGGATTTCCTCGCGGTCGCAACTCCGGGCGCCGGGAAGACGACTTTCGCGCTGAGGATCGCCGTCGAGCTCATGGGCGCGGGCGTCGTCGACAAGGTCACCGTCGTGTGCCCGACGGAGCATTTAAAGACGCAGTGGGCCGACGCCGCGGCGCGCGTCGGCATCCACATCGACCCGGCCTTCTCGAACGCGCAGGGGCGGGCCGGCTCGCATTTCGACGGCGTCGCGGTGACTTATGCGCAGGTCGCGGCCAATCCTTCCGTGCATTCGGCGCGGACGAGGGCCAATCCGACCCTCGTGATCCTCGACGAGATCCATCACGCGGGCGACGCCCTGTCATGGGGCGACGGCGTGCGCGAAGCCTTCGATTCAGCGACCAGGCGCCTCGCCCTCACGGGCACGCCCTTCCGCTCGGACACCTCGCCGATCCCCTTCGTCCGCTACGAGGCGGACGCGGACGGGATCCGCCGCTCGAAGGCGGACTACACCTACGGCTACGGCGACGCCCTGCGCGACAAGGTCGTCCGTCCGGTCCTCTTCATGTCCTATTCGGGCACGATGTCGTGGCGGACGAGCGCGGGCGACGAGATGTCGGCCCGCTTGGGCGAGGCCCTGACGAAGGACATGATGAAGCAGGCGTGGCGGACGGCCCTCGACCCCAAGGGGGAGTGGATTCCCGCGGTCCTGCGCGCCGCCGACCTCCGCCTCGAGGAGGTGCGCCGCCAGATCCCCGACGCGGGAGGCCTCGTGATCGCCTCGGATCAGACGAAGGCCCGGGCCTACGCGCGTCATCTGCGCGAGATCACCGGTCGGGCCCCAGTCGTCGTCCTCTCCGACGACGCCGACGCCTCGGATCGCATCGACGCCTTCCGCGAGGGCGACGAGCGGTGGATGGTCGCGGTCCGCATGGTGTCTGAGGGCGTGGACGTCCCGCGCCTCTCGGTGGGCGTCTACGCGACGAACACCTCGACCTCGCTCTTCTTCGCCCAGGCCGTCGGCCGTTTCGTGCGGGCCCGCAGGCGCGGCGAGACCGCGACCGTCTTCATCCCCTCCGTCGTCCAGCTCCTCGATCTGGCCGGCGAGATGGAGGTCGAACGCGACCACGCCCTCGACCGCCCCAAGCCCGAGGGCGAGGACGCGATGTGGAACCCGGAGGACGCCCTCATGCAGGCGGCGAACCGGGAGGAGAAGGCCTCATCGGATCTGCTCGGCCAGTTCGAGGTCCTCGGCGCCGATGCCGAGTTCGATTCGGTCCTCTTCGACGGCGCGGCCTGGGGGCAGGGCGCCGAGGTGGGCTCGGAGGAGGAGCAGGAGTACCTGGGGATCCCGGGCCTTCTCGACGCCGACCAGGTGACGACGCTCCTCCGTGCGCGCCAGGCCGAGCAGATGGCCGCGCAGTCGAAGCAGAAGTCGGCGTCGCGGATGCGCGAGCAGAACGCGGGCCTGGCCGATCACCGCGTGCGCGCGGCCAAGCGCAAGGAGCTGTCCCACCTCGTGTCCTCGTGGTCGCGCAGGTCGGGCGAATCGCACGCGATGATCCACTCGAAGCTGCGGACCCGATGCGGCGGCCCTGAGATCGCCCAGGCGACCACCGAGCAGATCGAGGCGCGCATCGCGCTCCTGCGCGAGTGGTTCGTCGGACGCTCCTGACCCGCCTCCTCCCGTCGGGGGAGCGGGACGGAGCGGGGGACAGCGGGACGCGGGAACGGGCCCCTTCGGGTCCGCCCTTCGTCGTCGGGCGCCTCCGCCCTCGTCACCGGAGTCACGAGGGCGGGCGGCTCAGGCCTCGATGTAGCGGGTCGGGATCGCCGTCTCGCCTTCGGAGAGCCTCCACGCCTGGTAGGGCAGCTCGTTGCGGGTCCGCACGTGGTGGGCCTGCGCCTTCTCCAGGGCCCCGTCCTTCCACAGCTCGGATCGGATCTCGCCCTTCGTGATGAGCGGGATCTGCAAGCGGCGCGCGCCGAGCTCGTCGAGCTTGGCCTCAGCGGCTTCGCGGGAGGAGGCGACGACGAGGATCTCCTCAGCGGCGTAGCCCTCCTCGTCGAGCACGCGGCCCGCGAGCTTGCGCCCGCCGACGGTCGACTTCGACTCGGACTTCTTCGCGACCGGCTTCATGACGCCGTCGTCGCCCTCGCGCGCGACGAGCTTGTAGACGAGAGCCGCAGTGGGCACGCCCGACCCGGTGACGAGTTTCGTGCCGACGCCGTAGGAGTCGATGGGGGCGGCGCCGAGGGCGGCGATCGCGTACTCGTCCAGGTCGTTCGTCACCGTGATCTTCGTGGTGGTGGCGCCGAGGGCGTCGAGCTGTCCGCGGACCTTGAAGGCCTGTGCGACGAGGTCGCCGGAGTCGATGCGGACCGCGCCGAGCTCACCGCCGGCTGCGCGCGCCGCCTCGACGGCGTTGACGACTCCCTGCGGGATGTCGTAGGTGTCGACGAGGAGGGTCGTTCCCGGTCCGAGAAGGGCGATCTGCGCGTCGAAGGCCTCGCGTTCGGAATCGTGCAGGAGAGTGAAGGAGTGCGCGGCCGTGCCGATGGCCCTGATGTTGTAGCGCTTCGCCGCCTCGAGGTCGGAGGTCCCCGCGAAACCGCCGATGATGGCGGCGCGCGCAGCGGAAACGGCGGCGCGCTCATGGGCGCGCCGCGCGCCCATGTCCATGCAGGGGCGGCCGTGCGCGGCGATGGTCATGCGGGACGCGGCGGAGGCGATCGCGCAGTCGTGGTTGAGGATCGACAGCAGGAGGGTTTCGAGGATCGTGCATTCGGCGAAGGTGCCCTCGACGGTGAGCAGGGGCGAGCCGGGGAAGTAGCACTCGCCTTCGGCGTAGCCCATCATGTCGCCGGAGAAGCGGAACTCCTTGAGGTAGTCGAGGGTCTCATCCGAGACGATGCCCCGCGCGTGGAGGAAGTCGATCTGCTCGGGCTCGAACTCGAAGCGCTCGAGGGCCTCGAGGATCCGGCCCGTTCCGGCGACCACGCCGAAGCGCCGCGTCGCGGGGAGCCTGCGCCCGAAGACCTCGAAGACGGAGGGGCGCATCGCGGTGCCCGTCTTCAAAGCGGCGTCGATCATCGTGAGCTCGTACATGTCCGTCAGCAAAGACGTGGAAACCGAAGATGGCATAGGGCGAGGGTACCGCGATCCGGGTGCGGGTAGAGAGCCGAAACCTCAGCGATTCGACGAATCCTTGCATAGTGTGGAGCCATGCCGAGCACGACAGCCCTTCCTCAAGGCGCGACATCGACGCGATCGACGCCGATCCCGTCGTGGCGCACCGTCGTCTGGGACGATCCGGTGAATCTCATGGATTACGTGACGGGCGTCTTCATCAGGCATTTCGGCTATTCGGAGCCGAAGGCGCGGGCGCTGATGATGGAGGTCCACACCCGCGGCCGGGCGGTGGTGTCGATCGGGATGCGCGAGCGCATGGAGGCCGACGTGGTCGCCATGCACGGCTACGGCCTGAAGGCGACCCTGGAGGCGGTCTCGTGATCGGAGCGTTCCGCTTCGAGGACGGCGCCTACCGGGCGAGACTCGAACCCCCCTATTCGACTCTCATCGCACGGCTCATGCGCGAGATCCTCGTGGTCTTGGACGAACCGGGGGAACTGGGGAGTTTCATTCAGGCGGCGACGCAGTTGGAGACGGAACGACCGGCTCCCGAGGAGTGCGCACTGGGGCATCTGCTCCCCGCGATGAGCGAGGACCCGGAGGACGCTTCGGGCTTGCGGGCCCTGACGGAGGACTTCCTCCGGGCGGAGAAGTCCTCGCGCTTGCGGGTCGTCGGCGGGCAGATCGAGCGGGCGGCGCTCCACGGGGGAGTCGAGGTCGAAGTCGCGCCCGACGAGGTGTGGGAATGGCTGGCCGCGCTCAATGATCTTCGTCTCGGTCTCGCCGGTGAACTCGGTATTGAAACCGATGGGGACGTCGAGCGCATCGAGGCTCTCGCCTGCGCGGATCCGGATGGGAGTCGCGAGCAGCCGGCCGCTGCGATCTACTCGGTGCTCACCTGGTGGCAGGATTCACTCATCGCGGCCCTGAACTCTTCGGAGGCATCGAACTAGGGTCGAAGCATGGACAACGCGCCGATTGGCATCTTCGACTCCGGCCTGGGGGGCCTGACCGTTGCGCGCGCCATCATCGACAAACTCCCCGACGAGGAGATCTGCTACCTGGGGGACACGGCGCACACGCCCTACGGCTCCCGTCCGATCGCCCAGGCGCGCCGCTTCACCCTGGAATGCTTGGACGCCCTCGCCTCGCGCGGCGTCAAGGCCCTGGTGATCGCCTGCAACACGGCGACGGCGGCCGCCATTTCGGATGCGCGTGAACGCTACTGGATCGACGCTCGGATCCCCGTCATCGAGGTGATCACGCCCGCGGCCCGCAGGGCGGTCGCGACGACTAGGAATCGGCGCGTCGGCGTGATCGGCACAGAGGCGACGATCCAGTCGGAGGCGTACCGCCATGCGCTCGCGGCCGTTCCCGGTTTGACGGTGGTCGAGCAGGCCTGCCCGCAGTTCGTCGAATTCGTCGAGCGCGGCGTGACGACGGGCCCGGAGCTGGAGGCCGTCGCGCGCGAGTACTTCGAGCCCCTCAAGGCCGCGGAGATCGACACCCTGGTCCTGGGCTGCACGCATTACCCCCTGCTCACGGGGGTGATCGGCCGCGTCATGGGCGATTCGGTCTCCCTGGTGACCTCGTCCGAGGCGACCGCGAACGCGACCTACAACGAATTGGTCGATCGCGGTCTTTTGCACGAGCCCTGGGCCGAGGGCCGGGCTCCTTCGCACCGCTTCCTCACCACCGGTGCGGGCGAGTCCTTCCCGCGCCTCGCCCGCCGCTTCCTGGGCCCCGAGGTGGCGCGCGTCGATGAGATCGCGATCGATTCGACGGAGACGGGCGCATGAGGCTGACGATTATCGGTTCGACGGGGTCGATGTCGGGTCCGGCGTCTCCGGCCTCGTGCTATCTCGTCCAATCCGAGGGCGCGGATCCGCAGACGGGCGGGATGCGGACGTGGAACGTCGCGCTGGAGCTCGGGCCGGGATCCTTCGGGGCGCTGTGGCGCCACATCGATCCGCGCGACCTGGATGCGGTGGTCCTGTCGCACACGCATGCCGATCACATGGGGGACATCATCTCCTTGCAGGTCCATCGGCGCTGGGGCCCCGGAGCGGACCTGGGGCCGCTGCTCCTCGCGGGTCCGGTCGGCACGGTGGAGCGCATCCGCCAGATCGATGGCACGCGCCTCCCCGATGACTACTCGGGCGAGTTCACGATCCTCACGGTGCGGGCGGGCACCCCCTACCGGGTCGGTCCGATGACCTTCACGCCCTTCCCCGGCGTTCACACGATCGAGTCCTTCGGCACGCGCATCGAGGGTCCCGCCGAGGGGGATCCCGATTCGCGGGTTTCGCTGTTCTTCACGGGGGACACCGATGAGGCCCCGGCGATCCTCGAGGGCGCTCGCGGCGTCGATCTGCTGCTCTCCGAGGTGGGCTTCACCCAGGCCGATGAGGTCCGCGGGATTCACATGGACGGGGTCCGGGCCGGGCGGCTCGCGCGCGAGGCGTCGGTCGGGCGCCTGGTCGCCACGCACATCCAGCCCTGGACCGACAGGGAGGTCGTCGAGAGGGAACTGCGCTCCGAGTGGTCGGGGCCGCTCGATTTCGCCGATGCGGACAGGGTTTTCGCCCTCGGCCCCCGGTCCTAGGGGCGACTGGCCTGCTCGGCGGATCGCGAGGCGGGCGCGCACACCCGCCTCGTCGGCTCTTCGGCCCTGGGGCTCAGGCTTGCGCGCCGCGCCAATCGCCGTGGTGTTCGGCGACCCATGAGAACAGGCCGGTGAGGACCTGGCCGGTGGCCGTCGAAATCGCGTCCTCTCCCTTGCGGTGGCGGACGAGGATCCGCCGGTATCCGAGTCCGGGCAGCGTGGTGACGCGCATACCGTCGAGGTTGATTCCGCGCACCGCCATCGAGGGCAGGATCGTCGAGCCCTTGCCCGCGCGGACGAGGGCGTGGGCGGCTTCGTAGTTGATGTAGGAGTAGGGCACCCATTTCGGGTGGCGCAGGGCCGATGAGATGCGCTCCATGGTGTGGTACCCGATGGTCTCGGGGTGGACGCGCAGCCATTCGACATCGGCGAGGTCGCGTTCGGAGCCGACTTTGGGGGCGGATTCGGGGCTGACGAGGACCCAGGGCTCGTCGATGAAGGAGGTGTCGACGAAGCCCTTGGGCGCGATGCCGGGAGCGGTGTCGCGCTCGAGCATGAGCAGGTCGATGCGGCCGGCGCGCAGGTCCGCCATTCCTCGGGGCTCGTCGACCTCGTTGATGTGGATCTCGACTCCGGGCAGGTCGCGTTCGAGGGTGGAGGACAGGGGCAGGAGGACGTTGCGGATGACTGTCTGGAATCCGCCGATGCCGACGACGCCGGTCACCTGTCCGGTGATCGGGCGGAGGTCGCGGGCGATCTCGTTGAGGTCGTTCTCGATGCGCTCGGCGCCTTGGACGAGGATGCGGCCCGCGGGGGTGAGCATGGCGCCGGTGGGGGCGCGGTCGAGGAGGGTGAGTCCGACTTCTTCTTCCAGGCGTCTGATCTGCTGCGATACCGCTGACGGGGTGAGTCCCAGGACGTCGGCGGCGGCGACGATGCCGCCTTCTCGATGGACTGCGAGCAGGTGGGAGAGGCGTCTCGGGTCGATGCGCACGGGAACCTCCTGATATGTAGAAAAAATGAATCTGTTCTGAAGTGTACTTCGATTGGACTATATGTGCATGTCTGGCACAATAGTGGTATGGCGCACGGACTAACAGGGTCCTCGGCGCTTCGCACAAAGGGGTCCGACATGTCGACGTTCATCCGCGCTCGCCTCGTCCAGTTCCGCTCCTACGTCACCAGGTACCGTCGCCAGCAGAGGGATGAACTCCAATTCTGCATGGACCGGCCGATCTACGGGTCCCTCGTCGCCCGCTGAGAAGGACGGCGGGGCGCACCCGGCGCGAGACCGCCCGGCGCCGTCCGTGAGCATCGGGCGGCCGACGGGTTCACCCGCCCTCGTCGTCACGCCTACGCTGAAAGCTCCATCGCCTGAAGGATCGACGGAACAAGAGCCCTGAAGGCGATGCCGCGATGGCTGATCGCGTTCTTCTCATCGGGCGTCATCTCGGCGGTCGTCACCTCGAAGCCGTCGGGAACGAAGATCGGATCGTAGCCGAATCCGCCCTCGCCCCTCCGCTCGCGGATCAGGACCCCCTTCACCTCGCCGCGCTCGACGAACTCGCGCCCATCGGGGAGCACGAGGGCCGCGGCGGAGACGAAGGACGCCCGACGATTCCGATCGGGCACGTCCGACAACTGGGCGAGGAGGAGGTCGAGATTGGCCTCGTCGTCCCCGTGGCGGCCGGACCAGCGCGCGGAGAAGATCCCGGGAGCGCCCCCCAGGATCTCGACCGCCAGACCCGAATCGTCCGCAAGCGCGGGCAGACCCGTCAGCGCGACCAGGGCTCGCGCCTTGATCAGCGAGTTCTCCTCGAAGGACGCGCCGTCCTCCACGGGATCGGGCGCATCGAAATCGGACATGCGCGCAATGCCGTCGACCGCCGCGCCGCCCAGGGCCTCGGACAGGATCGCCTCGAGCTCGCTGATCTTGTGCGCGTTCGAGGTCGCGAAGACGAGGCGGGGCGCGCCCTCATCGGGCCGGGCGCCGTGGACGGAGACGGCCGGGGCGGCGGGATCCTGCGCGGCGCTCATGCCAGCCTCACCGTCTCACCGGGCTCGGCGGCGAGCGCGCGCTTCTGCAGGTCGGCGAGCTGAGCGTTCCCGATCGAAGCGAGGTCGAGCAGATCGGACAGCTCCTCGCGCGAGAAGGGCCGGTGCTCGGCGGTGCCCTGGACTTCGATGAAGGCCCCCGAACCGGTCTGTACGACGTTCATGTCGGTCATCGCGCGCACATCCTCGACGTAGGGCAGGTCGAGCATCGGCGCGCCGTCGACGACGCCGACCGAAATCGCGGACACGGAGTCGGTGAGGACGGGGGAGGAGGCCTTCGGCGTGATGAGCCCCCGCTCGACGCCCCAGTTCACTGCCTCGGCGAGGGCGACGTAGGCGCCGGTCACCGAAGCGGTGCGGGTGCCGCCGTCGGCGCGCAGGACGTCGCAGTCGAGGACGATGGTGTTCTCCCCCAGGGCGGTCACGTCGATGATCGCGCGAAGCGAACGGCCGATGAGCCGGGAGATCTCCTGAGTGCGCCCCGAGACCTTGCCCTTGACGGATTCGCGCTGGGAGCGCTCCGAGGTCGCGCGCGGGAGCATCGCGTATTCAGCGGTGACCCAGCCTTCGCCGCTGCCCTTGCGCCACCTCGGCACGCCCTCGGTGAGGGAGGCGACGCACAGGACGCGGGTCCGCCCGAACTCCACGAGGACGGAGCCCTCGCCCGTCCCGGACCACGAACGGGTGAGGGAAACGGGGCGGAGCTGGTCGAAAGCGCGCCCATCGGCGCGAAGATCACTATTCGTCATGGGGCCCAGCCTAGTCGAGGGCGTTAGCGTGGGGTCATGAGCCTTCATCTTCCCCTGGCGCGCGGGCGCCTGCTCCACATGGCCGCGCTGCGCGAGGCGGTCGATCCCGTCGCGCTCATGAGGGAGGGGACGGGCACCCTGCGAGGACTGGACGGGCGGGCCGCCGAGGAGGCGTCACGAATCCGGAGCGCCGGCGTAATCGCGGTGACCCGCGAGGGCTCCGTCTGCCTCGATCCTGCTCCGCTCGGGCCGGCCGCTGCCCCGCATCGGGCGGGCCCCGGATCCTCGCCGATCGACGAGGGCGCGCGCCTGCGCCGGATCGAGGGGGAGGATGCGGAGCGCCTGCTGGACGCGAGCGCCCTGCCCCTGCTCATCGGCGCGAACGCGAAAGGCGAGCTCCTCGTCGCCCTCGTCGCGGATGCGCCCGATCCGAGGCTCGGGCGCTGGATGCACCTGAGGCGCTGCGCGCACCTGCTCGCCGACGACGAGTCCGCTCTCGCGGTGAGCGCGACGGCCCTGGCGGCCTGGCACGCGGACTACCGCTTCTGCCCGGCCTGCGGGACGCGGACGCGCCCGATCCTGGGCGGGTGGGCGAGCGAATGCGCGGCCTGCGGCCGTCAGGAGTATCCGCGTCAGGACCCGGCGATCATCGTGGCGGTCCTCGATGAGCGGGATCGTCTGCTCCTCGCCCACAACACGGCATGGCCCCATCCGCTGGCGTCTTTGATCGCGGGCTTCGTCGAGGCCGGTGAGACGCCGGAGGCGGCCGCCCGGAGGGAAGTGCTCGAAGAGGTCGCGCTGGTGATCGACGCGCCCGTCTATCGGGCGGCGCAGCCCTGGCCCTTCCCCCGTTCGCAGATGATGGGCTACGCGGCGCGCCTTTCCCCCCATTCGCCTCTTGAACCCGCGCCCGACGGCGCGGAGATCGACTGGGCCGGGTTCTTCACGCGCGACGAGTTCGCGAAGGCCCTTCGCGGGGGCGATTTCGTGGCGCCGGGGCCCGCGTCGATCGCCCATTCGATGATCGTCGACTGGTTCGGAGGCCCCCTTCCGGCGCCCGGCCCCTGATGGGGATGAACGGAAGACGCCCGAGGGGCGTGGGATGATCGGGGTATGAATGAACGCGACCCCGAAGCGCTGCTCGACGCCCTGGACCCGGATCAGCGGGCCGTGGCACTGCAGGTGACGGGCCCGCTCGCCGTGCTCGCGGGCGCGGGAACGGGGAAGACCCGGGCGATCACCTATCGGATCGCCTACGGCACCGCGATCGGCGCCTATCCGCCCGATTCGGTGCTGGCGGTGACCTTCACGAGGCGCGCGGCCTTCGAGATGCGGCATCGGCTCGCGGGCCTGGGCGTGCCGAGGGCGCAGGCGCGGACCTTCCATTCGGCGGCCCTGCGTCAGCTGCAGCACTTCTGGCCGACGGTGATCGGCGGGCCGATGCCGTCGATCCTCGCGCACAAGGCGTCGATCGTGTCCTCGGCCGCTGCGAGGCTCGGAATCGCCGCCGATAAGACGATCGTGCGCGACCTGGCCGCGGAGGTCGAGTGGGCGAAGGTGTCACTGGTCGATTCGGAGCATTACGCCGAGAAGGTGAAGGCCGGCCATGAGGTGCCCGCGGGTTTGAGCGCCGATGACATGGCGCGCCTCCTCGAGGTGTACGAGGACGCGAAGTCCGAGCGGGGGGTCATCGATTTCGAGGACGTGCTCGTGATCCTGTGCGGCATGCTCCAGGAGCGCTCCGATGTGGCGGCGAAGGTGCGCGCGCAGTACCGGCATTTCGTGGTCGACGAGTTCCAGGACGTGTCGGCGATCCAGCGCCGACTGCTGGACCTGTGGCTGGGGGAGCGGCACGACGTGTGCGTCGTCGGCGATGTGGCGCAGACGATCTACTCCTTCGCGGGTGCGGATCCGGCGCATCTGCTGGACTTCCCGCGGCGCCATCGGGGCGCGCGGGTCTTGGAGCTGAGGCGCGACTATCGTTCGACTCCGCAGATCGTGGCGGTGGCGAACGGATTGATGGCGCATGCGAAGGACTGCGGCGCGGTGCGCTTGCAGTCGCAGCGGCCCAGCGGCGCTGCGGTGCGTTTCACGACCTACGCCTCTGACGCCGAAGAGGCCGAGGGCGTGGCCGCGAAGGCCGAGGGCCTCATCGCCTCGGGGGTGAGACCCGATGCGATCGCGGTCCTCTTCCGGACGAACGGTCAGTCGCAGGCCTTCGAGGAGGCCTTCGCCGCGAGGGGGATCCCCGTCGCCCTGTCGGATGGCAGGCCCTTCTTCCAGCGCGAGGACGTGCGCAATGCGATGCGCGTGCTCACGACCGCTGCGAAGTTCGCCGACCCTCAGGCGCCCGCGTCCCTGGTCGAGGCCGTGACTGCGCAGTTGGAGGCCGTGGGGTGGACGCCGGAGGCCCCGACGGGCGGGGCGGCTCAGGAGCGCTGGGGGAATCTGAGGGCGATCGTGTCCTGGGCGGAGGACTCGTCCGCGAGGGATATCGCGGAGTTCGTCGCTGAAATGGAAGAACGCGCCCAATACCAGGTCGAGCCCGATAAACGGGGCGTGGAACTGACGACCCTGCACGCGGCCAAGGGCTTGGAATGGGATGCCGTCTTCCTGGTGGGCGCCGCCGAAGGGCTGCTGCCGATCTCCTACGCGAAGACTCCCGAGGCCAAGGAGGAGGAACGCCGCCTCCTGTACGTGGGCATCACGCGCGCCCGGGATGCTCTTGAGATCTCGTGGGCGAAGACGCGGGGCGCGGGCTCTAGGGGTGCGCGCAAGCGCTCCCAGCTGCTGGACGGCGTATGGCCCGACGACGCGGCATCGCCGAGGACGTCGCGCCGGGCGAGCGGGAGGGAAGCGGCCCGTGATTTCGCGGCGAGGGCTTCTGAGGAGGACCTGGCCCTCTACGAGGAACTGCGGGCCTGGCGGAGCGCCACCGCGAAGGCGGGCGGCCGCCCGCCCTTCGCGGTGTTCACCGACCAGACTCTCAGGGAGATCGTGCTGTCGCGTCCGACCGGCTTCGAGGGCCTCCTGCAGGTGAAGGGCATCGGCGAGGTGAAGGCGCGCATGTTCGGGGCTCATGTCCTGGCGATCGTCGCGGGCGAGCAGGTGGACCTGCCGGAGGCCGAGTAGGCGAGGCGCCGTCGCCTGCGGGTCAGCCCCGCCGCCGCATCCCGGCCCCGCCGTCTTCCGGCTCGCCCCTCCCGACGCCCGGGGCCCGCTTCCGTTTCATCCCCTCGGGGACGGCCCCCGCTCCCCGGCGGCTCCCGGCATCATCAGCGGGGAAGGGAGGGCCCGCGGCGCCGCAGCCGCACTGCGGGTGCGGCGCGACCTCGAGCGGGTGCGGGCGCCCGAGCGCATCGATCCGGACGATCCGCCCGCAAGACGCGAGAGCGCGCTCCCCGAGGGCGAAAGCGCGAATCATCCCGGCGGCATGAACGGCGGCCGCGTAGAGGGAGACGAGCGGGGGCTCGGGCGGGCCCCCGTCCCGGGTCGCGTAGACCTCGGCCGGGTGGAAGGGGTCGGACTCCGCTCGCCGGAGCGCCACGCAGTGGGCGCAGGCGGTGCGTCCGGGGACAGTGAGGGGACCGAGCTCGTAGCCGTCGGCGCAGGCCCTGATCGGCAGATGGGGCTGATCCTGGACGAGCAGGGAGGCGAGGGGCGCCGGGTCGCCGTGGCCTCCGCCCGCGCAGATCACCAGGTCCGGGCTGCTCAAGGAGGAGACCGTGATGCCCGTGCCGGCGACGGCCTTCGCCAGCGCGATCGGGAGCTTCATGCCCAGTGCAGCGGATCCGAGGGCGAGGTGCAGGGGCGCGGGCACCGTCCTCGGGCTCCTGGGATCGACGTGGAGGCTGAAGGTTTCGGACAGGACGCCGATCAGGGCGAGCGACAGGAGATCCGCGCCTTGAATCGCGATGCCGAGCCGGGGCCGCTCGGTTTCGAGCATGTCGTCGGCGAGGAGGCGGGCGGCGATGTCGGGGCGGAGCAGGGCGGGCGCGCCGGTTCCGCGCGGCGAGGAGGATCGAAGGGCGCGGATGAGCGCGCCGGCTTCGAGCCCGTCGAGCCCGTGCAGGGTCGTGGCGCGCGAGAGACCCGCGTTCAGGTGCAGTGCGCCCGGCCCGCGCCGCGTGGCCGTCGTTCCTTTGCGAAGTTGCGTTCCCACGCCAGAAGTATCGGGCGGCGAGGGCGGGAGCGGAGCCCTTCCACAGGCCGATCCCTTCAGGCCTTGTCGGTGCCGCCCTCGTCCTGCGGAGCATCGGCGTTCTTCGGAGCATCCGCGTCCTCCGAAGCGCCGGCGTCCTCCGAGGGATCGCGATCGGGGGCGGTCGCGTCATCGGCGTTCCCGAAACCCGCCTTGGCCAGGGTCTGCGTCTCCGGGTCGAGATCCGGGGTGACCCCGTCCGCCCAGCCCATCGTGCCTTCGAGCAGGGCTTCCAGGGCCGCGTCGATGTCCGCGTCCTGCTCCCCGGCGGCTCGGCGCATGACGAGGAAGGTGTCGGGGGAGTCGAGCTCGGCGATCGTGGGCACCATGTCGGGGTGGGACCACAGGGCGTCGCGGGCGGCGGCGTCGGAGTCGGCCTCGACGAGGGCGAAGATCTTCGCTGCGCCTCGGGCACGACGCGGGCGCATCTTCAATCCGATGAGTTCGCCGAGGACCTGTTCGGCCGGTCCCCCGGAGGCGCGCCTGCGGCGCATCATCTCGCGCAGCTGGTCGGCGTGCGGCAGGTAGGGGGCGACGGCGCGCGCGGTGACCACCTCGACCCAGCCCTCGATCAGGGCGAGGATCGTCTCGAGCCGGTCGAGGCTGCGCTGCTGCTCCGCCGTGACGCCGATGGCGAAGACCCCGCCCGAGAGGGCCGATTCGATGGACCCCGGGTCGCCCGGGTCGAAGGATCGGGCCGCCTCGGCGATGGCGTCCTCGTCGATGGCGATGCGCGCGCAATAGCTTTCGACCGCGCGGAGGAGATCGCCGTGGAGCCAGGGCACGGCCGCGAAGAGCCTGCGGTGGGCGCATTCGCGGACGGCGAGGAAGTGGAGGATCTCATCGAAGGGGATGTCGAGTCCGTCTGCGAAGGCGTCGACGTTGGAGACGACGAGTCCGGTGACCCCGCCTTCGACCAGGGGCAGGCCGACATCGGTCGAACCGAGCGCTTCGGCGGCGATGCCGGTGAGGGCGCGCGAGATCTGCGAGGCGAACATCATCGCGGAGAGCTTCGGGACGAGCTCCTGGGTGCGTCCGAGCATCTGGGCCATGCCGGGCGGCAGCGGGGCTTCGTCGGCCTCGGAGCCGAGGCGGCCGCCGAGGACCTCCCCGAGGGCGCGCGACACGTTCTGCGCGACGGGCTCAGTCATGCGCTTCCACATGGGCAGCGTCTGGTCGATCCATTCCGAGCGGGTCCACGCGCGCCGCTCGACGGGCCCGGGTTCGAAGGCGGTCGCCGTGTCGAGCCACAGGTCGGCCACCGTCATGGCGCGCTTGGCCCGTTCCGCCTGCGCGGCGGTGAGGACGGGGTCGCCGTTCCGGTAGATCGCCTGCCGGGCCGAGTCGGTGACGATGCGCCAGTCGACCGGCCCGTTCGAGGTGTTCATGAGGAACTGGAATTGGTTGAGCGCGGCGTTCAGGGCCGCCGGATCGGAGAACTGCGGGGGCAGCTTCGCAGGGTCGAAGCCCTGGGCGCGCAGAGCGCGGGCGGCCTCTTCGGCCGCTTCGTCTCCGAGCATCTTGCGGAGGAATTCGTCGAAGGGGGTGGGCTCTGGAGCGTCCTGGGTCATGTCTTGACACTACCGCCACTGCTCGGAAGGAGCGTGGTGAAAGCTGTGCGCGCGCCGAGAACTGAAGGGGACTTTCCTGGAAACGCGTGCGCGGCGCGACGCGGCGGCCGCCGCGGGCGACAATGCCAGGGTGAAAGAAGAGGAGCATGCGGTGAACGGCCTTCAAGACCCCCGGGGCGACGAGGGCGGGGCGCGCAGTCGACATGGCGGAGACGAGCGGGAGGGGCGCTGGAACGGGCGCGCTCCGGGAGGCGGCGCTGCCCTTGCCGGGCCCCTCGGCCGACGCGGGCCCTTCGGATTCGGCGCCGGGCGGATCGGCCTCCTGGCCCTGGCCCTCGTCGTCGCCCTGGTGCTGTTCATCGTGCCGATGCCCTACGTCGTCGAATCCCCCGGCCCCACCTTCGACGTGGCGGGCCAGTACCGGGGGACGGCGCTCATCGAGGTCTCGGGGACGGACCCGAAGACGGGCGGGCAGATCGAGGCCGAAGCTGCGCATGAGGCCGGAACGGGCGCGGGCGAACTGCGGATGGTGACCGTCTCGGAGTCCGGAGGGCCCGGGCGCCGCCTGAATCTGGTGCA
Source organism: Schaalia hyovaginalis (assembly GCF_014208035.1). Taxonomy (NCBI): domain Bacteria; kingdom Bacillati; phylum Actinomycetota; class Actinomycetes; order Actinomycetales; family Actinomycetaceae; genus Schaalia; species Schaalia hyovaginalis. The sequence continues at coordinate 1,950,160 of NZ_JACHMK010000001.1, read as the reverse complement.
GCTCATCTCCGCCTACTTCGATTCGACGGCAAAGATCATCCCCTATTCCCAGGCCTATCCCGATAGCGCGACGAAGGAGCAGGTGGATGCGGCGCAGTCCGTGTTGATGCGCTCCTCCCAGTCGACTGCGGAGGCGGCTGCCCTGACGCACCTCGGGTGGGAGGTCCCCGCGAAGGTGACGATCCGCGGTGCGACCGCGGGCTCTGACGCGGAGGGGAAGGTCGAGGACGGCGACGTCCTGGTCTCGGTGACCGACGCCCAGGGCGTCGAGCACCCGATCGACCGGGCCGCAACGGTCTTCGACCTCGTGAAGGCCACCCCGGTCGGCTCGGTCCTCACCGTGAACACGGAGCGGGACGGGGAGCCGATGTCGGCGAAGATCACGACCGTGTCCGGAGGGGAGGGGGCCCGGGGCTCCCGCCTGGGCGTCTACCTGGACGTCGACGTCGACCTCCCGCTTCAGATCGCCTTCAATCTCGGTGAGGTGGGAGGCCCCTCGGCGGGCATGATGTTCGCCCTCGGGATCATCGATCGACTCACGCCGGGCGACCTCATGGGCGGTCGTTCGATCGCGGGCACGGGCACGATGAGCTACGACGGCGAAGTCGGGGCGATCGGCGGCATCGTGCAGAAGATGAACGGTGCGAAGCGCGACGGCGCCGCCTTCTTCCTCGCCCCGGCCTCGAACTGCGGCGAAGTCGTGGGCAACGAGCTGCCCGGATTGCAGGTGGTGGCCGTTTCAACGCTCGACGAGGCGGTGTCGGCGGTGAAGACGATCGCCGCAGGAGACGGCGAGTCCCTTCCGACCTGCGCTTCCGCCCTCGGGAAGTGAAGCGGGGCCTTCGAGGCGGTGGGCCGGTTCAGTCCCGCTGCTCGGGCTCCAAGGAGACCAGGAGCGCCTCGACGAGGTTGGGGACCAGGCGCGATCCCTGCCCGACCTTGTCATCGGCATCGAACGCGCGCGTGCGCAGGGCGCACCAGGACTCGCCGGTGCGCAGCGCGCCGACGGCGAGGCGCACATCCGAGCGCTGCGGGTGGTTCGTGATGAAGGCGAGAGCCTCTTCGGGGTCCTCGGGAGCCTGAGCCTCGACCTCGGGCGGGACGATGACGCGCTCGACGGTGAGGGCCGCGCCCACGACCTGCTCGGGCCATCCGAGGTGGCCGAGCACCTCCTCGAGCTCGTCTTCGGCGAGGTCCTCCTGGACGATCGCGGACAGGTGATCGGCGGTGCCGTCCCATCCGGCGCGGATCTGCGCGGCGACGTCCTCGGGCAGTCCCGGCTGGTCGAGCAGTCCTGCGGTCGGCACGAGCGCGTACAGCGACGGGGCGTGGTCCCATCCGGCTCGGGCCGCTGTGCGCTCGATATCGACGACGACATTGGCGAGGGCGATCTGGCGCGATGTCGGCATCGCGGAGTTCTCGATGGTCATGGCCCCTATCGTCTCACGCGCAGTTCCGGGCGGCGGCCTCCAGCGGGCGATCCGGTCGCCGCCGGGTAGGATGGGGGCACTTCCGTCGATGTCAAGGAGTGAGGCTGTGAGCGCCTTCCCCATGTCAGGATCCTTTCCGCGACCGCCGAAGAAGGGAGGTGAAGAAGCCGACCGTCCTCGCATTGGACCGGGTTCGTTGACGATCCTCGTCCTCCTCGCGATCGTCGGCCTCATCTACGCCGCTTCGAGCGTGTGGACGGAGATCCTGTGGTTCAAGCAGATGAACTCGACGCGCGTGCTGCTCACCCAGTGGTTCGCATTCGCGGGCCTGTTCCTCGTGGGATTCCTCGTCATGGCCTCGGCGATCCTGCTCACCCTGAACTTCGTCTACCGGCACAGGGCCGCCTCGACGCGCGGTGAGGCCTCGGCGAATCTCCGCCAGTACCAGGAGTCCCTCGAGCCGCTCCGCCGGGTCGTCTTCTGGGGCCTCGCGCTGCTCCTGGGCGTGACCTCGGGTGCGAAGCTGGCGGGGGAGTGGCAGACCGTCCTCCAGTTCGTGAACCGCACGCCCTTCGGGACGACGGATCCGCAGTTCGGCCTTGACGTCTCCTTCTTCGTGTTCACGCTGCCCGCCCTCGACCTCCTCGTCTCCTTCCTCATGAAGACGACACTCTTCGCCCTCGCGGCGGCGATCGTCGTGTCCTACCTGTACGGGACGATCCGCCTGTTCCCCAGGCCGCACGCCTCCAGGCCCGCGCGCCACATCACCGGGATCCTCGCCGCGGTGGCCTCCCTGCTGTTCGGCGCTAATTACTGGCTGGGCCGCTACGGGCTGCTCACCAAGCGCGGCTCCAACGTGGACGGCGCCATGTACGCCGACATCAAGGCGACCCTGCCGGCGCATTCGATTCTCGCGGTGATCTCGGTGCTCGTCGCCGTCCTCTTCCTCATCGCGGCGTTCAAGGGGACCTGGCGCCTTCCGGTCATCGGCGTCTCCGTGACCGTCGTGTCGGCCCTGGTCGTCGGCGGGATGTATCCGGCGCTCATTCAGCAGTTCCGGGTCACCCCGAACGAGCGTGAACTGGAATCCCCCTACATTCAGCACAACATCGATGCGACCCTGAAGGCCTACGGGCTCGAGGGCCTCGAGTACACGAACTACGATGCGGCGACGACCGCGCAGCCGGGCCAGCTGCGAGAGGACTCGGAGTCGACCTCGCAGATCCGCCTGCTCGACCCGCAGGTCATCACGAAGACCGTCCAGCAGCTCCAGCAGTCGAGGCCCTATTACGGCTTCGACTCGGGCATGAAGGTCGACCGCTACACCGTGGGCGATGAGCGCCGCGACACCGTCATCGCCGTGCGCGAGATGAACCTCGCGGGCCTGTCGGCCGAGCAGCGCACCTGGGTGAACATGCACACCGTCTACACCCACGGCTTCGGCGTCGTCGCCGCTTACGGCAATACGCTCACCTCCGACGGCCTGCCCTCCTACTGGGAGCAGTCCGTGCCCTCCCGCGGTGAGATGGGCGACTATGAGGAGCGGGTCTACTTCTCGCCGAACGCCCCGCAGTACTCGATCGTGGGCGCCCCCGAGGGCGCGGACCCGCAGGAGCTCGATTACCCGGATGACAACGCCAAGGGCGGTCAGGTCGCCACTACCTTCACCGGCGATGGCGGTCCGAGCGTCGGCAATCTCTGGAACAAGCTCCTCTATTCGATCAAGTTCGCCTCGACGGACATCTTCTTCTCCTCGCAGACGAATTCGGCTTCGCAGATCCTGTACGTCCGCGACCCGCTGGCCCGTGTCGCGAAGGTCGCCCCCTTCCTCACGCTCGAGCAGGAGGCGTACCCGGCGGTCGTCGACGTTGACGGGGACCCCTCGACGCCCAAGCGCCTCGTGTGGGTGGTCGACGGCTACACGACGACGGACGACTACCCGTATTCGCAGCACGAATCGCTCGCGCAGACGACGATCGACTCGCAGTCGGACACCATGAGCCAGTACGTGCGCGCTGAGACGATCAACTACATGCGCAACTCCGTCAAGGCCATCGTGGACGCCTATGACGGTTCGGTCCGCCTGTTCCAGTGGGACCAGGAGGATCCGATCCTTCAGACCTGGATGAAGATCTACCCGGATCGCGTCGAGCCCCTGTCGCAGATCTCGGGCGACCTCATGAGCCACATGCGCTATCCGGAGGACATGTTCAAGGTTCAGCGCGAACTGCTCACGAGCTACCACGTGAAGAACGCCTCGGACTTCTACGCGGGCGGCGACCGCTGGCGCCTGGCCGAGGAGACCTCGACCGCCGTCTCGTCCTCGCCCGAGGGCGCGGTGGCGCCGTCGGCGACCCAGCCGCCCTACTACCTCACGATGCAGATGCCGGGACAGGAGACCGCCGAGTTCTCGCTCACCTCGGTCTTCGTCCCCGGCGGCGAGTCCAAGCGGGAGGCGATGGCGGGCTTCCTCGCGGTCGATTCCGAGACGGGCAATGAGCCGGGCAAGATCCGCGAGGGGTACGGCAAGCTGCGTCTGCTGGCCCTGCCCTCGTCGACGACGGTTCCCGGTCCGGGGCAGGTTCAGAACGCTTACGACTCGAACGAGACCATCGCCCGTCAGCTCAACCTGTTGAACCAGGCGGATTCGAAGGTCATTCGCGGCAATCTCCTCACGCTGCCCGTGGGAGGCGGTCTGCTTTACGTGCAGCCCGTGTACGTCCAGGGCACGGGTTCGGCCTCTTATCCGGTGCTGCGCTCGGTTCTGACGGCCTTCGGCAACCAGGTCGGTTTCGCGCCGACCCTGGCCGAATCCCTCGACCAGACCTTCGGCGGCGACTCCGCGGCGACGGTCGCGGGCGCCGATCAGGGCGGCGGGGCCGATCAGGGCGCCGAGGGCGAGGCACCCGTGACGCTGAGCGCGCAGCAGAAGCTCTCTCAGGCGCTGTCGGCCGCTTCGAAGGCCTTGCAGGACTCGCAGACCGCTTTGAGCGGGGGCGACTGGGCCGCTTACGGCAAGGCCCAGGATGCCCTCGATGCGGCGATCGCCGCGGCGGTCGAGGCTCAGAGCCAGATCGACGGGGCTGCCGGTGCCGGAGGTGCTGCTGGTGCGGACGAGGGCGGGGCCGGGTCCTCGACCGGTGCCGATTCGGCTCAATCGCAGTAGTGCGATAGCTTTTTCGGCGGTCGTGAAAGCCGGAGCCGCCGTGCGTGCACGGTGAGCTGCGCACTTGATCCGGGGCGGTGAGCTTCCTCTTGTTAGGAAGCTCACCGCTCTCGGTTTGAAGGTCCAGGCCGTGAGGGCTACTGTAGGTATCACCGACGCGGGGTGGAGCAGTTCGGTAGCTCGCCGGGCTCATAACCCGGAGGTCGCAGGTTCAAATCCTGTCCCCGCTACCACTCGTGAAGACCCGGTCCCGACAGGGGCCGGGTCTTTCGCACGTCCGGGAACGTAGGGAGCCGGGATCCAGGAAGTCCCTTCGCGTGTTGGATACAGATTCTCAACAGCGACGCCAAAGGTTGCGGCAGCGATCGCGAGGTCACCCGCTGTCCAGCGAACCTTTCCCCGTAGCCGATTGGATACGCTCTGGCCAGGAACGCCAAGCAGTTCCCCAAGCTGGGCTCGTGTGATCCCAAGAGTGAACAAGTGCTGCTGAACGGTCACCCCAATCGCAGCATCGAACCCATGAAGCGATTCTGAACCCGGATCCATCGAGCGGAACATCATGCAACTAGCGTAACGGATGAAACTCAACGTTACAAGTGTCGCTTGTAAATGCTTATGAAGTGTTGCATAGTGATGGTGTGAATGAAACGTCAGACTTCAAACACAACGTTGAGTTGCTGACTGCTCGGCAAGTCGTCGAGCAGTATCCCGAAGCGGGATTCTCGCAGAACGCTCTTTGGAGATGGGCGCGAGAGGGGCTCATGGAGTGTGTGAAGCTCCCGTCTGGTCGAGTCCGTTTTCGTCGTGCCGATATCGAAGCTTTGCTCGTTCCCACGACTGAGTCCTCTGACCGTCCTCTTCCTGGTCTTGGGCGTGTGAGGGGCTGATCGGTTGTGAGTATTCAGGCGATGACGTGGGCGTGGGGACTGACTGAGTTGGATCAGTCGGCGACCTTGGTCTTACTCGCTCTCGCTGATGCTGCCAACGATGAGGGCATTGCGTGGCCGTCGCAGGCGGAGATCGGGCGCAAGTCGAGGCTTCAAGAGCGGGCGGTCCGCCGTCAGCTCGTCGTGTTGAGGGATCTCGGTCTGATTTCGTGGGAGTCACGGGCGACTTCACGGGGCCGGAGATCGAATCTCTACCTGGTTCATGTTGGTGCCGAGCCTGAGCGTGTTTCTCCTGGTCAGAGCCAACCGGTCGCAAAGACCGGTTGGGGTGCCGCCCCCCAGGGGGAGCCTGTGGATAACTTGGAAATGCGCAGGCCAGAGCCAACCGGTCGCAAAGACCGGTTGGAGAGCCAACCGGTCGCAGACGACCGGTGCCAACCGGTCACGGGCGACCGGTGCCAACCGGTCACGGGCGACCGGTTGCATATAGAGGAACCTAACCCCCATAGAGAACCCCCAGACCTGACCTATCCCGACCTCGAAGGAGAGTCGGGCGTGGGCGCGAGGTCGGGTCCGGTCAGGAGTGCCGGCGACGCTGGGGGAGTGGCCGCCGAGGCGGCCGACTCCCTGGGGGAGGAGACGGCGAGGCTGATCGTGGAGTGCTTGCCCGAGACGATGCAGGCGTTGGACGCTGTTGGGGCCCGGCGCGTGGTGGATCTGCTCGTTGAGCGTGTTCAGGCGGGGTGGACTCCCCGTCAGATCCGGGCGGCGATGGATTCTCCGCTTCCGCCGACGGTCCACCGTTTGGCGGCCCTGGTCGCTAAGCGCCTGGAGGTCAACGTCGATCCGGCGTTGGCTCCGGAACGTCTGCGATCAGCGGCTGAAAGCGTTCAGCGGGCTCGCTTGCGCCCCGTGGATGAGCCCGAGGACCCCGTGTTCGCTGCGGCGTGCGCTGCTGTGCGCGCCGAACATCCGGACGCCTCGCATATCGAGGTCGTTCGTATCGCAGAGAGGCGGCTCACCTCTGGCGCATAGGTGCCTTCTGCCCACTGTTTCACATCCATCACTGAGCGAAACCGAATCCAACTATTTGGTTTCTGGAAGGAGTACCCATGCTGCACACGTTCATCGGGAATCTGACGGAGGACCCGACCTTCTCGAAGACGGATCGAGGTGTGACATCGGTGCGCCTGCGTCTGGCGGTCAACGAGGCGTATCGGGACAAGAAGGGGAACCTTCAAGAGAAAGCCCCGACGTTTTGGGATTGCTTCGGCTGGGGAAACCGGGCGGACAGGATCCGGGACGCGGCCTGGAAGAAAGGACAGGCTGTGATCGTCGTCGGCGAGTTCACCTCGTCGTCGTGGGTGAGCGATGACGGTGTCAAGCACAGTCGGACGACAGTAACAATCCTCAACGTCGGAGCAGATGCGACGCGCCAAAGGCGCACCGTCGAGGCGAAGGAACACGTAGAGGCCCCTGCCCCTGCGGCGCCGGCGGAGGAGCTTCCGGGCTTGGGGACCGTGGACGCTGATGCGGAGCTGGGGCTATGAGTCCTCGTCAGACGTTCGGAAATGGGGAGTTTCCTCCTCCGTACCCGCCAGTGCCGGCTCCTGTCTTGTCGCCCGATGGGAGCGTGGGGGAGCCTGTGGGCTCGAAGCGGTTTGTGTGGCCGTTCGGAAATGGGGAGTTTCCTCCTCCGTACCCGCCAGTGCCGGCTCCTGTCTTGTCGCCCGATGGGAGCGTGGGGGAGCCTGTGGGCTCGAAGCGGTTTGTGTGGCCGTTCGGAAAGAGTGCGAAGAAGGCGTCGGCGACCCTGGAGGCCGGTCAGGAGGGTGATGAGCAGGTTTGGGAACCTTTGGGGCCGTCGCGTGCTCAGCGCGCCTTCCGGGCGATCGTCGCCGTCGGGGTCGTGGGCTTGCTTGGTGTGAATCTCTGGTCGATCACACACCCTCGGGCCGTGGTTGCTGGCCCTCAGTCCTTCTCCATTCCTGAGACGGTAGGGGTGGATGTGGCCGGCGCAGCAGCGGTCGCCGAGGAGGCGACAGTCGCGTTCCTCACCCTCGATGATCCCAAGGCCCGCGAGGCGCGTCTTGAAACCGTGTGGGCAACGCCTGACAGCTTGTGGGATGGCAAGGGGAGCTTCACGATCGATGCGGCCAGGGTGCACGCCGTGAAGACGACGGTCAAGGATGCGAGCAACGTCGATGTCCTCGTTGCCGCCAGGGTCGACGCCGACGGCGTCGAGGGGCCGTGGGTGGGGGTGCTCGTCCCGGTGATGGTCTCGCCGGCCGGGGCTTCGGTTGCAGGGGCCCCCACGATCGTGGGCTTGCCTGAGCCTGTTGAGGTCTTGGCGCCGGCAATGCCCGATATGGACGCGGAGCTGACGGCTGCCACGAAGACTGATATCGATGCCTTCTTCAAGGCTTGGGCTGAAGGGGATGTCTCAGCCCTGACAGCTCCGGGCTCTGCGGTTGATGCACCTCCCGCAGGTCTGGGGAGCATCACGGTCGACTCATGGAAGGCCTTCGAAGGCTCAGGGCCGACACGGAGCGGCCACGCCCAGGTGACCTGGTCGATTGGCGGGGCGAAGCTCGCCGCGACCTACACCCTCACCCTCACCCAAGTCTCCGGCGGCGAAGCGAGCCGCTGGCAAGTCTCATCACTGTCCTACTAAGCAAGGAGAAACCATCATGTCCTACACCGGCCAGCCGATCGTCGACTGGGTCCTCACGATCGCAGGAAACATTCTCATCATCGTTCTCGTCTACAACGCGATTCAGTACTTCGCGCAAAAGGCGTGGGGTGCGATGGCAGGCCTGGTAGCGGCAGCTGTCGTCGTCGGCTCGTTCGTGTGGGCGAACGCCCAGACGATCACGTTCTTGAAATGGATCATCGGCCAGTTCTTCGGAGCCTGAACACAATGGATGGGCGCGTCTTTACCCGAAGTCTGGAGTTCCAGACGAAACAACACAGCATCCTCGGGCTCGACCTCGGCGACGGCGTCGACAGGGACCTGTTGTTCCTCGGATCCGTGGGTACCGCAGCCTGGTTTGGCGCTTTGACTCTTCTGTTCGGGCTTCCGACCCAGCAGACAATCATGGTCTACCTGACCTTGCCGATCGTGGTCTTCTACCTCGGGTTTCAGCCCGACTCGAACCGGGAGAGGCGCAAGAAACTGACGACCTGGATTCTGTGGGGACGCTATGCCCTCGTTGGGCATCGGCCGATCATCAATGGAGCGATCACGACGAGGCGGGGCGAATACCTCAGCCTTCAGCGCCGCTTCGATCTGTCGAAAGTGCGGGAGTGGTTCACCAAAGACGAGGTCGTCTGGGAACCGCGGAGTCACGAGACGATCAGCTTTCCAAAAGCAGCAGCCCTCGACTTCACCTTTGCTGCGACACTGATCGGCTTTGACGCGATGCAGCAGGTGCGAACCGCGAAGGAAAGGAGAAGGAGTGTTTGAGAAGATTCGTCGTATCGTCGGCGTGACCTCTGGAATGTCGAAGCCACTCCCCAGCTACCGCGTCATCGCAGACGGCCTGGTGGTTACCGATGAGCGAGCGACGGCATGGATGAGCCTGTCGACGAGCTCGAATGAAATGGCCGCAGAAACAGACCTGGACGCTGAGCTCCTGAAGGTCATTGCCTCTGCGAGGAGGACTCTTGCCAATCGGGACTGCCAGTTGAAGATCGTCTGGGGCAAGATCGAAGCGGGCGAATACTTCGAATCCGCCGGCGCCTTCACGATCCCCGAGGCGATGACGTGGGCACAAGCTCGTGCAGACTCAATCGACTCATGGGAACAGCCTGAACGACACGTCTTCCTTGGCATCGAGATTGAAGACCGTTCGGATGCGAGGATCATCAGGGCGATCAACAACGCCCTCGACTGGGGAAGGGGAGATCGCCATTCGATCCCCGTCAAGGAACTGCGCTTCCTCGACGAGAGGATGCGAGCCCTTGCCGGCAGCCTGGCCGGCGGCGTATGGAAAGCACGCCCGACCCCCGTCGAGACATTGTCCTGGCTGATTGCCCGGGATTCATTCCGCACTAGCGGATCGGCGCCGATGGAGGGCCTAATCCACGGGGCCAGCCTGGCACGGCTGACTCGGGGGCGTGCTGTGCCCCTGCGCGATCACATCCGCTTCTACGACGATGCTGGTCAGGAGGTCGCCTACACAGCGGTATTGGCGATCACACAGTTCCCTGAGGACATGGACACGGCTCCCGGCGGGAATGGCCAGTGGCTCTTGGCCCTGTCGCAGATCGTCAAGCCACCTCGGTACGAGAGCGCCTTTGAGGAGAGCGTGTGGCCGGAGGCGTCCGTGCGCTTCCGCTTCCGCAGCCAGGCCTCAGCCGTCAAGACTGTCGACAAGGTCCGTCAATCCGCGAAAGAACAACGTCTCGAAGCGAGCCGGAGCGCAACCGGTGAGCCCGATCAGACGATCTCTGACTCAGAAATCGAAATGATCGAGCTCAAACGAGACCTACAACGTGGCAAGGTCGGCCTCGTTGAGGCGTGGCCGATTCTCACGGTGAGTGAAGACAGCCTCGATGACCTGCATTCGAGTGTCGACGCTGTCATCGAGGCTTACGCCGAGAGGGGCATCACCGTCGAGGTTTGCTCGGACACGCAGGCCGAAGCCTGGGCATCCACGCTCGTCGGAGACGAGGTTCGTCTCGACGCGTACAACCACATCATGGACTCGGTGGCCTTCTTCGGGTCCGGATTTTGGGGCGGCTCCCTCGTCGGCGACGATGAGGGGCCGGTGATCGGCTACACCACCGGGTCAACGCCGGCGATCGTTCGCCACCACGCGACCGAGGCTGCCCTGAGGGGCGATACGACCACGGTGGCCGTGCTCGGGCGAAGCGGGCGAGGCAAGACAACCCTCGTTCAGCTCCTTTCCTTGGATGCTGGAGCCGAAGGTGCGTGGGTGCCTGTTCTTGATCTCAAGGGCGATCTGAACAACGCCTCCGGCGGGATTGTCACGGCCGCGAAGACTCATGGGATTCCCGCAGACAGGGTTGAGATGAGTGCCGAGCATGCGGGTGCGTGCGACCTCCTGGCGGTCATGGACCCCGAGGACGCCCTCATTCATGCTCACTCTCAGCTCATGCTCCTCATCTCCGACAGCCTGCGCGTGGCCGCGCATCCTGTCCTCATGGAACAGATCTCGACTCTCATCGAATCTGGCGAGCCGCGATCGTCAGCGCGGTTGATCGACCAGCTCGCCGCGAGCAGCGACGAGATCGCTCAACGGATTGCCCGTGAGCTTCGGACTTTCCAGGGGTCGGCCGTGGGCCGCATGATTGTCGGAGCGCCGACGGGCGTGACTCTGTCGGCGACTTCGGGGATCCACCTGCTCCAGTTCCCCAAGCTGGATCTTCCCGATGCGAAGACCGCGCCGGCGGATTGGACGGTTCCCGAACGTGTGAGCGCCGCCGTGATTCGCGGTGCCCTCGCGTGGATCACCAACGTATCCCGGCGTCCGGAGCTTCGGGGGATGCGCAAGCTCGTCGCGGTCCCAGAAGCTCATATGCTCACGGCCACCAGAGAAGGTGCCGCGTTCTTGAGTCTGACAGCGCGCCTGGCTCGGGCCCTGGGACTCACGCTCGTCATTGATTCGCAGGATCCGGCGTCGATCTCCGCTCATGACGGGATCATGGAGCAGATCTCCACGGCTTATGCCTTCAGCCAGTCAACGGCCACGCAGCAGGATGCGGTCGCGAAGATCCTCGGGGTCGAGCCGAGTGAACGGATGCGGCAAGAGATCGAACAGGTCTCCGTCGACCCGTTAAGCGGGGACGTGTGGCATGGACACTGTCTCATGAGACATCGAGGCCGGCTGGCGGCCATCCAGGTCGCCGTCCCGAACGATCAGGTCCTTGCCGCCCTCGACACCTCGCCGACGAGTGAAAGGAACAACCATGTCGCGTAAGTTCTCTGCACTGTTTGCCGCCGCCGGATTAGCGATCGCTGCCTGCCTGGCCGGGTGTGCTCACGAGCCCACCGCCGCCGACAAAACCCCCGAAGGGGTCGAGGTCGCGGTTCGAGAGACCTATGACATGGTCCGCAACGGGCCGGTCTTGAAAGAAACCTGGGAAAAGTACTGCGCTGACTACATCACCGAGGCTTCGCGTTCCTTGGTGACGATCTGCGAGCATCCCTATGACGATTCAGGGGCCGCGCGCGACGAGATCATCCGCATCTCCAACATTCAGATCGTCGACGACCATGCAAGCGTGGACGTCGACGTTCAGCAGCACCTCTACCCGGGCCATTTCCAAACCTGGCATGAGGAGTTCGAATGGGAGGAGGGACGATGGAAGCGCGTCGCGACCGGCCAATACTGACGAACAGGCTGTTCCTCGGGCTCCTCGTTGCTTTCGTGGGCGTCTTCCTCGCGGCTTCTCCCGCCGTGGCTGATGACACCGAGGACGATGCCTACACGCCCTCGGGCATGGGTTCCCTGTTCTCAACTCCGGACTTGAAGCAAGGACAGGCTCCGACTCTGTATGAGCAATACCCCGAGTCCGTGTACACCTTTGATTTCGTTGACGGCGGTCTGCTCGACTTCGGGATCGTCGACTACAACCTCAACACCTTCGCCAACACGATCTTCACTTCGACGAGGACGCTTGCCAACGCGGCGATCACGCTGACCTGGCAGATTCAATCCTTCGATGGATTCGCAGAATTCAGCCCGGCCTTGTCGAGCAGCGTGGGCGCCGCCGGAACTGCGTTCGCCGGCTGGCTCTTACCGTCGGCCCTCGCCGTCGGCGCACTCACCATCCTCATCAAGATGCGAGGAAACACTGGCGAGGCGATCAACCAAGCATTCCTCGTTGGCTTGTCAGGCGTCGTCGCACTGTCCCTGGCCGCCCATCCTGACGCGTGGTTGGGAGCGATGCGAACCGTCCACCAGGCCGGCGTTGCAAGCGCCAGTCAGGCCGTCGCTTTGGCGCCCGCTACGACCACGAACCCCTTCGAGGGGCCCACCCCGACCTTCACAGACGATGCGCAAACGACGGGCATGCGCGTCATGGGAGATTCCATCTGGCGCACCTTCGTCGTGACACCCTGGTGCCTGGCCGAGTTCGGCACTCAATCCGCCTGCCAGCAGTGGGGATCCGAACTGTTGGCCAGGACCGAAGCCGAACGCGGAACCTACATCACCCAGACGATCAGGAACTCCATCGGAGGTGACAAATCATCCGCCTACACGATCGTCTCCGGACACAACGGCGCCTATAGGCTCGGGGTGGCCACCATGTCGCTCCTCATGGCAACCGTGTTCTGCCTAGTCATCATCGCCCTCGACCTGATCGTCGTCGCCAACATCATCTCAGCCCTCATCATGTTGATCCTCGGCGGCTTCTTCTCAGCCATGTGGGCGATCCCTGGGGCACCTCGGGGATGGGCGAATCGATGGTTCTCCCTCCTCGTCGGATTCGTCGCAATGGCATTCCTCAGCCTCCTCATTTTGGCCGCAGCACTGGCGGTCACAAATGTCGCGATCTTGTTGAGTACACGCTTGGGCTGGATGTCGGCGGTCCTCATCGCCCTCGTCGCCATCATCGCTGCCTTCGCAGCGATCGGACACATCCGCGCGATCTTCGGTGCCTCCTCCACCGGCGTGGGGCGCACGATCGGCGGCGCGGTCGGCCTCGCCATGATGACAAAGAGCTTCATCAGCGGATTCGGACGGAGCGGACGTCGCAGAGCCTCCCGGCGCCGCGATGACCGGAATACATCGAATGGTCAGGACACGCCTGGTGGCTCTGAAACCGATGGACGCCCGTCACCCAATGGGCCCTCTGGAGACCATCGGCCCCAGCGGACTTCGACGGTGTCTAACCGACGTCGGCCAGGTCCTCAACGCGTCACTGCTGTCTATGGGCGCCAGTCTCCGGGCACTACTGGTCATCCCGGGTATGTCAGTGAGGAGCGCTCATCCTACGCAGGATCACCTCGTTCCGCTTCCCCGAGGCGCCATAGTCGGGTACGCGCACACTCGCCTGAAGCTCCCCTCGTCGTTGAGCGCACGACACAGGAGAGGCGTGGGCCTCGTCACGCGGCGGTTGAAGAGACTCCCGCGATTAGGAGGGGTCGACGTGCCCCTGTTAGGCCTTCGGCCCAAGCGTCGAGACATCGGTCCAACGGTAGGCGATCCTTGGGCTCTGCTCACCTGCGTGCTAACCCGCCCAGGCGGAGGAGACCGATGTGAGCGACAAATGGGAAGGCCTCCTCAGCGGCCCCCTGCCGGCCCCGGTCGTCAAGAGACCCGCACAGCCCGACAGGATCGTCCCGTGGACACGGATTCTCGGACTCATCCTCGTTCTTGTCCTGATCGGGGTGGGAGTGTGGCGAGCAACGAGCAGAAGTGCTAATCAATCCCCGGCTCCCGTCACGGCGCCGGTTGACGCTGAGTCTTCAGGCTCGCAATCGACCCCGACTCCTGCTCCTTCGCTTGCTCCCTATTCCGTGGACACTTCTGGAGGCGAGAAAGAGGAAGAGCCTCCGGTTGGGGCCGAGTCGACGCCCGCTGTGGACGGCCTCTTCGACGGAGCCCATCGGGTCGTTGACGACTACGCTCACGTCTTCTACGACCGTGCCGACGGTGAGGAGTGGACGCAGGTCGTCCAGAAGATCCAGGGGCTGGCAACGACCGCGTGGGCGGTTGAACTAACGAATAGTCCCGAGCTCCAGGACACGATGCTCGCCCCCATGATGCGGGTGGTCGACGTCGCCGTCACGGTTGAGGATGCGAACCCGCAGACCCCTACCCAATGGGCGGGGACGCTCGCCCTCGTCTTCGAAGACGAGGAGGGGAACCGCGTCGAGCGCAGTGTGAATGCGGGCGTCGAAGTCGTCCCAGGCGTTGGATGGCGGATCACCCGATGGGAGGAAGTCGGCAATGAGTAGTCCCCTAGGAGCAATGGGGCGAACGGCCTGGAGGATCATCACCGTCAAAGCCGCGATCGCCAGCGCCGGAGTCCTCGCACTCGTCGGTGCGATCACGGTGATCCCCTTCCTCGCCTTCGCCGGCAAAACAGCCAGCGCAGCAAACGCTGCTGGCATCTCCGAGGAAGTGCCGGCCGAATACCGGGCCGACGTGCTGAGGGCCGGCAGCCTGTGTCCGACCATCACACCCGCTGTGATCGCAGCTCAAATCGAGGTCGAGTCCGGATGGCGAACTGATGCCGTCTCCCACGCCGGCGCCCAAGGGCTCGCCCAATTCATGCCCACCACGTGGGCCCAGTACGGCACTGACGGGGACGGTGACGGAAAAGCCGACATTACCAATCCTCACGATTCGATCCTTTCCCAAGGCACATACATGTGTGCACTCCTCGGGATGGTGACCTCTCACCTTGAATCAGGTCGCCTCCAAGGGAACCCGCTTCAACTCTCTTTGGCTGCATATAACGCGGGGCTTGGAGCAGTCCTCGCAGCCGGAGGAATCCCAGACAACGGCGAAACAAACACCTACGTTCCGAACATTCTGTCTGCGATGTCCCGCTACCAAGGGACAACCCTCATCTCCTCGCCAACTGGAGAGGCAAAAGAAGCATTGAATTGGGCAATCGGAATCGCCAATGACGACTCCCACCGCTACGTTTTTGGTGCAGCAGGACCCGCTCACTACGACTGCTCCGGCCTGACCCTTACCTACGCAAAAATGCGTGGGATAGACCTTCCCAGAACCGCCGATCAACAAGCCCGAACTGGACGACACATTACAGAAGCGGAAGCGCAGCCTGGAGACCTCATTTTCTGGAGCTCAAACGGCGGAGTCCACTTCTATCACACGGCAATATATCTCGGAAACGGGCAAATGGTCTCCGCAGATAACGAAGCGCAAGGAATCAATGTCGAACCGATCTGGGGACGCGACCAATACATGACGTTCAGAACCCACTGGCACTAGAAAGGACCAGCTCGTGCAGTACTCACGCAAACGCTACCTCGACTCCAAAGGAATCGTCACACGTCCTGTCTACTCCCAACTGGAAATCCCCGTATGGGAACTCCTCCATGAAATGAAATACAAGTACGGCCGCACCTACTCCGAACTCATCAGCGGCGCCATCGTCGCCACTTACGCGGCCGAATCGGAAATCTATCCGACGCATCCGGATGCACAGTCAGGTCAAGGGGAAGCAGGCGACTGAGCGGCCCGGCTGCGCACCACACCACACTACATAACCCAATACATAGAGGACTACATACCCACATGTATCACCATCCCGCACAGTTCCAAGGGAAACGGCCCGCCCACCACCGAGACCCCCCTCCTTCAACGACTGCGCGCAGAACGAGGGGGGTCTCGGTGGTGGGCGGGCCTAAGAGTGGGTGCGGGATGGTGAAGAGAAAAAGTCAGGTTGGGTGATGTGTGGTGTGGTGCTGAAACGGTGCTGAAGGTAACTGTTGGGTGCTAATCGAGTGTGATGAAGGAGAGTGAGATGGCGGGGCTGAACGATTCGGATCTGAGGATATTGCGTTTTCTTGGAAAGTTTCGGTTTGCTCCAACTCGCGTGATTGAGGCTGAGTGCTTTCCGACTCAGAGTGAAAAAACTGCGCAAGCGTGGACATCGCGATGCTTGAAAAAGCTCCGAGATAATGGTCTCGTTGAGCGCGTGCAAGCGTTCGGTGGCGTGTGGGCGCATTTCCTCACGGAAAGTGGATCATCGCTCATTGGCGCTGAAGGCAGTGGAGGTGGCGTCAAGCTCGCTGAGTATCATCACGATCTTGCAGTCCTGGAACTGTGGCGTGTTCTGTCAAAGCGCGGTGATATTGCTTCCCTCGTGACTGAGCGGGACGCCCGAGTGGTTGAAGCTGAGCCGACCAAGAATCCCTATGCAATTCCTATCACGCGCCTTTCAGGAAAGCAGGGAATTGCGTGGCCCGATCTTGTCTCTGGCTCTCAAGGGCAGTTCACTGGATGGGAGGTTGAGTATTCGTCGAAGAACAGGATGCGGCTAGTGCATCTCATGCTCGGATACGGGTACTCGCCGAACTATCGGATCGGCGTGTATTTCACGACGCCAAGCTCGAGCACGGTCGTCACGGAGTGCGCGAGCGAGGCGAATCGCATTCTGGAGTCCCGAGGGCTTGGCCGGCCGATCGCGGTTCGCCGGCTCTGTGATGTTGTGGAAGGAGTCGAGTGATGAGCGCGGCAAGTCCGAAGCTGCGAATGAAGGGCGACCAGGCGCCACCCACCCAGGGGCAGCAGGTCTGGCGCATGCTGGCCCTCATGTTGGCGATCACGCACCTCATCGCTGCCAGCGTCGCCCTGGTCGTCGTCGTGGGGGTCCGCTGGCTTGGCCGTGGACGCGTTAGGGGATGGATGGTCCTCGTCTGCGGGCTCGCCACCACTGTGGTCGGGCTCCTCATGGGCAGTGGACGCGCCTACGTCGGCGCGTGGCGCCAGGTCGGCGCCGCGCTCGTCGACGGGGTACGCTCCCACGCGTCCCCACTGGAGATCTTGCGGCCGCACCTGATGGACTGGGCACTCGCGCAAGCCCCCTTCTCCGTGGGCGTTGCTCTGATCATCGCGGGCGCCTACCTCATGGTCCGTGACCGCTACACCGCCCACTGGAGGAGACGAGAATCCACGCCGGCAACCGAGGCGGGCGCCCGCGCCATCGCGACGGCCAAGACGAAGCAGATGCGCGCGATCTCCACGCAGACCCCGGTTGCCAGGGTGGGCGACCTGGAGATCCCGATCGGCATCGACGCACACTCCGCTTCCCCCGTCTCCATTCGAGCCGACGAGCTGCGCACCCACGGCATCGTCATTGGGCCTACCGGAGTAGGAAAGACCCAAGCGCTCGAGCGCATCGCCTACGGATTCACCGCAGCCCCAGCCGCCCGTCGTCTGCGCCTGCCCCTCGTCGTCATCGACATGAAGGCCGACCCCGGACTTCGCACCTACCTCCAAGCGATCGCGAAAGAAAGCGGCCGACGGTGCCATGTCATCACGACGAAGGCATCGACCTCGACGAGCCGGTATAATCCGGCCGGCCGACTGGACGGCGATGAACTCGCCGATGCCGTCTACGAAGTCACCTTCGCAGACGACGATTCAGCGAACCTGCACTATGCGACGCTTTCCAGGCGTCTCCTGCAGGTCGCAGCACACGCCCTGACCGACCTGGCCGCGACCCGCGCCCGCAAGAGCGGCGCTGGCCGCGCGTGGGAGGTCAGCCTGCCGGATCTCGTCGACCTCATGTCGCTTGACGACTTGCGTGCGAACAGCCCCCAGCTCTCCGCCGAGAATGCGGCACGCGTTTCCCGCTACCTCGCAGACGTTGAAGCCAACGGAAACGAGAAGGACGTGGGAGACGTGCGCGACCGCCTGGCGATCATTACCGACACCGCAGCAGGACGCGTCCTCGCCGCCGGCGGCATGACCCTCGACGACGCCATCCGTAGCGGTGACATCGTGTGCTTCAGCCTCGACGCCGCAGGCTCGCCTGAGACCGCTCGCACCATCGGGCGCCTCGCCATCCAAGACCTGATCGCGACCTTCGCGCGACTCGCCGCCACCGGATGGGGCGCTGATCGGATGTGCCCGATCCTCCTCGACGAGTTCGGTGCACTGGGCACACCCAGAGTCGCTGACCTCTATGCTCGGGTCCGCTCCGCTGGAGGCGCCGTCATTCTCGTCACCCAAGACCTCGATGGTGACCTGGAGGCAGTCTCCCCACAGTTCGCGGCCGCCGTGCGCACCAACGCGAATGTCTGGCTCATCCTGCGTCAGACGCGAGGGGAAGTCGCCGAAGGGATCGCTTCCGACATTGGGTCGCGGGCAGCGTGGAAAGAGACCGTTCAGGTCCAAGACGATTGGGACCTGCTCGGGGGAGTGCACGCCGCCAGCGGTGTCGGATCCCTCCGAGAAGTCGAGGAGTTCATCCTCCACCCTAACCAGATCAAGAGCCTGCCCCAGGGGGGCGCGTACCTGCTCGTCAAGGTGCCCGCAGGCACCCTCAACGAGGGGCGCGCCGACACCCGGATCCAGCGGATTCACATCACCGCGCCGGCGCCGACGACTACGCTGCCGGCGCCGCAACGCACCCAGGTACAACAACCGGCTGTGCGCGAGCGGCCTCAGACGCATGCAACAACGAACTTCAACGAGCGCCAGGTGCATGACGTCGACGCGCCGGCGGCGTGGCCGGCGCCCCCGCCCGATCTCGACTAACCCCCCGCTCCGTTGTGGGTTGGGTGGTGTCGTCCCCAATGTGCACAGCCTGCGAGCTCGTGGGCGGCTCTACGGCTGCACACAGTGGGGACGACACCTGGAGGATGGGGGCCGGTCGTCGTCTCGCCCACCCCGCGCCTGGTGACGGCCGCGCCGCCCCGAAGGGGGGCAGGCGGCGTCGGCGTCACCGACGGCGCGCGTGGACGATCCGCCAGGAGATGGTGGCGTTGGAGTGTGAGGGGGCGGGAAGGCGCTTCCTTCCCGCCCCCTCATGCTGTCGCCGGACGTGTCCGCTCCGCCGGCCTTTGGCCGGCGGAGCTCGTTGGGTATCCCTGTGTCGTGGGCTTCCCAGTGTGGGCGTGTCGGCCCCTTCGGGTCGGGCCGTCAAGGTGCTTCTCGCCCGCTGGCCCTGACGTTCATCTCATCGCCCCTACGGGGCGATGACCGGCACACAAGGTGCCTGATGAACGTCACCGCGCGGGCTGCGACTCCACTCTTGACTGCCCTGCCGCCACGCCCCAACCGGGGAAGCGCCCCCGACACAGGGGGCCCGGAGAACCACCTCCGGCCGATCGCATCTAAGGAGACCGCCATGTGCATCACCGTCTACACCAAGCCCCGCTGCCCCCAGTGCGACGCGACCAAGCGAACCCTCGATAAGCAGGGCATCGATTACCGGAGCATCGACGTCACCGAGGACGCCGAAGCCCTCGACTACATCAAGAGCCTCGGCTACCAGCAGGCCCCCGTCGTCATCACTGACGAGGATGCCTGGAGCGGATTTCGCCCCGATCGCATCAAGGCCCTCACCACGACGACGAGCGCGTAAACGAGGGCGGGCGGCGAAGAACCACCTTCGCCGCCCTATGTGTCCTCTAAGGAGACCACCCCTCCATTCTACCCGCTCCGTTGTGGGTTGGGTGGTGTCGTCCCCAATGTGCACAGCCTGCGAGCTCGTGGGCGGCTCTACGGCTGCACACAGTGGGGACGACACCTGGAGGATGGGGGCCGGTCGTCGTCTCGCCCACCCCGCGCCTGGTGACGGCCGCGCCGCCCCGAAGGGGGGCAGGCGGCGTCGGCGTCACCGACGGCGCGCGTGGACGATCCGCCAGGAGATGGTGGCGTTGGAGTGTGAGGGGGCGGGAAGGCGCTTCCTTCCCGCCCCCTCATGCTGTCGCCGGACGTGTCCGCTCCGCCGGCCTTTGGCCGGCGGAGCTCGTTGGGTATCCCTGTGTCGTGGGCTTCCCAGTGTGGGCGTGTCGGCCCCTTCGGGTCGGGCCGTCAAGGTGCTTCTCGCCCGCTGGCCCTGACGTTCATCTCATCGCCCCTACGGGGCGATGACCGGCACACAAGGTGCCTGATGAACGTCACCGCGCGGGCTGCGACTCCACTCTTGACTGCCCTGCCGCCACGCCCCAACCGGGGAAGCGCCCCCGACACAGGGGGCCCGGAGAACCACCTCCGGCCGATCGCATCTAAGGAGACCGCCATGTCCTCATACATCGTCGACGCCGAACACATCAACGTCCTCGTCTGGGCCGCCTACACCTACGGCGGCAACGAACTCGTCATCGACGCCTTCGACGCCGTCCAGCCGATCATCTTCACCCGGACGCCAGCCTCGATGAGCCGCCTCGGCCAGTACCTCCTCGACGCCAACGCCCGAGCCGTCAACGACCGCTACAACGAGGACTCGCTGTTCATCTACCAGTACACGCAGCCGCGCAGCGTGGACTGGAGCGAAGTCGAGATCCTCAAAGCCATCAACGGCTACACCTACCAGACGATCGACTGGAGCGACTGGCCGACCTCGATCGCCGCCGCGATCTGCCAACGCATCACCAGCGACGTCATCCAGCACCTGCCCGGCTACGACGAAGCCACCAGCTGGAACATCACCCGATCCTCCATTCCCGGATCCTGGTCCTGACCCGACCAGAAGGGGCCCCGGCACCCGCTGGGGCCCCTTCACCCCCACGGGAACGCACACAAACGCCCATGCTCACACTTACCCTGAAAACACAGAAGACATCACAGGAGGTGAGTCATGGGAGACCTCGCGATCCTCGCCACCATCACGCCGACGACATGGGCCCTCATTGCCGCCGGATGGATCATCCCCGGCCTGTGGAGCCACTTCCGCCACCACGAACCCTGGAGGACTGCGCTGACCCTCGTGCCGCTGCGCCTGTGGGCGCACATCGCCTGGAGCATCATCACCGTCCTCATCGACGCCGCCTTCACCATCCTCAGAATCATCGTCGGTCTCATCGCCGGAGCATTCCTCCTCACCGCCTTCACGGACACAGGACGAGGGCACTGATGAGACAGTGCGCACAGAGGTGTCAGAATCGATCGGTTTCGGTGCCCTCAGCACAAGCGCGTGGAGGGGCCGACACGCCGAGTCAAAACCCCCCGCCAAAACCAGGAGGCGCAGAAGGGGCGCGCCTACGGTTTGGGTATGAGCATCACGGGTTATGTCAGGGTCTCGACGGACGACCAGGACGAGGCCAGCCAGGTCGCCGCCCTCGAGGAGGCCGGCTGCTCCGTCCTCTACGTGGAGCGCGCCTCCGGAGCCACGACATGCCGGCCGGAATGGAAGGCCTGTCTCCGCTCCCTTGGGCGAGGTGACACCCTCGTAGTCGTCAGAATCGACCGCCTCGGCCGCTCCCTCGTCGAGCTGGTCCAGATCATCGACGAGCTACACGCCAGAGGCATCGAGTTCCGCTCCCTCACAGAGGCGATCGACACGACCACCCCCGCTGGGCGCATGGTCTTTCAGGTGGCCGGCGCCTTCGCCGAGTACGAGCGAGCCCTCATCCGAGCCCGGACACGCGAGGGCCTGGCGGCCGCTCGGGCGCGCGGCGCCCACATCGGCAGGCCCCGAGTGCTGACTCCCGAGCAGGCAGCCCATGCGCGCGCCCTGCGTGCACAGGGGCAGTCCGTCTCGACGATCGCGCGGATCCTCAGCTGCTCAGCCTCAACGATTCGGCGACTTTCCTGACGCCCCGCGGTTTGTGGCCCCTATTTGTAGTACCCTTTAGGTATGTTCAACGAAGACGAAGTTGAGTTCACGCAGTCAGCCGCCAAGCACGGCATCAGCAAGGCGGATGCGTACTGGACGATGACTCACCCACTCACGGTCGACGAGATCGACGGAGAGCCGGGAGACAAGACATTCGCCTTCGTTGGGCATCCTCACGCCCAGACGGATCGGGTGATCGAGGTGTTCGCCGCCTTGAAACCTTGGCGGACCGTGGTGATCTTCCATGCGATGGATCGCCCTGACCTGGTGTGAGAAAGGACCGGAGACGACGATGACTAAGGACATGACCGACTACGACGCTCTTGCCGCGCGGGCGGAGCGTGGGGAGCTGAAGACCGTGCGCCGCATCTACGAAGGCGACGGCCGCCCGATTGACCTCGCCGACATCTTCATGACGGCCGGGCGCCCCCGGATGGAAGAAGCAACAACCGCGCGACACACCTGGAAGACGCGAGCCACCGATGAGCTGGATGCTGCGCTAACGGAGCGAGCGCGGAAGGAGAACCTTCCGAAGTCTGCTCTCATCCGCAAGGCGGTCGCCGCCTATCTTGCAACGGCCTGAACAGACAGGGTGGCCGACAGCAACACCACACTGTCGGCCACCTGCGTCCTGAGTCCTTAGCTCCTGCGCCCCGTCGGGATCTCGCCTGCAGGCACCGGATCGAATCGGCGGCCGCCATTGAAAGCGGCTCGATCGCGCTCAAGCTTTGCTGCGATCGCATCGGCGACCCACGCAGACAGGGACCGCGTGCCCGTCTGTGGGCCCGTCTGCCAAAAGGCGGACCGGGCTTCCTCGAGAAGATCCTCCGAGATGCGGACGGTGAGCTTCGCCTGGTCTCGAGTCATCGGTCGATCAACAACGCCCCCCTTGCCAGCGTTGCCACTCTTGCCGTCATTGCTGGCAGACGGGGCGACCACCGAGGCGGAAAGCGCGCTCTTGCGCGGTTCAATGCGAGTCATTTCGCTTCTCCTTCCGTGCCAGCGTTGCCGCTCTTGCCCGCCTTGCCATGCGTGCCAGCGTTGGCGAGCAAGGCCTCCAGGTGACTCTCGTAAAGGTCCTGGAGATCCATCTGGGGAGGTGTCCACTGGTCAAGACCTAGGGCAGCCTCGGCGGCGTCGGCAATGACGACGCGGCGCGGGATGGCAGGCAGCAACAGCGGCAGCCCTCGCGCCGCGCACGCAGCCTCAAGCTCGTCGAGCCAGTGCCTCGCCGAGACCGTCTGCCCCTCATGGAGATTGACGAGGACGCCAGCCACCTTCAATCCCGAGTTGTAGTACTCACCGACCTGGCTGATCGTCTCGAGCAGGTGAGCCAGCCCGGAGGAGGACCAGAGCTTTGCTTGGGTGACGATGAGGACCGCATCGGCGGCCGACAGAGCGTTGATAGAGAGCTGATCAAGGGAGGGCGGGCAGTCGACAAGGACGAGATCGAAGACCTGCCCGACAGAGGCGATCGCACGCCGGAGGCGCTGCTCACGGCCAGCCTGAACGCCGATGAGCTCGTCGCGCACGGCGGCGAGGGCATCGCCGCCCGATGGTGCGAGGGTCACACCCTCCCAGACCGTCGGCACGAGGACATTGGCAAGTGTGAGTGGCGAGCGCGCGGAGAGGGCGTCGGCAACTCCTGCCTGGCCGTCGACGATGCCATCAGCAGCCAGCGCCGCCGACAGGTTCGCTTGCGGATCCATATCGACGACGAGGACGCGCGCGCCTGAGCGTGCGGCCGCGCGGGCTAGGTGAAAGGTGGTCGTGGTCTTGCCGACGCCGCCCTTCTGGTTAGAGATGGCGATGATGGTCATCAATGGTGCTCCTTCGCTTTGACGGCGATGACTGATGCGCTGGAGATCAAGCGCGTGAGGCTGATGATCTTGTCGAGCTCGTCGACAAGGGCAGCGCGTTCAACCGCGCCGCAGTCGCTATCAGGGGCGAAGATCGGGAAGTCCGCGAAGTCCGCTTGCTTGTGGGCCCATCGATCAAGGGCTTCGATCAGCGATTGCATTTCAGACCCTTTCAGTGTTCGACAGCAAAGAGATCAGCGGCCTCCACAGCCCGACGAAGAGCATCGTTAGGAGGCTCGGCATAGCGTTGAGTCGTTTCGACCGAGGCGTGCCCAAGAAGGCGCTGGACGGCGAGGAGGTCGCGCTGAGCCCGATAGGCGGTGGTCGCGAATCGGTGCCGCAATGTGTGAAGAGTCCACGGAGACGGAAGGGCCGTCGCTCCAAGCTTGGAGACGTGAGCAGGCGATAGATGGCCGCCGTACTTCGAGGGGAATGCCCATCCGCCGCCGCGCGCACACGCACGCTCAACCTCGGCAGCGAGCCACGCGGAAAGGGGAACGAGGCGAACGACCCCACCCTTTCCACGAACCACCAACGAACGCCCGCCGAGATCATCCACAAGGTCATCAGCACACACCCGGGCGATCTCCCCAGCTCGGAGACCGGACAATGCCGCCAGGCACAAGATGAGGCGATCGCGCCCCGAACTGCGACGCAGGGCCTCCTCGAGAACACTGGTCGGCACGGGCCGAGGCGCCCCTCGAGGCCGGCGCACATGGGGCAAGACGCGAGACGGATCCTCGGCGACACCAGCCGTCCACCAGGTGAAGAAGCTGCGGATCGACACGTAGTAGGAGTGCCGAGTCTCCGGCGCCCACTCTCGGCTGCCGCACCAGGCGAGCAGGAGATCCCCAGTGACTTCCATGGGATCGTCGACCTCGAGAGCGCGTGCGAGATGCCGAAGATGCCGTACACGAGTGCCGATGGTGCGCTCACTGCGACCACCCGATCTCAGAGTCAGCTCCCACTGCTCGAGAGCCGCAGCCCACGTCGGAGGAACCGGAAGTGAAAGAACATGAGGCGTTGTATTCATACTCACCACACTCGCGCGCGATCGTCACGCAGGCCGACTGCCCGGACGTCACGACCGGCAACGCTGGCACGCATGGCAAGGCGGGCAAGAGCGGCAACGCTGGCGCATCGGCTACGAAACGGTGCACGAACGTGAGCGCGAGACCGATGAACGCGAGGAACCCGGAGGTCGTCAGTTCAAATCTGGCCCCCGCTACTAGGAAAAGCCCCTGACCAGGCGAAACAACTGGTCAGGGGCTTTTGTCATGCCTGGTGGAATGAATGCCGAGGGGCCAAGAATCGGGTCGGAAAGCTCGCTCGAGGTGGGCGACGGGGCGCAGTGCTCCTTGCGCGGGGTTGGCGTCTTGTGTGTGGGGTTGGCGTCTTGTGTGTGGGGTTGGCGTCTTGTGTGTGGGGTTGGCGTCTTGTGTGTGGGGTTGGCGTCTTGTGTGTGGGGTTGGCGGGCTCATTGGAGGGGTTAAGTCCGCAGTGTGTTTTTTGTGTGTGGGGTTGGCGTCTTGTGTGTGGGGTTGGCGTCTTGTGTGTGGGGTTGGCGGGCTCATTGGAGGGGTTAAGTCCGCAGTGTGTTTTTTGTGTGTGGGGTTGGCGTCTTGTGTGTGGGGTTGGCGGGTCCGTGGGAGCGTGCGCTTCGCAAGGGCATTCGAAAGACATAGCCCGACTAGAGCTCTGAGACGCACCCCGCCCGAGGGCCTTCGGATCACCGGGCGTAGAATCGCCAGTCGTGAGCGCGATTGATCAGTTCCGGGAGGGCGCCGAGCCTTCCGGTCGAATGGGACCGGCGCGCCTCGCCCTCGTCCTCCTGACGGGCGCGGCCGCAGGATTCCTCGCCGGCCTCTTCGGCGTGGGCGGAGGCCTGGTCATCGTCCCGGCCCTCATGACGGTGCTCGGGATGGATCAGCGCAGGGCGTCGGCCGCCTCCCTCGTGGCGATCATTCTCACGGCGGGTGCTGGCGTCACCTCCTACGCCCTCGGAGGGCGGGTCTCGTGGATCGCGGCCCTGTTCCTCATGGCGGGCGCACTGGTGGGCGCGCAGATCGGCGTGCGCTTGCTCCAGCGGATCCCCGACAGGGTCCTTCCGTGGATCTTCACCGCGTTCGTAGCGCTCGTCGTGATCGCTCAGCGGGTGCATGTTCCCGTGCGCGATGCCGTCCTCGTTCTCGATGCGCCGCGCGCGATCGGCTTGGTCATCGTCGGCCTGCTCTCTGGCGTCTTCTCGGGCCTGGTGGGCGTCGGCGGCGGCTCGATCATCGTCCCGGGCCTCGAACTGCTGGTCGGGGTCGGCGATCTGCTCGCCCGGGGGACCTCTCTGCTCGTCATGATCCCGACGGCCGTGTCGGGCACTTGGACCAATGCGCGGCGCGGACTGGTGGATCTTAAGGCCGGCCTGCTCGTCGGCGCGATGGCGGCCCTGGTGACTCCTGCGGGAGCCTGGGCGGCGCACTCGATTTCCCCGCGCGTGGGCGGGATCCTGTTCTCCTGCTTCCTCGTGGCAGTGGTGGTGTCGATGCTGGGGAAGGCGCGTCGTGCGCGCACCGGTCGCTAGGCGCCCCGGCACCTGCGTGGCCATCGGCTCCTCGTCGGCGACGAGGGCGGAAGTGCGGCTCCCTCAGAGCGGGGCGAGCTGGGGGTTCTATTGGATGAGCTCCGAGGAATAGATCGTGTAGTCGCAGCGGTAGATGAACAGGCGCTTGTGGTCGATGAGGAGCACGGTCGAGTTGGGGATGCCCTCGGCGGAGTAGGAACTCACTTTGTCTCCGGAGTAGACGGCGATGGGGGTCCCCTCCTGGGAGCGGATGAGGACGGTGTAATCCTTTCCGGTGAAGAACTCATCGAAGGAGGTCTTCAGGCGCGAGAGGAAGGGGACCGAGGACTCGGTCGAGTTGACCTCGGCCTTCGCGTTGGCGTCGTTGAGGATCGATTCGAGGCCCTGCTCGGCGAGGATGAGCGAGCTGCCGACGTGGTAGACGGGTTCACCTCCGACGGTGAGTTTGAGAACGGAGGATTCCTTCGTGATCTTGCCCTCGGCGTCGGTGATGTCGAAGCGGTCGTCGGTGGTGACCTGGATGGATTTGCCGGTGATGCGGTCGAGGGCGTTGGCGTTGACATCGAAGGTTTCGACGGTCGCGGTGATCCCGCGGAATTCGGCGCTCACGTCCTTGACGGACTGCTCGAAGTACTGGCAGCCGCCGAGGGCGAGGGCCGTGGCGGCGAGGGCGCCGATCAGGGAGGTCCTTGTCTTCACGGGGCTCCTTCATGAGGTCATCGCCTGTCGGTACGAGGGGGCGGCGACAGCGGGTGCGTTCGGGCTGCGTGCGATGCGGGGCTTCGCGCTTATCGCGGGGGGGGATGGCCAGTCGGTGACGATCGGGAGGCCGAGAGACTTCGCGGCCTCCTCGAGTCCGCCCGCGTTGCGGACCTCGGTGAACCCGGCGGCGGTCATGAGCTCGGCGGCCCGAGCGGCCCGGTTTCCCGAGCGGCAGTAGAGGGTGTAGGCGCCTTTCGGATCGAGCTCTGCGATCCGCTCGGAGAAGTCCGCGGCTGTGGCGTCGATGTTGACGGCGCCGTCGAGATGGCCAGCGGCGAACTCTTCGGGGGTTCGGACGTCGATGATGAGGGGCGTCGCGCTCGTCTCGGACGACTGCCCGCTGTTGGTGGACGACTGCCCGCTGCTGGGCGCCTGTTCCGCCGATGCACCGGCTGCGGCGGGAGTGCTCGCGGATTGGGGGGAGGTGCAGGCCGACAGGGCGAGGAGTGCGATTGCGGCGGCGGATGCGGCGCGGAGCGCGGGGGAGAAGGGGCGCATGGGTCCTCTGGGTCGTGGGGCGTGGGCGCGGCCAGTCTTTCAGGAATCGAGGGGCGGCGCGACCGCTGCGCCGGAAGGGCCTCGTAGGGTGGGTGTTGCGGGGCCTTGTCGCGCTCGCTTCTGCCGAGGAGGGAGTGGTTCAGGTCAACAGCTGAATCAGCCTTAATTAAGCTCTGAACCTTATGTAGATATTATGAAGCTGCTATGCTTCATTCAAGGTGTTGGCGTGCCTCAAGGGAAGGAGACGCGATGTTCGTCCTCACGATCGATCAGCGCCGCTCGCGAGAAGAGGAGGACCGCGTTCCGGGCATTCTCGCCGAACTCGCGTCGATCCCGATCGAAAGCCCCTTCGTCCGCACCGCCGGCGACGAGATTCAAGGGGTTGCCGCTGAGCCCGAGGCCGTCGTCACGATCATCGACAGGCTTCTGCGCTCCGGCCTCTGGCGCTGCGGGATCGGCGCAGGGGCTGTTGAGCTCCCCTTCGCCGAGGACGCCCCCGATTCCCGTTCGGGCCGGGGCGAGGCCTTCGTCCTCGCCCGCGAAGCACTCGAAAGCGTGAAGAATTCACGTCATTCGATCGCCCTGCGCTCGCGGGCCGAAGAGCCGGCCCGCGAGGGTGAAGCGCTCATCCGACTCATCGAAGCGGTCTCGGCGTCCCGGACCCGTCGCCAGTGGGAGGTCGTCGAAGCCGTGGAGGCCAGTGAGACGATGGCCGAGGCGGCCGAGCGGCTCGGTGTTTCCGCATCGGCGATCTCGCAGGTCTACGCCCAGTCCGCCAGACGCGAGCAAGTCGCCTGCTACGGTCTTGTGCGCAGGCTGTTATCGGAGTGCGAGCCGAAGGAGTGACCGATGAACGAGCCGCCCTCGCTTCCCGTCATCCTCGCCGGGGCCGGCGTCGTCCTCGCCGCCGTCCTCATCGGCTGGGCGATCACCGTCCTCGTCCTGCGTTTCGCGCGGCTTCCCGACAAGACCGCGCATTCGCGCGAGGACGGGGGTGAATTCATCCTCGAGGCGCCCGCGCCGAAGACGGAGGTGCCGAGGGGCGGCACCCTGGTCGGCCTCCTCGAGCGGGCCGCCGTTGCGACCTGCGTCGTCACGGGGCATGCGGAGCTCATCGCGGTCGTCGTCGCCGTCAAGGGGCTCGGTCGTTTCGCCGAATTGCGCGATGATCCGGCTTTTGCCGAACGATTCCTCATCGGGACCCTCACCTCGATGCTGACCGCCGTGTGGGTCGCCCTGCTCGGCGCGTGGATCATCCAGGTCGTGCACTGAGGCGCGTCTCTTGATCGGGCAGGATGACGCAGGCGTCGAGGGGCGCCTCTTTTCTGTCGGTTTCTCTGCCGGTGGCGGGGTGTTCGCCGAGGCGGGCGGCGGGGCGCCTTCCTCCGAAGGATGAGGTGGGAGCTCGATGTTGATCGGGGGATAGCAGCCGCTTCAATATGTCGATGAGATCGACCTGTTCTCGAGACGTGTCGAAATATCGTCCGAATATCGACACGTTCCTCCAATGTGGTGACGAGGAGAGGGCCCACGAGCGGCACGCCCGCCTCTCACCGCCCGACATGCCACATTCGAGGACGGTCCGGGTCTTCACCGTCGGAATCGCAGATGAAGAATCCAGTGAGTTTGTCGACGGTTCCCGGTGGACTGTCGACTCGGGTGATGAGCATCTCGTCATGGGGTCGTCATCGTGCTCCATACGCTTTCCGCTATCTGCAGATGGCATGGGGCGCTGAAAGGGAGTCAATGTCGATAGCTGGCAGAACGGCATTTCCAGTGGGAATTCACGCTTCACTGAGTGCGACCAGCAGATCATCGGTGAGATCGTCGGAATGAGTCTTCGCGAATAGCGTTGGGTTCTTCCGCATGAGAGACAGCGCGAGGGAACGCGATGCGTGGGAGAGTCCAGGGACCTCCGTGAACCAGTGCCTGAGCGAGCCAGCGACCCCGCCGTTGACCTGCCCGCATCGCCCGATGGACCGATAGGAATCGGTGCAGTGATAGGCCTGGCGGAGTTCACGGGGAAAGTCTCGTGGTGACAGATTCTGGTGGTCGACGTTCATGAACCAATAGACCTCCTGGGTATCGCGCTCTTCATAGACCACGAAGGTTTCCACTTTTCCGCAGTTGACTGTGAAGAGACGCCGCCAATGCCGGTCTTTACCCGTCACAGGAAGCGGTGTGATGGTCCAGAATCGTTCTGCGGTGACAGACGGCCACACGATCGATGACTTCACGTAAGTGACGAGGTCGGCGAATACCTCTTCGTAGTGGGGATGGGAGCGGAGTTCGTCGTATCGGGGGCGGAGACGGAGGCGGCGTTGCGCCCGCAGAGTTCGATCATCGGGAGTGGCGTCGGCGATGCCGTCCGCAAGCCAAGACTCTTGGAGCGGCCGATCCACTTCTGCATCGAGCGGACTCGAAGCGCGAGAGGCAATGACGAGGTCGATGTTGCGAAGGCGGTGCCCGGCATCTACCTGACTGCGGATCGTGGAGCGCTCGGCCTCGTTGAGGAACTCGCGCGGGTGGGGCAGGAACTGAATCGCTTCGATATCGCCGAAGCGCCGGGCGTGATCGCGGAAGCGGCGCACGACGTCAACGGTCTGGCCGACGTAACGCTCACCGTTTGCGAACTCGAGAATGTAGATGCCGCATCGAGAAGCGCCCGGAGGGAAGTGTGCAGCCAGGGAGCTCTCCGGGGGCGTCGCCCAGCGGGCGAATCGCAGGGGTCGTGCTTTCACGGTGTCATCTTCGTTGCAATGCCCGGGTTGCGCGTGCTTTCGGGTCAGGATTCTTGAAACTCACAGGTCGTGGGGTTTGAGTAGCGTCTGTGCCGGCGTCGATATGCAGTGGCATCGGGCCGGGGGTGGCGCACGAGCGCCGAACGCCCGGCGGATGAATCGGAGAACCTCGGCTGAACTGCATGTGCTGGCCGGAAACGAGGGGGCGGGGTGGCACACTCTATGAGGAAGTCACCGCCCCGCGAAGAAGAGGCATGCAATGGCATCGGAGAATCAGCGCGCTGAGCTGCATCGGACGATCTGGCAGATCGCGAACGACCTGCGAGGAGCCGTTGACGGTTGGGACTTCAAGTCCTACGTGCTCGGCTTCCTGTTCTACCGCTTCATCTCCGAGAACCTGACGGTCTTCATCAACGAGGGCGAGGCCGAGTCCGGGAATGAGGGATTCGATTACACCCTGGCGTCGGATTCGGATGCTGAGGATCCCAAGTTCCGTCGCGACCTCGTCAACGAGAAGGGCTTCTTCATCCGCCCGTCCGAGCTCTTCGTCAACGTGAGGGCCAGGGCCGCCCACAATGAGAACCTCAATGAGACTCTGTCGACGGTCTTCGCGAACATCGAGCGCTCCTCGATCGGGACCCGGGCAGAGAAGGACATGAAGGGCCTATTCGCCGATATCGATGTGAATTCGCCGAAGTTGGGGAACACGGTCGCTCAGCGCAATCTCAAACTCGTGAAGATCCTGGACGCGATCGGTGATATGGATCTGTCCTACGGGGAGTCGACGATCGATGCCTTCGGTGACGCCTACGAATACCTCATGACGATGTACGCTTCGAGCGCGGGCAAGTCGGGCGGTGAGTTCTTCACTCCGCAGGAGGTGTCAGAGGTTCTTGCACGCATTGCGATCGATGGGCGTGAGTGCGTGGGGCGGGTGTACGACCCCGCCTGCGGTTCGGGCTCGCTCCTCTTGAAGTTCGCGAAGATCCTCGGCGCTGACAAGGTCGAGGGCTTCTTCGGCCAGGAGATCAATCTGACGACCTACAACCTGTGCCGGATCAACATGTTCCTGCACGACATCAACTTCGCGAACTTCGACATCGCGCTGGGGGATACGCTGCTCGAGCCCGCGCATTGGGATGACGAGCCTTTCGACGCGATCGTGTCGAACCCGCCGTATTCGACGAAGTGGGTGGGCAAGGATGATCCGACGCTGCTGCATGATCCGCGGTTCGCCCCCGCCGGAGCCCTGGCGCCGAAGTCGAAGGCGGATCTCGCTTTCACGATGCACATGCTCAATTGGTTGAAGGTCGACGGGACGGCGGCGATCGTCGAGTTCCCGGGTGTCTTGTATCGCGGGGCGGCCGAGCAGAAGATCCGCCAGTACCTCGTGGACAACAACTACGTCGATGCGGTGATCCAGTTGCCGCCGGACCTGTTCTTCGGCACGACGATCGCGACCTGCATCATCGTGTTGAAGAAGTCGAAGAAGGATAATGCGGTCTTCTTCCTCGACGCCTCGGATCAGTTCGAGCGTAAGGGGAACAAGAACGTTCTGACTGAGGCGAATCGCGACTTCATCATTGATTCCCTGGTGGCGAGGGCGGATATCGAATACAAGGGGGCGCTGATCGACGCGGAGACGATCGCGGGCAACTCCTACAACCTCTCGGTCTCGTCCTATGTGGAGCCGGAGGATACGCGCGAGGAGGTCGACATCGCCGAGCTCAACGAGCGGATCGCCGGCATTGTCGAGCGCCAGGCGGAGCTGCGGGCGAAGATCGACGCGATCGTTGCTGACCTCGAGGGCGGTGAGTGATGAACCGGATCGAGCGCATGGTCGCCGAGATGTGTCCGGATGGGGTGGAGTTCGTTCCGCTCGGCGAGGCTGTCCACTACTCCAGTGCCCGGGTGAGTGCCGGCGCACTTGATGGGACGACATTTGTTGGTGTTGACAACCTCGTTGCGAACTGTGGTGGACGTGTCGATGCCGACTATTCGCCGAATACCGACTATGTTTCAGCCTTCGATGTCGGCGATGTTCTGATTGGGAATATTCGGCCCTACTTGAAGAAGATCTGGCTTGCGGATCGCTCAGGTGGAGCGAGTGGTGATGTGCTCGTCCTTTCGATCGTTTCGGATTATCGGTCGAGGCTGGATTCGGGATTCTTATTCGTTCTCTTGTCGTCAGATGACTTCTTCGCATTTGATCAACGGCACGCTCGTGGCGGAAAGATGCCTCGGGGAGATAAATCGGCGATCCTCAAGTATCGAATTCCGGTTCCGCCGATTGAGATTCAGCGGGAAATTGTTGACATTCTCGATTCTTTCACTAGACTTGAGGCGGAGCTTGAGGCGGAGCTTGAGGCGCGGAGGCAGCAATTTCGTCTTGTTGCAGATCGATTCATTGAGCTAGCTGCAGGTGAGCAAGCTCGTATTGCTGATCATTTAGACTTTATTCGAGGAGTGACCTATTCAAAGTCTGATGAAGTGTCTGCAGGGTATGGGCGCGGGGTTCTTCGCGCAAGTAACATTGATGGTTTAAGTCGCCGGATTGTTTTCGATGATCTTCGCACTGTTTCTTCAGGTGTAAAATTCAAAGATCAGCAGCTGCTTCATCTTGATGATGTGCTCATGGTTGGTTCGAGCGGCAGTCTAGTGCACTTAGGAAAATCTGCTCTTGTTCGAGAAGATGACTTGAAGTCTGGCCCGATGCTGTTTGGTGCATTCATGATGGTGCTACGAGTCCGCGATACTCTCGATGCGAGGTTTTTGTTCCATCTCCTCGGTTCCTCGAGATTTCAAGAATTCACGTCGTCGGACTCATCATCTGCAACTATCAATAATCTCAATCCGACGAAGATTGGACGTTTTGTCTTCTCACTCCCGCCCCTCGAGGTCCAGCGTCGCATTGCAGATGTCCTCGATGACTTCGATGCCCTCGTCAATGACCTCTCTTCCGGTCTGCCCGCCGAGATCACGGCTCGGCGTCAGCAGTACGAGTACTACCGCGATCGACTCCTGACTTTCCCCGAAAAGAAGTGATTCCCGTGGCACGCGGCATGCACATCGAACTCTTCCTCGTCGACGGCGAGGTCGGCGGTATCGCGACCGCCGACCTCGTGTCCTGGTCGGGTCATGTCCTCTACGGGCCCCGCTCGAAACTCTCCGAACTGCTCGCCCGAGAAGAAGCCCACCGCAACGGCGTCTATCTGCTGCTCGGCGATGACCCGGAGGCGATCGAATCGACGCGCTGCTACATCGGGAAGACCGAGGACTTCACCAAGCGCTTCCTCGACCACAAGCAGAAGAAGGACTGGTGGGACCGGGCCGTCCTCATCTCGTCCGCTGATGACTCCTTCAACGAAGGGCACTGGGGGTACATCGAATCGCGCTTGGTCGAGATCGCGATGCGTGCCGAACGTGCGACCCTCGATGACAACAAGCAGACTCCACAACGGCGAAAGCTTTCCGAAGCGCAGAAATCCGATGTTGAGGACTTCATCGACAAGGTGCGGTTGATCCTTCCCGTCCTCGGTGTCGCAGCCTTGAAGACCCGGACGAAGGACCTCGTCGAAACGCCCGTGCTCACCGGTGCAAGTGAGGAATCCCCGATCTTCCACCTCGAAATCCCCAGGCGCAGCATTCATGCGCGAGCCCAGTTCATCTCGGGAGAATTCATCATGCTCGAGGGCTCGCGGGTCGCCGGACGATGGGCGGGCAAGGCGAAAGCCGATACGACCCAACGTGCCTACAACGGTCTGCGTTCCCGCTTCGAGAAACTCGTCGCCGATGGTTCGATCCGGGTCGACGAGGCGGTCGGCATCGTCACCCGAGACATCCCCTTCTCCTCGCCCTCGGCCGCCGGTGCAATCGCATCCGGTCGCTCATGCAATGGCCGAATCTCCTGGATCACCGCAGACGGCCTCACCTATGGCGAATGGGAAGAACGCGGCGTCGCCGCTTCCGATTCGTCCAGCCCCGCAGCCCCGCCCTCGTCGGCGGGAACGGAAACAAGAATCATCAACGGGGAGGAACCCGCATGAGTGCTTCGGTCGACACGGGCTTCAATCCCTCCATGCGGATCGAACCGATCATCCTCACCGACGAGGCGACGGTCGTCGCCCAATTCGAGCCCGGACCCGATACCGACCCGTCGTATCAGTCCGAAGCCGCCCTCGAAAAGGAATTCCTCACCCAACTCCAAAGACAGGCCTACGAGTACATCGTCTTCGACTCCGAAGCGGCGATGATCGCGAACCTGCGCACCCAACTCGAAGCCCTCAACCATTACGCCTTCACCGACTCGGAATGGGAGCGCTTCTTCGCCGAGAAGATCTCAGGGCGCAACGACGGCATCATTGAGAAGACGCGGCGCATCCAAGAAGACCACGTCCAAGTCCTCCTGCGCGACACCGGAGAAACCAAGAACATCCGCCTCATCGACAAGGAACGGATCCACAACAACCGACTCCAGGTGACGAACCAGTACGTCGTCGAATCAGGTGCGCACGACAACCGCTACGACGTCACGATCCTCGTCAACGGCCTGCCCCTGGTCCACATCGAACTCAAACGCCGCGGCGTCGCCCTTAAAGAAGCCTTCAACCAGATCAACCGCTACCAGCGCGACTCATTCTGGGCGGGCGCGGGCCTCTTCGACTACGTGCAGGTCTTCGTCATCTCCAACGGGACGCACACGAAGTACTACTCGAACACGACGCGCCGCGACCACATCACCGAAGACCGGCCCGGACGCCCCCAGGCGAAGGCCGCCACCTCCGACTCCTTCGAATTCACCTGCTGGTGGACCGACGCGCGCAACCACCAGATCACCCGGCTCGAGGACTTCACGCGCACGTTCTTCGCCAAGCACACGATCCTCGCGATCCTCACCCGCTACTGCGTCTTCACCACCGAGGAGAAGCTCCTCGTCATGCGCCCGTATCAGATCGCCGCAACCGAGGCGATCCTCCAGCGGATCCACACCTCGACCATCCAGAAGACCACAGGCAGCCTCGAGGCCGGCGGCTACATCTGGCACACGACCGGATCGGGCAAGACCCTCACCTCGTTCAAGACCGCGAAACTCGCCGCCGGACTGCCCGAGATCGACAAGGTCCTCTTCGTCGTCGACCGCAAGGACCTCGACCACCAGACGATCAAGGAATACAACCGCTTCGCCGCCGGAACCGTGTCGGCCAACCAGTCGACCAGCCAACTCGCCGCGCAGATCAACGACCCACACGTGCCGATCATCGTCACGACCATCCAGAAGCTCTCGAACTTCGTCGCCGCCAACCGCGGGCACGCCATCTACTCCGGACACGTCGTCCTCATCTTCGATGAATGCCACCGCAGCCAATTCGGCGACATGCACACCGCGATCACCAAAGCCTTCACGAACTACCACCTCTTCGGATTCACGGGGACGCCGATCTTCGCCGAGAACTCCTCAGCCTCGGGAAACATCCACCTGCGCACCACCGTCCAGGCCTTCGGCGACCAGCTCCACTCGTACACGATCCTCAACGCCGTCGCCGACCGGAACGTCCTGCCCTTCCGCGTCGACTACATCGACACCTTCCGCCACTCCGGCGAGGTCGAGGACGCCGAAGTGGCCGGCATCGACACCGAAGCGGTGTTCCGCGATCCGCGCCGCATCGCCGGGATCGTCACCTACATCCGCGAACACTTCGACCAGAAGACCAAACGTCAGTCCAGCTACACGCTGGGCGAGCGGCGCATCCGAGGCTTCAACTCCCTGCTCGCCACCCAATCGATCCCGGCAGCCCGCGACTACTACGCCGAATTCCAACGCCAACAGGAGGACCTGCCAACGGATGAGCGCCTCAGCGTCGGCATCATCTACTCCTACGCGCCCAACACCGAAGCGCCGGGGGATTCCCTCGCGGAGGAAAGCGTCGATCCTACCGCCCTGACGCGAGACGACCGCGACTTCCTCGATCGTGCGATCGCCGACTACAACGCCAGGTTCGGAACGAACTACGACTCTTCCGCCAACGGCTTCGAGTCCTACTACGAAGACATCGCGAAGAAGCTCACCACCCGCGAAATCGATCTCGTCATCGTCGTCAACATGTTCCTCACGGGCTTCGACTCGAAAACCCTCAACACGCTGTGGGTCGACAAGAACCTGCGGACGCACGGGCTCATCCAGGCCTTCTCGCGCACCAACCGCATCCTCAACGCGGTGAAGTCGTACGGGAACATCGTCTGCTTCCGCAATCTCAAGGACGAGGTCGATGCCGCGATCACCCTGTTCGGCAACAAGGAGGGCGGCGGTTCCTTCCTCATCCGCCCCTACGAGGAATACCTCGGCGAATACGTCAACGCGGTCGTCGACCTGCGCGAATACCCGCGCGATCGTCTCATCATCTCCGAATCGGAGATGGAAGCCTTCGTGGAGCTGTTCTCCAAGGTCCTCAGGCTGCGGAACATCCTCACCTCCTTCGACGAATTCGCCGCCGACGACCCGCTTTCCGAGCGCGAATTCGCCGACTACAAGGGCATCTACGTCGACATCTACAACGAGCTGCGACCCCGTGCGGACGCCGAGAAGGCCGTCATCAACGACGACCTCGTCTTCGAGATCGAACTCATCAAACAGGTCGAGGTGAACATCGACTACATCATCCGCCTCGTCGAAGAGCACAAGGCCGCCCATGGTGAATCGAAGGACGCCGAGATCAGGGCCGACGTCACCCGGATCGTCAAGGCCAGCCCCTCGCTGTACTCCAAGCGCGACCTCATCGAGCGCTTCCTCGCCACGTACACGGCCGGCACGGATGGAGGCGCTCACTGGGAGGCGATCCTTTCAGCCGCAAAAGCCTCCGAGCTCGAGGAGATCATCGACACTGAACGCCTGAAGCCCGAAGCCGCGCGCACTTTCGTCGCAAAAGCCCTCGACCGCGGCTACCTGGCCGAGGAGGGCACGGAGATCCTTTCGATCCTGCCGCCCATGTCCCGCTTCGCGAAAGCCGCAGGCGCCGAAACGCGGGCTGAGAAGAAGCAGCGGGTGATCCGGGCTCTGAAGGAATACCTCGAACGCTTCCTCGGGGTGTAGGTCGGCGTCGCCCCGATCCGCACCAGAAGGGCGAGCGTCACGTGCCCATGGCACTTGTTACCGTCGCTTCATGAAAGAGCTTCCCAGGCGTGTGTCGATCTGCGCTTCACCCAGGGCGGTGCCCGCTACCGTGCACCGTGCTCGTTTTGACGCGATTGACGTGCAACGCGAGATCACGGAGGTCGTATATGAAGCTCTCAGGGCGAAGGGACTGAAAGGGCGCGGTCTGGAAGTACAGGGTGCTCATTTGGTGGGGGAGGTCCTCGGCCAGCTGAAGTCGTTTGCAAAAGGGCGGCTTCCCGAGGGTCGTCGAGGGGCCTTCGAACCCGTCGTCTCGCAGCCCGACCTGTGGGAGATCCGAGTGAATGGCAGACGATTCGGCGCCTTCCGTCTCTATCACGCCGAACCAGAAGGGGGTGACCCCGACATCGTCGTCCTCCGCTTTCATCAAAAGGACGCTCCGGGAATCCCATCGGAGTCCATGAGTGACGTGCAGAATCAGGTCATGGCCGACGCTCAAATGGTCTTCGAGTCGGGCTTGTCACAGCGGTGGGGTCATGTGGATCACTGTGCCGCATGTCTCGAGTCGTGATAGGTTTGGAGCTATGTTGACGCTCAAGAGTCGTCTGGACTCGCGGACCTTCGATGAGTTGGTCGAAGCGAGCGAGCGCCTGGCCCTGGCTGATAATGACTTGCGCTGGGCCCTCATTGAAGCCCGTAAGCGTGCGGGATATACGCAGCGGGAGCTCGCTGAAATACTCGGCGTATCTCAGCCGACTGTTGCCAATTTCGAACGCCAGGACAATGACCCGCGACTGTCGACCTTGCGCCGCTACGCCCTCGCGGTAGGCGCAGATATTCGACATCAGGTCCTTCTTCCCGATGGTGCTCAAGTCGAGACGGCGTCATGGCAGGCCTGTGCGAGCGTCGAATACATCTTCGTGTCTTCGGCGGATCCAGATTCTCGGGTGCAGAATTCTCGGCGAAGTGGACCATCCGCTGCGGGGCAGCTCGATCGGCGCGACTATGTGAGTGCAGCGTGATGACTCAACCGCTGTCGACTCTCGAAGAAGTGATCCGTGTATCCGACCCTGCCGAGGATGTTCTTTTCGGTGTGCAGCTCGAAACTGAAACTGTAGCTGCCTCCTTCAAGGACATGCCGGTGTCGTGCCAGATCACCGGAATGTACAGCGTTCGGCCCGGCATCGTCTCTTTCAGGGCG
This sequence comes from Schaalia hyovaginalis, assembly GCF_014208035.1. Taxonomy (NCBI): domain Bacteria; kingdom Bacillati; phylum Actinomycetota; class Actinomycetes; order Actinomycetales; family Actinomycetaceae; genus Schaalia; species Schaalia hyovaginalis. Next base: position 1,911,694 of record NZ_JACHMK010000001.1, on the reverse strand, counting down.
ATCTTCACTGTAGGAGCTGAGATCTTCACGCACGCGTCGATCGATGTCGCGGTGAACTACTCGATTCCCGAAGATGCTGCTTTCGCCCGCGAAGCCTTCTTCGAGTTCGCGAATGCGGTGGCGACTCCGCACATGAGGTCGTACGCGCAGTCGATCCTCGACAACCTCCTCGGACAGATGAAACTTCCCGGCAAACTCCTGCCGCCGATCAATGCCTACGGTGAAGGGGTTTTCAAGCCCGATCATGCGCCGGATGTGATCGCCGCTGACGGCGTATTCGAAGTGACGGAATAAGGGGTGCGAGCGCACGATCCCCTCATTCGCGATCCGCCCGCCTCGGGCATAGGCTCATCGGGTGCTCGTCCTCCTCATCGTGGTGCTCACCGGCCTGCTCCCGCCCCTTCAAACGGCGATCAACTCTCGCCTGAACGGTTTCGTCGGATCGCCCCTGAGGGCGGCACTCGTCTCCTTCTCGACGGGCGCGCTGATCCTCGTCCTCTTTGTCGTTCTCGCCTTCGGGCCCGCGGGCGTCCTCGCAGACCTCGCCGAAGCGACGCGCGCCCCTGCGTGGATGTGGCTGGGCGGCCTCCTCGGCGCGGCGATCGCGAGCTCCAGCATCTTCGCCTTCCCCCGCCTCGGCTCGATCGAAACGGCGCTATGGCCCCTGCTCGGTTCCGTCACCGCCTCCATCGGGGTCGATGCGGCGGGCTGGCTCGGCGTCGATCAACGCCCCCTCTCCCTCCTGCGGGTCCTCGGCGCCCTCGGCGTGCTCATCGGCGTCTCCGCCGCCTCCGGGGCGCTCGTCCTCGGCCGCTCGGATTCAGGCGGGCCCGGCCGGGGAACGAGGGCGGAACACCCGGACGCCGAGCGGGGGAGTGCTCGACCCCTTCCCGGAACGGCCCACCCGTGGCCCTGGCGCGTCCTGCTCCTCGTCGCCGGCGCGGGCGGCGGCATCCAGGGCGCGGTGAACGGCGCCCTCGGCAGGCGGATCGACGCGCCCTTCGTGGCGGCGCTCATCTCCTTCCTCACCGGCGCCCTCGCCCTCGCCCTCGTCGTCGGCATCCAGGCGATCGGATCGCGCGGGGCGCCCGAGGCCGAGCGGACGGCGGGCGGACCGTGGTGGATGTGGCTCGGCGGGCTCCTCGGCGCAGTCTTCGTCACGACGGCGACCTTCGCCGTGCCCGCGATCGGAGCGGGGCCCGCCAATGTCGCGACCTACGCGGGAACCTCGGCGTCCTCCCTTCTCATCGACCGTTTCGGATGGCTCCTGGCGCCCCGCAAGTCCGTCGCGCCCCTCCAGGTGCTCGGCGTCCTCCTCGTCCTCCTCGGCGTGCTGGCGGTGCAGCTCGGCTGACTTCGAAGCCCCCTCGCCGGAATCGAGCGGTGCGTGCCGCACATGCCTGCGGTGCGGAAGATAATGGCTGCGCACCGAAGGAGGACGTCGATGGAGCACATCTTCTCCGTCATCGATACCGAGACAACCGGTCTCAACGCGCGCGGGTACGACCGCATCGCGGAGATCGCGATCGTCAGCGTCGACCGGACCGGCGACATCGTCGAACGCTGGGAGACCCTCGTCAATCCAGATCGTGACCTCGGCAAAGCCTCGATCCACGGCATCACCGCCGCGGAAGTCCTCGACGCGCCGAGCTTCGCGGACATCGCCGACGAAGTCGCGTGGCGCCTCGCCGGCACGATCCCCGTCGCCCACAATCTCTCCTTCGATGCGGCCTTCCTCGATGCGGAGCTGCGGCGCGCCGGTTGCGCGCCGCACCCCCGCTATTTCGCCGACGGCCTGTGCACGCTCAAACTCTCTCACCGATACCTCGATGCGCCGGCGCGCAATCTCCGGGCGCTCTGCGAAGCCCTGGGGCTGGCGATCGATCGCCCCCACAGCGCCGGCGACGACGCCGAAGCGGCGGCGGGCCTTCTCGGCGTCTATCTCGCCTCCGAGCCCGTGCCGGGCTTCTACGACCTCCCCTTCCAATCCGCGTCTTTCCGGGAATGGAGTCACCCGGAGCCCGTCGCCCACCCCCGGTGCCGCCTGCGCGGCGCGCCGACCGCGGGCGGGGCTCACTTCCTCGAGCGGCTCGTCGATCGCCTTCCCCCGGGCGGGACGACCGCCGATGAGGGCGCGTACCTTGATCTCATCGATCGGGCCCTCCTCGATCGGAGGATCTCCGTCCACGAGGAAGCCGAGCTCGTCCGCCTCGCAGGCGAACTCGGCATTGATCGCGGTCGCGCGATGGAGCTCCACGAGGAGTACTTCATCCAATTCGTCGCCTCTGCTTTCTCCGACGACGTTCTCACCGACGCGGAGCGGACCGACCTCTACGCGGTCGCGGGGATGCTCGCGATCGACATCGAACGCGCCGAATCAATGGTCGCCGACGGGCGGAGTGGTCGTCTCTCAGCGCCCCCGCGGCATTCGGCACTGCGCCTCGAGCCTGGCGATCTTGTCGTCCTCACCGGAGACATGTCGCGATCGAGACCCGTCATCGAAGAGCTCCTCCTCGAACGGGGATACCGCGTCCATCCGAATGTGACGAAACGGGTCAAGCTCGTCATCGCCGCCGATCCGGATTCTTTGTCCGGGAAGGCGAAGAAGGCGCGCGACTACGGGATCGACGTCGTCTCCGAGTCCTACCTCTGGGACGTGATCCTCGCCGATTGAAAGGGCGGGGGCCGGTTCCGACGGGATCGTTCGGGCGCTCTGCCCTCGTAGGTGTTCCGCCCTCGCGGACATTCACAAGCGCCCGCGGCCTCGCCGCGGCCTCGCCCTCGTGCCCGCGGGCGTGCCACACTTGATCCTCGTGTCGACCACAGAACCCCGCAGTGGAGAATCCCATGGATACACCGGCCCGATGAGGCGGATCATCGCGATCGTCGCGCTGCTCAACCTCGCGGGCATGGTGATGGAGATCCTCGTCGGCTCCCTCATCGGGTCCGCGTCCCTCTTCGCCGACGCCGCCGACTTCCTCGAGGACTTCCTCATCAACGGGCTCGTCCTCGCAGCCCTCGGATGGTCGGTGGCATCGCGGCGCAGGGCCAGCGTGTGGCTCGCCGGCCTCATCCTCATCCCCGCGCTCGCCGCCCTCGGCACCGCGATCTGGAAGGTCATCAGCGGCGTCCCGCCCGAGCCCTTCACCCTGTCGATCACCGCCGCGATCGCCCTGGGCATCAATCTCGCATGCGCGCTGCTGCTCATGTCCCTTCGGCAGGCCGGGTCCGCCCTCGTCCGCGGCGCGTGGCTCGCCGCCCGCAATGACGTTCTCGCGAATGCGCTCATCATCTGCGCCGGCGTCGTCACGCTCTTCGCGCCGAGCGTGTGGCCCGACGTCCTGGTCGGCGTCGTCATGGCGTTCATCAACGCGCGCGCCGCGAAGGAGGTCCTCGAACAGGCGCGGGCCGAGGTGCCCGAACTCGAGATCGACGAGGACGACGAGGACGACGACTGAGGGGCGGGGCGACCGCTTCCCCCTTTACTCCTGCGCCGCGCTCGGGTGCGTCATATCCGCGGGCACGACCCAGGCGTCGAACTGCTCGGCGGTGACGAAACCGAGTTCGAGCGCGGATTCGCGCAGTGACAGGCCCTCGTGGTGGGCGTGCTTGGCGATCTTCGAGGCCGAGTCGTAGCCGATGTGCCGGTTGAGGGCCGTGACCTGCATGAGGTTCGTCGACAGATTCGCCTCGATGCGCTCCGTGTTCGGCTCGATCCCGTACGCGCAGTGCTCATCGAAGGACACGCACGCGTCCCCGAGGAGGCGGATCGACTCGAGGACGGCCCACGCCATCACCGGTTTGAAGACGTTGAGCTGGAAATTGCCCTGAGAGCCGGCGAAACCGACCGTCGCGTCGTTGCCGAAGACCTTCGTGGCGACCATCGTCATCGCCTCGCACTGGGTCGGGTTGACCTTGCCCGGCATGATCGACGAGCCCGGCTCGTTCTCCGGGATGAGGAGTTCGCCGATGCCGTTGCGCGGACCGGAGGCGTACCAGCGGATGTCGTTCGCGATCTTCATGAGCGCGTCGGCGAGGACGCGCAGGGCCCCGGAGACGAGGACGAGGGCGTCGTGGGCGCCCAGGGCGGCGAAGAGGTTGTCGGCCTGAGTGAATTCGATGCCGGTCTCCTCGCTGATCCTCTTCGCGGCGAGGGGCCCGAAATCCGGGTGGGCGTTGAGGCCCGTGCCGACGGCGGTGCCTCCGATCGCGAGCTCGCGGGCCCTCGAGTCCGCGTACGCGATGCCGTCGAGGGCGAAGTCGATCTGCGCGACCCAACCGGAGAACACCTGCCCGAGGCGGATCGGCGTCGCGTCCTGGAGGTGCGTGCGGCCGACCATGACGACCCCGTCGAACTCCTTCGCCTTCCGGTCGAGCGTGTCGCGCAGACGGCGCACCCGCGGGTACATCGCGGCGAGCTCGGACACGACCGCGATGTGCATCGCCGTCGGGAAGGTGTCGTTCGAGGACTGGCCGCGGTTGACGTGATCGTTCGGGTGGACGGGCGTCTTCGATCCGAGGGCGCCCCCGGCGAGCTCGATCGCCCGGTTCGAGATCACCTCGTTCGCGTTCATGTTCGACTGCGTGCCCGACCCCGTCTGGAAGACGACGAGCGGGAAGTGATCGTCCAAGTCGCCGGCGATCACCTCGTCCGCCGCTTTCGCGATGAGTTCGGCGATGTCGGCGGGCAGTTCACCGAGCTCGGCGTTGGCGAGGGCCGCGGACTTCTTCAGGACGCCGAGGGCGCGGATCATCGGGCGCCCCCAGACGAAGGTGTCGCGACCGATGTCGAAGTTGTGGAGGGAGCGTTCGGTCTGCGCGCCCCAGTAGCGGTCGGCGGCGACCTCGACGGCGCCCATCGAGTCGGTTTCTTTACGAGTAGCGGCCATGCGTGCTCCTCCTTCGCAGGCGGTCTTCCGGTTCCGGCCATCCATCGCCGAGGGCGGAGCCTCCTCCTGAGAAGCGGGGGGCGGGCGCCCTCGGCACGGGCGGGCCGTCTTCGAGAGTATTCGAGCCCCGCGCTTTCGGCAGCGCGAAAGGGCGTGAGGGTGCTCGGGGAGCCGGTGTGACGGCGCTCAGCGGGCCTCTCCCTCGCCGCCGTGAACGCGCCACGCGAAGGCGAGGGAGATCGCGAACAGGCCCAGCGACACGAGGAAGGGCGAAGCGGCATGCCAGCCGTACAAGGCGGTCGCGATGACAGGTGCGAAAATCCAGGTCAAGGCGCCTGTCGCACTCACAACGCCCGCGACGCCGCCCTGCTCCGCGTCGCTCACCGCCAGGGAGGCCCCCGCTGAGAAGCCCGGGGAGGCCAAGCCGCTAGCCGCGCCCAAGGCGAAGGTCGACAGCGCCAGGAGGGGAGCCGACGACACGAGGCTCAGAGCGATGAGCGAGACGAATCCGGAGGTCATGCCGAGACGAAGGAGGACCTTGGGCGCAAGAGCCGCTCGCGGCACGACGACCAGCTGCATGAGCATCCCGCCCGCGGCGTTCGCGAGGAGCATGAGGGCGGTAACGCTCACCGTCTTCTGCGGGTCCAGGCCGATCCGATCCTGCACGAGGAAACCCATGGTGATCTGCACGACCCCGTTGGCAAAGAAGATCCCGAAAATGCCGAGGATCCAGGGGAGCACCCTCGGATCAGCCCATCGGACCTTCGGCGGCAAAGTCGCGCGCGCCCTCTTGGACGCGGAATCGGCGGATCCGCTCGCGGCGCGTGCGGGCCCGTCCTTTGGTATCGTCACAAGGCCGATGCCGAGGGCGATCGCGATGAACACCGGGGTCGCGTGCACGGGCCCGTAGATCCACCATGCGCCCAGAGCCGAAGAGATCAGCGAACCGATCATGATCGACAGCTGAACCGCGCCAGAGAAGGCCGAAATGCCGGCGACGCGGGTCGTCTCATCGGGGGTCGCCTCGGCGATGAGCGCCTGACCCGTCGGGGGGATCGCGGCGACCGCCGCCCCGAAGAAGGGGCCGCGCGCGATCATGATGGCGGCTCCCGCGGCCAGGGGGCCGACGAGGGCGAATGAGCGGAGCAGGACGGCCCCGGAGAAGAGCGAGCCTGCGATGAGGGCGAGGAGCAGGGCCGCCAGGAGGACCCTGCGCCGTCCCCAGGAGATCGAACGCCTCCCCCAGAACTGGCTGAGGGCGGCGACGGTGAGCGCCGCCAGGGAGACCGCGGCGCCGACGACCCAACCGGGGATGCCCAGGGCGCGCGACAGCGGCGCGATCGACGCGTTGAGCATGTTCTGAGCCGTGTACGTGAACAGTACGATCGCCAGCAATGCGCGAAGCGTCGGATTCAGGGGCATCCTGCGGCCCGGGCGCTCGGCGGAGGGGGCGCTTCGCGGGTCGGGCGTCGGATCAGAGGGCACCGGCAGATTCTATCGCTCGCCTCTTCTCGCTCCACGAGGAGGGGAGTGAGCGTCGCTCTTCGTTCCATCGAGGCCGGGGACTACCGTGAAGCCGGAAGGACATCGCTGGAGGGAGAGGCCCATGCGCGGCGCCGAGCTTCATCGTTTAGCGGAAGAAACCGCCCTCGAACTGCCTCAATCCGAACTCACGTACCCTTTCGGACCCGATTGGGAGGTGTACAAGGTCGTCGGGAAGGTCTTCCTCCTCCTGACGCGAGCGGCGGGGCCTCAGATGGTGACCTTCAAGGTCGAGCCTCGGGAGGGGCGGGCGCTGGTCGGCGCTTTCGACAATGTCGTGCCCGGGTACCACATGAACAAGACGCACTGGGTGACGGTGCTTCCTTCGACCAAGGGGCGGCCCTGCCTGCCGGCTGAGGAGCTCGAAGAACTCATCGTCTCGTCCTACCTGCTTGTCGTCGCCGGATTGGCGAAGAAGGAGCAGCCGGTGGATCCCTACGCCTTCGGGGCGGCTCGTGATCGCCGTTCGGGCCGGGAGGCGCATCCGGGTCCGCTCCCTCGCTGAGGACAGAGCGCCCTTGGCGTTCAGGGGAATCCGGAAAGCGCCTTCGATCTTGTGAACTCCGTCTCTAGACAATAATGAAGTCTCCCCTCAGTATTCATAGGGTTACCTAAGTTAATCGAGGGGATTTGATACATGCAGAGACGGAAAACGCCCACCACCATCGCGATCACGGCGCTCGCAGCCGTCGTCATGACGATGATCGCCGCGTCCCCCGCCCATGCGGACCCCGAAAGGCGCGCGGCAGGATCGGATTCGGACTCCCTGCGATGGTCCTGGATCCACACCTCCCGCTACGGCGACATCATCCGCAAGACCGACCGCGTCACCTACACCGATGCCGGGGCCTTCACCCCGATCGGCTGCGACGCCACGGCCGACGGCCTCCCCGACATCGTCTTCGCCAACGGCGAGGGCCTCCACGTCCTCGGTTACATCCCCTACGGCGATCCCGCCGATGAAGTCACACGGACGCTGGCCGAGCAGAACGAGCTCGTGACCATCCCGCGGCCCGAGGGCTCCCAGGACTTCGGCAAGCTCGTCACCTGCCTTCCGGGCTCCGCGAAGGGCTCGGCCATGATCGGCGTCTCGGACGAAACCCGCGTCTACCTCTACGCTCCGGGGGCTGAGGGGAGCGCCCCCGTTCTGGTCAAGACGATCGACATCGGCGAGCGGATCACGGCACTGGCCGGAGGACCGCGCAACGCCCTCTCACCGAGCATCGCCATCGGCACGGCGAAGGGAGTCTCCGTCGTGAAGACCGAGCCCCTTCTGTCGAAAGGCGGATCCGTGGGCCTGTCAGAGACCGATCCTCAGACGTGGACCATCGACGGATCGCAAGGCCTGAGCATCATCGCCCTCGAAACCGCGCGCGGGCACTACGCCGTCGGATCACCCGCGAGCCGGACCGTCTTCGTCGCCTCCGCCGCCACGAAGAGCGCGCAATTCACCGAGAAGGCGATCCGAATCGAGGACAAGGCGGAAGCGGCGGACACGGCCTTCGGAGCCTCCCTCGCAGCCATCGCGGACCTCGACGGCGATGGAACGCCGAATCTCGCCATCGGCGCCCCCGGAGCCAACGGAGGACGCGGAGCGGTCGCCCTCGTCACAACTCCCGACAGCGGGAGCATCACGGTCACAACCTCCTCCCGAGACTCCTCGCCCGTCGTCAATGAACTCGGAGGGGACGCCGGATTCCTGCTCCTGCGGGGAAGCGCCGGACGCCTCGGCGCCTCGCTCGCCTGGATCGACGGCGGAACGGAGGCCGGAGCCCTCCTCGTCGGACACCCCCAGGACCCCGAGCACACCGGGGGCGTCATCATCTCCCAAAAGGCCCTGAACAGGAACTACAACACGGGCCAGGGCATCGCCGACATCCCCTCGGGGCAGATGGCGACCATCGCCTCCGCCGAAGGGGGCGAAGGCGATGCGGGCAGCCGCGTCGGGATCATCCCCCGAAGGGGCGACGACCCCCTCGTCGGCCTCTACACCGCTGACTCGACGAATCGAGTCGACGTGTGGACGGTCGATATGAGCCGCCAGTCGGAGCCGACCCACGACGAGAACGAACCCATCGTCGCCCCCATCCCCGAGCCCCCCGCGCCCACGGCCGAAGCCGCGCTCTCCCCGCTCGACACGGACGCCAAGAAGATCTGGCTCGGCGAATTCACCTCCGGACTGGGCTCCTCCCTGGCTCGAGGCCGCTGCGACGTCACCGGCGACGGGAAGGCCGACATCGTCTCCGGCAACGTCGTGCGCTCCGAATGGAAATGGGACCCCTTCTACGCCGAGAGCACCCCGACGAAGGGCTGGGTCTTCAACGTCACCGGCCAGATCCAGATCATCCCGGGCGGAACCCCGGGCAAGGAGCTCCCCTCCGAAGAGACCATCTCGATCAACGGCCCGAAGCGGACCCCCGATCCGGCCGTCGACTCCGCCATCGGCCTGTCCGTCGCCTGCCTCGGCGACGTCAATGGGGACCGGATCGACGACATCGCCTTCGGATCCCACACCACCGCCAAAGTCTGGGTGCTCTTCGGAGGAGAGCATCTGCGGGAAGTCGACCTCAACGCCCTCAAGCCCGAATACGGCTGGGCCGTGGACCTTCCCGAGAAGGGCAGCGGAGGATTCCAGATCAGCCGCGTCGGGGACGTCGACAATGATGGTCTGGCCGACCTCGGCTTCGTCGTGGCGAACGCCGCCTACGCCTCCGGGACCGGCGCTTCCGAACGCGGAACCGCCTACATCCTCAAGGGCAAGAAGGACGGCGCCACGATCGACCTCAAGAATCTCGAAGCGCCCAATGAAGCCGTCATCAAGAAGATCCACACCCCCGAGGGGCACACGATGAACGCTTTCACCCCGGTCGGCGACATCAACGCCGACGGCGTCGAGGACTTCGTCGTCGCGGACTTCCAGCACCGCAACGACGAATGGGTCATGCCCGGAATGGCCTGGGTCGTCTACGGCGACTCCTCACCGGAGGTCCGGGCCGGGCAAGCGGGACGAGGATTCGTTCTGAGCATGCCCTTCGACCGCTCCCACCGCCTCGGCGCGGGCAACTCGATCGCCCCGCTCGGCGACGCGGACGGCGACGGAGTCGGCGACTTCCTCATCGGCTTCGACGGGGGACAGCTGCTCCATCAGGGAAGCGGGGGAGTCGCCCTCGTCCTGGGGCGCAAGACGCCCGTCGGAACCCCGGTCGCCGATCTCGTCATCTCCCCGCTCGACGCCGCCGCGCAATCGGACCGCGTGCGCGTCATCACCGGGAGGGCCGGCGAAGAGGGGATCGGATTCGGATACGCCGTCGACGCCCTGGAACGCGCGGAGCAGCCGCCGCTCATCGCCCTCGGGGCCTGGGGCGAGAACACGAACGGGCGCGCCCGGCTCTTCTCAGCCGACCAATTCACGGCCCCCGTGCGCTCCATCGACGAGGTCGAGGCCGAGATCATCGAATCCGCCGGAGAACGGGCGCGCTTCGGCCGCTCGATCGCCTTCGTCGGAGACCTCCTCGGCGCCCCGAGCCTCGCCATCGGCGCAGACGGCGTCATCGACGACGAGGCGAAGGACGAGCAGGGCTACGCCCACTCCGCCCACATCATGGCCCTGCGGGTGAGCGAGCCCCCGTCCGAGGACGGGAGCGGGGCCGACGGGAAGCACGGGAAGCAGCAGAAGAACGACGGAGGAGCCTCCTCCGCGGGTTCCGAGAAGGCATTGGCCCGGACCGGCTTCGATGCGAGGATCGGCCTTGGGGCCCTCGTCCTGCTCCTGGCGGGAGCCGCCCTCCACGGCCGTCGCTCCGCCCGGCGCGAATAAAGGACTCCGCCCCGCTTGTTTCCTTTCACGGGGCGGACGAGCCGGGGCGGGGAGGATGCGAGCCCTCCCCGCCCCGCAACTCCGCCTCATCAGAAGGAAGGGCAGACGTCCGCATCAGAAGGGCGAAAAGAGCGGGCGCGGTGCCGCGCCTTCAGCGCCGAACGTAGGTGGTGACGCGCCATCGGGCATCACCCGACTTCGGCGCCCACTCGGCATCCGAGCGGGAGGCGTCGACGGCCCAGGTCCCGGCCGGGATCTCGGGGGCCCGAACCACTATCTCGCCCGGATGAAGCGCTGCGACATCAAGATCGAGATCCGTGACGACCAGCTCATCCACCAGGTCCATCGTGTCCGCGTAGACCTGCGCGCCGCCCGCGATCCAGATCGTGGGCGCAGCGGTCGAAGCGGCGATGCGACGCGCCAGTGCCAAGGCCTCGTCCATCGTCGGCACGACGGCCGCGCCCTCGGCCTCGTAGCCCGGCGAACGCGTCAGGACGATGTTCGTGCGCCCGGGCAGCGCACCGCCCAGAGCCTCCCAGGAGCGGCGCCCCATGATGAGGGGACAGCACATGGTGGAGCGCTTGAAGTGCGCGAAATCAGCGGGAACGCGCCAGAGCATCCCCGTGCCCGTCCCGAGGACGCCGCGCCGGTCCTGCGCCCAGATCGAAGCGATCCGCGTCATACGGCCACCGGCGCCTTGATCGTCGGATGATGCCGGTAGCCGTCCATGACGACGTCATCGAAGCCGTAGTCGAAGATCGAGCCCGCCCTCCTCAGGTCGAGCCTCGGGAAGGGGTAGGGCTCGCGCGAGAGCTGCTCGGTCACCTGGTCGACGTGGTTGGAGTAGATGTGGCAATCGCCGCCCGTCCAGATGAAATCCCCGACCTCGAGGCCCGCCTGCTGAGCGAACATGTGCGTGAGCAGCGAATACGAGGCGATGTTGAAAGGAACGCCGAGGAACATGTCGGCGCTGCGCTGGTAGAGCTGGAGGGAGAGGCGGCCGTTGGCGACGTAGAGCTGGAAGAAGGCGTGGCAGGGCTCCAAAGTCATGTCCGGCAAGGCCCCGACGTTCCAGGCCGAGACCACCATTCGCCGCGAATCCGGGTCCGACTTCAAGGTCTCGACGACCTTCGCGATCTGATCGATCTCCTCGCCCGAGGCGGTCGGCCAGCGGCGCCACTGCACCCCGTACACCGGTCCGAGCTCCCCGTCCTCGTCCGCCCACTCGTTCCAGATGCGGATGCCGTTGTCCTGGAGCCAACGGACGTTGGAGTCGCCGCGCAGGAACCACAGGAGCTCGCCGATGACGGACTTGAGGTGGACGCGCTTCGTCGTGATGAGGGGGAATCCCCTCGACAGGTCGTAGCGCAGCTGCGCGCCGAAGAGCGAGCGCGTGCCCGTGCCGGTGCGGTCGCCCTTGAATACGCCTTCGGACATGATCCGCGCGAGCAGATCCTCGTACTGCCGGTCCACTTCGGTCACGGGGAAGGCCTCCTCTATCGTCTTTCCAGCTTCGCTTCCATTATCCCCGTCCGGAAGAATCCGGCTCGTCGGCCGCCGCGGCGTCGAGGGCGTAGGCCTCGAAGATCCGGGAGTCCTCGGGATCGCCCAGAGGCAGGACGTCGACGACGCGCTCGGGCGCGAAGGACGCGGGTGCGGGGCCGAGGGCGAGCATGAGCCCGTCGACCGTCGAGCGGGCGAGGGAGGACCCCGCCTTCCAGCCGATGAACGCGCCGATCCCGAAGGGGGCCAGGCGCCCGATCGTCGATGCGGCGAACTTCGACTGGGCCGTCCGCTTGAAGCGCTTGAGAAGAATCTCATTGACCTTCTGGGCGGAGATCGTCCTCACGTCCACGAAGGAAGAGGAGAACCACGCCAGGGCCTGCACCCCCGTCCTCATGGAGATCTCCTGCGCCCCTAAGGACCCGGTGAGGGCCGCCAGGACCAGGCCGGTCCGCTTCGCGGGATCCTTCAGATCCAGGCCGTACAGATGCGCGACCGTCAGGCAGTGGTGGGCGGCCTCGGCGATGAAGGCGAGGAACTGGACCCCCGAAGCGCCCGCGCTCAGGGCAGTGCCCATGCCCGGCCAAGCGGCGACCGCGCCGACCGTCGCCGACTCGCCGGACGCCCGTCGGATGAAACGCGCATTCGCGATCTCGACCAGGCGCGCCGGAGTCGCATCGGGGAAAGCCGCGCGGAGCCGCTCGGCGGACGCCCTGGTCGAAGCGCGCTCGACCTCGAGGGCCGCGGCCCAGGCGCGCGCCGGGATCCGCAGGAGCGAGGCCTCAGGCTTCCTCGACGGGCTCATCCGTGAACATCTTCCGATAGGTCGCGCCAGCGACGAGCGTGTGCCCGATCGTGCAATTGCGGTCGATCGCGCCCTCGGCACGACGGATCATCGCAGCGCGCTCCTGCGCGTCCACGGGGGACAGGTCCTGGATCAGCTCCACGTCGAAGGAGGCGTAGCGGTCCTCTCCTTCGACGTACTCGCCCGCGACGCCGATGAGCTGGGCGAAATCCTCGCCCAGACGATCGGCCAGGCGCTTGTCGCTCGACATCGCGTTGCAGCCCGCCAGGGCGATCTTGAGCAGTTCGCCCGGGGAGAAACGGCCCGGCCCGTCGCCGACGAGGACCTCGGCGCCGCGGGGATTCCTCGCCACGTACTGGCGAACCCCCTGGCGCTCGAGGAAGAGGGCGGGATTCGGCGCCGGAGCGGGTGCGTTCACAGGATTCGTGTCAGTCATAGTGCGATTCTCCCGCCAAAGCGCCTCAGGCGCCACGGGCGGCCAGCCACGCCCGGGCCAGATCGCCCTCGGCGTCGAGCACGAGCGACACCCTCGACAGGGCCTCCTTCTCCACGCGCCCGCCGAAGAAGGGGATCCTCACCGACAGCTCCCCCTCGAGGCTGCGCGAACTGAGGGCGTCTTGAGCCTCGATGACCGAGAGCGCCTCGAGCCTCACCGGCGCGCCCGTCACCTCGAGCACGCTGCGCGCCCTGCGCGCCCCGCCCTCGTCGCTCCACTCCTCCCGGAAACGGACGCGCGCATCGGCCGGAACGAAGGCCCGCGCCGCCGGGGGAAGGGCCGCCGGATCGAGCTTCGCGCTCGCGTGAACCGAGCGCCCCTCGACGAGGATCTCCGGGTCGAGGCCCGCCGCGGCGAAGCGCGAACGGACGAACTCGGGATCAAGGCTCATCCGCTCGACATCCTCCGGCGGCATCGGATATCTCAAGGACTCGGAGAACTTCATGGGCCTTCCTTCCTTCGGGGAACGATCCGCGGGGCGACGGGCGGGACGCTTCGAGCCCGCGCATCGCACTAGAGTTGATCCTATGAGAAGCCTGACGCAATTGGCGGAGGAGGCGTCGAGGAACGCCCTGTCCGAGAAGGACATCGAGTGGCTGCACCTTCTGCTGGCTGATTGGCAGGTGCTCGCCGATCTGGCGGCGGCCGATCTGGTCCTGTGGCTCTCCACCGACGACGATCGCTTCATCGCTGCGGCGCACTGCCGGCCCGCGACCTCCACGACGGTCCACGTCGACGACATCATCGGCTTGCAGCTGCCCGTCGCGCGCGAGGTCGAGTTGCGTCGCGCGATCGCCACGGGGCAGGTCGTCAAGTCGCCCTCGGCCCACTGGGCGGGCACCTACTCGATGATGGAGTCCTGCGTTCCCGTCCTGCACGACGGGCGCATCATCGCCGTCGTCACCCGTGAATCGAACCTGTCCTCGCCGCGCCTGTCCCTCGGATTCGAGGGCTGGACGGTCGCCGCGGCCGACATCCTCTGCCAGATGATCGCCCGCGGGGAGTACCCCTACGAGACGACGCCGACGGTCACCGCGCACGGCGTGCCCCGCGTCCTCGACGGCGTCCTCATGATCGATCCTGAAGGCGCCGTCCTCCAGACGACGCCGAACGCGATGTCGTGCCTGCGGCGCCTCGGCATTCGCACCTCGGTGCGCGGCAGGGTGCTCGCCCAGGAGATCACCAACGTCATCGGCGACGAGACGATGATCGAGGAATCCATGCCCGTCGTCGTCATGGGGCGCGCCTCGTGGCGGGCCGAGATCACCGCTCACTCGTCGACGATCACGATGCGGGCCCTGCCTCTCATCGAGGGGCGCAAGCGACTGGGCGCGATCATCCTCACGCGCGACGTGTCGGAGGTGCGCCGCCGTGAGCAGGAGCTCATGACGAAGGACGCGACGATCCGCGAGATCCACCACCGCGTGAAGAACAACCTCCAGACGGTCTCGGCGCTGCTGCGCCTGCAGGCGCGGCGTTCGGACCAGCAGGGCGTCAAGGACGCCCTGGCCGAGGCGGAGCGGCGTGTTCAGGCCATCGCGACCGTTCATGCGGCGCTGTCGCAGAACGTGGATGAGGCCGTCGACTTCGATGAGGTCGCGCGTTCGATCCTGAGGATGGCGGGCGCGGTCGCCCAGACCGAGCACGCCGTCGATGTCGTGACGAGGGGGTCTTTCGGCACGATCCCGGCCGATCAGGCCCAGGCCCTGGCGACGGTGCTCAACGAACTGGTCGCGAACTCGGTCGAGCACGGCCTCGCGGGGCGCGACGGCCGCATCGTCGTGGGCGCGAACAGGGACGGCGAGTCCATGGTGATCACCGTCGCCGACGACGGCGTGGGAATCGAACCGGGCACGCCGATGTCGGGCCTGGGCACGCAGATCGTCCATCAGATGGTGCGCGGGGAGCTCAACGGCTCGATCGATTGGTCGCCCCGGGACGAGGGCGGGACCGTCGTCACGCTGAAGATGAGGGTCGAGGCCGTTTAGGGTCCGATGCGCGAGAAACGGGGGCGGGGCTGACCGATGGTCAGCCCCGCCCCCGTCGTGAAGGAGGTTCCGGGTCGCGGGCGGAGCGCCCGCGGAACCCGGCCCGTGAAAAGGGGTCAGGAAGCGCGGCGGGCGCGTGCGGCGCGGCGCTTGAGGGAACGGCGCTCCTCTTCGCTCATGCCGCCCCAGACGCCGGAGTCCTGGTTGTTGTCGATGGCCCACTGGAGGCACACGGCCTCGACGGAGCAGGTGTGGCAGACGGCCTTCGCCTCACTCGCCTGGGCGATGGCGGGCCCGGTGTTGCCGATCGGGAAGAAGAGTTCGGGGTCAACACTGAGGCAGGCGGCCTTGCTACGCCAGTCCATCGTTCGCATCTCCTTGAGTGAGCGCTGTCGAAACACAAAAGCCCGCGACGCCGTGATCGTCTTCGGCACCCGGACACTGCCGTTTAGTTTCCGTTAATCTTCCCTTCGGTTCAAGTGATTAGTGTCACATAGTCGCGAAGTTGTCTGTGGGAGTCGTCACTCCGTCGATTCCGCTGCGACGATCCCGATCCGGAACCAGCGCCCCCGGATGCGCCCGAAGCCCCGTCGCCGGTCCTCGCACCGATGCTGAAGCGCAGGCGGCAGGGGGAGCGGGCCGTGGGCGAAGGCGCGGATCGCATCACCGCTCGGATTGAGGACCAGGAGCGCTAAATCCTCGTCCGACACCGCCTGACTCCAGGACGCCGATGGGAGCGAGCGGATCCTCGGCGCAGGCAGCCCCCGCCCCCGGGCGATCCCCTCCAGCGCCCGTTCCGCAAGATTCTCGCGATCGCCGAGGATCAACCACGATCCGCTCTCCGGAGGATCCAGGCGCGTCCACGAAGGGCCCGCGAGGATGACGGGCTCCTCGAAGGCCCCGGCCGAGGCCCTCGCCTCAGCCCAGGGCCTGACCGCTTCGCGGGGCGCCTCGGCCCTGCGATGATCGACGAGGGGCAGGCATACCAGGCGCGGATCGCCGACGGGATCGCGGATCCACCAGTGACTCTCCGAGGCGGGCCGGCGGCCGCGCCCCTCGGCGGCGCCCGAGGCGTTCGAGAGGGGCGCCGCCGACGAGGGGCCCGCGCCCGCGAGCGTCTCGAAAGGATCGGACGACCTGCTCAGTACGGTTTTCGCAGAGGACACGAGCGCATTGCCCACCCCCGGGGACTCCCCGCTCGAACGCCCGCCCGCCCACGCCGCCACGGTGACGCAGCCGGAGGCCTCCGCCGCCCGGATCCCCTCAAGCGCGAGTTCGTCGGCGCGCAGGGGTCCGTACACCGCAACGAGCAGGCGGCGGATCTCGACGAGATCGGGGATGACGAGGACCTGCGCTCGCCCATCGGAGGCCGCCTCGAGTTCGAGGAGGAGGTCCTCCGCCCGATCCGCCTGCGATGCCGGCGCATCGCAGGCGCCTTCGAGGCAGCGCATGCGCATCCCGAGCGACAGGGCGATCACGGCCCCGATCGAGCGCGCGGCCCGGGCGGCGAGCCCGGCCTCATCCGCATCCGCGCGCAGTACGACCCGGCCGCCGCGCCACCTGAGCGCGTGATGCGCGCCGTCCTCGATTCCGTCGACGAGGGCGATGGGCGCGCCCGCGGCGGCGCCCGCCTGACAGGAGCGAGCGGCGAGGAGGCCGAGCTCCTCCACGCCGATCCTGGCGGGGAACTCGGGAGCCCAGGGCAGGGGGATGGCTTCGATGGGCCAGGCGGGCGCGGACCAGCGGCTGCCGAGGGCGAATTGAACGACGCCGGCTCCCGGGATGATCGCACGACCGGGGACGCGTTCGAGCCGGGCGGCATCGGGACTTCCGATGAGGTCGATCGAATCCGACTCGCTGACGCATCGCAGCGCGATCCTCAGATCGAGGTTCTGCCTCATCGAAGCCGGTATCGCGCCCGCCGGACGCTGAGTGGAGGCGATGAGGTGGATGCCGAGGGAGCGGCCCTGCGCGCAGATCCTGTTCATCGCGTCGATGGCGCGCGGGTGCGCGTCGATGAGGGAGGCGAATTCGTCGACGACCACGAGGATCCTCGGCGGGGGCTGCGAGGGCCCGCCCAGCGAGCAGCGCGCGGGGTAGTCGGGGACCGCGAGCGCGGCGAACTCGCGCTCCCTTGCGCGCACAAGCGCGAGGAGCCCCCGGATGGCGCGCGCGGTGCCTTCCGTGCTCAGGTCGGTGAACACGGCTTCGACGTGGGGGAGGGCGGACAGGGGAGCGAAGGCGGCGCCTCCCTTGTAGTCGATGAGGATGAGCCGGAGCTGAGCGGGGGAGTAGGTGCTGCTCAGGGCTTTGAGCCAGGTGAGCAGCGCTTCGGACTTGCCCGATCCGGTCGTTCCGGCGATGAGGGCGTGCGGCCCGTCATTGACGAGGTCGATCCGGACGACGCCCTGAGCGTTTTCGCCGATCGGCGCGGCCAGCCCGCTCCGCGCATCGTCTCCCGATCGCTTCGCGCCCTCGAGGAGCGGCACGAGGTCGAGGCGCTTCGGCAGGCTCCGCGCAGGATCCTCGGCCCCGAACTGATCCCACCACCGGGCCGTGAGCGCGAAGCCGTCCGCCTCGAGGATCGCCTCGCACCACTCGGGCGCCTGGGCGATGTCGGCGGCGATGCCGATCCGAAAGCGCGGAATATCGGCCTCAGTCGCGCGCGGATCGGCGCGGGTCCGACGAGGGGGCGCCGAGTCGATGATCTCGACGAGGGCCCGCCCGTGCCCGAAGAGGAGCCGGCGGCCATCGGGCAGGTCGAGGACCGCGCCTCCGAGCCGTGCGATGAGGGAGGCGGCGATCCCGTCGGCCATGCGCGCGCCGTCCGGGCCGATGCAGGCGATCGCCCGAGGCGCGTCCGGGGATCCCGCATCCGCCCTGCGCGCGCTCTTCGCCGAGGGGATGGGGATGCGGAGCGAGTCGTGCTCCGGGAGCCGACCGCCGTGCCCCGATGCGGCCGCGAGCATGGCGAGGCGGAGGGCGAGGACTCCGGGATCGCGTTCCCGTCGGCGCCGTCGGGCCACGAGGGCGGCAGCGGTGAGCAGGAGGGAGGCGAGGGCGAGGCCCAGGAGCGGGAGGAGCTGCGGCCCCCGGGGGAGGCGTCCGGCGATTCGAGGAGCCACCAGGAGGGCGAGTGAGACGAAGGGGAGGAGGAAGAGGGCGGAGGGGCGACGCCCGCGCCCCTCACGCCGGCTCAGTGACGCGGGGCGGGCGCGCACCGCGAAGACGTCGGAGCCGGCCAGGATCCGGCTCCCGGGCGCAAGGGCGCGCTCGCGACCCGCTGGAAGCCCCCTCTTGAAAGGCCCCCACCGAAGGGCGGTGCCGTTGCGCGACCCCAGATCCGTCAGGAGCGCCCTGGCGCCGCGCATCCTCACGCGGGCGTGATGGCGTGAAAGCAGAGGATCCGCCAGCCCCGTCCCCTCCCTTCCGATCTCGCAGGGCAGGGGGAGGACGAGTCCGGTGTCCGGGCCCCGGACGCAGACGAGGTGATGCCCGGACCTCAAGGCGAGTCGTGCGCTCGCCGCCGCTTCATCCATCGTGCATCCCCGTCTCGCGTTTCCTCCTGCCCGTACTGTGGCGCCGGCGCGTGAAAGCCGCGAAGGGCGCGTGCGCGGATTGTGGATAACCTCGGTCGTGCAGGGGGACGTGTACGAGCGGGCCGAAGAGGCCCCCGCCGATGCGACAATGGGCCCATGACTGACAAGGACGCGCCCGCGCAGGAGCACTCGCCCCGTTGGACCGCCGTTCGCGAACGCCACGACGCCCTCGTGGCCGTCATCGAGCGCGCGCGCAAGGCGTACTACGAGAACGACGCCCCGGAGATGAACGACGAGGACTACGACCGCCTCTACCGGGAGCTCGAGACGATCGAAAGGGACCACCCCGAACTCGCGGGCGCCGACTCGCCGACGGCGAGCGTGGGGGGCGCCGCCCGATCGGACTTCGCCTCGGTGCGCCACCTCGCGCAGATGACCTCGATCAGCGACGTCTTCTCCCCGGGCGAGCTGGCCGAATGGATCGAGCGCGTCGAGACCGACCTCGGAATGAGCGATCTCGACATGACCGCGGAGGTGAAGATCGACGGACTCGCCGTCAATCTCCTCTACGTCGATGGGCGCCTCGTGCGCGCCGCGACCCGCGGGGACGGCTACACCGGCGAGGACGTCACGGCTAACGCCCTGACGATCGCCAGCATCCCCCAGGCCCTGCGGGGCGGCCCCTTCCCGCATCGCGTGGAGATCCGGGGCGAGGTCTACATCCCCATCGCGGACTTCGAGGCCTACAACGCCGAGCGCGAGAAGGCGGGGGAGCCCCTGCTGGCGAACCCGCGCAACGCCGCGGCCGGCTCGTTGCGTCAGAAGGACCCCGCGATGACGGCGAAGCGCCCGCTCGCGGTCCTGGCGCACGGCGTCGGCTTCCTCGAACTCGGAGGATCCGGCTTCGAAGCCCCGAAGAGCCAGTTCGCCTGGTACAGGCTCATCGAGTCCTGGGGCCTTCCGGTATCGGAGCACACCCGGCTCCTGCGGGGCCGGGAGGCGATCGAAGAGCGCATCGGCGAACTCGCCGACGCCCGCAAGGACCTCGCCTACAAGATCGACGGGGTCGTCGTGAAGGTCGATGACCTCGACCTTCAGCGCAGCCTCGGCATGACCTCCCGGGCCCCCAGGTGGGCGGCCGCCTACAAGTTCCCGCCCGAGGAGGTCCACACGCGACTCCTCGACATCCGGGTCCAAGTCGGGCGCACGGGCCGGGTCACGCCCTACGGCGTCATGGAGACCGTCCTCGTCGACGGATCCAAAGTGTCCCGGGCGACCCTGCACAATGCGCAGGAAGTCGCGCGCAAAGGGGTCCTCCTCGGCGACCTCGTGGTCCTGCGCAAGGCCGGGGACATCATCCCCGAGATCCTCGGCCCGGTCACGGCCGCGCGCACCGGGGAGGAGCGCCCCTTCGTCATGCCGAATCGCTGCCCTTCGTGCGGCTCGGAGCTGGCGGCGGAGAAGGAGGGCGACGTGGACCTGCGCTGCCCGAACAAAGCGGGATGCCCGGCGCAGATCACCGAGCGCGTCGCCCACATCGGCGCGCGCTCGGCCCTGGACATCGAGGGATTGGGTGATGAAGCGGCACTCGCCCTAACGCAACCGGAGGCGGCCCGTGAGGATGTCGCCGCATCCCTCGTCGCCGGTCAGGCCGTCCTCCTCGAGGACGGAACCGTCTTGCGCCTGGCGGGAGTCGACGACCTCGCGCCCGCGGATCAGCTCGCCGCCGCCGAGTCCCTTCTGCCGGCGCCCCAGCGGCCCGCGCTGAAGCGCGAAGCTGATCTCTTCGACCTCGATGCCGATGCGCTGCGCGAGGTCTTCGTATGGCGGCCCGCGATGGAGCGGGGCGAAGCGACCGGCGACTGGACGCGCGTCCGCTACTTCTGGACGAAGGCGTTCAAAGCCTCGACCCGGAAGTCCGAACCGGGCATGGTCCCGATCGAGACCCAGCCCTCGAAGTCCACTCTCGACATGCTCGCCGAACTCGACAAGGCGAAGAACAGCCCGCTCGCTCGAATCCTCGTCGCCCTGTCGATCCGGCACGTCGGTCCGACCGCGGCGCGCGCCCTCGCCGACGCCTTCCACTCGATGGAGGCCCTGCGCGCGGCGAGTCTCGAGCAGCTCTCAGCGGTCGAAGGCGTCGGAGCGACGATCGGCGCCTCGCTCATCGAATGGTTCGGGGTCGATTGGCATGTCGAGCTCCTCGAGGCGTGGATGCGTGCGGGGGTTTCGATGGAGGACGAACCCGTCGAAGCGGTCTCCAACGTCCTCGAGGGCCTCGCGATCGTCGTCTCCGGGGCGATGCCCGGATACGACCGGGAATCCGCGAAGGAGGCGATCGTCAAACGCGGCGGGCGCGCCACCGGCTCGGTGTCGAAGAAGACGGATCTCGTGGTCGCGGGTCCCGGTGCGGGGTCGAAGGCGACGAAGGCGGAGTCCCTGGGCGTCCCCGTCATCGACGAGACGCGTTTCCAGGAGCTGCTCGACGGGGGCCTCGAGGCCCTCGGGCTGGTGCGGCGGGAGTAGCGGAGCCCCCGCCCCTCCCCGCGCCGATGGCGCTCCCGCTCCGGCGGGGTTGTGAGGCGCAGAGCCCCGATGCCCCACCGCTGCGCCTCAGGCGCTCTGCTTCGCCCTCGTGAGCCCGTGGATCGAGGTCGCGATGTCCCCGGGGAGTGCGATCGAGCGCTCGGCGATCTCGGCCGGGACGAGCGGGTGCGAATCGAGGGTCGCGAAGACGGCGTCCGGGGAGGCACGGGCGGCCTGCCAGAAGGGGTACTTGATGATGCCCGGCGTGTTCATCCCGACGCCGAGCTCGAGGTAGACGGTGCGGCCGGGGCGGGCGGTGAAGTCCCGGTAGCGGGCCGCGGCCTCGTGCCACTGGGCGTCCTCGACGAAACGGGAGTCGATGCGCAGGTGCATCATGGCCTCCGCCCCGCACCACGGGCAGCGCGGGATCGACGAGGTCGGGACTGCGAGGCCGGACTGGTCGGCGGCCATTGAGCGGATGGCCGCTTCGTTGTCCCATGTCTCAGTGCGGGACAGGCCGGGCGCGGTCATGAGAGGAGCTCCTTGTAGAGGGCCTCGTCGGACTCGTGGTACACGCTAAAGACGATGCGCTCGGGCAGGGGGTTGGATTCGGCGAAGGCCTTCGTCTCGTCGACGGCGATCCGGGCGGCGCGCTCGGCGGGGAAGCCGAAGACGCCGGTGGAGACGCAGCACAGGGCGAGCGAGCGCATGCCGTGGGCGGCTGCGGCGTTCAGGACGGAGCGGTAAGCGCGGGCGAGGAGGGCCTCGTGCCCGGCGGTGAGCTCCCCGCGGACGATCGGTCCGACGGTGTGGATGACGAAGCGGCTCGGGAGGTTCCACGCCTTCGTCACCCGGGCATCGCCCGTCGCGAGTGCGCCGCCGCGCATGAGGGCGTCGCATTCGTTGCGCAGCTGGAGGCCCGCCGCGGAGTGGATCGCGTTGTCGATGCAAAAGTGGAGGGGCGCGAAGCAGCCGAGCATCGCGGAGTTCGCGGCGTTGACGATCCCGTCGACTTCGAGGCGGGTGATGTCCCCGCGCCAGACCGACAGCCGTCCGTCATCCTCGGGGGCGAGGGCGCGCGCCGCGTTCTCCTCGCGCAGGAGTTCGTCTTGGAGTGCGAGCCATTCGACGGGGAGCGGGCCGGGCGCGCGGATGTTCATGAGGGCGCGCAAGGCGAGGCGCGACGAATCGAATCGCGCGCAGAAGTCCTCGACGCAGGGCGCTTCGGGGGTCTCGTCGAGGAGTCCCTCGATGAGTCGGCGGACGCGCGGGTCGGTGAGGGTGCTCGTCATCGCTCGGCGGCTCCTTTCTTCCTCATTCTTCGGATCGGGGCGGCGGGGAGGCGACCCCGCCGCCCCGGGAAGGGCGTTCAGGCCCAGCGGACCGAGAGGTGCTCGCGGACATGCCCGCCGTCCTCGACGAGGTCGGCGATCGCGATCGCGTAGTCGGCGTAGGAGAGGGCGGAGGTGCCGTCCTCGCCGACGGTGAAGCGGTTGTCGCCCAGGACGTAGGAGCCGCGCCGTTCGCCGTCGGCGAGGAAGACGGCGGCGGGCGAGACGAAGGTCCATGCGGCGTCTTCGCGCGTCTTGAGGAGGGCGACCTCGTCCGCCTGCGCGCTTGCGAGGGGACGGAACTCCTCCGGGAATCCCGGGGTGTCGAGGAGGCGCGTGCCGTCCTCGTCGACGAGCAGGGAGCCCGCGCCGCCGACGATGCAGAGGCGGGCGCCGGTCGTCGCGACGAGGTCGGCGAGGTGCGAGGCCGATGCGGAGTGGAGGTGGAGGGCCTCGGAGATGAAGGCGCCGAAGGCGTCGACGACGGCTTCGAAGCCGGCGAGGTCCTCGGCGGTGATGTCGAGGATGTCGCGGAGGATCGCGTGCGGGGCGTTCGAGCGGTTCTCCGTTCGGACGACGGCGGTGACATCGTGTCCGCGTGCGATGAGCTCGTCGGTGATGAGGCGGCCGGCCTTGCCGTTGGCCGCGACGACGGCGATCTTCATGGTGCTTCTCCTTCAGGCGTTCATTCGCTGACGGAATGACGATACGATTGCCGGTATCGGAATGGAAGTAGGCACTTTATTGTGCTGTAGGCACCATTTGGAAACTAAACAGATCAGAAGGCATTCATGACGACTCTCGAGAAGCTTCCGGCCTGCCCTGTCGAAACGACGCTCCTCCTCATCTCGAACCGTTGGCGCACCCTCATCGTCCGCGACCTCCTCACCGGGACGAAGCGCTTCAGCGAACTCAAGCGCTCCGTCACGGGCGTCTCCCAGAAGGTCCTCACCGCGAACCTGCGCGAGATGGAGGGGACGGGCATCGTCCGCCGGGAGGTCTTCGCACAGGTCCCGCCCCGCGTCGAGTACTCCCTGACCGAGCTCGGTCGCACCCTCGAACCCGTCCTCGCCGCCATGGACCAGTGGGGAACCCGCTACAAACGCTCCCTCACGACCTCGAACTGAGGCCGACCGGTGCTCGGAGCAAGCATCGCAGTCCGAAGGGGGAGCGCCTTCACCCGCTCACGGGCGGACACGAGGAGCGCCGCCCTCGTCGCCGATCCCCGCCGAAGGACGCGGGGCAACGGCTCACACGACGAACTTGAAGGGGTGGAGGAGGCGCTCGGCGATCTTCGTGAGCACCGTGCGCCCCTCCCATTCCTCGATCGTGAGCCGACGCGAGGTGGTCAGGTCGTTCGCGAAGATCTCCTCCATCCGCTCGGCCAACTCGCTCGAGAAGAACTGCATGTTCACCTCGTGGTTGCCGCGCATCGACAGCCGGTCGATGTTCGCAGTCCCGATCGTCGACCACATCGAATCGACCGTCATCGTCTTCGAGTGGACCATCGCATGCTGGTACAGCCAGATCTCAATGCCCTCGCGCAGGAGCTGCCCGTAGTAGGGGCGGGCCACCCAGTCGGCGAGGATGTGGTTCGAGAACTCGGGGATCAGGACGCGCACGCGCACGCCCCGGCGGGCCGCCGCGATGAGCGCCTGAAGGACCTCCTTGTCGGGGATGAAATAGGCGGTCGTGATCGTGATCGACTCGGTCGCCCTCTCCATCGCATCGATGTACATCCCGCGGATCGGATAGAGGAATCGGTGCGGCGCGTTGAAGGACGCCGTCGTCTTCGCCTCCCAACGCCGGGCCCCCTGGTCGGGGAGCCTCGGGGCGCGCTTCGGCTTGAAGTGATTCCAGAAGTCGACGAAGCCGTTCTCCAGCTCCCACACCGCCGCGCCCGACACGCGGACGTGCGTATCGCGCCATTCATTCGCGAAAGGATCGCCGATGTTGTACCCGCCGACGAAACCGACTTCCGAATCGACCACGAGGATCTTGCGATGGTCCTGCCCCGTGTTCCGAAGATTCAAGGTGAGCAGGCCCGAGCGGATCGCCGGGAACTTCCTCACCCACAGGTTCGGAAGCTTCGGGAACATGAAGAAGCGCGGGTCCTGATTGAGCACGCCGAAACCGTCGTACACGCAGTACACCTGCACGCCGCGCTTCGCGGCCGAGATGATCGCGTCCTTGAAGCGCTGACCCCACTCGTCCGAACGCCAGATGAAGGTCTCGAAGTAGATGTGGTGCTTCGCCCGGCCGATCGCGTCCAGCATGTCCGCGTACAGGGAGCGCCCCTCGGTGTAGGTCCGGACGGTCGTGCACGAGACCTGCGTATCGGCGGGCTCGAGGGCGGGGAACCCGTGCCGCCCGCCGGGAACGCGCTGCTTGCGCATATGGTCGACCATGTGGACCGCGATGAGCGCGGTCGTCTGGGCCGCGATGATGCCGAGGCCGACCTTCTTCACGATGCTCAGGGTGTCGGCGCTGAGGCGGGGTCTGCGGCTCCAATCCATGGCCTCAAGGATAAAGGGACTCGTCCGGCCCGTTTGGCGAGCGGCGGGAATCAGTCAACGGCCGCCAATGAGTAGGATGGCGAACATGTCACGCATCAGTACTGACGAGGTCGCCCGCGTTGCGGGCCTGGCCCATATCGCATTGACTCCCGAGGAGATCGAGCGCTTCGCCGGTGAACTCGACGTCATCGCCGACTCGGTCGCCAAGGTGTCCGAAGTCGCCACGCCGGACGTTCCCGCGACGTCGCACCCGATCCCGCTCACGAACGTGTGGCGCGAGGACGAGATCGCGGACACCCTGGACCGCGACGAGGTCCTCGCTGCGGCGCCCGCCTCCGAGGACGGCATGTTCCTCGTTCCGCAGATCCTCGGGGAGGAATGATGAACGCACTCGTGAAGAAATCGGCGCTCGAACTCGCCGAGCTGCTCGCCGGCGGACGGATCACCTCGGTCGAGCTCACGACCGCCTGCCTCGACCGGATCGAGGCCCTGAACCCGAAGCTCAACGCATTCCTGTTCGTCGATCGCGAGGGGGCGCTCGCCACCGCGGCCGAGGTCGACGCCAAGCGCGCGGCGGGCGAGGATCTCCATCCGCTCGCCGGCGTCCCGATCGCCCTCAAGGACAACATGGTGACCCGCGGGATCCCGACGACTTGCGCCTCGAAGATCCTCGAGGGCTGGCTGCCGCCCTACGACGCGACCGTCGTGAAGAAGATCCAGGAGGCGGGCCTTCCCATCGTCGGCAAGACGAACATGGATGAGTTCGCGATGGGCTCCTCGACCGAGCACTCCGCGTACGGCCCGACCCTCAACCCGTGGGATACGACGAGGATCCCGGGCGGATCCGGCGGAGGCAGTGCGGCGGCGGTCGCCGCCTACATGGTGCCGCTCGCCCTCGGCTCCGATACGGGCGGCTCGATCCGCCAGCCCGGTTCGGTCACGGGCACCGTCGGCGCGAAGCCGACATACGGTCAGGTGTCGCGCTACGGGCTCGTCGCAATGGCCTCCTCCCTCGACCAGATCGGCCCGGTCACGCGCACGGTCGCCGACGCCGCCGCGCTCACCGAGCTCATCGCCGGACACGATCCCCTCGACTCGACCTCGCTCAATGAGCCGGTCCCGGAACTCCGGCGCGCGGTGGAGGCCGCCGTCGGCGCCAAGCGCATCGAGGGCCTGAAGATCGGCGTCGTCAAGGAGCTGTCGGGCGAGGGCTATCAGGACGAGGTCCTCTCCGCCTTCAACGCGACCGTCGAAGCCCTGCGCGAATCGGGCGCCGAGGTCGTTGAGGTGTCCTGCCCGAGCTTCGATTACGCGCTCGCCGCCTACTACCTCATCATGCCGGCGGAGGTCTCCTCGAACCTCGCGCGCTTCGACGGCATGCGCTACGGCATCCGCGTCGAGCCGAGCGAGGGCCCGGTGACCGCCGCCTCCGTCATGGCCGCCACCCGCGAGGCCGGATTCGGCGATGAGGTGAAGCGCCGCATCATCCTCGGCACGCACGTCCTGTCGGCCGGCTACTACGACGCCTATTACGGCAGCGCGCAGAAGGTCCGCACCCTCATCCAGCGCGATTTCGATCGCGTGTTCGGCGAGGTCGACGTCCTCGTGTCCCCGACGGCGCCCACCACGGCCTTCGCATTCGGCGACAAGATCGACGACCCGATGGCGATGTACCTCAACGACGTCGCCACGATCCCGGCGAATCTCGCGGGCGTGCCGGCGATGAGCGTTCCGAACGCCGTGAGCTCCGAGGGCCTGCCGATCGGGTTCCAGATCATCGCGCCGGCGCGCGGCGATCAGATCATGTACGAGGTCGCCGGGCTCGTCGAAGCCCTGAGCGACGAGGTCGCGGCCTCCTGCCCGGCCGGAAGCTGGGAGGGGAACTGATGACTGAGCTCATGGCATACGACGAGGTCGCAGCCGCTTTCGATCCGGTTCTGGGTATCGAGGTGCACGTCGAGCTCGGCACGAAGACGAAGATGTTCGACGCGGCTCCCAACGCCTTCGGCGGCGATCCGAACACCTATGTGACGCCCGTGTCGCTCGGCCTGCCCGGCTGCCTCCCGGTCGTCAACAGGACGGCCGTCGAGTACGCGATCAAGATCGGCCTCGCCCTCAACTGCGAGATCGCCGAGTACTGCCGATTCGCGCGCAAGAACTACTTCTACCCCGATCTGACGAAGGCCTTCCAGACCTCGCAGTTCGACGAGCCGATCGCGGCGAACGGCTACGTCGATGTCGAGCTCGAGGACGGGACCCTGTTCCGCGTCGAGATCGAGCGCGCGCACATGGAGGAGGACGCCGGGAAGAACACGCACGTGGGCGGCGCCGACGGCCGCATTCACGGCGCGGATCACTCCCTCGTGGACTACAACCGCGCGGGCGTGCCGCTCGTCGAGATCGTGACCCGGCCCATCACGGGCGCCGGGGAGCGCGCTCCGGAGGTCGCGGCCGCCTACGTCCAGACCCTGCGCGACATCTTCCGGGCGCTTGGGGTCTCCGAGGCCCGCATGGAGCGCGGCAACGTCCGCGCCGACGTCAACGTGTCGCTTCGCCCCTCGCCCGAGGCGCCGCTCGGCACGCGCACGGAGACTAAGAACGTCAACTCCTTCCGCGGCATCGCGGCGGCCGTGCGCTACGAGATGCAGCGGCAGGGCGCGATCCTGGCCTCGGGCGGCGAGGTCGTCCAGGAGACGCGGCATTTCCACGAAGAGGACGGCTCCACGTCCCAGGGGCGCGAGAAGTCCGATGCCGAGGACTACCGCTACTTCCCCGAGCCCGATCTCGTCCCGGTCGCGCCGGCTCGCGAATGGGTCGAGGAGCTGCGCGCGACTCTGCCCGAGCTCCCGGTCGCCAAGAGGCGCAGACTCCGGCAGGAGTGGGGCTTCGCGGACATGGAGATGCGCGACGTCATCAACGCCGGGGCGCTTGAGATCATCGAGGCGACCGTCGCCGCGGGCGCCGATCCGAATTCGGCGCGCAAGTGGTGGATGGGCGAGCTGTCGCGCCGTGCGAAGGAGCGCGAGCTGTCCCTTGAGGACATGCCCGTGACGCCCGCGCAGATCGCCGAACTCCAGTCGCTCATCGATTCGGGCCGGATCAACGACAAGCTCGCGCGTCAGGCGCTCGAAGGGGTTCTCGAGGGCGAGGGCTCGCCGACTCAGGTCGTCGAGGCCCGCGGTCTCGAGGTCGTGTCCGACGACGGTGCGCTGACCGCCGCCGTCAAGGAGGCCATCGAGGGCAATGCCGGAATCGTCGCGAAGATCCGGGGCGGCAAGCTCCAGGCGGTCGGGGCCCTGGTCGGTGCTGTGATGAAGGCGACGCGCGGGCAGGCCGATGCCGCTCGCGTGCGTGAGTTGATCATGGAGATGGTCGAGGCCTGAGCTTTCAGGAGCCGTGTCGGCCCCGTCGGCATTCGCCGACGGGGCCGCGGCGTGGTTGATGCGATGTCCGGACGCCTTCGTCTGGATCATGTAATGCGAGTTCGCAGATGAACACCCGCCGTGACAGGCTTGAAGATGGAATCGCTGAGGGGAGGTCTCCTCGTCCCCCGCCACTCAGTCGAGTGCTGCTTCGACCTGCGAGCCGGGTTGACGTTGGCCCGACCGCTCGGATGAACAGCCGAGGCACGATTCGATAGAGGTCATTAGACACATGTTCATGTATCACTTCGTATAGCGGCTTACCCATTGACAGGTTTTCCGCTCAATGAGAGAATTATCACATTGGGTTCCATCTCCTGAGTATGTTGAGGTACGAGTCCGATGAAGTGTTTCCGCTTTGCGGTCCCCGTTTCGCTCTTCTTGTCGGTCGTCCTGATTTTCGTCGGTGCGAGTGCGCAGGCGGATCCGATGCCGGAGGCCGATGAGCGGGAGGATCCTCAAACCGCGGTTGTTCTCCGAGGCTCGGATTTCGTCGTGGTCGATGAGTCTAGTCCTGCGGTTTTACGGGTAGGAGAGTCGCGTTTCTTCCCGACTGGCGTCATTGACCAGTCGACGACCGTGATTCTCGTCGATGGCGATTTTGAGCCCATATCGGCTCGACTCGGAGAATCCGCGGTGTCGCGCGATGACATCTTGAGTCTCATAAAGGAGTCTCGCCCGGGTGAATCGCCGCAACCATCCCGAGCCTCCCGGGGCTACATCGCCAATTACGGAGTATGGAGTCAAGGGTATTGGGGTGACAATGTTATCGGGATGGACGATTCCACAAGGGTTTACTACGGCTTTGATGTGAATGATGCGTCGTGGATGCAGGTCTGTGGTCAAGGGCGGGGCTATTATCGGGGGTACAACGGCTCGGATTTCGGAGTCTGGGAGTCTTGGTATTCACTGGGGTGCACGTCTACGACATCGTACGGCTCTGCAGGCGCTTCCGTGCCGTGGGGGAACGTTGCTTCCACAAAACGATTCAAGGCATACAGCACCGGCGTCTGGGCTTCAGGATCGTGGTGGTGAACATGCGGAATCAAGAAAGGCGCCGGAGGCTTCTACTAGGGATTCTCGGGACTTTCGTCGCCGCCGTCGTTCTTCGATACGTGCCGTCGGTGGTCCTGCTACCCGCGCTTACCGAGTCGGGCATGATCCATGCGGGCTCGGGATTGCATGTGCTCGTCGCCAATGCCCTTCTCGTTCTCGCGGAGATCTCAGCGGTCGCCTGCGGTCTTCAAGTTGCTGTGTTGATCGTCGGTTGGACCAGGATTCAGGACGACGATTTCGAACAGTAGATGCGTCCCGTCCTCCGGGGAAACGCCTGGTGAACCGCTCCGGGTTCGGCGAGACTGGGTTTATCGGTGTGTGGCCAGTTCCAGGCGCTTACCGTGGGCAGCGTCGTACGGTTCCGAACCAGGGGTGGTCGGTGGTCCGGGACGGCTGCGAAGCGATGGTGGTTGTGCCAGTAGACCCGTTCCGAGGTGGCGAGTTCGACTTCTTCGATGCTCTTCCACGGCCCTTGATGGCAGGCCCGCGGATGCATTCGGCGTTGTAGTGGTCGTTGACACTCTCAGCCAACGTTGTCGTAGCTGTCGCCGACCGTGCCGATGGAAGGGGTTGCTCCGATTGCAGCTCGGCGTTGCCCGTAGCGAATCGAGGTGAACTGAGGCCCGACCTTCGCTGTGACAGCGAAGACGTCACTGATGAAACAGACATGGGCAACACCGGGTTCTGGTGGAAACGTAGGTCAGGTCCGTGACCCACAGCCGGTTGGGCGCACTGGCGGTGAAGTCGCGGCCAAGCAAATCCGGGTGGTGTGGCGCTTGAGGGGTGCGCACAATGTGGCACGCCCTCAGGCGCGCAGGTTGGAGTGCGGGGCGAGAGCAGGTAGCGCGGCTCGTGCGCGCAGCGGGTATCCGTGGTGTTCGCCCAGGCCGGGCCCCTATCATCACCTGGAGGCGCAAAGACAAGGATGGGCGCCCAGACCATTTCAAACGCACGTTCACGGCCGATGCGCCATCGCTTGCGGTTCGCCGACATTCCCCGCGAGCGGGAGGTCCGCCTCGTGCGTGCGAACTAAGGTCGGATTCGTCTGCACCGCGTTCGTCACCAATGCCTTTCCCGCAAGATCGCGGGCTGATCGACGCGCTCGTCCGCGAAGACCAAAAGCTCTGCCGTTGGAAGCATGAGACCAAGCGATTGCGCAGCCCGAAGGGAACCTCCACGGTCTGATCCATTCGGATCACGGCTCCCAGTACGTCTGGTTTGTCTGCAATGACACGCTCGCTGAACTGGGAATTGAGGCGTCGACGAGGGCCGTGGGAGATTCCTGCGACAACGCGCTCGCCCAAACGGTCAACGGCTTGTGCAAGACCGAGCTCATTTCCTCCCAGCCGTAGGAGTCCTTGGCCGAAGTTGAATTCGCGACCCTGTCATGGGTGCACTGGCAGAACACAATCCACCCCCACGAGGCCCTGGACTGCCAGACGCCCGAAGACCTCATCCGCGCCCACAATCAACACTGGACGCCAGAGGCGACATCCACCCACTCAAGAAGCAGGACAAAACCCGGAGCGCTTCACCCGAAACAACACGGCTCGACGAGGCATCTGAAGCAGCCTCAACCTTCCTCTGCGACATGACTCCCTCCTCTCCTTCCAAGGGATGAGGTCTCCACCGAACCCAGAGCGGTTCAAACCATCACGACACGCCCGACCAACGTCACACGTCCTCGCCGGTATCCCTGATTCCGCAGGCTCGAAACCTTGTCTTCAAGAGATGAAGTCAAAATAACGGTTTGATTACAGTTCGTGAAATCAGAGTTTTTCGACCTCGGAGGCAGTGCACACTTGAGGCCGCAAGCCGATGTCGAAGTCGACACGGCGGAACCTATCGGTCCACAGTTCAGCGGAGAACCAATGACTGACTCATGTCGTGAACGCGTCGTCCTCCAGATGCGTCACATCACGAAGGTCTTTCCAGGGGTCGTCGCCCTCGACGACGTCAACCTGGCCGTGCGCAACGCCGAGATCCACGCCATCTGCGGCGAGAACGGGGCCGGGAAGTCGACCCTCATGAAGGTCCTCTCCGGCGTCCACCCGCACGGCACCTACTCGGGAGCCATCGAGTTCGAGGGCGAGGAGGTGAGCTTCTCCTCGATCCGCGACTCCGAGAAGGCGGGCATCGTCATCATCCACCAGGAACTCGCGCTCATCCCCCAGCTCTCCATCGCCGAGAACATGTTCATGGGCAACGAGGTCAAGCGTCACGGCGTCATCGACTGGCACGCCACCCGGGAGCGCGCCCTCAAGTACATGGCCGAAGTCGGGCTCGATGAGAACCCCGATGAACTCATCAAGGACATCGGAGTCGGCAAGCAGCAGCTCGTCGAGATCGCGAAGGCGCTCGCGAAGGACGTGAAGCTCCTCATCCTCGACGAACCCACGTCCGCGCTCAACGAAGAGGAATCCGCGCACCTCCTCGACCTCATGCGCAAGGAGCGCGAACGCGGCGTCGCGATGATCATGATCTCGCACAAGCTCGATGAGGTCTCCGCCGTCGCCGATGCGGTGACGATCATCCGGGACGGGAAGACCGTCGGATGGATGGACACGGACGAGGGCCCGATCAACCAGGAGGAGATCATCCGCCTCATGGTCGGCCGCTCCCTGGACAACCGCTACCCGGCGCGCGATCCCCATCCCGGTGAGATCAAGTTCGAGGTCGAGGACTGGTGGGTCCGCCACCCGATCAATCCCGACCGCTACGTCTGCAAGGGCTCCACCCTCAACGTGCGCGCCGGAGAAGTCGTCGGCCTCGCGGGCCTCATGGGCGCGGGCCGCACCGAACTCGCACGATCGATCTTCGGCCACTCCTACGGAGTCCACGAACGTGGCGAGGTCCGCATCGACGGTCGCAGGATCAAGGCGAACAGCGTCCCCGAAGCGATCGATTCGGGCATCGCCTACCTCTCCGAGGACCGCAAGATGCTCGGCCTCAACCTGCTCGAGCTCATCCACGAATCCGTCGTCTCCGCGAAGCCCTCCAAGATCAAGAAGGGGGTCGCGCTCGACATCGAACTCGGCAAGCGCTACGCGGAGGAGTACCGCGAGAACCTGCGGATCAAGGCCCCCTCGGTCATGACCGGCGTCTCCACACTCTCGGGCGGCAACCAGCAGAAGGTCGTCCTCGCCAAGTGGATGTTCACCGACCCGGAGGTCCTCATCCTCGACGAGCCGACGCGGGGCATCGACGTCGGCGCGAAGTACGAGATCTACACCTTCATCCACGCCCTCGCTGAGCAGGGCAAGGCGGTCATCGTGATCTCCTCGGAGCTCCCCGAGCTCCTGGGCATCACCGATCGCATCTACACCATCTTCGAGGGCGAGGTCACCGGCTGCATGGACACGGCCGATGCCGATCAGGAAAGCCTCATGCACCTGATGACAAGCCATACCGCCTCGAACTGACCACCCCACTCAACACGCTCGAAGGTCCACTTCCATGAAGAAGAATCTCAAATCACTGTTCGGCGGGGACTTCCGTCAGGTCGGCATGGTCGCCGCCCTCGCCGCCATCGCCCTGTTCTTCCAGTTCAAGACCGACGGCAAGGTCTTCCAGGCGCAGAACCTGATGAACCTGGTCATGGGCAACACCTACGTCCTCGTCCTCGCGATCGGCATGGTCCTCGTCATCATCGCCGGGCACATCGACCTGTCCGTCGGATCCGTCGCCGCGACGGTCGGCATCGTCGTCGCCGTCGCCATGCGGGACTGGAGCCTCAACCCCTGGCTCGCCATCCTCCTGGGCGTCGCGGTCGGCATCCTCATCGGCACCTGGCAGGGCTTCTGGGTCGCCAAGTGGGGGATCCCGGCATTCATCGTCACCCTCGGGGGTATGCTCCTCTTCCGCGGCGTCAACCAGCTCATCGGCAAGTCCCTCACCGTTCCGGTTCCCGAGCTCTTCCAGACCCTCGGCGCCGGATACCTGCCCGACATCGCCCCCGAGGTGATCCCCTTCAACCTGCCCACGATGATCCTCGCGCTCATCGCGGTGCTCGCCCTGGCCTGGAAGGAATGGCGCTCCTACGTCGCGAAGAAGGGCTTCGAGGCCGACCCCGCCCCGATCTGGGTGCCCGCCGTTCGCATCCTCGTCCTCGGCGGCGCGATCCTCATCTTCGCCTGGATCTTCGCGACCGGCCGTACCGGTACGTCCTTCCCGATCCCCGGCGTCATCGTCGTCGTCCTCGCCCTCGTCTACTCCTTCCTCGCCGAGCGCACGGTCCTGGGCCGATCCGTGTACGCGATCGGCGGCAACAAAGCGGCGGCCGAACTCACTGGCGTGAAGGTCGTCAAGACGAACTTCTTCGTCATCTGCAACTCCGCCGTCCTCGCCGCCCTCGCCGGGATGCTCTTCATCGGGCGCTCGACGGCGTCGGGACCGGCCGACGGCAACATGTGGGAGCTCGACGCGATCGCGGCCGTCTTCATCGGCGGTGCTGCGGTCTCCGGCGGTGTCGGCACCATCATGGGCACCATGGTCGGCGCGCTCGTCATGGCCTTCCTCAACAACGGCCTCCAGCTCATGGGCGTCGGATCCGACTGGACGCAGATCATCAAGGGCCTCGTGCTCCTCGCAGCGGTCGCGGTCGACGTCTACTCCAAGAGGCAGGGGAAGCGCTCCATCATCGGGACCTTCCAGAACGCGCGAGCCAACCAGAAGGCCGCCCAAGCGGCCGAAGCCAAACCCGCCGAATCCTGAGCCCCGGCTCGGATCGGAATGCCGGGGGAGCGCAGCGCGCTCGCCCGGCACCCCGGGGCCCGCTCGGAAACGAGCGGGGAATCCCGGAAACCCAAGCGGGAGGATCAATCCCGGAAACCCTGGGCCCATCGGATTCGGTGGAGACCCGATCGAACACCAACTCAGTGGTCAACCAACAACTCAGTGGAGAAGAGACAATGAAGACTCTCAACGCCCTCGCCGCGGGCTCCGCGGCTGCGGCGCTCGCCCTTACGATGGCCGGCTGCGGCGCCCGGGATACCGGCAGCGCCGCCAGCGGCGATCAGTCCGCGGCTCCGGCTTCGGACGGCATCTCGGTCGGCATCGCGATGCCCCAGAAGACCTCCCAGAACTGGGTCGAGGCCGAGGACATGTTCAAGCAGAACTGCGAGGCGGAGGGCATCACCTGCACCATCCAGTTCGCGAACGGCGGCGTTGCCGAGCAACAGAACCAGATCTCCGCGATGATCGAGAACGGCGTGAACGTCCTCGTCATCGGCGCGATCGACGGCTCCCAGCTCGGCACCCAGCTGAAGGCCGCGAAGGACGCGGGCATCGCGATCGTCGCCTACGACCGCCTGCTGACGAACACGAAGGACATCGACTACTACATCGCCTACGACAACTTCGGGGTCGGTCAGCTTCAGGGGACCGCTCTCCTCGAGGGCCTGGCGGCCAAGGCCGGCGAGTCCCCGTGGGACATCGAGCTCTTCGGAGGTTCCCCGGATGACTCCAACTCCCTCAAGTTCTTCGGCGGCGCGATGGACGTCCTCCAGCCGAAGATCGATGACGGTACCCTCGTCGTGAAGTCCGGGCAGACCGAATTCACGCAGGTCGCCACGCAAGGATGGCTCCCGAAGAACGCCCAGGACCGCATGGCCGCGCTGCTCACCTCCACCTACCAGGGCGATGCGGTGCCGGACGGCGTCCTGTCCCCGAACGACACCCTCGGTCGCGCGATCATCACCGCCGTCGAGCAGGCCGGCAAGCCGGTCCCGGTCGTGACCGGTCAGGATTCCGAGGACGAGTCGGTGACCTGGGTGACCCAGGGCAAGCAGTACTCGACGATCTTCAAGGACACCCGTCCGCTCGTGAAGGCCACGGTCGCCCTCTCGATCCAGCTCGCCAAGGGCGAGGCCGCCCCGAAGGTGGACGGCGCGACCCTCGATGACAAGCAGTACGAGTCGATGGAGGGCAACCCGGTCAAGTCCTTCCTGCTCACCCCGCAGATCGTGACCTCTGAGAATGCCGCCGACGTCTACAAGGACGACGCGCACCGCCTCGATCTGGTCAATGCCGCGAAGTGAAGCCCTGACCCTCCGCTTCACCGCGTCTCGGGGCGCCATGGGCGCGTCGAGGTGAACTGAGGGCCGCTCGTCGAAGACGACGCCGGTGCCCCGCCTCCGAAGAGGCGGGGCACCGGCGCATTCGCTCTCCTGGGCGTTGAGCGGGGGGAGGAAAAGCACGTCGAGCACTTCGTGAGATGTCAAACGCATCGTGGATGCGCCTCGTGGAAGCGTGCAAGCGCAGTGCGGATGCGCCTCATGAAAGAGCATCGCGGATGCGCCTCATGAAAGAGCATCGCGGATGCGCCCCGTGCGCCTCGCAGGAGGCGCAAGCCTCCGTCCGCCCGCCCCGCCGCGAAGGAGGCCTACAGGGCGACCCGGGAGGCCCCGGTGATCGCGGCGATGATGTCCTCGGCGTTGAGATCCGGGGCGACGAAGGAGCCGTTGTTGCGGCCGTGGCGGAAGACCTCGACGCGGTCGGCGATCGTCACCACGTCCGTGAGATTGTGGGAGATGTACACCACTCCGATTCCGAGGTCCCGGAGGCGGGCCACGTGCATGAGGACCTCGGCGGTCTGCGCGATCGACATCGACGCCGTGGGTTCGTCGAGGATGACGAGATCGGGATCCGAGACGAGGGTCCGGGCGACTGCGACGCACTGCCTCTGACCGGCGGTGAGACGGCGCAGGGGCACCCGCAGGTCGGGGATCCTCGCCCCCAGACGGTCGAGATAGGACCGGGCGCGCAACTCCATCTCCTCGTCATCGAGGAGCCGATGATCGAAGACCTCCCGGCCGAGGAAGATATTGGAAACGACGTCGAGGTTGTCGCACAGCGACGTCTCCTGGAAGACGGAGGCGATGCCGTGCCTCAGGGCGATGATGGGGGAGGAGAGCGAGACCTCCTTCCCCTTGAGGCGGATCGAGCCCTCGTCCGGGGCGAGGACGCCCGCAAGCGTGCGCGCCAGGGTCGACTTGCCTGCGGCGTTATCGCCGACGAGGGCGACCACCTCGTGCCGATGGACCGCGAAATCCACACCGACCAGCGCCTCCACGCCGCCGAAGCGCTTCGTGAGGCCGGAGATCTCCAGCAGGGGGTTGCGCGGATCGATCATGAGTCCTCCGTCGATGCAGTCGATGGGGGTGCGTAGGACGGGACGAAGGCGTCGCGCGCCAGTGCCGCCGCGCCCAGGGGCTCGGCATCGTCGCCGAGTGCCGCGCGCACAAATTCCACAGCGGCCGAACCGGCCATCGGACGATCGGACAGGGCCCGGCGTATCGGCTCGAAGAAGACCTCGCCGGCCTGTGCGAGCTCACCGCCGATCGCGATGCGATCCAAACCGATCGCGGTGGTCAGGTCGGCCAGGACCTGACCGATGGTCGCGCCTGCGTCGGTGATGACCTGCCGGCACCCGGGGTCGCCCGCGGCTGCGAGGGACAGGAGGTCGGACAGGGTCATCGGCCCCCTGCTCAGGCGCAGGAGGTCGAGGAGCGACTCGGCTCCGACGACCGTATTGAGGCAGCCCCTGGCGCCGCAGGCGCAGATCCTCCCAGCGGGGTCCACGATGATGTGCCCGATCTCGCCGGCGATCCCCCGAGAACCCGTGCGGAGTCTTCCGTCGAGGATCATGCCGGACCCGGTGAAGTAGGAGGCGCGCACGTAAGCGCAGGAATCGGAGCCGCGCAAGGAGCCGAAACGGTTCTCGGCGAGGGCGGCGGCGTTCGCGTCGTTGACGACGAGGACGTCCTTGTGCAGGCGCCGCTTCAGCACGGAGCCGACGTCGATGTCCTCCCAACCGCGCATGACGCCGCGCGCTGAGATCATCCCCGATGCCGGGTCGACGGGGGCGGGCAGGGACAGTCCGATCGCCGCGAGGCCGTCCGGGTCGCCCCCGGAGGTCTCGAGGAGCTCCATGAGCAGCAGGGCCGCCCGGTCGAGAGTCGTATCGACCTTGTGATCCAGGGGAAGGGGGAGGGTCTGGCGGGCGTGATCCTCGCCGGAGGCGTCGAAGATCCGGGCGACGAGGGCGCGGCGTCCGATCGCGATTCCGGCGACTAGGGTGCCGGTCCGCGCGAGCGAAACCAGCTGCGCGCGCCTGCCCGAACGGATCGTGGACGACAGTTCGACCGTTCCGTTCGCCGCCAGCTGTTTGACGATATTGGAGATCGTCGCCTGGGACAGCCCCGTCATCGCCGAGAGCTCGACCTGCGTGATCCGCCCGTAACGCTTCACGGCCTCGAGGACGCGCGCGGAATTGGCCTCCCTCAAGGAGGTCTGCGACCCAGCGAACACCCCGGACGTTTCCACAGCTCGAGTCTACCGACCAAGCCTTGACCTTCGGTGATGGGAATCGCCGAGGGCGCGCGAGAGAGCGCGCACGCTCCCAGGACGGGGCCTTCCCGCTCGCCCGGACACGCGCCGCGCCCTCGGCCCCTAGTATTTACGCAGGCGGAAGCGAAGGCGCCGATGTCGAACAGGGCGGAGGACATGATGAAGTGGACCGTGAACAACGAAGGATTCGCGCAGGTCGGCTTCGTGGGGGCGCTTGTGATCGTCCTCCTCGTCGTCTTCCAGTTCATCACCGGCTCCCATATGCTCGCGCCGACGAATCTCCAGAACATCGTGATGGCGAACGCCCATATCGCGGTGCTCGCAATCGGCATGATCCTGGTGGTCACGGTCGGGCAGCTCGACCTTTCGGTCGGCTCGACGGCCGCCTTCTCGTCGATGTGCGCGGCACTCGTCCTGGCGGCGTCCGGCGCTCCGTGGTGGATCGGCCTCGTCCTCGGACTCGCGATCGGCGCGCTCGTCGGGGCCGCGCAGGGCTTCATCGTCGCCCGCTTCGCGCTTCCCGCCTTCATCGTGACCGTCGCAGGCATGATCATCCTGCGCGGCGGCGTCCAATGGGGTTCGGCGGCCCTCTCGGTGCCCGTGCCTTCGGAGTTCACCGTCCTCGGCGCCGGATACCTGCCGTCGATCGGCAACATCGCCGGGATCAACCTCGCGACCGTCGCCGTCGGCGCCGTGTGCGCGGCCCTGGCGGTTTCACGGATCTTCGCTTCGAGGATCCGTCGGCGTCGGCACGGCCTCGAGGAATCAACGCTCCGGCCCTGGCTCGCCTCCGCCGCGGCGATCATCGGGATCGGCATCCTCACCTTCCTCTTCGCCTCGGGGCGTCCCGGCACCTCCTTCCCCATCCCCGGAGTGGTCGTCCTCGTCCTGGTCGCCGTCTACCACGTGGTCTCGACGCGCACCGCCTTCGGGCGCCACGTGAGGGCGATCGGGGGGAACGCGAGAGCCGCCGCTCTTTCGGGGGTGAATGTTCAGAAGGTTCAGATCCTCGTGATGGCCAACATGGGGCTTTTGGCGGCTCTCGCCGGAATGATGTTCGCGGGCCGGTCGACGGCTGCCGGGCCGCTCGACGGGCAGCTGTGGGAGCTGGACGCGATCGCCGCGGTCTTCATCGGAGGCGCGGCGGTCGCCGGCGGTCGAGGATCGATCCTCGGTGCGGTCCTCGGCGCCGCATTGATGGCGGTTCTCTCCAACGGCCTGCTCCTCGTCGGCATCGGATCGGCGCCGGCCGCGGTCGTCAAGGGCCTCGTCCTGCTCGCCGCCGTGGCGCTCGACGCTGAAGGCCGCCGCCGCGCGGATACGGGTTCGGAGCCGAAGCCGTCGTTCACGGCGTGACGGGGGACGGTGTCCACCTTTCGCCCTCGCCGAACCCGTTGAGGCTCAGGCGCCTACCATGGCCGAGTACAAGGCTTCGGCTGCACCTACTGGCGAGGAACACCATGCGCACATCTCCCTCATACACGGCTTCCTACCGGATCGAGATCGACGAATCGGCCTCTTCGATCGCCGCAGTCGTCGACGCGGCGGTCGAGCAGGGCGCTGAGGTGCGCGGCCTCGACGTCGCCGAGTCCATGCGCGGTTCGATCGTCCTCGACCTCACCTGCGACCTGCGCGACTCCGAGCAGCGGCGCGAGGTCCGCAACGCCCTCGCGGCACTCCCCGGCGTGATCGTGTCCTCGACGGCGGACCAGACCTTCCTCTCGCACATCGGCGGCAAGATCGAAGTCGCCTCGAAGGTCCCGCTGCGCAATCGCGATGACCTGTCGCGCGCCTACACCCCGGGCGTCGCCCGCGTGTGCACAGCGATCCACGACATGCCCCAGAAGGCGCATCTGCTCACGATGAAGTCGAACACGGTCGCCGTCGTCTCCGACGGAACCGCGGTCCTCGGCCTGGGCGACATCGGGCCCGCGGCCGCCCTTCCCGTCATGGAGGGCAAGGCCGTGCTCTTCAAGGAGTTCGGCGGCGTCGATGCCTGGCCGGTCGTCCTCGACACGACCGATACGGAGGAGATCATTTCGATCGTCAAAGCGATCGCCCCGGCCTACGGCGGCATCAACCTGGAGGACATCTCCGCGCCCCGCTGCTTCGAGATCGAGGAGCGCCTGCGCGCCGAGCTCGACATCCCGGTCTTCCACGACGACCAGCACGGGACCGCGATCGTCGTCCTCTCCGCGCTGATCAACGCCCTCAAGCTCGTCGGGAAGAAGATCGAGGACGTCCGCATCGTCGTCTCGGGCGTCGGCGCGGCGGGCAACGCGATCATCCGGCTCCTCCTCGCTCAGGGCGCGAAAGACATCGTCGGCTACGGGCGCACGGGGGCCCTCGCCGCCGATGACACCGAAGGCATGCACCCGAGCCGCAAGGCGCTCGCCGAGGCGACCAACCCGCGCCTGGTCCACGGCACCCTCGTCGAGGGCCTCAAGGACGCCGATGTCTTCATCGGCGTCTCCCAGGGCAACATCCTCACTCCCGCCGACATCGCCACGATGGCCGACGACGCCATCGTCTTCGCCCTGGCGAACCCGACTCCCGAAGTGGATCCGATCGGCGCTGCGGAGCACGCCGCGGTCGTGGCGACGGGGCGTTCGGATTACCCGAACCAGATCAACAACGTCCTCGCCTTCCCCGGCCTCTTCCGGGGGCTCCTCGATGCCAAGGTCAAGGAGATCACGACGGAGGTTCTGCGGGTCGCGGCCCTGGCCATCGCTTCGGTGATCTCCGAGGACGAGCTCTCGGCGAACTACATCATCCCGGGCGTGTTCGATGAGCGCGTTGCGCCCGCGGTCTCGCGCGCGGTCCGTCAGGCCGTTCGCGACCTGCCGACCGTCGACATCCCCGTTCAGGAGGACATCGACGGACGCTGATCCTCGGCCCTTCGCCGAGGGCCTCCGATGCGATGCCCCTTGAAGCGGGCCGTGCGCGATGCGCACGGACGCGCGGCACTGACGTCTCACGGAGGTGCGACGCTGCCATCTCGCCGCCGCGCGGCGCCTTCGGCAATGGGCGGAAAGACTGCGGTGAACCGCGGCATGCGGCCGGAATCGGGCGAAGAGCCCGGCTCCGGCCGCTGCTCTTAGCGGCCCGAGCGGCGAACCGTCCTCCCGATACGGGGGCTGAGGGGCTTCTGATGGGGGATGAGGGGATCGATGCGCGGCGGGCCGGACGCTTCCCGGGAGGCGCCCGGGGAGCCGCGGGGCGCCTGGCGTTCCTCGGAGGGCAAGGGGGCAGGTGCGCTGCAAGGCCGCTATCGGGGAGCGGCGGATGACAGCCTCGGATCCTCTCCCGGCCGTGCGTCCCCATGCGCTCCCTCCCGCTTCCCGTATCCCCCTCGCCCTTCGCCCGGGCCCTTCGGGGCATGAGATCGCCGTGCACCGCTCCACCGGGAGCGGCTGATTCTGTGCACTGCGAAACACGAATAGATCACAAGCGCCTCGAATAAGGCCTGAGCTGCGTCGGTGTTCCGCGTAATTCCAAGGAAAACCTCGTCGTCGCGCGCTCGGGAGGGGAGGCGGGGGCGATTTGACGGTTTGTGTGGGGGTGGGTAGTGTTTTCTCTTGTCGCTGCGGCTTTGTGGTTGTGGTGGTGGCCTCTTCCTTTGGGTGGTTCTGGGTGTGTGCTTGGGGTTGCCTTGGGGGTGTGTGGGTGTTGTTTGTGAACTCGATAGTGTGTTTGTTGTTTATGCCTGTTTTTTGTTTTTGAGTTGTTTTTTGGTTGGGATTGCTTGCCGTGTGGCTGCTGCTGCTGTTGTTGTTGTTTGTTGTGGTGGTGGTTGTGTGGTGGGTTTTTCTGGACTTTGTTTTGTTCGGAGAGTTTGATCCTGGCTCAGGACGAACGCTGGCGGCGTGCTTAACACATGCAAGTCGAACGCACGGCCTTGGGGTTTTCCTTGGGGTTGGTGAGTGGCGAACGGGTGAGTAACACGTGAGTAACCTGCCCTCTTCTTTGGGATAACGGTCGGAAACGGCTGCTAATACTGGATATTCACACATTGTCGCATGGTGGTGTGTGGAAAGGTTTTTTCTGGTGGGGGATGGGCTCGCGGCCTATCAGCTTGTTGGTGGGGTGATGGCTTACCAAGGCTTTGACGGGTAACCGGCCTGAGAGGGTGACCGGTCACATTGGGACTGAGATACGGCCCAGACTCCTACGGGAGGCAGCAGTGGGGAATTTTGCACAATGGACGGAAGTCTGATGCAGCGACGCCGCGTGAGGGATGGAGGCCTTCGGGTTGTGAACCTCTTTCGCTCATGGTCAAGCCGCAGCTTTGGGTTGTGGTGAGGGTAGTGGGTAAAGAAGCGCCGGCTAACTACGTGCCAGCAGCCGCGGTAATACGTAGGGCGCGAGCGTTGTCCGGAATTATTGGGCGTAAAGGGCTTGTAGGCGGTTGGTTGCGTCTGCCGTGAAATCCTCTGGCTTAACTGGGGGCGTGCGGTGGGTACGGGCTGGCTTGAGTGCGGTAGGGGAGACTGGAATTCCTGGTGTAGCGGTGGAATGCGCAGATATCAGGAGGAACACCGGTGGCGAAGGCGGGTCTCTGGGCCGTTACTGACGCTGAGGAGCGAAAGCGTGGGGAGCGAACAGGATTAGATACCCTGGTAGTCCATGCTGTAAACGTTGGGCACTAGGTGTGGGGGCCACCCGTGGTTTCTGCGCCGTAGCTAACGCTTTAAGTGCCCCGCCTGGGGAGTACGGCCGCAAGGCTAAAACTCAAAGGAATTGACGGGGGCCCGCACAAGCGGCGGAGCATGCGGATTAATTCGATGCAACGCGAAGAACCTTACCAAGGCTTGACATGCACCCAGAGCCTCCAGAGATGGGGGTGCATTTGGTTGGGGGTGTGCAGGTGGTGC
The DNA here is from genome assembly GCF_014208035.1 of Schaalia hyovaginalis. Taxonomy (NCBI): domain Bacteria; kingdom Bacillati; phylum Actinomycetota; class Actinomycetes; order Actinomycetales; family Actinomycetaceae; genus Schaalia; species Schaalia hyovaginalis. Next base: position 1,869,041 of record NZ_JACHMK010000001.1, on the reverse strand, counting down.
ATGGTTGTCGTCAGCTCGTGTCGTGAGATGTTGGGTTAAGTCCCGCAACGAGCGCAACCCTTGCCCTATGTTGCCAGCACGTTGTGGTGGGGACTCGTGGGGGACTGCCGGGGTTAACTCGGAGGAAGGTGGGGATGACGTCAAATCATCATGCCCCTTATGTCTTGGGCTTCACGCATGCTACAATGGCTGGTACAGAGGGTTGCGATGCTGTGAGGCGGAGCGAATCCCTTAAAGCTGGTCTCAGTTCGGATCGAAGTCTGCAACTCGACTTCGTGAAGGTGGAGTCGCTAGTAATCGCAGATCAGCAACGCTGCGGTGAATACGTTCTCGGGCCTTGTACACACCGCCCGTCACGTCACGAAAGTTGGTAACACCCGAAGCTCATGGCCTAACCGGTTTTCCGGGGGGAGTGGTCGAAGGTGGGATTGGCGATTGGGACGAAGTCGTAACAAGGTAGCCGTACCGGAAGGTGCGGCTGGATCACCTCCTTTCTAGGGAGCCCTGTTGGGGATTGCTGTGCTGTGCTGCTTGTGGGTGGTGTGGTGTGGTGGTTTCTTGTGCTCATGCTTGGTCATCATGCGTTGTGTGTGGTGGGTGTGGGTGCGTTGTGGGGTTGGGTGTAGATGATGGACACGCTGTCGGGTTCACGGTCAATACCTGTTGGCCGGTGGCCCTGCTGTGTTGTGGGGTTGTGTGGCTTGCTGGCTGCCTGCGCGCGTGTGGTTGTGTGTGGTGGTTGGTGTGGTGGGTTGTTTGTGATTTGTATAGTGGTTGTGAGCATCTTTTTTGTTCTGTGGTTTTGTTTAGTTGTGTGGGGCATTCGGTGGATGCCTTGGCATCAAGAGCTGATGAAGGACGTTGCGGCCTGCGATATGCCTCGGGGAGTTGGCGAGCGAACTGTGATCCGAGGGTGTCCGAATGGGGGAACCTAGCTGGGGTTGTGCCTGGTTACCATCATCTGAACGTGTATAGGGTGGTGGGGGGAACGCGGGGAAGTGAAACATCTCAGTACCCGTAGGAAGAGATATTCCGTGAGTAGTGGCGAGCGAAAGCGGAGGATGGCTAAACCGTGTGCGTGTGATACTCGGCGGGGGTTGCGTGTGCGGTGTTGTGGGGCTCATTCGTCCATTCTCTGCCGGGGGTGGGCTGGTGTGTGTTGTGGGAGTCGAACCATTTGGGATGGTGGACCGTAGTGCGTGAGAGTCGTGTAGGCGGACTGTGACATATGCTGGTGGGGTGGGTGCCCGAGTAGTGCGGGGCTCGTGGAATCTCGTGTGAATCTGCCAGGACCACCTGGTAAGCCTGAATACTCCTTGATGACCGATAGTGGATAGTACCGTGAGGGAATGGTGAAAAGTACCCCGGGAGGGGAGTGAAATAGTACCTGAAACCGTGTGCCTGTAAGCCGTCAGAGCCTTGTGGGGTGATGGCGTGCCTTTTGAAGAATGAGCCTGCGAGTCAGTGATACGTGGCGTGCTTAACCCGTGTGGGGTATGCGTAGCGAAAGCGAGTCTGAAATTATGGCGTGTGTCGCGTGTTCTGGACCCGAAGCGGGGTGATCTACCCATGGTCAGGTTGAAGCAGGGGTAAGACTTTGTGGAGGACCGAACCCACCAGGGTTGAAAACCTGGGGGATGAACTGTGGGTAGGGGTGAAAGGCCAATCAAACTCCGTGATAGCTGGTTCTCCCCGAAATGCATTTAGGTGCAGCGTTGTGTGTTGCCTGGCGGAGGTAGAGCTACTGGATGGCTGATGGGCCCTTTGGGTTACTGACGTCAGCCAAACTCCGAATGCCGTTAGGTTGAGCATGGCAGTGAGACGGCGGGGGATAAGCTTCGTCGTCGAGAGGGAAACAGCCCAGATCATCAGCTAAGGCCCCTAAGTGTGCGCTAAGTGGGAAAGGATGTGAGATCGCGGTGACAACCAGGAGGTTGGCTTAGAAGCAGCCATCCTTGAAAGAGTGCGTAATAGCTCACTGGTCAAGTGGTTTCGCGCCGACAATGTAGCGGGGCTTAAGCGTACCGCCGAAGCTGTGGCACTCACACGTTATAGCCTTGAGGAGTTTAGCTTCTTGCGGGTGTGTGGGTGGGTAGGGGAGCGTCCTGCGTGCGGTGAAGCCTGCTGGTGATGGTGGGTGGAGCGTGTGGGAGTGAGAATGCAGGCATGAGTAACGAATGGGAGGTGGGAATCCTCCCCGCCGATTGACTAAGGGTTCCAGGGCTAGGTTTATCCGCCCTGGGTTAGTCGGGTCCTAAGGCGAGGCCGACAGGCGTAGTCGATGGACAACCAGTTGATATTCTGGTACCGCGTTGTAACCGCCCAATGCTGAAGCCATTGTGCTAACCATCATGCTGTCTGGGTGCGTGCCTTCGGGTGCGTGTTCGGGTGGTGTCGTGGGATCCTGGTGGTGTGTAGGTAAGCGTGTTAACAGGGGTGACGCAGGAAGGTAGCTGCCGCGCACCGATGGTTGTGTGTGTCTAAGGTTGTGGCCCGTCTTCCAGGTAAATCCGGAGGGCGTTGTGGGTGAGGACTGATGGGGGTGCCCCTTGTGGGGTGTCTGGTGGTGATCCTAGGCTGTCAAGAAAAGCCTCGACGTGAGGGTGCAACGCGCCCGTACCCTAAACCGACTCAGGTGGTCAGGTAGAGTATACCGAGGCGTTCGAGTGAATCATGGTTAAGGAACTCGGCAAAATTCCTCCGTAACTTCGGGATAAGGAGGACCTTGTGCTGTCCCACTGTCTTGCGTGGTGGTGGCGGTGTGGGGTCGCAGAGAAGAGGGAGAAGCGACTGTTTATCAAAAACACAGGTGCGTGCGAAGTCGTAAGACGATGTATACGCACTGACGCCTGCCCGGTGCTGGAAGGTTAAGAGGAAGACTCAACCACTTCGGTGGTGAAGGTTTGAATTTAAGCCCCAGTAAACGGCGGTGGTAACTATAACCATCCTAAGGTAGCGAAATTCCTTGTCGGGTAAGTTCCGACCTGCACGAATGGCGTAACGACTTCTCCGCTGTCTCGACCGTGAACTCGGTGAAATTGCAGTACGAGTAAAGATGCTCGTTTCGCGCAGAAGGACGGAAAGACCCCGGGACCTTTACTATAGCTTGGTATTGGTGTTCGCTTAGGCTTGTGTAGGATAGGTGGGAGACTGTGAAGCGGCCGCGCCAGCGGTTGTGGAGTCGTCGTTGAAATACCATTCTGGTTTAAGCGGTCATCTAACCTTGGCCCGTGATCCGGGTTGGGGACAGTGCCTGGTGGGTAGTTTAACTGGGGCGGTTGCCTCCTAAAATGTAACGGAGGCGCTCAAAGGTTCCCTCAGCCTGGTTGGTAATCAGGTGGCGAGTGCAAGTGTACAAGGGAGCTTGACTGTGAGACCGACGGGTCGAGCAGGTGCGAAAGCAGGAACTAGTGATCCGGCCATGGCACGTGGGTGCGTGGTCGCTCAACGGATAAAAGGTACCCCGGGGATAACAGGCTGATCTTGCCCAAGAGTCCATATCGACGGCATGGTTTGGCACCTCGATGTCGGCTCGTCGCATCCTGGGGCTGGAGTTGGTCCCAAGGGTTGGGCTGTTCGCCCATTAAAGCGGTACGCGAGCTGGGTTCAGAACGTCGTGAGACAGTTCGGTCCCTATCCTCTGTGCGCGTAGGAAACTTGTGGAGGGCCGTCCCTAGTACGAGAGGACCGGGATGGACGAACCTCTGGTGTGCCAGTTGTACCGCCAGGTGCATGGCTGGTTGGCTACGTTCGGAAGGGATAACCGCTGAAAGCATCTAAGCGGGAAGCCTGCTCCAAGATGAGGTTTCCGTCACCCCCATTGGGGGTGTGAAGGCCCCCAGTAGACGACTGGGTTGATAGGCCAGAGGTGGAAGCACAGTAATGTGCTCGTGAGCCGACTGGTACTAATGGGCCGACACTAAACACAACCCAACCCCCTAACCAAAACAAAAGGGGGGGCGGGGCAAGAAAGACACTGCTTGCAACCACTATACGAATCACACTCAACCCACAACCCCCCAACAAGACCGGGGGGTAGGGGAGAGGTTTTGAAGACTTTGCGGTGGTCATAGCGTGGGGGAAACGCCCAGAACCCATTCCGAACCTGGAAGCTAAGCCCCACAGCGCCGATGGTACTGCACCTGGGAGGGTGTGGGAGAGTAGGACACCGCCGCAACCACACCCAACAAGAGTGGGGGGAGGCGAGCACCAACACCCGGTGCACGCCTCCCCCCTCCCCATTTCACACACACGCGAACACGAGCGAACACACACGCACACGAACACGAGCGCGACGGCACGCCAACACGCACACGCACACGAGCGCGACGGCACGCCAACACGCATACGGGCGAACACAAGCGGGCGAACGCATAGAAACACGCACATGCGCGGCGAACGTGGACCACGAAACACGCACACGGGCGCAAGCGCACAGAAGCGCGAACACACGCGGACGAGTGGCCAACACGACAGGGTGATCGAGACGTTCGTCGGATCGCCGTGCACCGATCCCGTGCGATTCTTCTTCCATGACGGATAAGAATCCCGACAGCGCGCAGTCTTGCGAAGACGGCGCTCTCGAAGACTATTCGGCGGCGCTGCATTCCCAGGCCCACGATCGACTGGCCCATCAATCCCGGGTCGTTCTGAGACTCGGTCAGATGCTCCTGGCCTCGGGAGCGAGCGCCTACCGGGTCAAGGCCTCGATGGCGACCGTGGCGAAAGCGGTCGGCATCGCCGAACACCAGGCGCAGGTGACCTTCACCGAGATCATCGCGACCTCGTACGCGAATGGCACCTTCCGAACAGGACTGGCCGAACAACGCACGATGGGCATCAATGCCGATCGCATCGATCGACTCACCAACTTCGTCGCCTCCCTCGACGGCTCCTCGGCGCGTGTCGAAGAGGTGGATGCCGCCCTCGACGACATCGAGAAGATCGGCCCCCTGTACGACTGGTTCCCCAACGCAGCGGCTTCGGGGCTCGCCTGCGCCGCATTCGCCTTCCTCAATTCGGGCGGCTGGGTCGAGTGCTCGGCGGTGGCCGTGGCGGCATTCTTCGGGCAGGCCCTGCGCAGGCAGATGCTGCATCGCCGGATGAACCACTTCGGCGTGTGGATGACGTGCGGTGCGCTCGCCGCACTCGTTTACATCCTTCTGGTGGCGCCGGCTCAGCACTTCCTCGGTCTCGAACCGACGCACCAGGCGGGGTTCATCTCCGCGATGCTCTTCCTGGTTCCGGGCTTCCCGCTGGTGACGGGCATCATCGATCTCGTCCGTCATGACTTCCAGGGCGGTATCGCCCGCCTGACCTACGTGTTCATGCTCATCCTCTCCGCGGGCGTCGCGACCTGGGCGGTCTCCTCCGTGTTCCACTGGTCGGTGACGCCGGAGTACTCCTACGTGCTCGCCCCGTGGCTGCTCTACACGCTGCGCTTCCTCACGAGCTTCGTGGCCTCCTTCGGCTTCGCCATGCTGTTCAACTCTCCGCGCAGGGTGGCGGCGGTCGCGTCGCTCATCGGCGCGATCATCAACACCGGTCGTCTCGGACTCGTCAATGAGTTCGGGATGTCAGTACCGGCCGCCGTGGCCCTCGCCGCTCTGGCGGCCGGGCTGCTGGCGAATGCCGCGGCCAACCGGACGAAGTTCTCCCGCGTGACGCTGTCGGTCCCCGCCGTTGTCATCATGATTCCGGGCGTGCCCCTGTACCGCTCGCTCACCTATCTCAATGACGGGCAGATGCTCTTGGCGCTCACGGCGCTCTTCACCGTGGTCTTCACCATCGTCGGCATCGGCATCGGTCTGGCGGTCGCGCGCATGCTGACCGACAAGAATTGGCTGATGGAACGGCCGCCGGCGGTGCCCGCGCTGGACGATACCTATTTCGAGTAGACGGACCCGTCCCGACTGAGGGGGAGGCGCTCCAGGCGCCTCCCCCTCAGTTGTTCGCCGACTCGTGCGTGAATGCTGAAGAGGAGGATCCTCCGCACCCGAAAGGTGCCCAAGAAGGCCTCTGGCGACCGCCAGAGGCCTTCTTGGGCACCTTTCGGGGGATGGGGGGAGTTGTGGGATGGGGGGAGTTGTGGGATGGGGGGAGTTGTGGGATGGGGGGAGTTGTGGGATGGGGGGAGTTGTGGGATGGGGGGAGTTGTGGGATGGGGGGAGTTGTGGGATGGGGGGAGTTGTGGGATGGGGGGAGTTGTGGGATGGGGGGAGTTGTAGGAGGAGGGAGGAGGTACGGGAGGGGAGGCCATGGGAAGGGAGGAGGTGTGGGAGGGAATGGAGGCGGACTGCCGGCCCGTGCGGCGATGCTCTTAGATCGGGACGAGGACCCGCAGGAAGAGGGGAGGCGGGGGATGCGGATCCTTCCCCGAGCGCAATGGCGGCTCTGGCAGCGGCGGGAAGCCGCAGAAACGAGCAGGCGGGAGCGTGAACCCGTGGCGCAGACGCGCACGGGGGCCGCTGCCTGAAGCAGCGGCCCCCGTGGGATCGAATCGGCCCGAAGGCTCAGCGACCGGCGGATCGAATGCCCGCGTTCGTCAACTGAACGGGCCTCAGCCCAGTCCGCCGAGAACCGTGGCGACGAGGATCTTGCCGACCATCGCGACCGGGTAGATGAGCGCGTAGCCGAGCGACACGCGCGGGTCGGAGTTCGTGCGGCCGTTCGCGAAGGCGAGGACGGCGGGCTGGGTCTGGGCGCCGCCGAGGAAGCCCGACAGCTGCGTGCCGCCCATCTTGAACATCCACCGCATCGTGCAATAGATGCCGACGGCCATGATCGACGTCATGATGAAACCGAGGATGAAGATCTTGATCCAGTCGCCCGAGGTGAAGGCGTTGGCGATCTGCCCGCCGGCATTGGAACCCGCCTGCGCGAGGAAGACGAGGAGGCCGAACTCGGCGAGGACCTGGCACGCCGTGAAGGGGAGGGCGGTGACGACGGGGCCGATGCGGCCGAGGCGGCCGAAGACCAGGCCCACGATGAGCGTGCCCGCAGCCGAACCGATCGAGAAGTAGTCGCCGGAGGGCGTCAGGATCGGGAGCTCGCCGATCGCGATGCCGATGGCCATGCCGATGCCGAGGGCGATCGGGTTGAGGTCGGACAGGCCGCGGGCCGAGTCCCCGAAGAACTTCGTGATCGCCTTCATCTTCGAAGTCGGTGCGACGATGCGGACGCGGTCGCCCTGCTGGAGGACCAGGCCCGGCTCGGCGATCATGTCGACGTCGCCGCGGCGGACGCGCGAGATCGTCGCGGAGAACTTCTTCGCGAGATCGAGTTCAGCGACCGTGCGGCCGGCGACCTTCGGATCCGAAACGGTCATGCGGCGGAAGTCCAGGTAGGAGCGGTCCTGCATGAGCGAGTGCGAAGAGGCGTGGCCGAGCTCCGTGGCGGCGCGGGCGACGAGCTCGCGCGGGCCGACCACGGTGACGAGATCTCCGGCGTCCAGGGTGTCGGACATCGAGGGGCGGGTGATCGGGCCGGTCTCACCGCGACGGAGGCGGGAGAAGGTGACCTTCGAGCCGAGCTTCTCGTAGATGTCGCCGACGAAGGGGTGATCGTCGCGTTCGACGCGGATCGTGCGGTTCGCCAGCGGCGAGGGGGTGTCGCGGTCGTTCTTGCCGTAGGATAGCGCCGCCATCGATGCGGCGAGCATCCCGATGACGCCGAAGAGGTAGGCGATCGAGTAGCCGACCGTGGCGCGGTCGAGCTGACCGCTCGCGTCACCGGCTGCCGCCAGGGCGGGAGTGTTCGTCACGGATCCCGCGAAGGTGCCGGCGATGAGGGCGATGTCCATGCCCATGGCCTTGCCGATGGCGAGGCCGGCGCCCGCGGCGAGGATGTAGAGCACGACGACCGCGAGGATCGGACCGATCGCCGTCTTCAGATTGTGGAAGAAGGAGGAACCGGAGTTGATGCCGATCGCGAAGGTGAAGAGCGTGAGGCCGAGAGTGCCCAGCTGCGGGGTCACGCGCAGCTCAACACCGTAGGACTGGGCCCAGGCCGCGAGGATGATCGCGAGGAAGAGCACGGCGGCGGCGCCGAGGCCGATGCCCTTGATCTTGATATGGCCGAAGGCCATGCCGATGCCGATGAGGATGAACAGGAAGAGGACCGGCTGCTCTGCCAGTAGGGTGAAAACCGTTTCCACAGTCGTGGACTCCAAGTCTCGTGTTGTCGACGAATCCCTCTCATTATCCGGGATCGTCTTCGTCTCCGAGTTGGCCCATCGTCCCAGGACCCCGGCCCCTCGAAGGACGAAGGGCTGTGCGGCCCGTCACTCGACTCGCAGCACCGAGGGCGGGCCGACGGAATCGGCGAGGACGCGCAAGTTCCGAAGTGTGAGACATCACGAGTCGTGAAAGCCGCGGGGCCTACGGTAGAAGCGTGCTCGACATTCTCTCGGTTGGAATTCTCGCCTCGGTCCTCGTACCCGGGCGTGCGATTCCTGCCGCGTGACAACGGATGGATCGCACGCCCCTCCCCAACTCGCACCGGCGGCTGGGGATTTTTTCTTGGGATCCATCCACATCAAGAGAGGACCACGCGGTGAACGACACACCCACTGCCCAGCCCCGGACGATGACCGGCGCGCAGGCCATCGTCGCCAGCCTGGAGGCGATCGGCGTGACCGATGTCTTCGGAATGCCCGGCGGCGCGATCCTTCCCACCTACGACCCGTTGATGAGCTCGTCCCTGCGGCACATCCTCGTGCGCCACGAGCAGGGCGCCGGACACGCCGCTGAAGGCTACGCCCTGGCGACGGGCAAGACCGGGTGCGCGATCGTCACCTCCGGCCCCGGGGCCACCAACGTGCTCACCGCCTTGGCGGACGCCAACATGGATTCGGTGCCGATGGTCGTGATCTCCGGCCAGGTGGGCGCCTCCCTCATCGGAACCGACGCCTTCCAGGAAGCGGACATCGTCGGCGCGGCCATGCCGCTGACCAAGCACTCCTTCCTGGTGACAGATGCCGCCGAGATCCCCTCCCGGCTCGCAGAGGCCTTCGAAATCGCCTCCACCGGGCGCCCCGGCCCTGTCCTCGTCGACATCACCAAGTCCGCGCAGACGGCGACGATGGAATTCTCGTGGCCGCCCGTCATGGACCTGCCCGGCTACAAGGTGGCCGGCAAGCCGCATAAGAAGCAGATCAAGGCCGCGGCGGAGGCGATCCTGCGCGCCCAGGCGCCGGTCTTCTACGTGGGCGGCGGCCTCATCCGCTCCGGAGCCTCCGACGCCCTCGCCCGCCTCGTCGAGGCGAGCGACGCCCCCGTCGTGACGACCCTGCCGGCGCGCGGAGCCTTCCCCGATTCGGACCGCCACAACCTCGGCATGCCGGGGATGCACGGCACGGTCGCCGCAGTCGGCGCCCTGCAGAGGTCCGACCTTATCGTCGCCCTCGGCGCGCGTTTCGATGACCGCGTGACCGGACGCCTTGACTCCTTCGCCCCCAGGGCCCGCGTCGTCCACATCGACATCGACGCCGCGGAGATCTCGAAGAACCGCTACGCGGATGTTCCGATCGTCGGCGACCTGGCCACCGCCCTGCCGATCCTCGCCGACGAGGTCGAGAAGATGCGCGACGAGGACGGGGCGCAGGACCTCTCCGGCTGGTGGCGCTACCTCGACCGGCTCAAGGAGCGATACCCGATGGGCTGGACGGACTCCGAAGACGCAATGATGGCCCCGCAGGACGTCCTCACGCGACTGTCGAGGATCGTCGGCCCCGAAGCCGTCTACGTGACCGGCGTCGGCCAGCACCAGATGTGGGCCGCGCAGTTCATCGAATACGAGAAGCCCCGGCACTTCATCTCCTCCTCGGGCCTGGGCACCATGGGCTACTGCATCCCGGCCGCGATGGGCGCGCAAGTCGGGCAGCCGGACAAGGTCGTGTGGGCGATCGACGGCGACGGCTCCTTCCAGATGACGAACCAGGAGCTCGCGACCTGCACCGTCAACAACATCCCGATCAAGGTTTGCCTCATCAACAACTCCGTGCTCGGCATGGTGCGCCAGTGGCAGTCCCTGTTCTACGGGAAGCGCTACTCGAACACGACGCTCAACCCCGTCGAGGGCGAGCAGATCCCCAACTTCGAGATGCTCGCCACCGCCTACGGGATGGCGGCGCGCACCGTCCGCTCGATCGACGAGGTCGATGAGGCGATCGAATGGGCGATGTCCATCAACGACCGGCCGGTTCTCATCGATTTCAGGGTCTCGAAGGACTCGATGGTGTGGCCGATGGTCGCCGCGGGAGTGTCCAACGACGAGATCCGTTACGCCAAGGGAATGGCGCCCGACTGGGATGTGGAGGACTGAGCGATGACCCAGACGCATACGCTGTCCGTGCTCGTGGAGAACAAGCCGGGCGTCCTCACGCGGGTCGCCGCCCTCTTCGCGCGCCGCGCCTTCAACATCAAGTCCCTCGCCGTCGGTGAGACCGAGCACCCCGAGGTCTCGCGGATGACGATCATCGTCAAGGCCGACGAGCAGCCCTTCGAGCAGGTGACCAAGCAGCTCAACAAGCTCGTCAACGTCCTCAAGGTCGTCGAACTGGCCGCCGAGGACTCGGTCGAGCGCCGCCTCCTGCTCATCAAGGTCCGCGCCGATGAGGAGCGCCGCACCGGCGTCCTCCAGGTCGTCGACCTGTTCCGCGCCCACGTCGTCGACGTGCAGCCCGAATCCGTCGTCATCGAGTCGATCGGCTCGCTGTCCAAACTGGAAGCGCTCGTCGCGGCCCTCGAGCCGTACGGCGTGACCGAAATCGTCCAGTCGGGCGCCGTGGCGATCGGCCGCGGTCCTCGCTCGATCACGGATCAACTGAAGGAGAAATGACAATGGCCGAGATCATCTACGACGACGGGGCGGACCTGTCGATCATCCGGTCCAAGAAGGTCGCCGTCATCGGTTACGGCTCCCAGGGCCACGCCCATGCGCTCAACCTCAAGGACTCCGGTGTCGAGGTCGTCGTCGGCCTCCGCCCCGGCTCGTCCTCGTGGGAGAAGGCGGAGGCCGCCGGACTCGCGGTCAAGGACGTCCCCGAGGCGGTGAAGGAGGGGGACGTCATCATGATCCTCCTTCCCGACCAGGTGCAGCGCACGGTCTACGCCGAGCAGATCGCCCCGAACCTCAAGCCCGACACCTCGCTCTTCTTCGCGCACGGCTTCAACATCCGCTACGGCTACATCGCCCCCGAGGCGGGCCACGACATCTGCATGGTCGCCCCGAAGGGCCCGGGTCACACGGTGCGCCGCCAGTTCCTCGAGGGCAAGGGCGTCCCCGCCCTCGTCTGCGTCGAGCAGGACGCGTCCGGTGCGGCCTGGGAGCTGGCCCTCTCCTACGCGAAGGGCATCGGCTCCACCCGCGCCGGCGTCATCAAGACGACCTTCACCGAGGAGACCGAGACGGATCTCTTCGGCGAGCAGGCCGTGCTCTGCGGCGGCGTCTCGCGCCTCATCCAGTACGGATACGAGACCCTCACCGAGGCCGGCTACATGCCGGAGATGGCCTACTTCGAGGTGTGCCACGAGATGAAGCTCATCGTCGACCTCATCAACGAGGGCGGCCTGACCAAGCAGCGCTGGTCCTGCTCGGACACCGCCGAGTACGGCGACTACGTCTCGGGCCCGCGCGTCATCGGACCGCAGGTGAAGGAGGCCATGAAGGAGGTCCTCACCGACATCCAGGACGGCACCTTCGCCAAGCGCTTCATCACCGACCAGGACAACGGCGGCCTCGAGTTCAAGGCGCTGCGCGCCGAGGGCGAGAACCACCCGATCGAGAAGACCGGGCAGAAGCTCCGCGCGGCCTTCGGCTGGACGAGCGGCGATGCCGACTACACGGACGGCTCCGCCGCCCGCTGAGCCTCATCCCGAATGAGCCCTCGGGGCCCGCGCCGCACGGCGCGGGCCCCGTTTCTCGTTCCTCGGACGAGCCGCCCAGTGGGCGGACGCGCCCTCGGCGCCGATGCCGACCGGGCACACAATGGGCCCTATGACGACACTTGATCTGGCAGTAATCCCCGGCGACGGCATCGGTAAGGAGGTCGTGCCCGAGGGGCTCAAAGTCCTTCAAGCCGTTCTCGAGGGAAGCGGCATCGGCTTGAGCACCACCCATTACGACCTGGGCGCGGAGCGCTGGCACCGGACGGGGGAGACCCTCACCGATGAGGACCTCGAGGCGATCAAGAAGCACGACGCGATCCTCCTCGGCGCGGTCGGCGATCCCTCCGTCCCCTCCGGCGTCCTCGAGCGAGGCCTTCTGCTCAAACTCCGCTTCGCCCTGGACCACTACGTGAATCTGCGCCCCTCGAAGTACTTCGAGGGCGTGCCCAGTCCCTTGGCGGCACCCGGCGACATCGACTTCGTGGTCGTGCGCGAGGGGACCGAGGGCCTCTACGCGGGCAACGGCGGCGCGCTCCGCGTCGGCACGCCGCAGGAGATCGCGACCGAGGTCTCGGTGAACACGGCCTTCGGCGTGGAACGCCTCGTCCGCTACGCCTTCGAGAAGGCGAATGCGCGTCCGGCCAAGCACCTCACCCTCGTTCACAAGCACAACGTCCTCGTGAACGCCGGTCACCTCTGGCGCAGGACCGTCGAGGCCGTGGGCGCCGAATACCCCGAGGTCCGGGTCGACTACTGCCACGTCGATGCCGCGACGATCTACCTGGTCACCGATCCGCAGCGCTTCGACGTGATCGTCACCGACAACCTCTTCGGAGACATCCTGACCGACGAGGCGGGCGCCGTCACCGGCGGCATCGGCCTGGCCGCCTCGGGCAATATCAACCCCGACGGGGCCTTCCCCTCGATGTTCGAGCCGGTTCACGGATCGGCGCCGGACATCGCGGGCCAGGGCAAGGCGGATCCGACCGCGACGATCGCCTCGGTCGCCCTGCTCCTCGATCACATCGGGCGCCCCGACCTGGCCGCGAAGGTCGACGCCGCGATCGAGGCGGACATGGCGGCCCGTGCGCGGGCCGCTGCCGCGGGCGAGCCCCTGGTGCGTTCGACCTCGCAGATCGGTGACGCCCTGGTCGCGGCCCTCGGCTGATCGGCGCCCTCCGTTCATCTCGCCCGCCCTCGTTCCCGGCCGGAAGGCCACATGACGGAACCCGGGCGGGCGAGGCCCATCCGGGTCATATCCTGTGAGCACATGAACCGACCAGGAGGAGAACATGGCGACCACACACGTCCCGACGGAACTCGAGGCCCTCTCGGGCAAGCCGATCGCCCCCGCCTCCGAACTCGCGGGTCGTTTCCCGCTCACTCCGAGCGCGCATCCCGCATCAGCGGAACGCTACGAGAAGGTGATGAGCGAGCTCGCCTTCGGCCGTGAGTTCACCGATCACATGGCCCACATGCGCTGGACCCGGGACGGCGGCTGGGAGGACCGGGGCGTGATCCCCTACGGTCCGCTGACCCTCACCCCCGGCGCCTCCGTCCTCCACTACGCGCAGTCGGTCTTCGAGGGCCTCAAGGCCTACCGTCACGCCGACGGCTCCATCTGGACCTTCCGTCCGACCTACAACGCGGCGCGCCTGAATCATTCGGCGAGGCGCCTGGCTCTGCCGGAGATGGACGTCGAGGATTTCGTCGCCTCGCTGGTCGACTACGTGCGGGCGGATGCGAAGTGGGTTCCCGAGGGCGACGGCACCAGCCTGTACCTGCGGCCCTTCATGTTCGCCTCCGAGGAGTTCGTGGGCGTTCACCCGGCGGGGGTCGTGGACTACTACGTCATCGGCTCGCCTTCGGGCCCGTACTTCACCTCCGGTTTCACCGGCGTGCCGATCTGGGTGGTGAAGGGCTATCACCGCGCGGGTCCGGGCGGGACCGGTTCGGCCAAGTGCGGCGGCAACTACGCGGCCTCGCTCATGCCGCAGACCCGGGCCGCTGAGAAGGGCTTCTCGCAGGTCTGCTTCCTGGACTCCTATGAGGAGAAGTACCTCGAGGAGCTCGGCGGGATGAACATGTTCGTCGTCATGGCCGACGGTTCGGTGCGCACGCCCGAGCTCACCGGGGTCATCCTCGAGGGCGGGACGCGTTCTGCGATCTGCCGGCTCCTGAGGGACGAGGGCGTGGACGTCCGCGAGGAGCGGATCGCCCTGGACGAGCTGGTCGCGGGGATGCGCTCCGGGGAGGTCGCCGAGGTCTTTGCCTGCGGCACCGCCGCAGTGGTCACCCCGATCACCCGCCTGGCCGGTGACGACTTCGATGTCGAGCTGCCGGTCGGGGAGCGGACGAAGCGCATCCATCAGCGTCTCACCGATATCCAGCTCGGCCGTGCGGAGGATCCCTACGGCTGGATGTACCGGATCGACTGATCGGGCATCGCGCGACGAGGAGCGCCCCCGCCATCGGGTGGGGGTGCTCCTTCATCGGCCGATGGAGGCCCTTCCCGACGACTGGGGAGAATCGGATGAACGGGGATCGTTTTCGAGTCAGGGGCGAAGGGGAGCAGGATCAGACATAATGTCATAAACTTACTTAGTTGCACCTAAGCTGACTGATGCGGAAGGTGGTCCGGGTGCGAAACAGCCTGATTGTCATCCTGTCATGGTCCTCGTCCCTCGCCCTCGCCGGCGTCTACCTGATCCTCGGCGGAGGACTCGACGCCGCACTCCAAGGCGAGCCCTGGAACCGCGTGCCCGAGGCGATCGCGGCGGCTCTCCTTACCGGCCTGTGCGCCTGGGCGGCATCCTCGCTCGGCGCGGCGGCGATCGCCCCGCAGGAGGCGAAGACCCGCCGATCGATCATCGCCCATGTCTTCGCCCTCGGCCCCTCGGAACGCGCCGGCGCACGCGCGGGAAGGATCATCAACACCGCGACCGACGGAGTCGAGCGCAATGCCGTCTACCGCGCGACCTTCATCGCCTCGATGATCGCCTCGCTCACGACCCCCGTCCTGATCGTCATCATCGTGGCGCTCTTCCTCGATCCCCTGAGCGCAGGCCTCCTTTCCCTCTCGATCCCCCTCGTCCCCGCATCCGTCCTCGCATTCCACAGGGGTTTCAGGCCCGTTTCACGCCGCTACCGGAACGCATCGCGCGCACTCGCCGCCCAAGAGCTCGACGCCATCCAAGGACTCGGCTCCCTCGTCCTCATGAACGCGGGCAGACGAATGGGGGAGGAACTCGCGCGAGCCGCGGAAGAGGTCCGCTCGAAAGTCATGAGCTACCTCGCCGGCAACCAACTCGTCCTCCTCGTCATCGACTCCGTGTTCACCCTCGGAATGATCACCGGAGCGACCCTCCTCGCTCTTGCGAGGTCCTCGTTGGGGGCCCTCTCACCCGGCCAAGGCCTCGCCCTCGTCCTCCTCTCGACGATCATGCTCGATCCCCTCGACCGGATCGGCCAGTTCTTCTACATCGGAATGGGCGGCATCGCGGCGGGCAAGGAGATCTCCCGCTTCACCGCACTCGTCCCCGCATCCGTGGACGAGGCCGGCGTCCGCGCCCCCACCCGTCCGTCCGACCCCGGCGCACTGCGAATCGACGACGTCTCCTTCAGCTACGACGGGCAGATCCCGATCCTCGAACATGCGGACCTGGAGCTTCGCGCAGGGGAGAAAGTCGCGCTCGCGGGCCCCTCCGGCGCAGGAAAATCGACCCTCAGCGCGCTCCTCCAGGGCGATCGCCGCCCGGACTCGGGACGGATCCTCATCGAGGGCGAGAACCTCAGGAAGGTGCCGCTCTCCTGGGCGCGCTCGCGCATCGCAGTCGTCGAACAGACGACCTACCTGTTCAGCGGGAGCCTCCGAGACAATCTCCTCCTCGCGTCCCCCCACGCCGCCGACGAAGAACTGCTCGCCGCTCTGAAGACCGCCGAGCTCGATGACCTCATGGCGAGGCTGCCGGAAGGACTCGACACCCGCGTCGGGTCGAGGGGCCTGGCGCTCTCCGGAGGTGAAGCGCAGCGCGTCGCCATCGCGAGAGCACTGCTCAAGGATGCGCCGATCCTCATCCTCGACGAGCCCACCGCCCACGTCGATCTCGCGAGCGAACAGGCGATCCTCGCCGCACTCGAGGCGGCGACGCGCGGGCGCACCGCGCTCACGATCTCCCACCGGCAGGCGACCATCGACAACGCGGACCGACGCGTCGAACTGCACGAAGGAGCACTGCGGTGACGCCGACGCACGCATCATCGGGGCGAGAAGGATTCAGCCGACCCGCCCTCGCGAGGAAACTCCTCCGCGTCACGCGGCGCGTCCTCGCCCCTCTCGGACTCTCGATCCTCGCCAGAACGCTCTTCCTGCTCCTCGGCATTGGGATCTTCGGGCTCGCGGGATGGGCCGTCGTCGCGATCCCCACCGGGACCACCCCCTTGAAGGGCCTCGCGCCGATCGCGGGAGCGATGATCGCGCTCTCGCTTCTCAAAGGACTGGCACGCTATCTCGAACAGTTCGCGGGGCATTTCGTCGCCTTCCACTCGCTCGCGATCCTGCGCAACCACTTCTACGACCGTCTCGAACCCCAGGCTCCCGCCTTCACGGAAGGACGAGACTCCGGAGACCTGCTCAATCGAGTCACCAAGGACATCGATAGGATCGAGGTCTTCTTCGCGCACACCCTCGCGCCCGCGACGACCGCGATCCTCGTCCCGGCCATCGCCCTGGCATGGATGGGAGTCGCGACCTCCTGGTGGCTCGCCATCGTCCTCCTCCCCTTCCTCGTCCTCGCAGGCCTCATCGTGCCCCGTCTCGGCGTCGGGCGCACCGATGCCGCTGCTCGCGAGCTGCGCGCCGAACGAGGCCGACTTGCAGCCCACGTCGCAGACTCCGTTCAGGGCGTCCGCGAGGTCCTCGCCTTCGGAATCGAGGATCCCCGGCTCCGCGAGATGGAGCGCATCGAGGAGCGAATCGGCGAACAGACCGGCATCATCGGCCGAAGGATCGCCGCGCGACGCGGCCTCAACCAGACGGTGCTCGCCCTGTCCATGATCGTTCTCGCAATGACCGGGATCAGCCTGCATTCCCAGGGACGGCTCGAGCTGGACAGCCTGGGGCTCGCCCTGGGCATCGCCCTGGGCTCCTTCGCATCGGTCATCGCGGTCGAGGACTTCATGGCGGACCTCGACCAGGCCTTCGCCTCGGCCGAACGGGTCTTCGCCATCACCGAGCGGACGCCCCTCGTCGTCGACGCCCCCGATCACCGTGAGGCGGGCGCGGACACGGGAATCGAGGTCGACTCGGTCTCCTTCACGTACCCCCTCCTCGACGAGCCGAACGAGGGGGCCCGTCGGCCCGAAGTGCTCCACGCGGTCTCGCTCTCGATCGCCCCGGGCTCCTTCACCGCGATCGTCGGCGCATCGGGTTCGGGGAAGTCGACGATCGCGGGCCTCCTCACTCGCACGTGGGATCCGGATTCGGGCGCCGTGCGGATCGGGGGAGTCGATGCGCGCCGGATCGGGCTCGCGAGCCTCCGCTCAGTCATCGCCTCGGCGACCCAGCGCCCCTACCTCTTCAACGACACGGTGCGGGCCAACCTCCTCCTCGCCGAACCCGAGGCCTCCGAGGAGGAGCTCCACGAGGCGCTGCGAATGGCCGGATTGTCGGACTGGATCGCCCAAGAGCCCGAAGGGATCGACACCGTCGTAGGCAACATGGGGGAACGACTCTCCGGCGGGCAGCGCCAACGCCTCACACTCGCACGCACCCTCCTGCGGCAGGCCCCGATCACCCTGCTCGACGAAGCGACATCGCAGCTCGATGCGAGCACGGAACGGCTCGTCCTCGAAGGGATCCGGGAGGCGACGCGCGGACGCACGCTCATCGTCATCGCCCACCGGATCTCCACGGTCGTCGGGGCCGATCAGATCATCGTCATGGACTCCGGGCGGGTCGTCGAATCCGGGACCTACGAGGAGCTCATCGCAGGGGACGGGGCTCTTGCCGCGCTCGTCGCGAGGCAGGACGGTCCTGAAGACGCTCGTGAGAGCCTCACTTCGAGGCGAGGCGAGCCCCTTCGGTGAGAGCGGCGAGCTTCGCCCAGGCGATCGAGGGGTAGATGCGCCCGCCGAGACCGCAGTCGGTCGACGCGACGACGCGCTCGTCCCCGACGATGTCTGCGAACTGGCGGATGCGCTGCGCGACGAGCTCGGGGTGCTCGACGACGTTCGTTGAATGCGAGACGACCCCGGGGATGAGGTACTTGCCCTCGGCCAGATCGATGTCCTTCCAGATCGTCCACTCGTGAGCATGGCGCGCGTTCGCGGCCTCGAAGGTCAGGCCGTTCGCGTTCACCTCGAGGGCGAGGTCGACGATGTCCTTGAAGGGGATGTCCGTCGTGTGCGGGCCGTGCCAGGATCCCCAGCAGACGTGGTAGCGGACGAGGGCGGGGTCGATGCCCTCGAGGGCGTGATTGAGGGCCTCGATGCGGACCCGCTGGAAGGCGCGGTAGTCCTCGAGGGCCGGCTCGACGGCGAACTGGTCCCATCCCTCGGCGAGGTCGGGGGCGTCGATCTGGACGGTGAGGCCCGCATCGGTGATCCGCCTGTACTCCTCGCGCAGGCCCTCGGCGAAGGCCCAGACGACGGCTTCATCGTCCTCGTAGTGGGCGTTGGCGATGCGGGCGGCCGAACCGGGGGAGAGGGCGGCGACGAAGCCGTCCGAGACCGGACGGTCCGCGGCCTCGAGGGCGGCCTTCGTGCCGGCGATGTCCCGATCGACGGCCTCCTCGCCGATGTAGGCGATCGCGGAGGTGATCGTCGGGAACGCGACGGGGTTCTTGTTCGCGATGTGGATGCCCGACTCGGGGTCGCAGTAGGCATCGGCGAACAGGTTCCAGTCGCGGCGCTCGGCGAAGGAGGAGTAGGAGAGACGGCCTTCACGGCCGGCCGGGGGCTTGACGTCGAAGCGGGCGATGTCTTCGAGGGAGAGCCCCGAGAAGCGGGAGAAGGAGTAGGTCCACCAGGCGCCGTAGTCGACGTTGTCGATCATGGCGTGCCCGTACTCGCCGTCGTTGAGGATCGTCAGGCCGAGCCCGGCCTGACGGGCCACGACGCCGTTGACCTCCTCCTGGAGGACAGCGGTGAACCCCTGTTCGTCGAGAGAACCGGCTCGACGCTCGCGATTGGCCTCGATGAGGCGCTCGGTGCGGGGCAGGGAGCCGACATGCGTGGTGCGGATTGTCATCGCTGGACCTTTCGTGGGACGACCGCGTTGCTCGAAGACTACGTCCCCGGTGCCCTCGCGAAAGCGGCTGTCCGCCCTCGGGACGATTGCAACAGAATCGCGGAGCCCCGTCCATCTTCCGGAGCCTTCGGCGAAGCCCTTTTCCCAACTCCTAGGCTGGGGCCCGGATGAACTCAGGAGGACTTTCATGAGCAGGCAGCTTCGCTCGGCGACATCGACGCAGGGACGCAACATGGCGGGCGCACGCTCGCTCTGGCGGGCGACCGGGATGACCGATGAGGACTTCGGCAAGCCGATCATCGCGGTCGTCAACTCCTTCACCGAGTTCGTTCCCGGCCACGTCCACCTGCGCGACGTCGGCAGGCTCGTCTCCGACGCGATCCGCTCCGCGGGCGGCGTGGCGAAGGAGATGAACACCATCGCCGTCGACGACGGCATCGCGATGGGGCACACGGGCATGCTCTACTCGCTGCCCTCGCGCGAGGTCATCGCCGATTCGGTCGAATACATGGTGAACGCCCACTGCGCCGACGCGATGGTGTGCATCTCGAACTGCGACAAGATCACACCCGGCATGCTCATCGCCGCGATGCGCCTCAACATCCCCGTCGTCTTCGTCTCCGGCGGGCCGATGGAGGCCGGGAAGAACATCGATCCCGCGGCGATCATCGGACCGGCGACCACCGGTCACGGCAACCTCATCACGGTGATGAACGCGACGGCGAATGACGAGGTCTCCGACGAGGACCTCCTCGCGATCGAGAAGGCCGCGTGCCCGACCTGCGGCTCCTGCTCGGGAATGTTCACCGCGAACTCGATGAACTGCCTCACCGAGGCCCTCGGCCTGTCCCTCCCGGGCAACGGCTCGACGCTGGCCACCCAGGTGGCGCGCCGCGCCCTCTTCACCCGCGCGGGCGAACTCATCGTCGACCTGTGCAGGCGCTACTACGAGGAGGAGGATGACTCGGTTCTGCCGCGCTCGATCGCGAGCGTCGACGCCTTCCGCAACGCGATGACCCTCGACATGGCGATGGGCGGCTCCTCGAACACCGTCCTCCACCTCCTCGCCGTCGCGCACGAGGGCGGGGTCGGCTTCGACCTCGGCGACATCGCCGAACTCGGCAAGACCGTCCCCTGCCTGTCGAAGGTCGCGCCGAATCACAACGACTACCACATGGAGGACGTCCACCGGGCCGGCGGCATCCCCCGCATCCTCGGCGAGCTCGACCGGGCCGGACTGCTCACCCACTCGGTCCATTCGATCCACTCGCCCTCCCTCGAGGAATGGCTCGCGCGCTGGGATCCGAAGTCTCCGAGCGTCGCCCCCGAGGCGATCGAACTGTGGAGGGCGGCGCCCGGCGACGTGCGGACCGCCGAGGCCTTCTCGACCTCGAACAAGTGGGCCGAACTCGACCTCGACGCCGAGAAGGGCTGCATCCGCGACGTCGAGCACGCCTACACCGCGAACGGCGGCTTGACGGTCCTCTTCGGCAATCTCGCCCCTGAGGGCGCGATCATCAAGGCCGCCGGCATCGATCCGGAGCTCTTCCACTTCGAGGGCTCCGCCCGCGTGATGGAATCCCAGGAGGAGGCCATCGAGAAGATCCTCGACAAGACGGTCGAGGCCGGCGACGTCGTCGTCATCCGCTACGAGGGCCCCGCCGGGGGCCCCGGAATGCAGGAGATGCTCTACCCGACCTCCTTCCTCAAGGGCCGCGGCCTGGGCAAGGCGTGCGCGCTCATCACCGATGGCCGCTTCTCGGGCGGCACCTCGGGCATCTCCGTCGGGCACATCTCCCCGGAGGCGGCGGACGGCGGGCTCATCGGCCTCATCGAGGACGGCGATCGCATCATCATCGACGTCGACGAGGGGCGCCTCGAACTCGACGTCCCCGCAGACGAGATCGAAGCCCGCCGCATCGCCCAGGAGGCGCGCGAGCACCCGTGGACCCCGAGGAACCGCGACCGCGTCGTCTCCCCCGCACTCCAGCTCTACGCGGCCACCGCGATGTCGGCCTCCAAGGGCGCGGCGCGCGACGTGTCGCGGGTGCTCCGCTGAAAGGAGCCGATCGTGAAGGACCACGTCGCCATCTACGACACCACGCTGCGTGACGGCGCCCAGCAGGAGGGCATCTCCCTCACGGTCTCCGACAAGATCGCCGCGCTCGCGATCCTCGACGACCTCGGCGTCGACTACATCGAGGGCGGTTGGCCGGGCGCGATCCCGAAGGACACGGCCTTCTTCGAGCGGGCCCGCAACGTCAAGCTCCACCACGCGAGGCTCGCGGCCTTCGGCGCGACGACCAAGGCCGGTGTCCGGGCCGCCGAGGACCCTCAGGTCGCGGCGCTGCTGCGATCGGGCGCCTCCGTGATCACCCTGGTCGCGAAGTCGGACCCGCGGCACGTGACGAGGGCCCTGCGCACCACCGTCGAGGAGAACCTCCGGATGGTCCGCGACACCGTCGAGTACCTCACCGCCGAGGGCGTGGACGTCATGGTCGACCTCGAGCACTTCTTCGACGGCCTGGCCTTCGATGCGGACTACGGCATGACGGTCATGCTCGAGGCGGCCCGGGCCGGGGCCGTCGCCGTGATCCCCTGCGATACGAACGGCGGGAACCTGCCCTCCGTGATCGGCGAGGTGACGCGGCGCGCCCGCAGCCTCCTCGACGAGGCCGGTTCCACCGGGTGCGTTCTCGGGATCCACACCCACAACGACACCGGCTGCGCGGTCGCGAATGCGATCGCGGCGGTCGAGGCCGGGGCGCGGCACGTCCAGGGCACGGTGAACGGCTACGGTGAGCGCACGGGCAACGCGAACATCCTGACCTGCGCGGCGAACCTCCAGCTCAAGCTCGGATACGACGTCATTCCGCCCGCTTCGATGGGGTCCTTGGACTCCGTGTCGCATCGCATGGCCGAGCTCGTCAACATCCCGCCCTTCGCGCGCGACCCCTACGTCGGGCAGTCGGCCTTCGCCCACAAGGCGGGGCTTCACGCCTCCGCGATCCGCGTCGACCCCGACTTGTATCAGCACATCGATCCGGCGGTCGTCGGGAACGGGATGCGGATGCTCGTTTCGGAGATGGCGGGCAGGTCCTCGATCGAGCTCAAGGCCGAGGAACTGGGCATCGACCTCACCTCCGTGCCGAACGCGGCGGCGATCCTCGCCCAGAAGGTCAAGGAGCGCGAGGCCGAGGGCTACACCTACGATGCGGCGGAC
Source organism: Schaalia hyovaginalis (assembly GCF_014208035.1). NCBI lineage: Bacteria > Bacillati > Actinomycetota > Actinomycetes > Actinomycetales > Actinomycetaceae > Schaalia > Schaalia hyovaginalis. Next base: position 1,846,681 of record NZ_JACHMK010000001.1, on the reverse strand, counting down.
GCCTCTTTCGAGCTCCTCGCCCTGTCGGAATTGGGACGCCTTCCGAGGTTCCTGCGCGTCGAGTCGTGGAAGGTCACGACCCAGGAGATCGCCGAGGTGCAGGGCGAGCCCTACGCTGCGACCGAGGCGACGGTGAAGATCCACACGGATCGGCGCCACATCCGCACCGCGGAGGGCAACGGCCCGGTCAACGCCCTCGACCGCGCGCTGCGCCACGTCATGACCCGCGACTACCCGGTGTGCGCGAATTTCGAACTCACCGACTTCAAGGTCCGCATCCTCGACGAGGACCGCGCGGGCACGGACGCGACGATCCGCGTCCTCATCGAGATGACGGACGGCCGGCGCGCATGGTCGACGGTCGGCATCGGCACCGACGTCATCGAGGCATCCTGGGAGGCGCTCTTCAACGCCTACTGGTGGGGGCTGCTCCACTCCGGGGCGACCTCGCTCCTTCAGGAGTAGAAGGCGCGGCCGTGTCTTCAATGATGCCTCGTGTCCACTATCGTTGAACCGGTTTAGAATCGGCGCGGGGGATACGGCATGAATGCTCGAAAGTCCAGTGGGGGTGGCAAAGGGTTTCAATTCGTCGGCGTTCGGCAAGTTGCCGCTGCTGCTGGTGTATCCACAGGCACCGTTTCCAACGTTCTAAATCGCCCCGAGACTGTCAGTGAACAGACGCGGTTGAGAGTCCAGGGCGCGATCGATGCTCTGGGATTCGTGCCATCGATTGCCGCGGGTCAGTTGAGGGGACATCGATCCAAGCAGATCGGTGTTGTCGTGCCAGATGTAGGAAACCCCTATTGGGCATCGGTTCTGCGAGGCGTTGAGTCAATTATCGAGGCAGAAGGACTGTCGATGCTTGTCAGTTCGACGCACCAAGATCGAAAGCGCCAACGATCGATCCTTCGTGCGCATCGAAGTCAGGGGGTTGACGGTCTTATCCACGTCCCCATCTCCGAGTCCGCGATGGAATGGCAGGAGTTTGAAAGATGCACCTACGGGATCGTCACTATCAAACCCGCTGAACAGGGAACTGACAGGGCTGCTGTTGGATCTGATGACGTGACGGGCGCGCGGTTGGCGATGGAGCACCTTCTCGAGCTGGGTCATAGGTCGATCTGCTTCATCAACGGTCCGCACTTCGTTCCTTGGTGCGCGAATCGTCTTGAGGGCGTGCGCCGAGCAATCGAAGCAAGAGGCCTTAGACCCTCAAAGGTCCTCAAGGAGATCAGCGTTGCTGATCTAACCGTTGCAGAAGGCAAGATCGCAGCGAAGCGGATTCTTGCCGAAGGTGAAGCGACAGCAGTCCTATGTGCGAACGATGTCACGGCGCTTGGCGTCATCCTTGCCTGTGATGAGGCGCGTGTCACTATTCCTCAGGATCTTTCCGTCGTTGGGTACGACGATGTCGACTTCGCTCCGGCTCTCCGACCTTCACTAACGACCGTCCATCAGCCGTCATTCGAGATTGGAGTCGCGGCCGCGTGCCGACTGTTAGGGCGCGCCTATGAAGTCGATGCGACGATGCTGGCTCCGAAACTCGTCGCTCGCGACTCCACCGGTGTCCCGACGTCAATTCGCGACTGATACTCCCTCAGCTCGAAACGTTACCGAATCGAGATCTATTCAACGTTCCCTGTGATGCGCCTTACGTCATATTCTTGAACCGGTTCAGAGCTGAACCGGTTCAATGCGGCGATGGAGCCGTGAGTCTGCGTGGGAGGTCCGATGACTAGAACATTCATCACTCGCAAGGAATATGACGACTGGATCCTGAGTGCTGCGAGCCTCGCCCGCGCGCTTCGGTACCCGATCACTGAGTCGATGATCAATGACAGCGCTGGCATTGTTTACGGTGACGATCAGTATGAGGCCTTCGAGAAGGGGCTTTGGTGTCCGGATCCTTACGAGATCATGATCATCTTCGAGTCGCTCAACCAAGCTGCGGTCGACGGGCTCCCGGCTGCCGGAGCCCCCTACTCTGAGTATTCTGGGCTTTGCGACAAACTGATGATTCTCCATCCAGGCAAGTACTGCGCCTCCCACTACCATCTGCGTAAGACGGAGAGCTACGAGGTCGTTCTCGGTTCGATGGACGTCTTCTATGGAGCCGAGGGGCTAAATCCGCGCGACGAGGAGCTGCTCGAATTCGAGAAGATGCCTTCTGGCGAGTCGTGGCCCGAGGGCGTTGAGCTCCCGAAGGGGCGTGAAGAGTCGTACTCGCAGCTTACGAGCTATGTTCGTCTCGAAGCGGGTGACCCGAAGTTCGTGATGCACCGGAAGCATCTGCACGCATTCCGCTGCCCGCCTGACGCCAAGGTGCCTTTGGTTGTGCGCGAGGTGTCGACCTACAGCCATGAACCCACAGAGGCTGCGCACGACAAGCCAGTTCCCCTCGAGGCCTGGCGCGGCGTGCACGACAACACCTTCCTTGCGCCTGCGGCGAACGCTGGCCGACTCATTACCAAGATCATCTGATCGACGAAGCACATTCAAGGATTTCAAAGGAGAGATTCATGAAGTCACTCATCAAGTTCTCAGCTATCGCAGGAGCAGCTGCACTCACGATGGCGGCATGCGCCTCCGGTGCCGATACTGCAGCGCCCGGATCAGCCGAGACAGCACAGTCCAGTGCGGCTGTTCAATTCGAAGCGAAAGACCCACTTACCCTTGGCTACTCGGTCTATGACCTTCAAAATCCGTACTGGCAGTCGTATGCGGCAGGTGTCAAGGCAGGTGCTGCCGACGCGGGAGTCAAGGTGACTGTGGTGGACCAAAAGTCGGATCAGGCCAAGCAAGTCTCCGGTTCCCTTGACCTGATCAATCAGAACATCTCAGGATTGATCATCACTCCCGTTCAGCCCACGGCGCTTCCGTCGACGGTGGACGCAGCGCACGCTGCGAAGATTCCCGTCGTCATTGGCGATATTGGAACCGGCGGCAACTACGATGCGTACATCCAGTCGAACAACGCCAACGGTGGTGAGTTGGCTGCACAGTACGTCATTGACAAGTTTGCGGGTAAAGAGGGCGTTCACAAGGTTGGTGTGATCGAACTTCATGCAGGCTCGGTTGTCGGTGAGGAACGAGTTGGTGGATTCGTCAAGAAGATTGAGTCGCAGGACAACTTGAAGATCGTGGCCTCACTTGACGGCAACGACACCGTTGATGGCGGCTTCTCTGCGGCGCAGGACATGCTCTCTGCGAATCCGGATCTCGAAGTCATTTACGCAGCGAACGATGACTCGGCCATTGGTGCGCAAAGGGCAATGGAGACAGCGGGGAAGTCTGTTGCAGATGGCTTTGTGCTCATCGGCTTCGATGGTTCGAGCTCCGCACTTGACCTGATCGAACAGGGAAAGATGAGCGCGACTGTCGCTCAGGATCCGTATGGCCAGGGCAAGAAGGCCGTTGAGACGGTCCTGGCGCTTCTCAAGGGTAATGATCCCGGATTTGACGATCCGTCGGCAAAGACGATCTTCTTCCCTGTGCAGATGGTTGACAGCAGCACGCTCGCCGACTTCCGAGCGAGCCGCGCCGAGCAGAAGTAGTGCGCTCGGGGGGCGGATATCTTTAGATATCCGCCCCCCGGCGCCCGAGCAGAGGACTGGTGACCGGTGGACAATTCAGAAATCCTGCGGGTGGAGGAACTCCATCAGAAATACCCGGGAGTACACGCCGTAAAGGGCGTCACGCTCACCATTCAAGAAGGAATGGTCCTGGGACTTGTTGGCGAAAATGGCGCTGGAAAGTCCACGCTGATCAAAATGCTAGGAGGGATTGAGCGTCCGTATTCGGGCCGTATCGTTGTTCGTGACGCCGAGGTTCAGTTCGGCTCTTCAAGTGATTCCCAAGCGGCAGGTATTGCCGTTGTAAGCCAGGAATTTATGCTGGTCCCAGATCTTTCGATCGCCGACAACATATTCCTCGGCCACGAACTGACACAGGGTCCCTTCGTAAAAAGCGCGACCACACTCAAAGAGGCACGCGAACTTCTCAAGCAACTCGGCCTCGAGCTGGATCCGAACCGCCTGGTATCGACCCTAACCGTCGGAGACCAGCAACTCGTCGAAATCGCGCGGGCGCTATCGTACGACTTTTCTGTAATAATCATGGATGAGCCCTCTGCGGCGCTAAATGATGCAGAAATTGCGAATCTTCATGTCATTGTTCGTCGCCTCGCAAAGGCGGGCAAAGCAGTCATCTATGTTTCGCATCATCTTGATGAGATATTCGAAATCTGTTCGAACGTTGCGGTGATGCGTGATGGAGCCCTCGTTGCCGAAGTGCGTCCATCAGACATTAGTCAGGATGAGCTCATTGAGGCGATGCTTGGGCGCAAGCCTGAGAAGTTCTCGCGTGAAGCAAAGCTTGATTCCGGTGCTGTCTTTGCACTTCAAGTCCAGGACGTTCTGCTCCCGGGAAATGCTAATCGACACAACTTTAAGTTGAGAAATGGGGAGATCCTAGGCCTTGCGGGCCTCGTTGGATCTGGCAGATCTGAAATGACTCGTGCGCTATTTGGCGCAATTCCCATCATCGCGGGCAGCGTCATTGTTGGCGGAAAGAATGTCAGAATTAGGGACAGTCGATCAGCAATTCGGAATGGCATATTCATGTTGTCTGAAGACCGAAAGGCGGAAGGCATCTTCCCGCATCTGTCGGTGCTCGAAAATGCCCTGGTGTCGAAAGATCGAAAGAACTTGAAGTCCGTTGGGCGCTATCTTCCGATTGGTGCGATGGAGAGTGGGGCCTTTGGCAAGCTGCGAGAGTCGATGAGGATCCGTGTCGCAAATTCGCGCCAGCTCATTGCATCGCTCTCAGGAGGAAACCAGCAGAAAGTTCTGCTTGGTCGGGCGCTTCTTTCCGGATGCCCAATCTTGATTCTCAATGAGCCCACGCGAGGAGTGGATGTTGGGGCGAAGGTCGAAATATATCAGCTGATTAAGGAGCTTGCGGATCGTGGTGTATCTGTGATCATCTCAAGTTCTGATGCGCCGGAATTGGCCGCGATTTGCGATCGTTGTCTCGTCTACTTCTCTGGCAAGATAATTTCTGAGATATCTGGTGCCGATAATACTGAAGAGGCGATTATTGCTGCGGCCGTGGGTCAGGGGATGGAAGGGGGCGATGTCGAGTGAGTGAGATTGTGTCACAGGGCTCGATTGATTCGCTTCAGGAGCAGGCGAGAGTTCAATCAGAGCGTGATTCGAAGCGGGCGCTCCGCTTGCGATCGCTCATGCAGAATGCTGGAGTTCTGATTCCGTTTGTATTGATCCTTGGGCTCTGCGTCGCGTTTGTGCCCAATTTCCTATCGGCATCAAATGTTACGAATGTCTTGATTGGTTCAGCGATCCTTGGCATCATTGGGCTCGGTCAGACAGTCGTAATCGGCGTTCGAGGTATTGATCTGTCGGTTGGTTCTGCTCAGGCGCTCGTTGCGTGTTCCACGGCAATAGCCATGGCACATGGTGGAGCGCTTGCTGGAGTGGTTTGCGGTATTGGCGTCGGCTTGATTACAGGCCTCATCAATGGACTGCTGGTGACACAACTTAGAGTTCCTGACTTTATTGCGACATTGTCGACCATGAGCGTATATCGCGGCGCAGTGCTTCTCATTACGGGAGGTGCTCCGGTGGTGATCAGTAGTATCGGGTTCAAGGGATTCGCGACGACCTCTGTCATTGGCCTGCCGTTACCGTTCATTGTGGCGATGGCTATCGGGTTTGCGTGGTGGCTCGTCGTGGCGAGAGCGCGCTTTGGACGACATCTGATCGCGGTGGGCGATGCGCCGGCTGCTGCGACCGATTCGGGTATTTCGGTTTCGCGCATGGTCGTCTCTGCATACGTTCTCTGCGGGTTGATGGCGGGCGTCGCCGGTGTGCTGCTGGCGAGTCAGTTGGGAATTGTTAATGGAACCGTGTCGACGGGTCTTGAGTTGAAGGCGATTGCGATCGTTGTGCTCGGTGGCACGTCGATGATGGGCGGACGCCCACGGATCGTGGGCACGCTGATTGGTGCCCTTCTACTGTCGATGATCTATGCAGCGTTGAATCTGCTCAACGTCTCTTCGTTCTATCAGTACATCGCGCTCGGCGCGCTACTGGTCTTCGCGCTTTCATTGGACTCTCTCCAGCGCGCGGTCGTGAAGAAGGCGTTCCTAGGTGGGAAGGCGAGTCGATGAACGACAAGAATCCTGAGATGTTGAAGCCCTCATCTGATGAACATTCCCCGGCGTCAGGTGCCTTATGGCGCCTACTGAAGGCGCAATACTTAACGGCGACGCTCATTGTTGTTTGCGTGCTGCTCGGATTGTGTAGCCGTTCGTTCTTTGGGGCCGGAAATATCGCGAATATCTTGGCTCAGAGTGCTTTTGCGGGAATAGCTGCATGCGGAATGACAGTCCTCATTGCGGGTGGCTTAATTGATCTTTCGGTTGCCGGTCAGATTGCGATATGTTCGATTGTGGTGGCGGTTGCTTTGCCACACATGACCATTGGAGCGGCCTTCGCTCTCGCGCTCGTTCTCGGTGTGATCATGGGTCTGGTAAATGGTCTGCTGGTGGCGGGCCTGAGGATTCCGCCATTCATCGCGACACTCGGGTCGCTTTATCTTTTCCTGGGCGCGGCGTTTATCTTCACCGATGGAAACGTTGTTCCGATTAGCTCGCATTATTTTCGAGCGTTTACAACCGGTTCGATTTCAGTGGTGCCGATTGCGTTCATTGTGTTCGCGTGTTTGGCCGTCTTGACGTACCTCCTGTTCCAACATACGTATTTTGGTCGCGAGATTCGCGCAGTGGGTTCGAATGAGAGGGCTGCGGCTTTAGCGGGGATCTCAATTCCGCGCGTAAAGACGCTCGCATTTGTCTTCGCTGGATTCTGTTTCGCGCTGAGTGCGATGTTCATTTGTGGACGCCTGTCATCGGCCGAAGGAAACATGTCGATCGGGTATGAAATGACCGTGATTGCTGCGGTTGTTATCGGCGGAACGAGCATGCGGGGTGGCTCTGGAACGATATGGGGTACCGTGATCGGTGCTCTCCTGTTTACAATTCTGGGAAATGCTCTCAATCTCCTCGGGGTGCCGTCGTATTGGCAGTATGTCGTGACGGGTGTCGTTCTCATCGTTGCGATCTCCATCGGCACTGTGCGGCAACGTGCCGTTCCACTTAGGAGCGAGTAGTGCTGCAGATTTCTAACGAAGCGAGAGCGCTGCTTCGGTCGGAAGTGGGGGGCCGCCTCGGTGCGATTGAGCAGCTGATCGACGTGAGTCGAGTGAAAGCGGCAGATGGCTTGGCAGAGGGTGAGGATCTTCTGCTAGTTTCGAACCCGCAAGGTTTCTCTGTCGAACTTGAAATCGATCGCTGTCTGGATATCGGTCGGGCCTCGGCCGCGAACCTTCCCATTTCGTGGATTAGTGGATGTGGGCGGGTAGCCTCAGCGCGCACGAGCAGTTTGGGTTCTGACTGGGTTCGCTCATTCGGAGGAGGTCTCCTGACGACGTGTGGCATGCTCGCTACCGGTATGCCCAGCGTCGACATGGGGCGGGAGTTCGGACTTCACGGTAGGGTTGGCGCCCTTCCCTCTTCAAATGTTGTTGCTGAGCTTGTTATGAATGCTGGGCGCACCTGTGAAGAGTTGGAGTGCTGTGATTGGCGGTCACGCTTGTCACTCCGGGTTCGCGGCGAGGTCGTTGAGTATTCCCTTGGGGGAGAGTGGCTGCGACTTCAGCGCGAATTGCGATTCGCTCTAGACCGTCCCTTGATCGAGATTATCGACACCGTAACAAATGATGGCTTCGAAAGTGTTGAACACATGTTTCGGCATCATATTAACCTCGGGTATCCATTGGTGCAGGAAGGTACGACGGTTTCGTCTAATGCGGTGTTTCTTGGGGTTCGGGAATCCTCGCCTAGCGCAATTGATGTGCTTCCAGTTCAGCTCCGCGAGGAGCCTGCGCCTGAAGGTGTGAGCTACTTCTTGCCGCCTAGTGACGGTAGCGCATGCGTGGTGAACGTCGAAGCCGCAGAGGTAGGGAAGGTAAGAGTGTCATTCGATTCGGAAGATTGGAAGATACTCATACTCTGGCGTGACCCGTCGCCTGGTAGAAACGTCCTAGCGGTTGAACCGTCGACGTCCCGGGACGGCGGCCGCGCCGACGCGCGGGTGCAGGGCGAACTTGTTCACCTCGACCCGGGGGAGTCTCGGACCTATCGCACACTGATCGAGCGCTGTTGATGGCGGAAGACACGACCTTTCGGGTACGTGGATTCTGGCGCTCTGGTGGAGTCGGACCCGCAGGTGAGAGACAATGAGCGCCATGCATGGTGAGTACAAGGTTCCCGGTGGAAAGCTCGTCGTCGTCGACTGCGAGGTCGACGGCGACGCCCTCGTCGACGTCACCCTTTCGGGCGACTTCTTCCTCGATCCGGACGACGCCCTCACCCGGATGACCGCGGCTCTCGAAGGGGCGCCCGCGTCCGCCAGCGGCCAAGAGATCGCCGTCCTCGTCGAGAAGTCCCTCGTTCCCTCAGACATCCTCATGGGGATCACGCCGGCCGCGGTCGGCGTCGCCGTCCGCAGGGCACTCGGCCACGCTCTGTCCTGGGACGACATCGACTTCGAGGTGATCCACGGGCCCGTCGTCGACCCGATGGTGAACGTCGCGATGGACGAGACACTCGTCGAGGACGTCGCCGCGGGGCGTCGCAAGCCCTTCATGCGCCTGTGGGAGTGGAACGCCCCTCAGGTCGTCATCGGCTCCTTCCAGTCGTATCAGAACGAGATCCAGCCCGAGGGGCAGAAGAAGCACGGGATCATGGTGTCCCGCCGCGTCACCGGCGGCGGCGCGATGTTCATGGAGCCCGGCAACTGCGTCACCTACTCCCTCGTCATCCCCACGGCCCTCGTCGAAGGGATGAGCTTCGAGCAGTCCTACCCCTTCCTCGACCAGTGGGTGATGGAGGTCCTCGAAAAGGTCGGGATCAAGGCGAAGTACGTGCCGCTCAACGACATCGCCTCCGAGGTCGGTAAGATCGGCGGCGCCGCGCAGAAGCGCTGGTCGAACGGCTACATGGTCCACCACGTGACGATGGCCTACGACATCGACGCCGAGAAGATGAACGAGGTCCTGCGCATCGGCATGGAGAAGATCCGCGACAAGGGCACCCGCTCAGCGGTCAAACGCGTCGACCCGATGCGCTCGCAGACGGGTCTTCCGCGCGAGCAGATCCTCGACGCCTTCTACGACCACTTCAAGGAGAAGTACCACGCGACTCCCGGCGAGATCACCGCCGAGGACATCGCGGTCGCCGAGGAGCGCTGCCGGACGAAGTTCGCGACGCCGGAATGGACCTACCGGATCCCCTGACGGATCCTTCCCCTCTGGCCGACGGATAACCCGCCGGTCAGAACCCGGCCCGGTCGAGCGCTTCGAGGAGCCTCGGCCGGTTCGTGTATTCGGAGCGGATACGACTTACGAGTTCCTCGACCTGCACGAGCTGCGCGGGATCGAGGCGCTTCGCCTCCTTCGCCATCGCCTTCAGGCGCTTGACGACCTCGGCCGCGCCCTCGCGTCCCGCCTTCTGCTTCGGCGACTCGAGCACCCAAGGACGGAAGAGGGCGACGGCCTCGGCGGCGTGGTCGGGGCCGCTCGCCGCGACGAGGTCCCGCCATGTGTAGCCCGCGCCCCAGCCCTTCGCGTACTCCCAGGCGCGCTCGACGTCGCCCTCGTGGAGGGCGAGGGCGATCGGCTTCTCGCCGGTCGTGCGAACGGCCCTCTCGGCGAGGTCGACGGCCCAGGCGCGCATCTGCTCGGCGACTCCGAGTTCCTTGCCGGCGCGCAGGACCCGGTCGAAGTCGGGCGGGTCGAGACGATACGAGAAGACGAGCTTCGCGACGTCGAGGGCTTCTTCGCCGCGTCCGTCGTTCAGGTAGAGGCCGACCATCGTGTCGACGTTCATCGGGAGGACGAGGGGATTGAAGGCGCGCCGCGCGATCTGGGCGTCCATCCTGGCGCGGGCGCGGTCGACCCAGCTCATCGCCTCGCGCTCGCGCTTCGCGGTCATGAGGCGCGAGACGATCGCGTCGAAGTCGATGTGTTCGGTCTCCGAGAGGATCGCGACGGCGGCGTCGACGTCGCCGTCGAGATCGGCGAGTTCAAGTCGGAGTCCGCGGATCGTCGACGCGCGGAAGTCGTACCCCTCCGCCGGATGGGCGAGCGACTCCGCGTGCGCCTTCTCGATCGCCTTCCGATACGCGGCAAGCCCCTTCTCGTCGAGCGCCCCGGCGAGCTCTCCGAGAGACGGCTCCGGCCAGCCGGGGGACTCGAGCTGGAACTTCGCGAACCACTTGCCGAGGACCGCGCCGTGCGGACCTGAGTCGTGAAGCGCGCGGGCGTAGACCTCCCACGCGTACTGGCATGAACTGCCGAAGGCCCCCGCGGAATCGTCGACGTTCGAGAAGAGCATCTTCTGCATCCGGAGCAGGGTCTTGCGCGCGAGCGGGAGGACCTCCTTCGCGTAGCCGTGCTCGCGAAGAGCATCGATCTGCTCGATGAAGGCGTCGGCCTCTCGGGCGAAGTCCATCGCCTCCCTCCAGTCGATGCCGCGCCGCGTGGAGAGGAGGGAGGAATAGGTCTGGTCGAGCAGATCGAGGACGTCGCCGATGTCTCCGGCCGCGATCGATGCGGTGCGCATGAGGGCGGTCATCGCCTCGTCGGAGTAGCCGGCCAAGTCGAGGACGAGGCGTTCGAGGGAGGCGCGGTCGAGGGACTCGATATAGGAGCGGACCTGATCGGGCGTCGCGGAACCCACCTCCGTCGCTGCGCCGTCGGGAGACCCCGAGGGGGCGGATCCGTCGCCGTCGAGGACCTCGAGGGCCGCGAGCCCGACCGCGACGAGGTGCTTGCAGAAGAAGCCCGAGTCGAAGTGCAGGCACGTGCACCGGGCGTCGAACGCTCCCTCCTCCTCCCACAGGAGCTCTACGGCGTAGGGGTGCGTGCCCGTGACGATCGCGCTCGCGCTCGTGGCCCCGATGTCGAGTCCGACGACGCGGTCGACGTAGCGCTTGCCGCGCGCGAAGACGACGTCGCCGGCGGAGAGCCTGAGGGCGGTTTCGCTCAATCCTGGGTGGGGCGCAGTGCTCATCGGGTTCTCCTCAGACTCGCGGGGCGCGGGGTCCGAAGACCGCCGTCCCGATGCGGACGAGGGTCGCGCCCTCGTCGATCGCCCACTCGAGGTCGTTCGACATGCCCATCGACAGCGCAAGGCCGCCGATCCCGGTCGCGACCTCGGCGTCGTCGCGGATGCGGCGCAGGAGCGCGTAGGCGGCGCGCACGTCCTTCTCGACGGGGGAATTGAGGCCGACCGTCATGAAGCCCTCGAGATCGAGGTTCGTCGAGCCGACGACAGCGTCGACGAGGGCGACGACCTCCGTCGGTGCGCACCCGTGCTTCGAGGATTCGCCAGAGACGTTGACCTCGACGAGGACGGGGAGGCGCCGGTCGAGTCGCGCGTCGAGCTTGGCGACGAGGCCGGGGGAGTCGATCGACTCGATGGCGTCGACGCAGGCGAGGGCCTGATTGATCTTGTTCGACTGGAGCGGGCCGATGAGGCGGATCGAGGCGCCCTCGACCTCGCGGATCGCGGCGGCGGTGTCGCGCGCCTCCTGGACGCGGTTGTGCCCGAGGAGGATCGGGCGGCCGAAGTCCTTGAGGCATTGCGCGGCCTCGCGGCACTCCTCGGGCGTCCGGGTCTTCACGGCGAGCTCAAGGTCCACCTCACCCGAGCGTCCGACGGCGTCGGCGGCCGACTCGATACTCTCGAGCACACGCTCGATCCCTTCGCGAATCGTCATGGTCCGATCCTACGGCCCCGACGTCGACCGGGTTCAGGGAGAGCCGAGAGCGGCCCGCGGGATCGGGTCGAATCAGGGGAGGATCGGGGGACGCCGATGAGCGGAGAGAGCGGCGGCGAGAGATAATTGAGGGTTCCGGCGACCGCCGGCATCGCCTCTTCAAGGAGAACGCATTGCGCACCCTGCTCAACATCATCTGGTTCCTCTTCGGAGGGTTCTGGCTGTGGTTGGCGTACATCTTCTTCGGCGTCCTCGCCTGCCTCTTCGTCGTGACGATCCCCGCGGGCGTCGCGTGCTTCCGCATCGCCCAGTACGTCGTCTGGCCCTTCGGGAAGCGCGTCGTCGAACTGCCGACCGCCGGCGCGGGCTCGGCCCTCATGAACGTCGTGTGGTTCTTCGTCGCCGGCCTCTGGCTCGCGATCGGGCATGTCGCGACGGCCCTCGCGCAGTCCCTGACGATCGTCGGCATCCCCGTCGCGATCGCGAACATCATGATGATTCCCGTGACGTGCTTCCCCTTCGGGAAGGCCGTCGTCACCGACCCGACCGCCTCGATCCTCTGATGGCGAAGAAGAAGCACGACGAGCACGGCTCGGGGCCGACCCGCGCCATCGAGGCCCTGACCGCCGCGGGCGTCGACTTCGAGGTCCTCGAGTACGAGCACTCGGCCCGCGCCCGCGCCTTCGGCGCGGAGACCGTCGAGAAGCTCGGCGTCGATCCCGCCGCGACCTTCAAGACGCTGATGGTGCGCACGACGCCCGAGGAGTACGTCTTCGGCATCATCCCAGTCCTCTCCCACCTCTCGATGAAGCTCATCGCGAAGGCGGCGGGCGCGAAGTCCGCCGAGATGGCCGACCCGAAGGTCGCCGAGCGGCGCACGGGCTACGTCGTCGGCGGGATCTCCCCGCTCGGGCAGACGACGCCGCATCGGCTCTTCATCGACGAGTCGTGCCTCGACCACGAGGAGCTCATCGTCTCGGGCGGCAGGCGCGGCCTGTCGGTGAGGCTCTCGCCCCTCGACTTCCTCGAGGTCTCGGGCGCCGAGGTCGCGCCGCTCACCGCTCAGGAATAGGCGGGCGCCCTTCGGCGCTGGCACGCCTGAGGCGAAGCTCCGCGCTCGCGGCCGATCAGCCCTCTTCGAGACAGACCCGTGGCGGGCGGCGCGCCCGGACCCGGATCCTCGCTCATCGGCGGAGCCTCGGGCACGCCGAGCGAGAAGACGACGTCGTGCGTGACGGCAAGGGCCGTCTCGAGGTCGGCGGCGACCCCCTCGCCCGCGCCGAGAGCCGAGGTCACGTGCCGAAGAAGCGGCGTCTGACCCGTCCAGTACGAATCCATGAGCGTCGGAATGTAATGCGCGCGGGCGACCGCGAACCCGCCGCCCGGCTGTTCGACGAAGGTGAAGCGCGCCGTCACGCCCTCATGAGAGCGCCGGTAGTCGACCGGGGGAGTGGCGATCATGTTCCCGAGCCCGTAGACGACCCACTTCCCGTTGACGATCGCCCAGGGCTGGACGACGTGCACGTGGTGGCCGTAGACGAGGTCAATGGCGTCCGATGCGGTGAGCGCCTCGGAGAGCTCGATCTGCTGGGCGTTCGGCTCGGCGACGTACTCCTCGCCGGCGTGGACGGCAGCGAGGACGATGTCGGCTCCGGCGGCCTTCGCCGCCTCGGCCCGGGCGATCATGTCGGCGGCGTCGAGCATCGCGACCGACCATTCGCGCCCCTCCGGAAGGGGGATCCCGTTCGTCGAGTACGTGCCGGAGACGACCGCGATCCTCACGCCCTCGGCGGTCGTGGAGATCGTGGGCATCGCGCGCTCCTCGGGGCTGCGGAAGGTGCCGGTGTGGAGGACGCCGACCTCGTCGAATTCCCGCAGCGTCGTCTCGATCCCGGCGAATCCGCGGTCGATCGAATGATTCGACGAGGTCGTGCACAGGTCCCATCCGGTCTCCGCGATCGCCGGGGCGACCTCTTGCGGCGCGCCGAAGACGGGGTAGCCCGAGGGGGTCTGGTCGTCGGGGGAGAGAGGGACCTCCTCGTGACAGATCGCGAGGTCGGCGCCCTCGATGACGGGGCGCATCCCGGCGAACAGTTCGGAGAAGTCGTAGGGGAGGCGACCGGTCCGGGCTCCGACCGCCGCCGTGGTCTCCCACAGCCCCGAGTGCCAGAGGAGATCGCCGCTCATCACCACCGTCGCCGTGCGCGAGGGCGCGGGTTCGGGTTCCGGCTCGGACGTCGCGGACTGGGGGACGAGGGCGGGGCCGGGCTCGGAGGCGTCGGATCGGCCCTCGGATGCGGAGGGAGCCCCGTCCGGTGCGAGGGACGGGGTGCAGGCCACCATGAGGGCGCCCGTCGCGAGGACGAGCGGGAGGCCGCGCGCGAGACGGCCTCGGAGATTCCGTCCGTGCCGGGTCACGGGCCCATGGTATCGGGGCTCACCTGTTGTGCGATACGTCCCGCCGGGCGGCCCGGTTTCGAACGCGGATTCTGCGACTCCTCCCCTAGAACATCTGCAATTCCTCCCCTAGGAGGTCTGCAATTCCTCCCCTAGGAGCTAGTCGTCGCAGGTGACGAGGACTTTCTATGTCATTCGACAGGGTCGTCGTACGCGATGAGGATCTCCTCGTAGGCGCGTCGGGCGAGTTCGGGGGAATGCCACCGCTTGAACATCGATGACGGTCCCTTGCGCATGAGCGCGAGGCTCGTTCGTCGCACCGCCGACTGCATGAACGCGATGTCCATGAGCTCAGGCAGAAGGCCGACGGGCACGGTGATCTGATCCATCCACGTCATGGGGTACTCGACTCGGTCAGCCGCGGCGATCCACCCGAAGTCCTCGTTGGGAACTGCGGGGTTCCACTCGCCCTCGTCGGTGATCAGAGTTCCCGGGAGAAGATTGAGACGTGAGCACGGCGTCCTCGTCCACACGGGCCCCTGTCCCAGCTCCTCATCCCATCGCGGAATATAGAGAAGCTCGAGGGATCCCGCGTTGAGCGTTGCGAAACGACCGCCCGAGGTTCTCGGATAGTCGCTGATCGTCCAATACTCCCTCTCGAGGTCGACGACCTGGGGAATGGTGTCGAGTACGGCAGCGAGATCCGCGACGACGGCATCCGCGATGGTCCGTTCTCGGCCCCCTCATTGAACGCCCACAATGCTCGTCCTTCTCGTTCGGTGAAGAGTCGCGGCTCGGAGCCTTGCGGCCGGTGCGCCGCGGATTCGATGGCCGGGAGGTCGTGAGTTCCGCCGCCTGTCGACCAGTGCTCCTGCTGGAGGGGCGGGATCCAGTGATCGAGTGCGCTCGCTCCCGCGAAGTCGAAGTTCCAGGTCTTGTTCCTCAGAAGGTGACCGAGCGCGCGTTGCTGGGCGATCGTCTCCCTCTCGACTCGGGTGAGGTCGCCCTCGTCAATGCGTTGGAATTCGACGCCGACGATGTCCGTCCACGGCGGGTGATGCCGTCCCCCGTGGCGATGCGTCGCGAAGCGATGGGTGAAGTCGATCGTCTGGCCGACGTAGCGCTCGCCGTTCGCGAAGACGAGGACGTAGATGCCGCGCGCGCCGGAGCGGAAGATCGGAGCGACGCTCTCGAGTTCGCGAACGTCGTACGCGAACCGCGTCTCGCCGGTCATCGGGCAATCACCGCGGCCCGACGTCGAGGATCCGCAGATCGACGCTCCCGCGCCGATCGGACTCGGTGAGGTCGACGAGCGCGACGATGCGCCAATCTCCATCGCCGTTCGGGTCGAGGAGCGTCTGCGTCGCGAGCCAGTAGCGGCCCGACGCCGCGTCGACGTCCGCGCCATTGGCGGCCAGGTCCGCCTGCGAGGGCGACTCGTCGAGGGCGCTAAGGGACGCGGAGCGCGCCGCCTGATCGATGCCGATCCAGTCGTACTCGGCCCAGTAGCGGCCGAGGACCTCGTCCCACTTCGACTCGTCCCAGCCGGAAGCCCCGTCCTCGCGCCCGAGGGCCTCGACGGCGTCGCGGCTCATGAGCTCGACGCGGTGGAAGAGCGCCGTCCGCACTGCGGTGCGCAGGGCGTGGAGGTTCGCCGTGAAGGAGACCGTCCCGTCCTCGTCGGCGCCGTAGGCGAGTTCGGAGCCGACGGTCTGCGCATCGGCGGAGATCTCACGGCCCTCGGCGAGCGCCTCCCACTCGTCGAGGAGGGACGAGTCGACCGCGCGAATGAGGGCGCCCAGCCAGGAGATGATCGCCTCGACCTCCGGGGTCATCGCCGAATCGGGGATCACCTGGCGCATCGCCCGGTAGACGTCGGTGAGGTAGCGGAGGACGACGCCCTCAGAGCGCCCGACGTCGTAGCGGGAGACGAGCTCGGTGAAGGTCATCGCATTCTCGACCATCTCCCTGACGACCGACTTCGGGGAGATCTCGAGCGAACCGACCCAGGGATTCGCCCGCACATAGGTCGCGAAAGCCGACTCGAGGAGTTCAGCCAGCGGCCGGGGCCAGGTGACCTCCTCCAAGGCCTCCATCCGGTCCTCGTAGTCGAGGCCCTCGGCCTTCATCGCGTTCACGGCCTCACACTTGGCCGCATACCGCTGGGCGTACAGCAGGGGCCTGGGATCCTCGAGGACGGACTCGACGACCGAGACGACATCGAGGGCGAAAGTCGGCGACTCCGGATCCAGGAGCTCCATCGCCGCCAGAGCGAAGGGGGAGAGGGGCTGATTGAGAGCGAACTCATCGGGCAGGTCCGTGGCGGCGCGCAGACGGGGCAGGCCGTCTAGGGCGGCTTGCTCGGAGGACACGTGCTCGACGACGCCGGCGGCGCGCATCGAGGAATAGATCTCCCCGAGGCGGCGCAGATGCGGATTCGCGGCCGTCACGGGATCGTCGTTGTTCCTCGCGAGATCGACGAGGTGCTCGCCCGGATCCCGATTCGCGGTGCCCGCACCCGCGAGGACGTTGAGCACCATCGCGTGCGTCAAGCCGAAATGAGAACGGAGCTGCTCGGGCGACTCGGCGACGAGACGATCGAAAGTCCCCTTCGTCCACGAGATCGTCCCCTCGGCCGGACCCCTGCGCTTCTTCGCCTGCTTCTTCTTCGCGCGTTTGAGATCGCGGGCGTCCCTCGCCGCTTCTTTCGCCGCGGTCAAACGCGCGCGCTCGCGGGCGGCCTCGACTTCATGCTCGGGAGCGAGCACCCGGACGAAACCGACCGTGTCGAAGCCCGCGCGCCCCGCGCGCCCCGCGATCTGATGGAATTCGCGTGCGGACAGGTGCCGCATCCGCTCGCCGTCGAACTTGACGAGCGAACTGAGCAGCACGGTGCGGATCGGGACGTTGATGCCGACACCGAGGGTGTCGGTCCCGCAGACGATCGGAAGGAGGCCCTGCTGGGTGAGGCGCTCGACGAGCCTGCGATAGCGGGGGAGCATCCCCGCGTGATGAACGCCGATCCCCTGCGACAGCAGCGAGCGGAGCGTCTGGCCGAACCCGCGCCCGAAGGAGACCCCCCGAAGCTCCTTCGCGATCCGCTCCTTCTTCTCGGCGTCGATGAGTTTCGCCTTGTCGAAGGACTGCGCTGTCTCGACCGCGTCCTTCTGGGCGAAATGCACGATGTAGACGGGCCAACGGCCCTCCTTCAAGAGGCGTTCAACCGTGTCGGGCAGGCGGTCGACGACGTATTCGAACTCGAGAGGGACGGGGCGCTCGGCATCATCGACCAGGGCGGCATCGCGGCCGGTCCGCTCCTTCCACGCCTTCTCGAAACGCGAGGTGTCCCCGAGGGTCGCCGACATCGCGACGAATTGCGCCTTCTTCAGTTCGAGCAGCGGCACCTGCCACGCCCACCCGCGCTGAGGATCGCCGTAGAAATGGAACTCGTCCATGACGATCATGTCCGCGTCCAGATTCGCCCCTTCCCGCAGCGCCTGGTTCGCGAGGATCTCCGCCGTGCAGCAGATGATCGGAGCCGCCGCGTTCAAGGACACGTCGCCGGTCACCATCCCGACGTTGTCGGCGCCGAACAGGGCGACGAGGTCGAAGAACTTCTCGGATACGAGGGCCTTCAGCGGAGCCGTGTAGTAGGAGCGGCCGCCGTGCGCCATCGAGACGAAATGAGCGGCGAGGGCGATCATCGACTTGCCCGAACCCGTCGGCGTGGCCGCGATGACGTGCTTGCCGTCGAGGATCTCGAGGAAAGAGTCGTCCTGGTGGGGGTAGAGAGGCCTGCCCGTCGACTCCGCCCACGAGGAGAAGGCCGTGTACAGGGCGTCGGCGTCGTCGAGGAGTCCATCGTCCTCGAGGTCGTCGAGCAGGGAGTTGAGCGGAGCCGTCATGCCTCCATTATCCCGGATCGCGGGTGCCCACTCGGGTACCTGTCCGAGCGTGCGGGCCGGAACCTCCATTATCCCGGATCGCGGGTGCCCACTTGGTGGATCCGCGGGGAAGGGCCGCCTGAGTTGTGACATCCTGTGCGGGTCCCGGAAGGAGCCGCTTGCGGCGAGGAAGGAGAACGACGTGGAGGATCTTGCGAATGGAATCCTGACGGTCGCGGACTGGCTCACCCTTCACGTCACCGTGTGGGTGCTCGTCGGCACCGGCCTGTTCCTCACGGTCGCCTCTCGCGGCCTCCAGCTGCGCCATTTCGGAACGATGATCCGCACCGTGACGGGGTCCCGCCAGGGCGCCAAGGGCGGGATCTCCTCCTTCCAGGCCTTCACGATCTCCCTGGCCGCCAGGGTCGGCGTCGGCAACGTCTTCGGCGTCGCGGCGGCCCTCCTCATGGGCGGGCCCGGCGCGATCTTCTGGATGTGGGTCGTCGCCCTGGTCGGCATGGCGACCGCCTTCTTCGAGGCCACCCTCGCGCAGATCTTCAAGGTCCGCGCCGGCGACGGTTCCTTCCGCGGCGGCCCCGCCTACTACATCAAACTCGGCATGAAGAACAGGGTCCTCGCCTCGGTCTTCGCGATCATCACGGTCGTCACCTGCGCCTTCGTCATCACCTCCGTCCAGTCGAACGCGATCGCGGGCACCCTGCTGTCCGCCCTCGGCGACACCGGGACCACGCCGGTGCTCTGGGGCCTGTCCCAGGCGCAGCTCATCATCGCGGCCCTCCTCTTCGTCTTCTCCGCGATGGTGATCTTCGGCGGCATCCGCACGGTCGCGCGCGTCACCGAGTGGATGGCCCCGATCATGGCGACGATCTACGTCATCATGGTCGCGATCATCGTCATCATGAACATCGGCCAGTTCGGCGCCGTCCTCAGTCAGATCCTCGAGGGCGCCTTCGCCCCCGAACCCCTCGTCGGGGGCCTGGGAGGCGGCATCCTCGCGGCGCTCATCAACGGCACGAAGCGCGGCCTCTTCTCCAACGAGGCGGGCCAGGGCACGGCTCCCAACGCGGCCGCAACGGCGACCCTGCCCCATCCGGTCAGCCAGGGCATGATCCAATCGCTCGGCGTGTTCATCGACACGATCGTGGTCTGCACGGCGACCGCCTTCGTCATCCTCATCGCAGGCCCCGAGGTGTGGGGCGCCGAGGGCGTGAACCCCGCGAATCTCACGAGCCTGGCCGTCGCCGAGGAACTCGGCGCCTGGACCATCATGCCGATGGCCGTCCTCATCTTCGTGCTCGCCTATTCGTCGATCATCGCCGCTTACGTGTACTCCGAGACGAACATGACCTTCGTGACCGACTCCAAGGCGGCCACCTGGGCGGTGCGGATCATCTCGGTTGCCTCGGTCGTCATCGGCGCCCTCACATCCCTCGATCTCGTGTGGAACACGGTCGATATCGCGATGGCGATCATGACGCTGACGAACCTCGTCGCCCTGCTCGTCCTGTCGAAGTGGGGACTCGGGGCGCTGCGTGATTTCGAGAAGCAGCGCAAGGCAGGGATCGAGGCGCCTGTCTTCGTCGGTGTCTCCAACCCGCTTCTCCCCGGTGATGTGCCGACGGATTCCTGGGCGCCCGCGGCCGGATCCGTCAATCGATGAGGGGGACGTCGGCCTCTTGAGGCGACGGGGGCGGTGCCGGCCGGCACCGCCCCCGGGCGTTCGCCTCGACGGGCTCGAAGGCCCGCCGCCCCGATGCGATGACCGCGTGCCGATTCGCCGCCGCGCGCACTAGGCTGGCCGCATGAGAATCGTGCGCTTCTCCGATGGAGACTCCCCCCGCTACGGCGCCCTCGAGGAGGGCTCGACCCGCATCGTCGTCCTCAAGGGCGACCCGCTCTTCAACGAGATCGAACCCGACGGGCGCATCGTCGAACTCGACGAGGTCCGCCTCCTTTCACCCGTGATCCCCAGGTCGAAGGTCATCGGCATCGGCACGAACTTCGCAGATCAGGTCCGCGCCCCCGGCTCGCCCGAACCCGAGACGATGCCCCCGGTCTTCCTCAAGGCGAACACCTCCGTCATCGGCCCCGACGACCCGATCGTCCTGCCCGAATGGAGCCGGGACGTCATCTACGAGGGCGAGCTCGCCGTCGTCATCAAATCCCTCGCCAAGGACGTGCCCCTCGACGAGGTCGACCAGGTCATCCTCGGTTACACCCTGTGCAACGACGTGACCGCGCGCGATGCGATGGACGGCGGCCCCTGGCTCAAGGGCAAGTCCTTCGACACCGCCTGCCCGCTCGGCCCCTGGATCGTCGTGGACCCGAAGCTCGACGTCCAGAACCTCACGATCTCCGGCCGTGTCGGCGACGCGCACGCCTTAGGGTCAACCGCCTACATGCTCCACACGGTCCGGGAACTCGTCGCCTACTGCTCGACCCTGTTCACCCTCCTCCCCGGCGACGTCATCACGACGGGCTGCCCGGGAGTCTCCGGTCCGATCACTGACGGCGACACCGTCTCTTTCGAGATCCCCGAGATCGGCCGCCTCACGAACCCGGTGCTGCGCCGATGAGCGCCGCGGAGCGCTACCTCAGATTCCTCATCGAGGGCGAGGATGAGCCCCGTTTCGGCGTGCTGGCCGAGGGCTCCGAAGACATCCTCGAACTCGCCTCGGCGCCCTTCCCCTCCGGGGCCGTAACGACCGGTCGCGCCTACGCCCTCGACTCCGCGCGCCTTCTCGCGCCGGTGGCCGCGCCCTCGAAGATCATCGGCATCGGGAAGAACTACGCGGATCACGCGCGCGAAATGGGCGGTGAAGCCCCGGACCAGCCGGTGATCTTCCTCAAGCCGAACACCTCGATCATCGGGCCCGACGACCCCATCATCCGTCCCGCATGGTCCGACGAAGTCCACCACGAGGGCGAACTCGCCGTCGTCATCAAGACCCTCGCCAAGGACGTTCCCGTCGAAGAGGCCGACCGGGTCGTCCTCGGCTATACGATCGCGAACGACGTGACGGCGCGGGACATTCAGCGGACCGACGCGCAGTGGACGAGGGCGAAGGGCTTCGACACCGCCTGCCCGCTCGGCCCCTGGATCACCGCCGACCCCCGGCTCAACGTCGACGACCTGCGCGTGACGACGCGCGTGGACGGGCAGCCCCGCCAGGACGACACCACCGCGCACATGATCACGCCCGTCCGCGAGCTCATCTCTTACGTCTCCTCCGTCTTCACCCTCCTGCCGGGAGACGTCATCATCACCGGGACCCCGGCCGGCGTCGGCCCGATCGGAGCCGGACAACGAGTCGAAGTCGAGATCGAAGGCATCGGCGTCCTGTCCAACCCGGTCGTCGACGCCTGAGGCCCGCTCTCGGCCCGTCGGGGAAGGCGCCGACGCCGCGCACGGGAACCCCCGCCTGCTCCTGCGAGGCACGCGAGCGCCCGCCGCGGAGGTAAAATCATGCCTCCGCGGGTCCTGCGGAAAACCCGTCACCATTTGAGGAAGTAACGAAATGTCGACGACGACTTCGTCCCCGGCGCCAGGCGGCGCCGACACTGCAACTGCTGTCGAAATGGCCGGACTCGATGTCATCCCCGAGTCCCAGCGCAAAGGCCGCCCCGCCGACCTGTTCATGCCGTGGTTCGCGGCCAACATCTCGGTCCTCGGAATCTCGTGGGGCTCATGGGTCCTCGGATTCGGCATCTCCTTCATCCAGGCCGTCATCGTGTCGGTCATCGGCGTCGTCCTCTCCTTCGGGGTCTGCGGCCTCATCGCGATCGCGGGCAAGCGCGGCTCGGCCCCCACCCTCGTGCTCTCCCGAGCCGCCTTCGGCTACAACGGCAACCGGATCTCAGCGGTCATCTCATGGATCCTCACGGTCGGCTGGGAGATGTTCCTGTGCGTCATGGCCGTTCAGGCCACTGCGACCGTCATGGGCGCCCTCGGCTTCGAGAACCATCTCCTCGCGCAGATCATCGCCCTCATCCTCGTCCTCGTCCTCGCCGCCGGCTCCGGCATCCTCGGCTTCGACACGATCATGAAGGTCCAGACCTGGATCACCTGGGCGACCGCCGTCCTCACGATCATCTACCTCGTCCTCGTCTTCCCCTCGATCGATTTCGCAGCGGTCATGGCCATCCCGGCCGGCCCGGCCACCGCAGTCATCGGCGCGGGCATCATGCTCCTCGTCGGCTTCGGCTTCGGCTGGATCAACGCGGCCGCCGACTACTCGCGCTACCTGCCCCGCGCGGCGTCCACGAAGGGCGTCGTCGGCTGGACGACCTTCGGCGCGGCCCTGCCCTGCGTGATCCTTGTCTTCTTCGGCCTGCTCCTCGTCGGTTCCAACGCGGAGCTCGGCGAGGCCATCGGCGCCGACCCGATCGGCGCGCTCACGACGATCCTTCCCACCTGGTTCCTCGTCCCCTTCGCCCTCGTCGCCATCCTCGGCCTCATCGGCGGCATCGTCATGGACATCTACTCCTCGGGGCTCTCCCTCCTCGCCACCGGCCTTCCCGTGATCCGCCCGGTCGCCACCGCGATCGACGGCACGATCATGCTGGTCGGCACCGTCGTGGTCGTCTTCTTCTCCGACTCCTTCTTCGGCCCCTTCCAGGGCTTCCTCATCACCCTCGGCGTCGTGATCTCGGCCTGGGGCGGCGTCATGCTCGCCGACATCGCGCTGCGGAAGAAGGACTACGACGAGCCCTCGCTCTTCGTCGCCGACGGCCGATACGGATCGGTCAACTGGGGCGCGATCGCCTCGCTCCTCCTCGGATCCTTCGTCGGCTGGGGCCTCGTCGTCAACACCTACGCCGGATGGCTCTCGTGGCAGGGCTACTTCCTCGGCCCGCTCGGCGGACGCGAAGGCGCATGGGCCTACTCGAACCTCGGAGTCCTCGTCGCGATGATCATCGGCTTCCTCGGATACTGGCTCACCTCCGCCAAGCGCGTGCGCAACCAGGAACTCCAGCCCTCCCGCTCCTTCGAGGAGGCCTGACATGACGGCCGACCCGCGTTTCGCCGAGGCGCTCCTCGATGAGAGGACGCGCGAAGGCGCGGCCCGCCTCGCCGAGCTCACAGGCGCGGACCGCCATGACGCCCTCGTCGTCCTCGGCTCGGGCCTGGCCGGGTCCCTCGATTCCGCCGAGCGCTGGGGCGAAGCCGTCGCCCGGATGCGCCTCTCCGATCTGCCGGGCGTCCTCGCCCCGGTGGCGGACGGCCACCTCGATGAGCTGCGCTCCTACGACATCGACGGCCGACGCGTCCTCGTCGCCCTCGGCCGCACGCATCTGTACGAGGGCGCGGCCCCCGCGCAGGTGACGGCCCTCGCCCGTATCGCGGTCGCAGCCGGAATCGACCGCGCGGTGCTCGCCAATGCCAACGGGTGCCTGCGCGACTGGGAGCTCGGCGACGTCATGGCGATCCGCGACCACGTGAACCTCTCCGGGAGCTCGCCCTTCGACGGGCCCCTGTTCACCGACGTCATGGGCACGTGGGATCCCGGGTTCACGGCCCTCCTCGAGGGCGTGTGCGAACGCTCCGGCTCCTACGCGATCCTCAGGGGACCCGAGTACCAGACGATGGCGGAGACGAGGATCCTCGCCGCGCTCGGGATCGACTGCGTCGGCATGTCGACCATCATGGAGGCGATCTGCCTGCACGGCCTCGGTATCCGCGTCGCGGGGATGAGCGTCGTCTCCGACCTCTCCTTCGCCGAAGCGCCGACCGACCCGGGCGCGGTCGTGGAGGCCGCCGCCCGCGCCGGAGAAACGGTCCGGATCGGCATCGAAACGGTCCTCGCGGCCGACTGAGACGCAGCTGGCCCGAACGAAGGACGCGGGGTGCTGCGGCCATGCGGCCGCAGCACCCCGCGCTCGTGCGCGGACGCTGCTTCTCGCGCACATCCCGCACATATCCCGCGCATCCGGCACTTCTTCGCGCAGCGCCCCGTGCTCGTGCGCGGGCGGGGGCCGCAGCCCGGACTAGCGCAGGCTCGCGCCCGAGATCAGGGCGAGAGTCCGTTCGATGATGTCGGCGACGACCTCGTGCGAAGTCGCCAGATTCACCCGCGCCCACTGCGAGTAGTCGGCGCCGAGATCCTTGCCGTCGTTCACCCCGATGCCCGCCAGCTCGCGCATCGCCACTCCGGGGGAGGGCTCCAGACCAAGGCCCTCGAATCCCCACCAGGTCAGGTAGGTGCCCTCCGGCCTCGTGAAGGCGATCGGGGAATTCGCCAGGGCCTGCTCCACCGCGTCCACGTTGAGGCGGATGTAGTCGAGCACCTCGCTCTGCCATGAATCCGTCGAAGTGTAGGCCGTGATCTGCCCGATCGTGCCGATGACGCTCGCTCCGAAGGCCAGGCGCTGACCGAAGGAGTCCCAGCGCTTCGCCAAGGAATCGTCGAGGAGAATGACCTGGGCCGACGGCAGGCCCGCGATGTTCCAGCCCTTGGAGGCCGCAGTCGCGGTGACCGTCCTCGCCGCCGCGGCCTGGCTCACCCGCGCGTAGGAGATGAAGGGGAGGTCATCGAGGACGAGAGGGGAGTGGATCTCATCGGAGAAGACCAGGGCGTCCGAGCCGTTGAGCACCGCGTCGAAGGCGCGGAGCTCTGCCTCGGAGAGCACGCGCCCCGTCGGATTCCACGGGTTGCACAGGATCACGAGTCCCGCGCCGGCCTCCAGGCCCCGGCGAATCCCCTCGAGGTCGAGGGCCCAGCCCCGCCCGCCGGCGGCCCCGCCGCGCAGTGAGGGCACTTCGATCACCGGGTGGCCGAGGTCGACCGGGATCGTGAGGAAGGGCATGTACGCGGGGGTCGGCACGATCACGGGCGCGCCCTCGGGGACGAGATTCCGGATCACCGCCTCGAGCGCCGGAAGGACCGAGGCGACCAGGCGCACCTGGGCGGGCTCGAGCGACCAGCCGAAGCGCTCCGCTTGGAAGGACGCCGTTGCATCCGCAATCGCCGAGGCGAGCCACTTGGGCTGATAACCGAGCAGACCCTCATCGATCGCGGCCTTCATGGCGGCGGCGACCGCGGGCGAGGTGCCGAAGTCCATTTCAGCGACCCACGCGCCGATCGTCGGCGAACCGTCCTTGCGCGTGATCCCCGTCCACTTCAAGGTGCCCGTCCTGCGCGCCTCTTCCGGCGAGAAGATCCTCAAGGTCATCGATGCTCCTTACTCGTCCAAACGTCCACAGGCTATCCTTCGATCGTCCCAGGGGGCCAGAACCTGCCGACGAGGGCCGAACTGTCCGCTTCGGGCGAGTAGAATCGGCCGCATCATGAGTGAAACGACTGCCTCCGGCGCCGATGTGCGCGTCCGATTCTGCCCGTCCCCGACCGGAACCCCTCACGTGGGGATGGTCCGCACCTGCCTGTTCAACTGGGCGTACGCGCGCCACACAGGCGGCACCTTCGTCTTCCGCATCGAAGACACCGATGCGGCGCGCGACTCTCAGGAGTCCTTCGATCAGATCATCGACTCCCTGTCGTGGCTCGGCCTGGACTGGGATGAGGGCGTGAACAAGGGCGGGCCCCACGGCCCGTACCGCCAATCCGAGCGCATGGACATCTACAGGGACGTCGCCGCCAAGCTGCTCGAGGGCGGGTACGCCTACGAGTCCTACTCGACCCCCGCCGAGATCGAGGAGCGCCACCGCGCCAAGGGCGAGGACCCCAAACTCGGGTACGACGGATTCGACCGCGACCTCTCGGACGAGCAGATCGCCGCCTTCAAGGCGCAGGGGCGTGAACCGGTCCTGCGCATG
This sequence comes from Schaalia hyovaginalis, assembly GCF_014208035.1. NCBI lineage: Bacteria > Bacillati > Actinomycetota > Actinomycetes > Actinomycetales > Actinomycetaceae > Schaalia > Schaalia hyovaginalis. The sequence goes on along the minus strand of NZ_JACHMK010000001.1, from coordinate 1,820,744 downwards.
CGGATGCCCGATGAGGACATCACCTTCACCGACCTCATCCGCGGGGAGATCACCTTCAAGGCGGGGTCGGTGCCGGATTACGTGATCGTCCGCGCGAACGGCGATCCGCTGTACACGCTCGTCAACCCGATCGATGACGCCCTGATGGAGATCACGCACATCCTCCGCGGTGAGGACCTCCTGTCGTCGACGCCGCGCCAGATCGTGCTCTACAGGGCCCTCGAGGAGCTCGGGATCGCGAAGTTCATGCCGCGCTTCGGCCATCTTCCCTACGTCATGGGGGAGGGGAACAAGAAGCTGTCCAAGCGCGACCCCGAGTCGAATCTGCTCTTGCACAAGGAGGCGGGCATGATCCCCGAGGGGCTCAACAACTACCTCGCCCTCCTCGGCTGGTCGATCGCCCCCGACCGCGACATCTTCTCTATGGCCGAGCTGGCCGAGGCCTTCGACATCTCCGCGGTCAACCCCAATCCCGCGCGTTTCGACCAGAAGAAGTGCGTGGCGATCAACGCAGAGCAGATCCGCCTGCTCCAGGGCGATGACTTCCGGGCCCGCCTCGTGCCCTTCCTCGCGCGCGAGGGCCTGGTGCCCGCCGACTCGTACGAGGAGCTCGCCGAGGGCGATCGGCGGGTTCTCGACGCCGCGGCGCCGCTCGCGCAGACGCGCATCCAGCTGCTCGGCGAGGCCGGTCCGCTCATGCGCTTCCTCTTCGTCGACGCTTCTCAGATCGCTTATGACGAGAAGGCGCTCGGCAAGCTGAAGGACACTGCGCCGGCGGTTCTCGCCAAGGCCCGCGAGGTCCTGGCCGGTCTCGAGGACTTCTCGGCCGAGGGGATCAAGCTCGCGCTCGATGAGGCCCTCGTCGAGGGGCTCGGTGTGAAGCCCCGTTTCGCCTTCGGCCCGCTCTTCGTCGCGATGACCGGATCGAACGTTTCGCTGCCGGTCGTCGATTCCATGGCGATCCTCGGACGTGATGAGGTGCTCACCCGTATCGATCGGCTCATCGAACGGTTGGGGTGATCCGGAATCGTGCTGCGGGGCGGGCCTTCGGGTCCGCCCCGCGAATGCTGTCCGGAGGGCTTCTTCGGGCGGGGCTCCGTCGATTTCGTCCTCCCTACAGGAGTGCTGTTTGGAGGGCTTGTCAGGCTTCGCCCCGCGAGTGCTGTCCGGCGATGCTGCGGGCCCTTCGGACCTCTCGCGTGTCTGGGGTGCTCGTGCCTTTGTCGGAGCGTGCGGGCCCGTCTAGAGGCGTGTGAGTCCCTTCCTGGAGTGCGTGAGCTCCAGGCGCATCGGGGCGTTTTGGTTCCCATGCGCGTCCGCGAGGGCGTCCAGAACCCCCGAAGGCGCCCAAGAGGGCCCTGGCCCTTGCCGGGAGGCGTTCTCGGGCACTTCCGGGGTGGGCTTTCCGCCCCAGGCGGGCGTGATCGGGAGCACTCTCTCTCGATTTGTCAGTGGGCATGCTGCTCGGCTAATGTCTTCTCTTGTCGCCAGCGACTCGACGGAGTCGAGGGTGATGCCCAATGGGGTATGGTGTAATTGGCAACACAGCTGATTCTGGTTCAGCCATTCTAGGTTCGAGTCCTGGTACCCCAGCGATCACAGGCATTGCTTGTGCTCATCAGGCCCCCATCGTCTAGCGGCCTAGGACGACGCCCTCTCACGGCGTTAACACCGGTTCAAATCCGGTTGGGGGTACGCAGATCGCTTCGGCGGTCGACAAACACTCGCTCGCGAGTCATACGCCCCCATCGTCTAGCGGCCTAGGACGACGCCCTCTCACGGCGTTAACACCGGTTCAAATCCGGTTGGGGGTACGAGAAAAGCGGAGGAGCCCATCGGGTTCCTCCGCTTCTCGCGTATGCGGGGGGGTGCGGGCCCGCGCGGGTGGCGACAAGTCGGACAGCGGATTACTGGTAGGCGGTCACAAGTCGGACAGAGCTGTCCCCGTGAGAAGCGGCCGTAATCGCTGACCTGCGAATACAGTCGGAGCGTCAGCTCGCTCCGTCCGAGTTGTTGTCACTCCTGGAACAGGGTGCGTCCGGGTTGGTGCCGAGGTCGGAAGGGGGTGTGTGCGGGTTGTTGCCGGGGCCGCAAGACGGCGTGTCCGACTTGTCGCCCAGAACAGAGCAGGGGCGCTCAAGCGCGAACGAGCCCGGAGCGGAGCGGGTCCATCTCTGAGCGGAACGGGTCCGTCTCCGAGAGTCCCGCCCCATCCCGAGGCGTCATTCCGAGACGCCTCAGAGCTCGACGTCCTCGACGCTGCGCAGGAAGTCCGAGAGGCGATTGGCGGCGGCGACCACCGAGGGGCCGTGCTGGCGGCCGGGCTGGCGGCCCATGCGCTCGATCGGTCCGGAGATCGACAAGGCGGCGAGGACGCGGCCCGAGGGGCCGCGGACGGGGGCCGACACGGAGGCGACGCCGGGTTCGCGCTCACCGACGGATTGGGCCCAGCCGCGCCGACGCACCTGGGAGAGCATCGTCGCATTGAAGGAGGCTCCGTAAAGCCCCCGGTGCAGACGATCGGGCTCCTCCCAGGCGAGGAGGACCTGTGCGGCCGAACCCGCCGACATCGACAAGGCGGCGCCGACCGGGATCGAGTCGCGAAGGCCCATCTCCCGTTCCGAAGCGGCGACGCACACGCGGTAGTCGCCCTGCCGGCGGAAGAGCTGGGAGGATTCCTTCGTGTGATCGCGAAGGGCCTGAAGGACGGGCATCGAGGCGGCGAGGAGCCTGTCCTCGCCGGCGGACGACGCGAGCTCCTGAAGGCGGGGGCCGAGGACGAAACGGCCCTGCATGTCGCGGGCGACCATGCGGTGATACTCGAGGGCAACCGCGAGGCGGTGCGCCGTGGGACGAGCCAGACCGGTCGTCGAGACGAGTTGGGCCAAGGTGGCGGGACCGGCCTCGAGGGCGCCGAGAACCAGCGCCGCCTTGTCCAATACGCCGACTCCGCTAGATGTCGAGTCCTCCATGCCTCAAAAGTGTGCCATCTCAGTCAGTGAGACTGCAAGTCCTCGCATTGTGGAACGATCGACGATGGTCGTGGAAGAGGGCATGACAGGTGCGACGCAGCCCTCGCATCGCAAGGGAGGAACCATGACCGGCACGATGGCCGAGAAGGTGTGGCGCGACCACATCGTGAAGAAGGGCGAGGGCGGCGCTCCCGACCTCCTCTACATCGACCTCCACCTCGTTCATGAGGTGACGAGCCCCCAGGCTTTCGAGGGCCTTCGACTCGCCGGTCGGCGCGTTCGCCGCCCGGAGCTCACGATCGCGACCGAGGATCACAACACCCCGACCCTCGACATCGACCTGCCGATCGCCGACGAGACGAGCCGCACCCAGATCCAGACCCTCCGCTCCAACGCCGAGGAATTCGGGATCCGCCTCCACTCCCTCGGCGACGCCGACCAGGGCATCGTCCACGTCGTCGGCCCTCAGCTCGGCCTCACGCAGCCCGGCATGACGATCGTCTGCGGCGATTCGCACACCTCGACCCACGGGGCCTTCGGCGCTCTCGCCTTCGGCATCGGCACCAGCCAGGTCGAGCACGTCCTCGCCACCCAGACGCTGCCACTCGCCCCCTTCAAGACGATGGCGATCACCGTCAACGGATCCCTGCCGGAGGGCTCGAGCGCGAAGGACATCATCCTCGCCGTCATCGCGAAGATCGGCACCGGCGGCGGCCAGGGCTACGTCCTGGAATACCGGGGCCGGGCCATCCGCGAGCTCTCCATGGAGGGCCGCATGACGATCTGCAACATGTCGATCGAGGCCGGCGCCCGCGCCGGAATGGTCGCCCCCGATGAGACGACCTTCGAGTACATCAAGGGGCGGCCCCACGCCCCCGAGGGCGAGGACTGGGAGCGCGCGGTCGAGTACTGGACCTCCCTGCGCTCCGATGAGGACGCCGTCTTCGACGCGGAGGTGGTCCTCGAAGCGGCCGACATCGAGCCCTTCGTCACCTGGGGCACGAACCCCGGGCAGGGCGTCCCCCTCTCCGCAGTCGTCCCCGACCCTGAGGGCATCGCCGACGAGACCCAGCGCTTCGCCGCCGAAAGGGCCCTGGAGTACATGGGACTCGAGGCCGGGACCCCGATGCGCGACATCAAGGTCGACACCGTCTTCCTCGGATCGTGCACGAACGGGCGGATCGAGGACCTGCGCGCAGCGGCGGCAGTCGTCAAGGGGCGCAAGAAGGCGGACTCGGTGCGGATGCTCGTCGTGCCCGGCTCAGCCCGCGTGCGCATCCAGGCCGAGGCCGAGGGCCTTGACGCGATCTTCACCGAATTCGGCGCCGAATGGCGCAATGCGGGCTGCTCGATGTGCCTGGCCATGAACCCCGACAAGCTCGCCGAGGGGGAGCGCTCCGCTTCGACCTCGAACCGGAACTTCGAAGGCCGTCAGGGCAAGGGCGGGCGCACGCACCTCGTCTCCCCGCTCGTCGCCGCGGCCACCGCCGTGCGCGGCACGCTGTCGAGCCCGGCCGATCTCTGAGACGACGACAAAGGAGCACATCATGGAGAAGTTCACGACCCACACCGGCGTCGGCGTTCCGCTTCGTCGTTCGAACGTCGACACCGACCAGATCATTCCCGCCGTCTACCTCAAGCGGATCACGCGCACGGGCTTCGAGGACGCGCTCTTCGCCGCATGGAGGAACGATCCCGAATTCATCCTCAACCAGGACGCCTATCGTGCGGGCTCCGTGCTCGTGGCCGGTCCCGACTTCGGTACGGGCTCCTCGCGCGAGCACGCCGTATGGGCGCTCAAGGACTACGGCTTCCGCGTCGTCCTCGCCCCGAAGTTCGCCGACATCTTCCGCGGCAACGCGGGCAAGCAGGGACTCGTCGCGGGCGTCATCTCCCAGGAGGACTGCGAGCAGCTGTGGAAGGTGCTCGAGAATGATCCGGGCACGGAGGTCACGGTCTGTCTCGAGACGAAGACCGTGAGCGCAGGGCCGGTGACCTGCTCCTTCCAGATCGACGACTACGTCCGCTGGACGCTCATGGAGGGCCTCGACGACATCGCGCTCACCCTTCGCGAAGAGGACGCCATCGCCGAGTACGAGGCGAAGCGCCCCTCCTTCAAGCCCAAGACCCTGCCCGCGAAGCACCTTCCGAAGGAAGAGGTGACGCCCGCCCGTCCGGCGGCGCTCCCCGCCCCTTCGATTCGCTGAATCATCGCGCTCCGCACGTCACGCGCCGCTCTCGCCTGTGGGGGACAAGACTCTCCTTGCTCCGCGAGGGCGGCGCGCCTTGCCCTACAGTTGAGCCCAGTGGGCCGATGAGACTACCGGCCCGTACCTTCGCGTCCAGCGCGACAGTCGACCGAGGAGACACACCCTATGCACTCCGTGCTTCGAGTCGAAGGCGGTCATCCGCTTCAGGGAACCATCACGGTGAGGGGCGCGAAGAACTTCGTGCCGAAGGCCATGGTCGCCTCGCTGCTGGGCGACGGGCCCTCGCAGCTGTCGAACGTCCCCCTGATCCGGGACGTCGACGTCGTCTCCGACCTGCTGTCCCTGCACGGCGTCGCGGTCGAGTTCGACCAGCGGACCGGCGTCATGTCCTTGGACCCGAGGAACGTGACGGTCGCATCGCGCACGGACATCGATTCCCTCGGCGGGGCCTCGAGGATCCCGATCCTCTTCTGCGGTCCGCTCCTGCACCAGATCGGCGAGGCCTTCATCCCCGAACTCGGAGGATGCAACATCGGCGGCCGTCCGATCGACTTCCACCTCGACACCCTGCGCCGCTTCGGTGCGGTCGTCGACAAGCGGAGCGACGGCATCCACATCACGAAGCCGCTTGAAGGTCTTCACGGCGCCGTCATCGATCTGCCCTTCCCCTCCGTCGGGGCGACCGAGCAGACCCTGCTCACCGCCGTCATGGCCGAGGGCGTCACCACCTTGAAGGGCGCGGCGGTCGAACCCGAGATCATGGACCTCATCAACGTGCTCCAGAAGATGGGCGCGATCATCTCGGTGAACACGGATCGGACGATCCGGATCGAGGGGGTCCCCGTCCTTCACGGCTATCGCCACACGGCCCTCCCCGACAGGATCGAAGCGGCCTCGTGGGGGGCCGCGGCCCTGGCGACCGGCGGGGACATCCGGGTCCTGGGGGCCCATCAGCCCGATATGACGACCTTCCTCAACACCTTCCGGAAGGTCGGCGGCGCCTTCGACATCGAGGACGACGGCATCCGCTTCTACCACCCGGGCGGTGAACTCAGTTCGATCGCCCTCGAAACCGCGGTGCATCCCGGTTTCATGACGGACTGGCAGCAGCCGCTCGTCGTGGCGCTCACCCAGGCGCAGGGCCTGTCGATCGTGCATGAGACCGTGTACGAGAACCGCTTCGGCTTCACGAAGGCGCTGCGGAAGATGGGGGCGAACATCCAGGTGTACCGCGAATGCCTCGGCGGGACCCCCTGCCGCTTCGGCGAGAGGAACTTCTTCCACTCGGCCGCCATCTCCGGGCCGACTCCGCTTCGCGCCGCCGACATCGAAGTCCCCGATCTTCGGGGCGGCTTCTCGCACCTCATCGCCGCCCTGGCCGCGGAGGGCACGTCGACAGTGTCCGGTATCGACGTCATCTCGCGCGGCTACGAGCACTTCACCACGAAACTCCACCAGCTCGACGCCCGGGTCGAGTACGTCGACGCATGACCTCCGCGCCCGCGGCGCGCAAGGGCGCGCGTTCGATCCACCTGTTCGTCTCCTCGATGTCGGCGGGCGGGCGCTCCGTGTCGGTCGGGCCCTCGGTCGTGCGCGCGCTTCGCGCGGGCGGCTGGCGCGTGTCGGTCACGCTGACGACGCAGTCCGACGATCCTTCGGCGCTCGCGGGGCAAGCGCGGGCCGATGTCATCGCAGGCCTCGGCGGGGACGGCTTCATCTCCGCGATCGCGCGCGGCTGCCACGAGTCCGCCTCCCTGTTCGCCCCGATCCCGGGCGGGAGGGGCAATGACCTGTGCCGGGCTCTGGGCATCGGTGCGGATCCCCTCGCCAGGGCCAGGTCCTTGGCGGAATTGGGCTTGTCGACCGACGAGACGGATCTCCTGATCGCGCAGCGCACGAAGCCGCTCGACGGCATGTGGGTGAGGGAAAAAGGCGCCGAAGGGCGCACCCTGGTCCTCGGGGTCGTGTCCATGGGCATCGATGCGAGGGCGAATGTCCTGGCCAACGAGTCCTTCTTGACGAGCGGGCCCCTGGCCTACGGCTACGGAGCCTTCGCGGCGCTCGCCTCTTTCAGGCCCGTGCCGGTCAAGGCCCGCATCGACGGCGAGGACCGGGATCTCACCGGCTGGCTCGCGTCGATCTCCAACTCGGGCCGGATCGGCGGCGGCATCCACCTGGTCCCTCAGTCCGATCTTCACGACGGGCTCATGGAGGTCTGCCACGTCGGGACGGTTCCCCTGCGCACCGTCGTCTCCGCCCTCGTCACCGTCGTGGCGGGGCGTTCGCGCGGCCACGAGGAGATCGCCGTGGAGACCGCCGACACCGTCGAGGTGCTCGAGCCGGTCGGCCTGGTCGCCATGGCCGACGGCGATCGTGTCGCCGAGGTGCCCTTCACGACGACGCGTGCGCCGCACGTCGTTGACGTCCTCCTCTGAAGGCGCGGCTAGACTCCGAAACCATGAGCTCCTCATTGCACGGCATGTACCGCTTCGCGCGCGCGGTCCTGCGCCCGATCATGACGCCGTGGGTGCGCATCGAGGCCACGGGGGAGGAGAACATCCCCGAACGCGGTCCGGCCATCCTGGTGTTCAACCACCTGTCCGAGGTGGACCCCCTGTGCGTGTGCTGGTTCTTCATGAAGAGGGATCTGCCGGTGCGCTTCCTCGCGAAGAAGTCGCTGTTCGAAGTGCCGGTCTTCGGCTCCATCATCTCGGCGATGGGACTGATCCCCGTCGACCGCGAGGGCGATGCCGCGCGCTCCTTGGACGCGGCGAAGGAGGCGCTCGCCCGCGGGGAGGTCATCGTCATCATGCCCGAGGGCACGCTCACCCAGGAGCCGGACATGTGGCCCATGTCCTTCAAGACCGGCGCCGCGCGGCTCGCCCTGGACACGGGGGCGCCGATCGTGCCCGTCGCCCAGTGGGGCCCGCAGGACATCATGGACCGTTACGAGCCCGGCATCGATCTGCGTCCGGGCCGCCGGGTGCGGTACGCCTTCCGTCCGGCCCTCGATCTTTCGGACCTGAGGACGCAGGCCGGATCGCAGGATCGCGAGGCGGTTGCGCAGGCCGTGTCGCGCATGCACCGTGAGGTGACCACCGGTGTGGAGGGGCTTCGCGGGCTTCCGGCTCCTGAAACGATCTGGCGGGCGGGCACTCGGACCGGCCCCTGGTGGGAGGCCGAGCTCAAGGAGCGCGCCCGCAAGGAGAAGAAGGCGGCCCGCAGGGGGCGCCGTCGCGGCGAGTGACGGCGCCTCGGCGACGTTGAAGGGGTCTTGCTCCTCGACACCTATTTCTTGATGTCGATGACCATCCGCACCGGATCGTCCAAGAAACCGACTTGGAATTCGCGCGCCCGGTCCATGCCGATGACGATGTGCGTGGTGTCTTCGAAGGTGCCGTCTTCGCGCACTTCGAGGGGGCCGATCGCAAGGGTGTCGGGGCCCGTGTATTCGAGGCCTGCGAGTTCGGCGCCGATGGGCATGGACGTGCCGTTCACCATGAATTCGAGGAATGCCGAGCCTGCGACGCCGAGCGCCTGCCCTCGGCCCTGTTCGACGGGGGTGTCCGGCCAGTTCTGGAAATAGCCGGGGCGTCCTTCGCCGCTGAATTCGACGACGACCCGGTAGAAGGCGGGGTGCTCGCCGCCGCGCAGATCGGTGAAGACCATGGGGGCGTCGGTCGTCCGGGGGGCGAGCGGATCGAGGGCGTTCACCCAGGCGTCACCGTTGATGGGGGTCAGGGGAGCGGCGTCCTTCGCTCCCGAGGTCTCCGCGCCCGACGGGGAGGCTGCGGACTGCCCGCTGTCGGTGCTCCGGGGAGCGTCCTTGCCCTTCGGGGCGGATTGGGCGCTCGAGGGGGCGGGGGCGTCGGGGGCGTCCGCCCCGGAGCCCGTGCACGCCGCGAGGAGCCCGAGGGGGACGAGGGCGAGAAGCGCTGCGCTGCGCCGGAGGTGGAACATCTCGGACTCCTTGTGGGGTGGATCTCATCGCTTACGAGTAGGCTCTCACACATGAGTGCTGAACGTTCCTTCTCACGCGCGGCAGTCCTGGGAACGGGGGCCTGGGGAACGACTTTCGCCCAGGTCCTCGCCGATGCGCGCGTTCGCGTGCATATGTGGGGCCGCAAGGAGACGATCTGCGACTTCATCAACTCCGGTGAGAATCCGACCTACCTGCCCGGGATCGAACTGTCGGACGTGATCTGCGCGTCGACGTCCTTGCGGGAGGCGGTCGAAGGCGCTGATCTCGTCGTCGTCGCCGTTCCGGTGCGGGCGATCCGCTCGACTCTTGGGGCCTGTCGGGACTTCATCGACGAGGGCGCGGTCATCTTGTCGCTGGCGAAGGGGTTGGAGTTCGAGACGCGGCTGAGGGTCGATGAGATCATCGCGGATGCCGCCGGAGTGGATCCCGCGCGGATCGCGGTCCTGTCGGGGCCGAACCTGTCGCGCGAGATCGCCGAGCACAATCCGACTGCGACGGTGGTCGCGTCGAAGGACCCGGAGCTCGCGGTCGCTATCGCGAAGGCCTGCCGGACGGACTACTTCCGCCCCTACGTCTCGGCGGATGTCGTGGGATGCGAGCTGGCGGGCGCCACGAAGAACGTCATCGCGGTCGCGATCGGCGCGGCGGAGGGCATGGGTCTGGGGCACAACACGCGTGCGACCCTCGTGACGCGCGGTTTGGCCGAGATGACGCGCCTGGGCACGGCGATGGGGGCCGATCCGGAGACCTTCGCGGGATTGGCCGGCATCGGCGACCTCATGGCCACCTGCTCCTCGCGCCTGTCGCGCAACTTCTCCTTCGGGCACAGGGTGGGCTCGGGGATGAGCGTCGCCGAGGCGCTCTCCCTTTCACCGGGCGTCGTCGAGGGCGCTCATTCGGCTGAACCGATCCTCCAGGTCGCCGGGGAGCTCGGCGTGGAGATGCCGATCACCGGTGCGGTGGTCTCCGTGATCCGCGACGGCGCGACGATCGAGGAGATGGGGCGGATGCTCCTGGACAGGCCGCAGAAGAGGGACGGGTGGAGGATCGACCTGGTCTGAGGGCGGGCGCGCGGGGCGCGAGGCCCGGCCGGGGCGCCCGAGGGGTCTACTCTTTTCCCCATGACATCGACTTCCACGCGCCGCGTCCTCATCGTCTTCGGTGGCCGTTCGAGCGAGCACGAGGTTTCGTGCGCGACGACGGCGGGGATCCTGAAGGCCATTGATCGAAGCAAATGGGATGTCGTTCCCGTGGGCATCACGCGCGACGGCGAATGGGTCCGCGTCGCGGATGATCCCTCCGCTCTCGAATTCCGCGATGGTCACGGCCAGTCGGTGACGGCGGGCGATTCGCGCGTCATCCTCGCCTCCGGCGGGGCTCTGTTCAACGTCTCCTACGAGGGCGATCCCGCTTCCGGTGAGGCGAGTGTCCGCGAGGTGGAGGATCTGGGGAGGGTCGACGTCGTCCTGCCGCTGCTGCACGGCCCCTACGGCGAGGACGGGACGATCCAGGGCCTCTTCGAGATGGCGAATGTGCCCTATGTCGGTTGCGGCGTGACCGCGAGCGCGATCTCCATGGACAAGCACCTCACGAAGACGGTCCTCGCGGCCGCGGGCATCGATGTGGGCTCGTGGGAGCTCGTGACCCGTGTGGAGTGGGAGGAGGATCCCACGGCGGTGACCGAGCGGATCGGCGCCCTCGGCTACCCGGTGTTCGTCAAGCCGTGCCGCGCGGGTTCGTCGATCGGCATTTCCAAGGTCGAGGACGAGGCCGAACTCGCGGTCGCGATGAAGGAGGCGCAGAATCACGATCCCCGTGTGATCGTCGAGGCGATGCTTCCGGGCCGCGAGATCGAGTGCGGCGTCCTCGGGTCCTCGTCGTCGCATCCCCGGACAGCGCCTCTCGGGGAGATCGAGCTCCCCGAGGGCGAGTTCTACGACTACGAGCTCAAGTACGTCGACACCGAGGCGATCGGCCTGGTGTGCCCCGCCAGGGTGCGGCCCGAGCACGAGGCGCTGATCCGGGAGACGGCCGCGAGGGCCTTCGAGGCTCTGGAGTGCGAGGGCCTGGCCAGAGTCGACTTCTTCTACGACGAGGATTCGTCCCGGATCATCATCAACGAGGTCAACACCCTGCCGGGCTTCACGCCGGTTTCAATGTTCCCGCAGATGTGGGGCGCAGCGGGCCTCGACTACACGAGGCTCATCGACGTGCTCCTTGAAGAAGCGCTGCTGCGGCCGCCCGGTCTTCGCTGAACGCTTCCGGGCATGGGCCGGAGGGCCCATGCCCGCCCTGATCGCGGTATCGTGTTCCTCATGACGATGAAGCCGAAGGTCACCCTCGTAACCTCATCCGCAATGCCGCACCTGTACCGCGGTGAGGAGGGGATTCTCGATGCGCTCGCCGAGCGCGGCTGCGATCCGCAGATCAAGGTCTGGAACGACCCGGAGGTCGATTGGGCGCAGGCCGGGATGGTGGTCGTGCGTTCCGTGTCCGATTACCCGCTCCAGCGCGACGCCTTCCTCGAATGGTCGAAGCGGGTCCCCAGGATCTTGAACCACCCCGATATCCTCGAATGGAATTCGCACAAGACCTACTTGCGCTCCCTCGCCAAGCGCGGGCTGCCGACGATTCCGACGATCTGGCTGGAGCCGGAGCAGAAGCTCTCGAAGCATCAGATCCACACGCGCTTCCCCGCATCGGGCGAGTTCATCGTCAAGCCCGCGGTCTCCTCCGGCGTGCGCGACATCGGCCGCTACACGACCGTGTCGACCCAGCAGCGCCAGGCCGCGATCACCCAGGTGAGGAACCTCCTCGATGAGGGGCGCGCGGTCATGCTCCAGCGCTACGTCGAGGAGATCGACACTCACGGCGAGATCTCCCTCGTGTTCTTCAACGGCCTCGTCTCCCATGCCGTCGAGAAGCGGGCGGTCCTCCACCCGGCGTCGGTGACCGAGGCGACCATGCATGAAGCGGTCGTCACGGCAGAGCCCGCCGATACGGTCGCCTGGCAGTGGGGGGAGAAGATCCGACAGGTCCTCCACGCCTACGTGCGCGAGCGCCTCGGCCGCGATGAGCAGTTCCTCTTCAACAGGGTCGACATCGTCCCCGACGGCAGGGGCTCCTTCCTCGTCATGGAGGTGTCCTTGGTGGATGCGGATCTCTACCTCGGCGCGACCCCGGATGCGCTCGGCAACTTCGCCGACGCGATCGCGGTGCGCGCGCACTGGTGATCCGCTCCGCGTGTGCGGGCCTTCGAAGGACGGGTGAGGCGCGATGAGCGTTGAGATGAGCCGCGAGGCCTTCGAGGAGCTCGTCGCCGACGCCCTCGATGAGATCCCCGAGGAGTTCTGGGCGCGTCTCGACAACGTCGTCTTCATCGTCGAGGACGAGCCCGGCGAGGACATGGAGCCCGATCTTCTCGGGCTCTACGACGGCGTCGCCCTGACCGAACGCGGCGACTACGCGGGCGTCCTGCCCGATCGGATCCTCATCTTCGTCAATCCGACCCTCGCGATCTGCGAGACCGAGGAGGAGGTCGCAGACGAGGTGAGGACCACCGTCTTCCACGAGGTCGCCCACTACTTCGGGATCGACGACGAGGAATTGCACGAACTCGGCTGGGCATGATCGCAAGGGCGCTCGCCCGCGCTCGGAAGGTGGCGCGCGCCACCGTCGGAAGCGCGCCGACGATTTTCTCCCGCGCCTGATCTTTGCTACAGTTCCCTTCGTTGCGCGACGCGCAATGATGGTGGCTGTAGTTCAGTTGGTAGAGCACCTGGTTGTGGTCCAGGACGTCGCGGGTTCGAGTCCCGTCAGCCACCCCGAGATCCCCGGAGCGATGAGCTTCGGGGTTTTCTCACCCTTTTCGCGCCATCCGCGCCGACGGCGCGGCCCCGCCCTCGTGCTTGAATGTTCCACATGACTGACACGGCCGGATCCGGCTTCATCCGCGTGCGCGGCGCCCGCGAGAACAACCTCAAGAGCGTCGACCTCGACATCCCCAAACACAGGCTCACCGTCTTCACCGGGGTGTCCGGCTCGGGTAAGTCCTCGCTCGTGCACGACACGATCGCGGCCGAAGCGACCCGTCAGCTCAACGCGACCCACACGGCCTTCATCCAGGGGATGCTCGACACACCGCCCAGCCCGGACGTCGACTCGCTCACGGGCATCACGGCGACGATCGAGCTCGACCAGGAGCCGATGGGCGCCAACCCGCGTTCGACCGTCGGGACGGCGACCGATGTCGATGCGATGCTCCGCGTCCTCTTCTCACGGGCCGCCGAGCCGAGGATCGGCGGGCCCAAGGCCTATTCCTTCAACGTCCCCTCGGTGTCGGGCGCGGGCGCGATCAAAGAGGTCAAGGGCGGACGCGAAGTCGTGAGCCGGGCGTCCTTCTCGATCACGGGAGGGATGTGCCCGAGGTGCGAGGGGCGCGGTTCCGTCTCCGATATCGACCTTGCGGCCCTGTACGACAAGACGCTGTCGATCAATGAGGGCGCGATCCTCATCCCGGGTTTCAAGGTCGGCGGCTGGTCGGTCCGTCAGTACGCGGAATCGGGCCTGTTCCCCGCGGATCAGCCGATCGCGGGCTTCACGAACCGCCAGCTCGAGGACCTCCTCTACGCCGAGGGAAAGAAGGTCCGCGTCGCCGAGATCAATATGACCTACATGGGACTGGTCCCCAGGGTCCGTCAGTCACTCCTGTCGAAGGACCCGGAGTCCTTGCAGCCGCACATGCGGGCCTTCGTCGATCGGCTCGCGACCTTCCAGACCTGCCCCGAATGCGCGGGGACCCGCCTGTCCGAGGGGGCGCGCACCTCGAGAATCGGGGGCCTGTCCATCGCGGACGCCTCGGCGATGCAGGTGAGCGACCTCGCGGCCTGGGTCGCTTCGCTCGACATCCCCGAGGCGGGCCCGCTCCTCGCGCGCCTCGGCACGGCCCTGGACGCGATGGTGACGATCGGGCTCGGATATCTCAGCCTCTCGCGCTCGACCGGGTCCCTGTCCGGCGGGGAATCCCAGCGCGTCCGGCTCGTCCGGCAGATGGGCTCGTCCCTGTCCGACCTCACCTACGTCTTCGACGAACCGACCACCGGCCTCCACCCCCATGACGTCGCGCGGATGAACACTCTGCTCAAGGGGCTGCGCGATCAGGGGAACACGGTCCTCATCATCGAGCACGACCCGGCCACCATCGCGATCGCGGACCACGTCGTCGACATGGGGCCGGGCGCGGGCGCTTCGGGCGGGCGGGTCGTCTACGAGGGCGATGTCGCGGGATTGGCGGCATCGGGGACGAAGACCGGCGCCCACCTCGCCGTGCCCGCACGCCTGAAAGGGGCTGCGGCGCTGCGCGAGCCCGGAGGCGCGCTGCGGATCGAGGGGGCGCGCACGCACAACCTGGACGGAGTCAGCGTCGATGTGCCCCTGGGGATGCTCGTCGCAGTCACCGGGGTCGCGGGCTCGGGCAAGTCCTCGCTCATCCCGGGCTCCCTTCCCAAGGGGGCTGATGCCACGGTCATCACCCAGGAGGCGATCAAGGGCTCGGCGCGCTCGAATGCGGCGACGTGGACGGGGATGCTCGAGCCGATCCGCAAGGCCTTCGCCAAGGCCCACGGTGTCAAGCCCGCCCTGTTCTCCGCGAATTCCGAGGGCGCGTGCCCGCAGTGCAAGGGCCTGGGCGTCATCACCACGGAGCTCGGTTTCATGGAGTCCGTGTCCGCAACCTGCGACGCCTGTCAGGGGCGCCGCTTCGACGCCGCGGTCCTCGAATACCGTCTCGGCGGCCTGTCGATCGCCGACGTCCTCGACCTCTCGGCCGCCCGGGCGGCCGAGTTCTTCGCGCGCAAGGAATCGAGGGTCGCTGCGGCCGCGAGGCTCGCCGAAGGCATCGCCGCGGTCGGTCTCGGGTACTTGGGGATCGGCCAGCCCCTGTCCACCTTGTCGGGAGGCGAGCGTCAGCGGCTCAAGCTCGCCGTCGCCCTCGGCTCCGATGCGCCGATCCTCGTTCTCGATGAGCCGACGACGGGCCTGCACCCTGCCGATGTCGACGCCCTCGTCGATGTCTTCGACCGGATCGTCGATGAGGGCCGCTCCGTGATCCTGGTCGAACACGATCCGGCCGTGATCGCCCGAGCCGATTGGGTGATCGACCTCGGTCCGGGAGCGGGGACGCAGGGCGGTCGGATCGTCTTCGAGGGCAGGCCCGCGGATCTCGCATCCTGCTCCCGTTCTCTGACGGGGCATCACCTGGCCCTCGCGCTCGAGGGCGCCGAGCTCCGCGATGGCGCCTTGGACGGTCCGGGCCGCTGAGGGGCCTGTGCCGCCGTCGTCCGCAGTCCCGCCCTCGTGAAGGGATGTTGACGAGGGCGCGCCCGGCCGTCCAGGACGTGAGGAAGACAACGCGAGTGGAGTGCGGCGGGGCGCATCGGTGAAGATTTCACCATGCTCACCATCAGCGAGAACCTCGACTATCAATCCGTCTACGCCGTGACCCGGACGGGCGGCGCGGCCAAGCCCTGGGCCTTCCTCGTGTCCTCGATGCTCGGCGGGGCCTTCATCGGCATCGCCGACGTGTTCATGATGGCGGCGGCGGGCCCCCTGAAGGCGGAGCACAGTCCCTGGGCGCCCCTCATCGGCGGCGCGGTCTTCGGGATCGGCCTGATCCTCTGCGTTTTCGCCGGGGGAGAGCTGGCGACGAGCGCGATGATGACCTTCACCATCGGCGCGGCGAAGAGGACGATCACCTGGGTCAAGGGCGCAGGCGTCCTCTTCGCGATGCTCGGCGGCAACCTGGTGGGCTCCGTCGTCTTCGCGGGCCTGGTCTTCGGCTCGGGCATTGCGAAGGAGGGGACCGGGGCCGGGCGGATGCTCGCCCTCATGATCGAGGGCAAGGGGCATTACGCCGCGGGGGAGCTGTTCTTCCGCGGGATCCTGTGCAACATCCTCGTGTGCCTGGCCATCTGGATCGTGACGCGCTCCTCGAGCGAGATGACGAAGATCATCGCGATGGCGTGGTGCCTGGCGGCCTTCGTCGGCTCGGGGTTCGAGCACGTCGTCGCGAACATGACGACCTTCTCCCTCGGGATCATGCACGGCGTCGAGGGCGCGACCCTGGGCGCTATGGCCCGTAACCTCGCGCTGGTCGGCGCGGGCAACATCGTCGGCGGGGCGCTTTTCGTCGCGGCCGCTTATCTGGCGATGCGGCCGACGGAGGACGCTGCGGCCGAGGCCCGTTCGCGGGCGGGCGTCGACGTCGCGCATTGATTCGCCTGGCCTGCTCGCCCCGGCGGGGCGAAGCAATTAGGATCGAAGCATGACAAATTCATTGTCGCCCATGCGCTACAAGCGACTCGGCACCGCCGGCCTCAAGGTCTCCCAGTTCGGCTTCGGCTCCTGGGTGACCTTCGGCCGCCAGGTCGACACCGGACTCGCCAAGGAGCAGATGGCCGCCGCCTTCGAGGCCGGCGTCAACTTCTTCGACAACGCCGAGGTCTACTCCGACGGCCAATCGGAGACGATCATGGGCCGGGCCATCCGCGACCTCGGCTGGAAGCGGCACGAGTACGTCATCTCGACGAAGCTCTTCTGGGGCATCCACGAGGGCGTCGTCAACATGAAGAACACGCTCAACCGCAAGTACCTCATGCAGGCGATCGATGCCTCGCTCGAACGGCTCGGCCTCGACTTCGTCGACCTCCTCTACTGCCACCGGCCCGACCCCGAGACCCCGATCGAGGAGACCGTGTACGCGATGAGCGACATCGTCGCCTCCGGCAAGGCCCTGTACTGGGGGACCTCGGAATGGAGCGCGGAGGAGATCCGGGCGGCTTGGGAGATCGCCGATAAGCGCAACCTCCGCAAGCCCGTCGTCGAGCAGCCCCAGTACAACCTCATCCATCGCGCCCGCGTCGAAGTCGAGTACGCTCGCCTCTACGAGGACCTCGGCATCGGCCTGACGACGTGGAGCCCGCTCGCCTCCGGCATCCTCACCGGCAAGTACGTCGACGGGATCCCCGAGGGCTCGCGCGCATCCCTCTCCGGCTACGGCTTCATCACCAAGCAGGCGAGCGATGCCGCGCTCATCGAGAAGGTTCGCGCCTTCGTCGCAATCGCGCGGGAGGCCGAGACGAGCCCCGCGAAGCTGGCGCTCGCCTGGACCGCGTCGAACCCGAAGGTGTCCTCCGTGATCCTCGGGGCCTCCTCGGTCGCCCAGCTCGAGGAGAACCTCGGCGCGCTCGAAGTCCTCGACCGCCTCACCCCGGAGCTCTGCGCCAGGATCGAGGGCGTCTTCGCCTGAGAAGCGCTGCCCGTCGGCCCCGCTTGAAAAGGCGGCCCCGCGTCTTCTGGGCACGTGATCGCGCGTCCGATTGGCTATAGAGATGGGCGCAGGGCCCCGTATTGAGGGAGGTGAAGAACGGCCTGATTGCAACTTTTCGTTGCAATCAGGCCGTTTTCTCGTGGTCGGGGTGACAGGATTTGAACCTGCGACATCCTGCTCCCAAAGCAGGCGCGCTACCAAGCTGCGCCACACCCCGGCATCGGGGTCGCCGACGAGGGAATCATACTGGTCAACGGACGTGGATTCGCAATCGGAACCGCTTGCCGCTACTATCGTTCCTGCGCGCTTTCGAGTGCGACGCGGACGTAGCTCAATGGTAGAGCCTCTGCCTTCCAAGCAGATCACGCGGGTTCGATTCCCGTCGTCCGCTCCATTTGCACGTCACTCTGGATACAAAGATTCTCGGGTTTTCCGGGACGTATCCGGAGTGGCGTTTTTGCTGTTCTGGTGCGGTTTTCGGTGTGTTGGAACCGTGCGTGCGGGGGTTAAAGGACAAAACGTGTTGGTTTGATGGGGCTTTTCGGCTGTGTGGTGCGGGAAAGTCGGTGTTGAAGTTGGGTGTTTCATCGTGTGAGGGGTGAACACTCCGAAATGCCCGTCGTGTGGGCGCGTCATGACCCGTCACGGCCATTCCTCCTCGGGAGCTCAACGGTGGCGGTGCAGGCCGTGCAACATCAGCCAGGTCGGCCGGATCGACGCCTCAGCGAAGCACCTCGAAGAGTTTGTGGCGTGGCTGCTCAGTGGTCGGCGTCAGGCGGACATGCCTGGTGGTGGCAGGTCGTTTCGCCGCCGATCCAGGGAGTTGTGGGAAGTGTGGCCCTTGGCGCCGCTCATCGATGAGGTCCATGAGGTCGTGTTCGTCGACGGGATTTACTTGGGCCGTAAAGCGGTCGTGTTGATCGCCTGCAGTGAGGAGCACGTGCTGGGCAGGTCATGTGGCGCGCAGTGAGAACTCTCGGGCGTGGGCGGCTCTCATGGAGAGGATCGCGCCGCCGGGGCTGGTGGTCACCGATGGGGGCAGCGGGTTCGAGAAGGCGCGCAAGAACGTCTGGCCGCAGACGCGGGTGCAGCGGTGCACCTTCCATGTGTTCGGCAGATCACGCGGGCGACGACGACCCGCCCGAAGCTTGCCGCGTCCAAGGAGCTGTACGCCCTGGGCAAGCGGCTCATTCGTATCTGCGATCTGGGGCAAGCTGAGGCATGGGTGAGCGAGTATCAGGCGTGGTGCGTGCGCTGGGAGGCGTTCCTCGCCGAGAAGACCCCCACGCCTGGCGGTGGGTGGGAGTACACGCACGCCCGCCTCGTCAAGGCCCGTAACGGCTTGAACCGACTTGCTAGTCGGGGTGTGCTCTTCACGTTCGTGGATCCAACCTGGGGGCGGGCGATGCCGGCGATGAACAACCGGATCGAAGGGGCCACGAACGCGCCCTTGCGTCAGGTGCTGCGCGATCACCGGGGCATGCGGTTGAGTCGGCGGATCAAGGCGGTTTTCTGGTGGTGCTACATGCACACCGAGCATCCCCTTGCCAGCGGCTCAGATCCTCAAAACCATGCCAACCGACGCCCAGATCGAAGACGCCTGGCACCAGGCCTCACGCGAGCACGCCGCCAACGGTGCCATCCCCCGATGGGGCGACGCCATCGCCTCCCGACGCTGCTCATCAGTGTAAACAACCTTCATCACAGTCTCCTAAAAATCTCCAAGAAACTGTCCGGACCCCCTTTCGTCCTATAACCCGAAAGCCTCGATAGCCGTTCTTTCGGCTGGGGGTTATCAAACCGGGTGGCTCGCCGCCTAGGGCCTGAGAGGAAAAGAGAGCGGTGCACGGTGTATCGCCATTGGGAGCCTCTCAGGAAGGCAGCTCGACATGAGCACCGATTTGGAACTGTTGTTCACCCACCCCAACTTCGGGTACCTACGCACCATCGTCGACGGCGAGACCATCTATATCTGCGCCAAGGATGCCGCCACGGCGCTGGGATATGCCAACACGAATAAGGCGATCAAGGATCACTGCAAGGGGGTAACGAAACGGTACCCCCTTGAAACCCCCGGCGGTACACAAGAATTCAGCTTCATCACCGAAGCTGACCTGTATCGGTTGATCTTCTCCTCCCACCTGCCAGCAGCTCAGCAGTTCGAGAAGTGGGTGGTAGCCGAAGTGCTCCCATCGATCCGCAAACACGGCATGTATGCCACTGACCACCTGATCGAGGACACCCGCACCAACCCGCGCGTCATCATGGCCATGCTGCAGGTCTACATCGACGAAAAAGAACGCAGCGAGAAACTCCTCGCAGACAACTACCAACAGGCTCAGCTGCTGCTCGAAGCCCGCCCTAAAGTCAACTACTACGACATGGTGCTGCAGTCAGAAAGCCTGCTGACCACCACCGAGATCGCCAAGGACTATAGATTATCAGCCCGCAAGCTCAACCAGCTGCTCCATGAGCTCGGCGTGCAGTTTCAAGCGGTCGGGCCGCTGGTACCTCTACGCAGAACATGCTGAATCCGGCTTGGCCCAGTCCAAGACCTTCGTTTACGACGAGGAAACCGGCAAAACCAGCACCCACCTGTGCTGGACTCAGAAGGGTCGGCTCTTCATTTACGAGACCTTGAAGCATCAGTGTGGTCTACTGCCCGTCGTCGAGCGTGAGATGGCCGAATGATCCCCACTGAGGCCAAGATTCCGCGCCTGAATGCCTCAGGCTGCCCAGACCCGACCGTGTTCGAAGTACTCAAACGGGAGCAGCGCGCCCAGTTCGGATACCGCCCCTTGGCCTACATCTGCTCACCATATTCCGGAGACGTGGAAGCCAACGTTGCTCTGGCCCGCCGCATGTGTGCTGCCGCGGTTGCTCGCCGGTCAAGTTCCGGCAGGTGGTGTAACTGCTCGTGATCGCGGGGTCGGGGTCAGCGGGCGAGGGCGGGCATGGTGGTCTCCTGTTCGGGTTGGTTGGTGATGAGGCTGAGGCGGCTCTTGGCGAGGATTTCGGGGCCGAGGTAGCGGCGTCCTTCGGCCCATTCATCGGTCTGTTCGGCCAGGACAGCGCCGACGAGCCGGACAATGGCGGCCCTGTTGGGCAAGATCCCGACGCTGTCGGTGCGGCGCCGGATCTGCCGGTTCAACCGTTCGGTGGGGTTGTTCGACCAGATCTGCTGCCAGACCCCGACGGGGAACTGCGTGAAGGGCGAGGATGTCGGCCCGCGCGACATCGAGGTGCTGTGTGACCTCGGGAAGCTTGTCGGCGGTGTCGTCCAGCAGCCGGTCGAACTGGGCCTGGACGGCGCCGGCGTCGGGCTGGTCGTGGACCGAGTGCAGCATTGCCTTGACCGCTGGCCAAAGGCTCTTCGGGGTGATGGCCATCAGGTTCGCGCTGTAGTGGGTGCGACAACGCTGCCAGGACGCTCCAGGCAGGTTCGCCGCGACCGCTTCCATGAGTCCAGTGTGGGCGTTGGAGGTGACCAGGCGGACCCCTGTCAGGCCGCGGGCGACCAGGTCGGCGAAGAACTCGTTCCAGGCCGGTCCGGTCTCGGCGGTGGCGACACGCATCCCTAGGACTTCGCGGTGACCGTCGGCGTTGACACCGGTCGCGAGCATCACGACCGAGTTGACCACCCGGCCGCCCTCGCGGACCTTCATGGTCAACGCGTCTGCGGAGATGAAGGTGAACGGCCCGGCATCACCCAGGGGCCGGTGGCGGAACTGCTCGACGTGTTCGTCGAGGTCGGTGGCCATCCGGAAGACCTGGGACTTCGAGAGTCTGTCGATGCCCAGGGTCTTGACCAGCTTGTCCATGCGGCGAGTACTGACGCCGGCGAGGTAGCAGTCAGCCACCACCGTGATCAGGGCGGACTCGGCGCGCTTGCGGCGTTCCATCAGGCACCCGGGGAGTTGATCCAGACTTGGATGGGGCCTGATCCGGCTTCTAGTTCGGTGCGGAAAATACCTGGGGTGACGTCATCATCGAACCAGGAATCCGCAGCGATGACCCCGCCGATACACAAAACCCGGTGGGCGTCATGCTCACCGGGCGGGTGTGGGGGCTGCTCCCAGTTCCAGAAACGCTTAACGCTCATAGGGTGCCGCCTCTCTGGCGAGGTGTTGTGCTGGCAGTCCGATTGTCATGCCTGTTCTCCTCAGACGTTGTCGATGGTTGCTGCTGGGTGGTGGCGTATGCGCCGGCAAGGGAGAGCGGCAGCATGTTGCCGTTGACCAGGTAGAGGTCTCCGCCGTCCTCGGGTTTGATGCGGTCGAGGTTTTCCAGCTCTCTGATGTCGTTCGCGCTCATCCACCCGTTTTGGCGGGCAACCGCGTAGCCCTGCATGCGCGAGGCGTAGTCGCCCCGCAGGAGACCTTCGAGGTTAAACTTCACAAACACGCCGGTGTCTCTGGGGTCGAGCAGGGTCTTGGTCAAGGCTTGCTCCCACCGGATCACCCACGGATCCAGCGTGTATTTCACGAACTCCAGGGATTGTTGCTCAATGTTCGAGAAGCTGGATTTGTCGAGGTCACCGATCATGTGCGGTGGGATACGGAAAATCCGGGCGATCTCACCCATCTGGAATTTACGGGTCTGCAGAAACTGTGCCTGCTCCGGAGACACCGAAATCGGCGTGTATTTCATGCCCTCTTCCAACACGGCGATCTTGTTGCCGTTTCGCGCCCCACCAAACGTCGCGGTCCACGATTCACGCACCCTCGAGGGGGTCTTTGATCGTGCCCGGGTGCTCCAACACGCCACCGGGCGCTGCACCATTAGCGAAGAAGCTAGCGCCGTAGTCTTCGCAGGCTTGCGCCATGCCGATCGCGTTTTTCGCCATCGCAATCGGGGAATACCCAACCAACCCGTCAAACCCCAACCCCGGAATATGCAGTACCTCCGAGGGTGGGAGCACCACCTTCTCGTACTGGGCAGCAGGTGGTTCCTCGGTGGTGCGCTGGTACTCGTAATAGAGCTGGCCCGCACTATCGCGACCCACGCTCATGCGGTTCGGCATCAAGGGGTAGAGGCCGATGACCTCACCGCGGCCGTTACGGATTACCGGCGCATAGGCGTTACCCCACAAGAGCAGGTGGGGCATGAGCGTTTCCCGGAACACGAAGCTCGTCATTTCCGGGTTCGGCTCATCATGCAACAACCGGTAAAGCGGATGGGTGACCGCCTTCTCCCTTCCCACCATCGGAGCGGGTCTGGTAGACGTGCAGGGGCAGGCCAGCGATCGTCTCAGCCAAAATCCTCACACACGAATAGACAGCGGTCATCTGCATGGCGGTGCGCTCATTGACCGCCCGCCCAGCCGAAATGGGGCCGAACAGGAACGAGTAGCCGGATGAGAGCTGCGTGTTGGATGGGGTTCGGCGTCGAAGTCTTGACCAGAGTGTCATTTGGATCGCCCTCCCATCCTTGAGAGAATAGGGAAAAACCAGTGACGAGGACGGGTGGATGCGCCTTGATGGATGGTCGCGAAGAGGGTAAGAAAACCGCTGACCCCGGGGGTGTACCGATGTTTCGCGGCATTGACCTTCCCGGGGCCTATCGCTCTCAAGACTACCACGATGCCGCCCAAGTCACGCAAGAGGACCTGGAACAGTGGTTCTCGGCTTCGCGCATGCGCCGCTACGGCGGCGTCGATCCTGTGGCCCGATACGTATGGAACACGCGCATATCGAAAGCGTTCTTGGAAGATATTGGACATGTTGAAGTCCTCCTACGAAACTTCATTGATTCCAGGCTTACGGCAGATACCGGTATCAGGATGTGGTGGGAATCGGACAAATACCCGCGATTAGGCGCTTTTCGTCGGAACGTCGACAAAGTCGTCACCCGCATCAGGGAGGCGGGACACGAGCCAGAACCAGACCAGATCGTCGCAGGCCTATCACTGGACAACTGGCGTTTCCTGCTCATCCCCCGCTTGGAAGCCACAATCTGGAAAGCCCTGATCAACCCGGATAACGGTGGAATGCCGCACTATCCCGGACACTCCCGCAAGCGCTTTGAGGCAAACGTCGAACTCATCCGCTTCGTACGAAATCGAGCCTCGCACCAAGAACCCCTGATCAGCGACTCCGATAATGCAAGTGACATCCAAAGGCTATGCGGCTACCTGACAGCCATCGACATGGTCGCCTCGAGCATTGACCCCACAGCAGCCGCATGGATCGCATCGAACTCACGAATCCCATCTGTACTCCCACAACACCCAGGGCATCCATCACAGCACGAGTAGTCCCCGCTCGTCGTAAACCGAGTGCGCAGGCTGGGTATTGCCGTTCCTGATGGCCCGGTCCAGGGCCATGATGAGTGCGACGACGCCATCGATCTTCTCGGTGCTCTTTTGCTTGTCGGGTTTGATGTTGCCGGCAGGACCGGTGCGGATGTGGATGTTATCCACCATCCATGCCAGCACCTTGTTGCCACCGTGCTGAATCTTGCCTTCCAGGGCGAGCTTCATCAGCTCCTTGGACGGTGGGCTCATGTCTTTGAAGCCTTGCCCGAAGGCACGACGGTAAAGCCCAGGCCTTCGAGGTTCTGCGACATTTGGACCGCACCCCACCGGTCGTAGGCGATCTCCCGGATATCGAAGCGGGTACCGAGTTCCTCAATAAACTGCTCGATTGCGGCGTAGTGGACCACGTTGCCTTCGGTGGTGTGCAGTAGTCCTTCCCTGGCCCACTGGTCATACGGGACGTGGTCGCGGTTGACCCGTAGCTCAATGTTGTCTTCGGGAATCCGGAAGTACGACACCACCACGTACGCCTCGGTCTCATCCCGGGGTGGAAACACCAGCACCAGTGCGGTGATATCGGTGGTGGAGGCCAGGTCAAGTCCGGCATAACACACCCGTCCCTCCAATGAAGCCATGTCGATAGGCTGGTTTCCTTTATCCAAACGAGAAACGGCCCCGCACCCGAGGAAACAGGGTGCGGGGCCGCTTCACATCCGCAGGGCTCGTCTTGCGGCGGGCGCGCCGGTCATCGGGCCCGCGCCCCCGGGGATATGGCCGCTTAGACGAGCGGGACCCCCTGCGCATCGGTCGCGTAACGGCCCTTCCTCGTGAGGATCTGGATGAACGCGATGAGGATGAGGATGCCCAGCGCGATGAACGCGATCACCGAAAGCGCGATGAGCGCACCGATCGCCCAGCTTCCGGAGCCGGTTTCCAGCGCCTTGACGGCCAAGGCGGAGGACCACCAAGCGGAGCCGTAGGCGACGACGGTCAGGCCGATCTTCGTGATCGCCTGGGGGATGTATCCGAGGTAGAAGTCGCCGACGCCGATCTGGCCGAGGAAGAAGGTCAGAATGGCGGCGACCATCCGGGACTTCGCCTGAGAGCCCTGCGGCGCCCGGGGTGCTTGCGGGGGAGTGTTCATGCTCATGTGAGGCTCCTCTCGTCGAGTCGTATTGCGAGTACAAGGATCGTCGAGCCCGATGCTCGTCTGAAGACCCCAAGGGGTGGACTTCGGCGCGCTTCCTCCTCCTTTTGTGCGGTGCGGGCGCGCCGGCCCGCTCGCGGATGCCTACACTTCCCCCATGCCCTCCTTCCGGACGATCCTCACGGTCTCGACGCTCCATCCCGGTCGCGCTCCGCAGGAGGTCGAGACCGCGGCGCGGCGGGTGCGGCGTCTGGAATCCTTCGACATCGGGATCGAGGCCGGGCAGGCGCGCGTCACCTTGCGCTTCACCGCTGAGGACGAGGCCGAGGCGCGTCTTGCGCACGCTGAGTTCCTTCGCGCGGTGCGGGAGGTCGCCGATGTCCCCCGCGCGCGCCTCGCGCAGGTGGTGCGAGGGCGGAGCGTTCCGCTCGAATAAGGGGAGCGCCCCGCCCGGGCGCCGAGGGGGTCACTTTTGACGGACTTCGGGGCGCCCTTCTTCAGCCCACAGGACGTGGTGGGTCGTGCCGGGGTCGTCGATGCGCCGGTAGCCGTGCGCGCCGAAGAAATCGCGCTGCCCCTGAATGAGGGCAGCCGGAAGGCGCTCGGACCTCAACGAATCGATGTAGGCCAGACCTGAGGCGAACACGGGGGCGGGCACGCCCGCGAGAATCGCGTCGGCGGCGAGCCTGCGCCATGCGGGGAGTGCCTTCTCAAGCGCCGAGGCGAATGCGGGAGCGGTGAGCAGAGAGGGCAAGGCGGGTTCGTCCTCGTATGCGGAGGCGATGTCGTCGAGGAAGCGGGCGCGAATGATGCAGCCTCCCCGCCAGATCCTCGCGATCTGTGCGAGGTTGATGTTCCAGCCGTTGAGTTCGGAGGCCGTGGCGATCTCATGGAAGCCCTGAGCGTAGGCGGCGATCTTGGCGCCGTACAGGGCCATGCGCACGGATTCGACAAAGGCCGCACGGCTGGCGGGAGTCCGTTCGGCGGTTCCCGGGGTGATGTTCGCATTGCGAAGGGCGGTGCGCTGGGCGATCGCCGAGGAGGCGGAGCGGGCGAAGGTCGCTTCGGCGATCGCTGGCACCGGGACGCCGTGGTCGAGCGCGGTTTGCGAGGACCAGACGCCGGTGCCTTTCTGACCGGCTTGATCGACGATGACGTCGATGAGGGGGCGGCCGGTCCTCGAATCGACCTGATCCAAGACCTCGGCGGTGATGTCGATGAGGTAGGAGTCGAGTTCGGTGCGCCTCCAGCTTCGGAAGACTTCGGCGATCTCATCGATGCTGAGGCCTCCGATACGACGGAGGAGATCGTATGCCTCGGCGATCACCTGCATGTCGGCGTATTCGATGCCGTTGTGCACCATCTTGACGAAGTGCCCGGCTCCGTCGGGGCCGACGTGCGCGCAGCAGGGGCGGCCGTCGACTTGGGCGGCGATGTCTTCGAGGAGGGGGCCGATCCGCGTGTAGGACTCGTCGGCTCCTCCGGGCATGAGCGAAGGCCCCTCCAGGGCGCCCTCCTCCCCTCCGGACACCCCCATCCCGACGAAGTGGATCCCTTCAGTCCGTAAAGCCTTCTCGCGGCGGATCGTGTCGGGATAGAAGGCGTTGCCCCCGTCAATGATGATGTCGCCGGGGGAGAGGACGGATCTGAGCTGGTTGACGACGGATTCCGTCGCGGTGCCGGCGGGGACCATCACGAGAACGACCCTCGGGGTCTTGAGGGAGGCAGTGAAGCCTTCGATGTCCCGAGCGGGATGGAAGAGCCCCTCGTGGGAGTAGTCGTTGACGAAGCGCTCCGTGAGATCGGGCGTGTAGTTGAAGAGGGCGACCTCGTGGCCGTGATGGGCCAGGTTGCGGGCGAGGCTCGTCCCCATGACGCCGAGTCCGTAAACGCCGATGTCGGCGCGGGGGAGGCGGTTCGGTGCGGTGGTCATGTCTTGCCTTTCCGTCCGCCGCCGCGATGCGCGGGCGGCGGACTCCTCACCGGGGCATCGATGCTGGGGTGAGGGGTCAGTCCGTGGTGAGGAACCCGCGCAGCCCTTTTTCGAGGAGGGCTTCGCGGACTTCGGCGACGAGGGCGCGCATCGCGTGTTCGGCTGCTTCGGAGGAACCGGTGGCGATGGCGCGCGCGACCTCGTCGTGGAGGTCGAGGGCGATCGGCTCGGGGTGGGCGGGGTAGAGACCGAGGCGCGTGCGCCCGGCCAGGACCTCGGCGACGAGCTCCCTCAGCGCGTAGAAGGTGTCGTTGTGGCTTGCGGCGAGGATTGCCGAATGAAGCTCGATGTCGGTGGCGAGAAAATCGGTGAGGTCGTCCTTCGCGCCCTCGGCCCGCAATCGTGCGGCGAGTTCGAGGATCCGGGTGCGTTCGCCCTCGGTGGCCCGGCGCGCGGCCGCGGCCGCTGCGACCGGTTCGATGGCGGCGCGCATCTCGTTGAGGGCGCCGAGTTTGGGCCCTCGTGGATCGGCATCGAGCTGCCAGCGGATCAGGGTCGGTGAGAGCGCATCCCACTCGGACGCGGGGCGGATCAGGATCCCTGCGCGTCTGCGGGATTCGACGAGCCCCATGGATTCGAGCGACTTCACGCACTCGCGGGCGATGCTGCGTGAGACCCCGAACTCCGTCTGGATCCATTCGAGTGTGAGCGCGCCGCCGATCGGCAGATCGCCTGCGGCGATCCGGCGTCCGAGCGCCTCGAAAACATCACTGTGGAGCGAGGGGGACACGTTGAGCTCCTTTTGTTGAGGCTTCTGCGCCAATCATAGGGGTCTGTGATCTATGGGACTTTCCTCCTTCTTGAAACGTATGACGTATTCGGTACTATAAAAATACTACATGGACGAAGACGTCATATTTAGGAGGAGTCGTGGACGACACTCGCGAATCATCGCTGACCCACCTCGTCGTGATGGGCGTTGCCGGCAGTGGAAAGACGACCGCCGCAGCTTCACTGGCCGCTCTGACATCGTGGCCCCTCGCCGAAGCCGACGACTTCCACCCCGAAGCGAACATCGTCAAGATGTCTGCGGGCACCCCCCTCACCGACGAAGACCGTTGGCCCTGGCTCAGGAGCCTGCGCGATTGGATGAGCGGGCAAGCGGACAAGCAGAGCTGCTCCATCGTCACCTGCTCGGCCCTCAAACGCGTCTACCGCGACCTCCTTTCCGAAGCGAAGGGCCGCGTGCTCTTCGTCCACCTTGTTGCAGAACAGGACGCCCTGCGCGAACGCATGGAACAGCGTGAAGGGCACTTCATGCCCCCGCAGCTCCTCCCCTCCCAGTTCGCGACCCTCGAGCCCCTCAAGCCCGACGAGGACGGCATCGTCATCGAATCGCGCGAAACCCCGGAACAGACCCTCGCCGCCGTACTCGACGCACTTGAGAGCGCGGGCGTCGCCATCGCCCGCTGATCACCATTCGCACAGGATCATCACTTTCCAATGGAGGAATTCATGATG
Organism: Schaalia hyovaginalis; assembly: GCF_014208035.1. NCBI lineage: Bacteria > Bacillati > Actinomycetota > Actinomycetes > Actinomycetales > Actinomycetaceae > Schaalia > Schaalia hyovaginalis. The sequence goes on along the minus strand of NZ_JACHMK010000001.1, from coordinate 1,792,397 downwards.
TCACCCCTTCTCGGAGCAGCCGCCAAGGCAGTCGTGCACTCCGACAATGAACTGCAGCTCGTCGGCGCAGCCCTCGCAGGCATCGCGACGATCATCGTCCTGATCGTCTGGAAGAAGGTCCACCCCTTCCTGGCCCTGACGCTCGGCTCGGCCGTCCTCGCCCTCGTCGCAGGCATCCCCTTGACCGACACCTTCACATCCTTCTCGACGGGCCTCGGCTCGACCGTCGGAGGCGTCGGCACCCTCATCGCCTTCGGCGCGATCATCGGCAAACTCCTCATCGAATCCGGCGGCGCCGATCGTATCGTCGACACGATCCTCGACAAGACCCCCGTCTCCCGACTCCCCTGGGCGATGGCGCTCATCGCCTTCGTCGTCGGCATCCCCCTCTTCTTCGAAGTCGGCATCGTTCTGCTCATCCCGGTGGTCATGCTCGTCGCACGCAGGGCCGAGCAACCGCTGATCCTCGTGGGCGTGCCCGCGCTCGCCGGCCTGTCCGCCCTGCACGGCCTCGTACCGCCTCACCCCGGCCCGCTCATCGCGATCGACGCCCTCGGCGCCGACCTCGGCATCACACTCGGCCTCGGCCTCCTCGTCGCCATCCCGACCGTCATCATCGCAGGGCCCATCGCCGCCCGTGTCATGGCCCGGTGGGTTCCGATCGAGGCCCCGGCCCCTCTCGGCGGCGAATCGACCATCACCGAGCCGCAGAAGCGCCCCTCGTTCGCCATCTCGATCTTCGTCGTCCTCCTCCCCGTCCTCCTCATGCTCGGCCGCACCCTCGTGGAGACTCTGATGGGCTCCGCCAAGGAGACGCTGCTCTACACCTGCGCGGAGTTCCTCGGCCAGCCGATCGTCGCCCTCCTCATCACCGTGATCGTCGCGATCCTCGCCTTCGGCGTGGCACCCGGCCGTAAGGCCGACGAGATCTCAACGATCGTCGGCGCCTCGCTCGGCCCGATCGCGGGGATCCTCCTCATCGTGGGCGCCGGCGGCGGCTTCAAACAGACCCTCGTCGACTCCGGCATCGCCGACGTCATCGCAATCTGGATCGAACAGGCCTCCGTCCCGGCACTCATCGCCGGCTGGCTCGTCGCAGTCGCCGTTCGCCTGGCAACGGGGTCTGCGACCGTGGCGACGATTACGGCTGCAGGCATCATGGCCCCCCTCGCAGGCGCCATGCCCCCGGTCGAGGCCGGCCTCCTCGTCCTCGCCATCGGTGCCGGCTCTGTGTTCCTCTCGCACGTCAACGATGCGGGATTCTGGCTCGTCAAGGAGTACTTCGGCATGACGGTCGGCGAGACCCTCAAGACGTGGTCGCTCATGGAGACGCTCCTCTCGCTCGTCGCAGGCGTCACGGTCTTCCTCATCGGAGCGATCCTCGGGGTCCTCTGATCGCGAGCCCCCGCGCGGATGCGCGCGGAAGGACAGAAGGCCGGGGCCGCGGGATCTGAACCCCGCGGCCCCGGCCCCATCCGGGTCCGAGGCCGACCCTCAGCAGGCGCAGACCCGGCCTCCTCATTCAGCGGAGAGGAACTCCGCGAGAACGATCCTGTGATTCGCGCGCCCGGGCATCGCCTCGAGAGTCAGCTCCTGCGCCAAGCGCACTGCGAGGGCCTCGGCGGACTCCTTCTCGCCGTGGACCGTCAGCACCTTCCGGGGCCGAGGACGCAGGGCCCCGACCCAATCGATCAACTCCGATGCGTCCGCATGCACGGAGAACTCCTCGTCCTTGACGATCCGGGCGCGCACGGCGACCTCGGTGCCGAGCATCTTCACGCAGGGGGCTCCCTCGGCCAGGGAACGGCCACGAGTGCCGGCGGCTTGGTACCCCGTGAGGACGACGCAGTTGCGCTCATCGGGGAGCATCCGGGCCAGATGATGGAGAATGCGGCCGCCGGTGGCCATCCCCGAGGCCGAAATGATGATCGACGGGCGGGAGAAGGCGTTGAGGCTCTTCGACTCGTCGACGCTGCGCAATTCGTGGAGCTCGAGGTGGGGCAGGCGCAATCCCCGTGCGCCCTCGCTCAGCTCCTCCGCCTGCGAACGGGCCCGATAGATCTCCAATGATGCGAGCGCCATCGGGGAATCGACGAAAACGGGCACCCGCGGGATCCGCCCCTCGGCGCTCATCTCGTCGAGCGCCAGGAGGACGACTTCGGTCCGGTCCACGGCGAAAGCCGGGACGAGGACCGATCCTCCCGCGTCAACGGCCGAGCGGATCGCCTCGGCGAAGGCTTCGTGCGCAGGGCCCTTAGGCTCGGGGTGCTCGCGGTCGCCGTAGGTCGACTCGACGAGGACGAGGTCGGCGCCCTCGGGGATCTCACGGCTGCGCAGCACGGGGTGCGTCGAACGCCCGAGGTCGCCGGAGAAGAGGATGGACCCCTCCGGGGTGGCGAGTCGGATCGACCCGGATCCGAGGATGTGCCCCGCCCTCGTCCACCGAGCCTCCAAGCCGTCGCCGAGCTCGAGCGGGCGGTCGAACTCGACCGAGCGGAACAGCGGCAGGGTGCGCTCGACGTCGCCGATCCGGTACAGGGGCTGCGCCTTCTCGTGACGTGAGAATCCGTGCGCGTTCGCGTACTCCGCATCCCGCTCCTGAAGATGGGCCGAGTCGCGCAGGACGATCTCGGCCAGCGCGAGGGTCGTGTCCGTTCCCCAAATCGCCCCCGAGAATCCGTTCTTCACCAGGCGCGGCAGGTAGCCGGTGTGGTCCATATGCGCGTGGGTGAGCAGGACGTCGGTGATCGAGGCGGGCGGGACCGGGAAGTCCGACCAGTTGAGGAGGCGCAGGCGCTTGACGCCCTGGAACATTCCCGCATCGACGAGCAGGCGGCGCGGGCCCTCGGGGGCGTCGATCTCGACGAGGTACTTCGAGCCGGTGACCGTGCCGGCGCCGCCGAGAAGGGTCAGGGTCGTTGCTCCCATGCCACCAGTGTGCCCCGCCTCACTCCTTCGCGCCGGGCAATGAGCCCCTGCAGCGCGAATCGTCCCGCAGATCGCGGACCTTCGAGTGGAATCGGCTGCATTTGGGCCGAAGACGCGCTCCGAGCGGCGACACCGGGAGGCGCCTGTCGTAAACTGGGCGAGTTGTCATGCGCCCGTTTCCAGGGCGCCCCTCAATCGAAGACGTTTTGGAGTGCACGCACGTGAAGAGCACCGTTGAGACCCTCGAGCCCACGAAGGCTCGCCTGACCGTCGAGGTCGCCTACGAGGAGATGGCCTCCGAGATGGAGAAGGCCTACAAGGACATCGCGTCCCAGGTTTCCATCCCCGGTTTCCGCAAGGGCCACGTGCCGCCGCGCATCATCGACCAGCGCTTCGGCCGCGCCGCCGTCATCGAGCAGGTCGTCAATGAGATCCTGCCCGGGCACTACTCCGATGCCGTCGCCGAGCACTCGCTCCGCCCGCTCGCCCAGCCCGAGGTCGAAGTCACCGAGATCCCGAACACGAGCGGCGCCCAGGGCGGCCAGCTGGTCTTCACCGCCGATGTCGACATCGTCCCCCCCTTCGAGCTCCCCGAGTTCGACGAGTCGACCGTCATCACCGTCGATACCGCCGAGGTGACCGATGAGGACGTCCAGGCCGAGCTCGACGAGCTGCGAGGCCGCTTCGCGACCCTCAAGACCATCACCCGCAAGGCGAAGACCGGCGATTTCGCGACCATCGACATGGTCGCCACGATCGACGGCGAAGAGATCGACTCCGTCTCCGACGTGTCCTACGAGATCGGCTCGGGCAACATGCTCGACGGTCAGGACAAGGCGCTGCGCGGCACGAAGGCCGACGAGGTCGTCACCTTCACCTCCACCCTCAAGGGCGGCGAGCACGAGGGCGAAGAGGCCGAGGTCACCATCACGGTGAAGAACGTCAAGACCCGTGAACTGCCCGCCGCTGACGACGACTTCGCCCAGATGGTGTCCGAGTTCGACACGATCGACGAACTCATGGGGGATCTGCGCACCCAGGCCGGCCAGACGAAGATCTCGCAGCAGGCGCTCCAGGCGCGCGATCGTCTCGTCGAGCACCTCCTCGACAAGGTCGAGATCCTCCTGCCCGAGGGCGTCGTCGAGCACGAGGTCTCGCACCGCGTCGCCGAGGATGCCAAGCCCAAGGAGAAGAAGGAGGCCCGCGAGGCCATCGAGAAGGAGCTGCGCACCGAGCTGCTCTCCGAGGAGATCGCCAAGAAGTTCGAGGTCCAGGTCTCCCAGCAGGAGCTCATCGACTACGCGATCCAGATGTCGCAGAACTTCGGCCTCGACATCAACAAGCTCTTCTCCTCCAGCCAGCAGATGGCCTCGGTCGTCGCCGACCTCGGACGCGCGAAGGCGCTCATCGAGGCGCTGCGCAAGGTGACCGTCAAGGACGAGGCCGGCGCGGTCATCGACCTCGCCCCCTTCTTCGGCGACGTCCCGGCCAAGGACGGGGAGGCCGAAAAGGCCTCCGAGGACGAGGCCGAGGGCGGCGAGGAGGCCTGAGCCCCATCGACCCCTTCGAGGATCTCCTTGAAGCCGAGGTGCTGTCCGCCTGATCGGACCCGGGTGCGGGGCCGGAGCGAGTCCGCTCCGGCCCCGCACCCGTTCTCGCCGGGAACTGCGCCCACAGCGAAAAGGCGCCCTCGGGGAGTGCCTGGAGCCCCCGTCGCGGCTAGGTTTAAGCCAGTGGGATCCGACAAGTGGGTCCATGGACTTTAGGAGGGCACGTGAACGACGTGCGCATCGCGGCGGCCGGGGGAGCCGAGTCGCCGATGGGCCTGTCCGACTCCGTCTATCAGCGCCTGCTCAAGGAGCGCATCATCTGGCTGAGCGGCGAGGTCCGCGATGACAATGCGAACGCGATCTGCGCGCAGATGCTGCTCCTGGCGGCGGAGGACCCGGACCGCGAGATCTACCTGTACATCAACAGCCCCGGCGGTTCCGTGACCGCGGGCATGGCGATCTACGACACGATGCAGTACATCAAGCCCGACGTCGTCACCGTCGGCATGGGTCTGGCCGCTTCGATGGGGCAATTCCTCCTCACCGCGGGCGCACCCGGGAAGCGCTACATCACGCCGCACACGCGCGTCCTGCTCCACCAGCCCCTCGGCGGTGCGGGCGGCTCGGCGACCGAGATCCGCATCAACGCCGACCTCATCCTCAAGATGAAGAAGGAGCTCGCCGAGATCACGGCCGAACGCACCGGCAAGTCGGTCGAGCAGATCGAGCTCGACGCCGATCGCGACCACTGGTTCAGCGCGCACGAGGCCCTCGAATACGGCTTCGTCGACAAGGTGATCGAGACGCCGCAGGAAGTCGGCTCGCTCGGTCGGGAGGGAGAGAAGCGATGAGCACCGCCCCTTACTTCGAGGCCGTCGCCCGCCAACTGCCGCAGGCCCGCTATGTCCTGCCCAATTTCGAAGAGCGCACGGCTTACGGCTTCAAGCGCCAGGACCCCTACGCGAAGCTCTTCGAGGACCGGATCGTCTTCCTCGGGGTCCAGGTCGATGACGCCTCCGCCGACGACGTGATGGCTCAGCTCCTGGTCCTCGAGTCGCAGGACCCGGATTCGCTCATCACGATGTACATCAACAGCCCCGGCGGCTCCTTCACGGCGCTCACCGCGATCTACGACACGATGCAGTACATCCGTCCGCAGATCCAGACCGTCTGCCTGGGCCAGGCCGCTTCGGCCGCCGCGGTCCTGCTCGCAGCGGGCTCTCCGGGCAAGCGCCTGGCCCTGCCCAACGCCCGCGTCCTCATCCATCAGCCGGCGATGGAGGGCATGCAGGGGCAGGCCTCCGACATCCAGATCGTCGCCGATGAGATCGACCGCATGCGCCTGTGGCTCGAGGAGACCCTCGCGAAGCACTCGGGCACGCCGGTCGAGCAGATCCGCCGCGACATCGAGCGCGACAAGATCCTCACCGCGCCCCAGGCGAAGGATTACGGCCTCATCGACCAGGTGCTGGAGTCGCGCAAGGCTCAGTGACCCGACCATGACGCGGGGCCCCTCCTCAAGAGGGGCCCCGCTCTTCGTCCGTCGAACGCCTATTCGCATCCGGGGATCGGCAAGACCGCGCCTCCCGAGCGGATCGAGCGCGCGCCGAACACGGCCGCGGCGACGGCGTCCCTCGCATCCTTCGCGCTCGTGACGGTCGCGCCTCCCGAATCGAGGAAGCCGAGGAACTCGGCCATCGTGAGGCGGTCCGCGTCCTCATGGCCGCCGGCGTCGCCGAGGATCGGGTACTCGAGATCGCCCTCGGGGGCGTAGGCGTGCCGCCGGTTCCATACGCGGACGACCCCGCCCTCGCCGTCGCCGAAGTTCTCGAGGCGCCCCGCGTCGCCGATGACCGTGTAGTTGCGCCAGTAGTCGGGCGTGAAGTGGCACTGCTGGTAGGAGGCGAGCACACCGTTTGACAGGCGCATCTGGATCATCGAGATGTCCTCGACGTCGATGACGGGATTGAGATCCCGTGATGCGCGCGGCGGCCAGTTCTCGTAGGAGAACCAATCGGGCATCGTGCGATCGGAGTTGTCCCTCCGGCTGGCGACCCCGCCGTACACCATGAGGTCTCCGAGGCCCTGGACGAGCTCGCTGGAGGCGCCCGCCAGGTAGTGGATGACGTCGATGTCGTGGGCGCCCTTCTGCAGGAGGAGGGTGCCCGAGCGGCTCCGCTCGGCGTGCCAGTCCTTGAAGTAGTAGTCGCCGCCGTTGCCGACGAAGTGGCGGCACCAGATCGCCTGGACCCGGCCGATCGCGCCCTCGTCGATGAGGCGCTTCATCAGGCGGACGACGGACATGTGGCGCATGTTGTGCCCGACGTAGAGCGGCGTGCCGGTCCGCCTCGCGACCCGCAGGATCTCGTCGGCGTCCTCGACGGTGATGGCCATCGGCTTCTCGAGGTAGACCCCGATCCCCGCTTCCAGGAGCTCGGCGGCCACCGCCGCGTGGGTGTCATCCGGAGTCGCGACGATCGCGCCCGCGACCCTGCCCGAGCCGGGCCCGCCGGTCGCGCTGATGAGCTCGGCGGTGCTCGAGTGGAGGGCGACCTCGTCACCGAAGAGGGCGCGCGCCCGATCCCGCCCCGACGGTGAAGGATCGACGGCCCAGGCGATCCGGGATCCGGGTTCGAGGGCGGGGATGTGGGTGCCGATGACGGCGCGCGCTCCGCATCCGACGACCGCGTAGAGCTTCTCACTCATGGGGGTGCACCTCTTCCTCCTCCGTTCCCCCGCTTTCACGCAGGGCGATGTCGATGACGGTGCCGCGCCCCTGCGGAAGGGGGAAGGTGAAGGCGTCGTCCTGCCCGGGCGGGGCGAAACTGAGGAAGGCGACATCCGGATAGGCGTCGATGACCCAGGACTTCGCGACGCGCACGTGCCCGTCGCCGCCGATGAGGCGAACCGATTCGATGTCCTGCGGGCGCACTCCGACCAGGGGAAGCGGGCCGATGGGCTCTTCCCAGACGTGGGCGTACAGATGCGAGCCGCGCATGGTCCAGCGCCCCCATTCGGGCTTGGCGATCCCCGCGGGGCCCGCCCCCTTGAGGGCCTCTTCGTGCGCATGCACCCAGGAGCCGAAGGCCCTGAGCGTTTCGGCGGATTCTTCCGGAATGCGCCCCTCGCCGTCCGGGCCGACGTTGAGCAGGAGGTTGCCGCCCTTGGAGACGACTTCGACGAACTTGGCCGCGAGGGTCGAGGGGGCCTTCATCGCGGTATCCGAATGATGCCAGGCCCAATGGTTGTTGAGGGTCACGCAGGACTCCCAGGGCACCGGGGCGCCGTCCTCGCAGAGGATCCCCGAGGGCGGGATGAGCTGTTCGGGGGAGACGAAGTCGCCCGCGAAGGGGCTCGGCTCGGCGGTCACGATCGAACCGAAGGCGGAGGCCGACACCTCGAGGCGGTTGTCGATGAGGACCTGCGGTTGAAGGGAGCGGACCATCTCCACGAGTTCGCGCGCCCGCCACCGCTCGCCCGTCATCTCGTCGTAGGAGAAGTCGAACCAGAGGATGTCGAGTTCGCCGTAGTTCGTGCACAGCTCCTTCACCTGCGCGTGCATCTTCGTGAGGTAGGCGTCGAAGTCGTGTCGGACCCCGCAGAAGGCGGGGTCGTTGCGCTGGGGGTGGAAGGCGTCCCCCCAGACGGGGTAGTCGGGGTCGGCCCAGTCGATGAGGCTGAAGTAGAGTCCGACGCGCAGGCCCTCGGCGCGGAAGGCCTCGAGGAACTCGGCGACGAAGTCGCGGCCGGGCGCCATTTTCGCCGAGGTGAAGTCCGAGTGGGCCGAATCGAAGAGGCAGTATCCGTCGTGGTGCTTGGCGGTCAGGATCGCGTACTCCATCCCCGCCTCCTTGGCCAGCCGCGCCCATTCGTGGAAGTCGACGGACTCGGGGTTGAAGGCCTTCGCCCAGGGGAGGTAGTCCCGGGCGCTCATCTCCTCGTGCGAGCGGACCCATTCGCCCCGGCCGAGGAGGGAGTAGACGCCCCAGTGGATGAACATTCCGAGGCGGGCGCGCCGGAACCATTGCGAGCGGGCGAAGCGCTCGGGCACGGCGGGCGGGGTGTAGCGCGGGGGGATCCGGGGGGTTTCAGAAACCATGGGACATGCTCCAGGGGGCGATGCGGGCGGCGCGAATGAGGTCTTCGGGCAGCGGAGGGAAGTGGCGGTCGACGGGGGCGCGGATCCCGGCGACGAGTGCGCTCAGGGAGTCGATGCCGTGCGCGCTGAGCGTTCCGGGGTCCGCGCTCTCGCGGTGCGCGCGGGCGCGCCCGTCGTCGAGCTCGAGGACGAAGACGCCGGTGTTGGCGCTGAAGAGCTCGTCCCGCACGGCGAAGCGCCAGTGCCCGCTGATGCCCTCGGACCAGGGGCGCGCTTCGAGGGCTGCGGCGAGGTCGAGGACGCGTCCCATCGGCGTGACCCGGGCGCCGAGTGAGGCGTTCGCGTTCAGCCAGTGCCAGGAGGAGTCGTGCGGGGCGCCGTAGATCTCGACGGTGTCGATCCCGGTGTGGGAGGCGAGCAGGGCGAGGGCGTGCTCCCAGGCCTCGGCGTCGAGGGCGTGGAGGAAGTCGCAGGTGAGGGTCGCGCCCTCGCGCGTGAAGCGTGTGAATGCGCGGATGGCGGCGGAAGAGGGGGTGTCCCCCGGCTCGGCGGGGGCCTCGACAACGAGGTCGACGGTGGCGCCCGTGGGCCTGCTGAGCGGTCTTACGACGCCATTGAGCCCCCGGGTGCTGGCGTCCAGGGCCTCGGCCCGTGACCGGTCGTCCTCGGGATCGAGGATCCGTCCGCGCAGGGCCTGCGAGCGGCGGGCCCTAAGGAGGTCGGCGGTCGGGATCCGCACGGCGTCGCGCTGGGCGACGATGGCGTACCCCAGGGGGCGATAGATCGCAGGGGCCGCGGGATAGAGGAGGGAGAAGAGCGCTCCGGAGTCCGACTGGCGGGCCAGAAGCTCGCGCATCATCCGAGTCGCGAGCCCCCGGCCCCGGTGGGGGAGGGCGACGGTGACGTCACAGACTCCGGCGGCGGCCAGGGTGCGCTCGCCGAGTCTGAGCGCGAGGGGGTGCGAGGCGGCCGTCGCGATGAGGGCGCCCTCGTCGAAGGCCCCGAGGGCGTAGGGGGCGGCGCGGTCGAGGCTCCACGACGCCGGGCGCAGCGGACAGGAGCCGAAGGCCTCGCGCATCGCGCGTTCGTAGTCGGCGAGGTCGCGGTCTGCGAGCCGTCGGATCTCCATCAGCTCTTCACCGCCCCTGCGACCATTCCGGCGACGATGTGCTTTTGCGCGAAGATGTAGACGATGAGGACGGGGATCACGGAGACGACGATGTTCGCGCAGACCAGCGCGTAGTTGTACGAGTGCATGCCCTGGAAGTCGAAGACGGTCATCGGCATCGTCCACTTGCTCTGATTGGGCATGAGGAACAGGACGTTCTGGAACTCGTTCCACGCGTAGGTGACGAGCAGGACGAGGCTCGTCACGGACACGGGGCGCAGCAGGGGCAGGATCACTTGGAAGAAGGTCCGGATCGGTCCGGCTCCGTCGATGATGGCGGCCTCGTCGAGGCTGCGCGGGAGGCGCTGGATGAATCCCACGTACATGAGCGTGATGAAGGGGATCTGGATGCCGACGTCGACGAGGATGAGGCCGGTGAAGGTCCCGTACAGCCCGAGCACCTGGAGGACTTTGATCGCGGGGATGAAGCTGAAGGGGGCGATCATCCCGGCGAGGAGGTACTGGTAGGCGCGTGCGGGGAAACGGGCGGGGGAGCGGGCGATGACGTAGGCGGCCATGGCGCAGACGAGGACGGTGAGTCCCGTGACGCCGACGGAGACGATGAGTCCGTTGAGGAGGCCGCGGGCGACGCCCTCGGTCCCCAGGACGGTCGCGTAGTTCTCCCACTGCGGGTGCGCGGGCAGGCTGAAGTCCATGATCTTCGACTCGGCCTCCGACTTGACGGAGGTGAGGAGGACCAGGGAGAGGGGGATGAGGTAGATCGCGCTGATGAGCGCGGCGACGAGGTAGATGAGGCCCAGTCGAAGCGCTTTGCGCGTTCTCGCCCCCGATGAGGGGGAGCGGCGGGGCGCCCGCTTGGGGGAGTGTGCGGCGGTCATTCGGCATCGGCCTCGTTTCGGCGGATGAGGGTGTTGATGAAGAAGGCGAGGGCGGTGATGAGGACGAATTGCGCGAAGCTCGCCGCGGCGGGGATCGCCAGGGATCCCGTCACCATCTGTTTCGCGATGAAGGTGGAGATCACTTCGGTCGAGTGACCGGGACCGCCTCCTGTGGTCGCGTAGATGATGTCGAAGGCCTTCATCCCGGAGATGAACGTCAGAAGGAGCGCGAGATTGATCGCGTGCGCGACGAGGGGGAGCTTGACGTTCCACATCACGCGCAGGGCTCCGGCGCCGTCGATCCGGGCCGCTTCGATGGTCTCCTGCGGGACGGACTGGAGGGCGGCGAGGACGATGACGACGGTCCAGCCGACTCCGACCCAGACGTCGACCGCCGCGACGGAGGCGAGGGCGGTGTCGAAGTCGCCGAGCCAGGGACGGGCGAGGGAGTCGAGGCCGATGACGCGGAGGAATCCGTTGAGGATCCCGTCGTTGTCCAGGAGGAAGTTGAACACCATGCCGACGACGACGAGGGAGATCATGATCGGCGCGTACACGAGGGCGCGCAGGAAGTCCCGGCCGACGAAGGCCTGATCGAGGAAGAGGGCGAGGAGGACTCCGAATCCGGTCTTGCCGAGGGTGACGAGCAGGGCGAAGATGAACTGGTGGAGGACGGCCGGGATGAATTGGCCCGACGAGGCGAAGAGCGTCTCATAGTTGGCCAGGCCGACGAAGTGCATCGCCGAGGAGGTGAGCTTCGCGTCGGTCAGCGAAAGACCGAGTCCGACGAATGCGGGCACGATGTAGAAGATCGTGAAGATGAGGAGGGCCGGTGCGAGGAAGGCCGTGGGGTAGGTCTTGAGCACCCGCTTCGAGGGGTGGGCCATGGTTGCTCCTTGGATGCCGAGCCGGGGCTCCGCAGCGCGGATGAGGTGTGGGGGTGATGCGGCCGGGGCGCGGGCCGAGCCGAGGGCCTGCGCCCCGGGCGATCAGAATCCGGGGATTCCCGCGGCCTTCCCGGAGGCGATCATGCCGTCGGCCTCGGTGGTGAGGAAGTCGGCGGCGCTCATCTGCCCGGCGACGAGCTGCTGGTAGGCGGCGATGAGATCCGATTCGGGTGCGGGGACGAGCGAGGCGTTGTCGATCGCGAGGGTCGACGCGCCCTTCTCGATGGCGGTGGCGATGTCGGTCATCGCCTTGGGGGCCTTCTCGGGGACGGTGACGTCGGTGAAGTTCGAGATTCCGGGCGCGGCGTCCATGAACTTCTGCGCGACCTCGGGCGAGGCGAGGTAGCTGAGGAAGGCCTTCGCGCCCTCGACGTTGGCGCTCGACTTGGCGATGTGCAGGCCGTCCGCGCCGGACAGGCCGAGCATGGTGCGCCCCTCGGCGCTCGGGAGCGGGAAGAAGCCGATCGAGGTCGCGGCGTCGTCGGCCAGTCCGCTCATTTCGCCGATCGCCCAGGAGCCGTTGATGATCATCGCCGCGGAGCCGTCGACGACGGCCTTCAGCGATTCCTCGTAGGTGGCGGTGAGGACGTCCTCGTTGAGGAGCCCGTCCTTCGCCCAGGATTCGAGGGCGTTGTACTGGTCGGTCAGGGCGGGGATCTGGTCCCAGCGCATCTCGTTGGCGTTGAGCTTCGAGATCGTATCGCCGTCGAGGTTCATCAGGGGGTTGACGGAATTGCGGTGCTGGAGGAGCGTCCATCCGTCCTTGCCCGCGAGGAAGAGCGGCGTCGTCCCCTTGGCCTTGAGGGCCTTCATGGCTTCGGTCATCTCCGCAAGGGAGGTCGGCACCGCGACGCCGGCTTCTTCGAAGACCTTCGTGTTGTAGAAGACGCCGAAGGTCGCGCCGGGCGTGGGCGAGGGGAAGGAGTAGACCTTCCCGTCGGATGCGGTGAGCGAGTCGACGCCGGCCTCGGTGAGGCGGTCGAGGAAGGGCTCGCCGGTCAGGTCGACCATGACGTTGGGGACGTCGAAGAGGGTGTAGGCGCCGGCGAAGATGTCGATGTCGGTTCCTCCGGCGAGGCGGGATCCGACGACCGAGTTGTAGTTCTCGTCGGGGATCGCCTGGAGGGTGACGGGTGATGCGGCATCGGCGTTGTAGGCGTCGACGGCCTCGGTGAGGACGGCGACATTCGCCCAGGACGTGGGGACGACGTAGACGATGCCTTCGGTGCTGGAGGCGGAGCCGGACTCGGCGGCATCGCCGCCGCCTTGGCAGGCTGCGAGTCCGAGGGCGAGTGCGCCGGCTGCGCCGAGCGCGATGGCGGTTCTCAGGGTGTTCATTCGTTCTCCTCGTTGAGTACTGAATCGTGTTGAGGTTTGCAGGGGATCGGGATCGCGATCGGGCTCGCGTTGACGAGGGCGTCGATCGTGGAGGGGGCGCCGAGCAGTCGGGTCTCGATCGCTTCGAGGCCGCGAAGGGCCGCGCCGAGGGCGGGGCCCCAGGAGCGAAGGGCCGCGACTTCGATCACGAAGGAGGGGCCGGTCGGCAGTTCCTTGTCGAGCGCCAAGATCAGACGGTCGACGAGCATGGGGGAGCGGTGGGCGAGAGGGCCTCCGAGCACGATCTTGTCCGGGTCGATGCTCATGGCGAGGTAGGCGATCTGGGTGGCCGTGAGCGCGCAGAAGCCGTCGACCGACTCGAGGGCGCGCGCGTCGCCCTTCTCGGCGGCGAGGAGGGTTTCCAGGAAGCGGGGCCATGTGGTCCAATCCTCGGGGGGCGGCATCGAGGTCGAGGCGACCATGTTGAGCTCTCCGGCGAGTTCGCGCGCGCCTCGCCGGATGCGCCCGTCGAGGATGATCCCCGCCGCGACGCGGTACCACAGGAGGGCGTGGATCACGTCGAGGGCGTCCTGGGCGCATCCGATGCGGTGTTCGGCGTATGCGGCGGCTTTGAGGTCGTTCTCGAGGATGAGCGGCGCGGGCAGTCGTGAGGCGAAGTCGGAGTCGATGAGCGCGTTGCCGACGGGGAGGCGCCCGAGGCTGCCGCGCTGGTCGACCTGTGCGCCGATGGCTGCGCTGAACAGCGAGACGCGATCCGTCGGGGTGTCGGCTTCGCCGAGGAAGTCGTGCAGTTGCTCGATGAGGAGACGGCTGCGGTCGCCCGGGGCCGGAGGCGCGGGGAGTTCGCAGACCCGGGCCGCGCGCACCGTGCCGGCGAGGTCGACGAGCATGAAGCGGTGCTCGTGGAGGGAGATGTCCATCGCGACGAGGAGGGCGCCGGAGGCGTTGAGGGAGTAGGAGGCCGCTGGGCGCCCTCCCTGGGTCCCGACCCTCGCCTCCTCGCGGGTCGCGATCCCGGCGGTGACGAGGGTGTCGAGGTGGCTCTTGAGGGTCGGGCGCGACAGGCCGGTCGCCTCGGAGAGGAGGTGCAGGGGGAGGGAAGCGCCCTTGCGCAGCTCGGAGACGAGCTTCGCGCGATTGGCCGCGCCGAGGTCGGCGAGGCGATCGTTGTGCGGGTTCGACGCTTCCATCGGCGACTCCTTCGTCCCGGTTATGAAAGGCTCTTTCATAACGAGAGCATAGTGTCTTCCCGATGGTTAGTAAAGGCCCTTTCATTACAGCTGTGTAACGGAGCGGGATCGGCGTGCCCGCGAACGGCTTCGCAGCCTGCTAAGACGCGGATCCGCATCGATGGAGGAGATCGTGAATCGGGAGGCGCTCATCGGCCGCTTGCGGCCATCACTCCCGCTCCCTTCCTTCAAGCGCGCCGCTGCGCAATGCAATTCGCAGCGCAAGGACCTCGGCGATCAAGGCGGCGCTCGACACCACTGCGAAGGAACGGCTGAGGACATTCACCATCCCCTCATCGGGGCCGAAGAGCCAGACGAGGAAGGAGACTGCGAAGACCGTGAGACTGACGGCGAGCCCGGAACAGTGCGCAATCCGCCTCCACCGCCAAGCGCGCGGTTCGGGCTCCTGAGCGGAATCCGGCTCCCGAGCGTCTAGCACTTCGTACCGAACCTCACCTGCGGGATTCGATATCCGCATTGGAAGATGCGATCGCGAACAACAACGCCAAGACGAGTGCGAATGACGCGCCCGTGAGAGACATGATGATCGCTCCCGCATTCAGCACTCCCTCAAGGAGGGCGAGCAGCAGTGGCATCGCAAACCCCCTGTCATCGTGTCCCTCAACCCGTGATGCTCGGGTTCACAGTGCAGTAATCGTAATAAAATTCAGTCTTCGGAGCCCAAGGATTCAAAGTGTCGCTCGCCCAAACCGTCCCGATCTGTCCTGCATGCCGGGAATCGCCGTAGTACTGAGCGTTTGATGCCGCTCTTGAAAGGATGGCGCCGGAACGTTCACGGGTGGCGGCATCGAGGGTGCTTTCCTCCACAGGACAGCGCGCCGGTTGGCGCGCAGTCTCCACCTGCAATAGGCTGAATCGCGAGGAAAGCGCCTGTCGGTGCCCATGATGAAGCGGAGGAACCGTGGCTCGTTTGACCGATGGAGCAGAACTGCTCAAGTGCTCCTTCTGCGGGAAGAGCCAGAAGCAGGTGCGCAAGCTCATCGGCGGCTCCGGCGTATACATCTGCGATGAGTGCATCGAGCTGTGCAACGAGATCATCGAAGAGGAACTCGGGGACAAGCCCCAGGAGAGCGAAGCGACGCCCCTGCCCAAGCCCCGGGAGATCAACGACTTCCTCGACTCCTGGGTCATCGGGCAGGACCGCGCCAAGCGCGCCCTCTCCGTCGCCGTCTACAACCACTACAAGCGCGTCCGCTCCCGCGAAGCCGGCAACGAGGAGGACATGCTCGGGACGAAATCGAACATCCTCCTCCTCGGCCCGACCGGCACCGGTAAGACGCACCTGGCGCGCTCACTCGCCCGACTCCTCAAGGTCCCCTTCGCGATCGTCGACGCCACTGCGCTGACCGAGGCGGGATACGTCGGCGAGGACGTGGAGAACATCCTCCTGCGCCTCATCCAGGAGGCCGACGGGGACATCAAGAAGGCCGAGCGGGGCATCATCTACGTCGATGAGATCGACAAGATCGGCCGTAAGGGCGAGAACGCCTCGATCACCCGCGATGTCTCCGGCGAGGGCGTCCAGCAGGCGCTCCTGAAGATCATCGAAGGGACCGTCGCCTCGGTTCCCCCGCAGGGCGGGCGCAAGCACCCCCACCAGCAGTTCCTCGAAATCGACACCTCGGGGATCCTCTTCATCGCGGCGGGCGCCTTCGCGGGGATCGAGGACATCGTCAAGGCGCGAATGGGGCGCCGTTCGACGGGATTCGGATCCGACCTGAAGTCCGATGCGGAGATGGGCGATCTCTACGAGTCCGTCACCCCGGAGGACCTCCACAAGTTCGGCATGATCCCGGAGTTCATCGGGCGCCTCCCGATCCTCACCTCGACGAAGGAGCTCACCGAGGAGGATCTCGTGCGCGTCCTCACCGAGCCCACCAATTCCCTCGTGCGCCAGTATCAGCATCTGTTCGATCTGGACGGCATCGACCTCGAATTCACCCACGAAGCCCTGCTCGCGATCGCCGCCCTCGCCAATACGCGGGGAACCGGGGCCCGCGGTCTCGCCTCGATCATGGAGATCACCCTGGCCGACCTCATGTTCGAACTGCCCAGCCGGGATGACGTCGCCCGAGTCGTCATCACGCGCGAATACGTCGCAGGGCAGGGCGATCCGGAACTGTACGCGGAACGTGCGAGCGGCGCACGCAGCGCCTGAACGGGAGGAAGGAGCAGACGATGAGCGCGACTCCCGGTGCCCGGGCCCCCCGTCCCGACGAGGAACTGCCCGTCGAACTCCTTGAAGCGCGCGCGACGATCGACAACATCGACGCGGCCCTCATCCACGTCCTCGCCGAGCGCTTCCGCTGCACGCAGCGCGTCGGGCACATCAAGGCCCGCCACGATCTGCCCCCCGCGGACCCGGCGCGCGAGGCCCGGCAGGTCGCCCGCCTGCGCGCCCTCGCCGAAGAATCGGGCCTCGATCCCGACTTCGCCGAGAAATTCCTCGCCTTCATGGTCAAGGAAGTGATCCGCCACCACGAGGACATCAAAGCGGGCTACCGGGCGGATTCCTGAACCGGATCGCGAGGCGGCCCCGAGATCGCCCTGGAACCCCGAATTCGACCGAAGGAGCTTGAAACGGTGGCCGACCTCCCCGTCGAACGCACTTCACTGCCGGCGCGAGCCCCCTTCCACGCATCTGCGCCATCACCGATCCCGCCGAGCGGGCCCGTTCACGGGGACGAGGCCCGGACCGAGCGGAAGAAGCGGACCCCGGTGCTCGCACTGGCGAGCCTCGTCACCCTCGAACTCGTGGCGAGCACCGCACTGGGGCTGCTCGCCTGGAAGGAGCATCGTCTCAACATCGAGCTCGAACGCGAGATCAGCACCATCGGCCTCGTCGGGGAGAGGGTCTGATGCGCCCCCGGACCTTCAGGCCCTCGCTCCTGCTCGCCGCCCTCGCCCTGCTCATGGTGCCCCTCCTCGTCGCTTCGGCAGCCTGGCTGACCGCGGAGAAGCAACGAGGGCGTGATCTCCACGATCTTCGCGAGGCGAGACGCGAAGAAGCAGCGCGGGAAGAAGCGCGTGTCCGCGCGGAACGGGAAGAGGCTGCCTCTCAGATCTGCGCATCCCTGAGCGCGTACGGATTCGATGACGTCTTCGATCTAGGACGGGCCTACAGGAACGCGGAGGGGGAGGTCCGAGCGATCGCGGATCGCGAGTGCGATGCCGCGTCGCTCATCGCGAGGAATGACGCTCTGCTCGATGCGCTGAGTGAGGGGATCGCCCTCGGCGACTGCGTGATCGAAGGATCTTCGGTGCGCGCAGGGCTCACGGTGCGCAATCCCGTCGACTATCCGATCGACGTCCGCCTGCACGTCGCGATCCTGTCCGGGGATCTGCTCATCGATGAGCAGGTCCTGGTCGAATCGGCAGTGCAAGCGGGTGAGGAACGCGCAGGAGCACTCGCCTTCCAGATCCTCGATCAGGGTGTGACGCACTGCCGCGTCACGCGATTGGCCGCGATCCCGAGCCGGTGAACGCCTGTGCTTGATGCGCGCCCGTCGATCGGCTAGCTTGCTCCGCAAGGAGGCCGGACTGCGCTCGATATCCGGGCCGCCAAGAATCAAATGAGTATCGGGGGGGCGATGAATCGCGTGACGGGTGATCTTCGAAAGGTCTCGACGAGTCTGTGGAAAATGGCTCTTCTCGTCTATGCCGTCTCCTTGGCGTCGAGAACGGTCCTCATGTCGGCCGTCTTTGCGCCTGATCTGGAACGCTTCAGCCGCCCACTGGCGACGGCGCTTCAGTTCCTGGTGACGGAGCTGCAGGCGCTGACACAGCCGATGCTGGCGACGGCGCTCGTCATCGGCGCCCTCGTCTGCCATCCGATTCTCTCGACGAGGGTTCCGGCGGACGCCGAAGCAGACGAGTGACCTGAAGAGGCGGGGCGCACGACACGGTCGGCGCCCCGCTTCGCTTCCATCTGCGCCGCGAAGGCCGGAGCGCCCGGGAAGCGGGCCGGCTCCCGCGGTCCGCTCTCAGTGCCCCGCTTCGACAGGCCCGCCGTACATCTCATCGATTTCGGGGGCGAAGCGCGTGAGAGCCTCTTTGCGCTTCACCTTGAGGGACGGCGTGAGCAGGCCGTTCGCTTCGGTGAAGTCGGTCGCGAGGACGGTGATCTTGCGGATCGACTCGGCGCGCGACACGTGCTCGTTCGCGCGCTCGACCGCCTTGTCGAGGGAGGCGAGCACCTCGATGTTCGTCGCCGCCTGCGCGACCGACATGGTCGGCAGGCCGTGGGCGGACAGCCACGCGGGCAGCATCTCCTCATCCAGGGTGATGAGCGCCGAGATGAAGGGGCGCTGATCGCCGACGACGAGGACCTGGGAGACGAGCGGGTGAGCGCGCAACTCGTTCTCCAAGGACGCGGGCGAGACGTTCTTGCCGCCCGCGGTCACGATGATCTCCTTCGCGCGGCCCGTGATCGAAAGATACCCGTCCCGGTCGAGCGACCCGAGATCGCCCGTGCGGAACCACCCGTCCTCGGTGAAGGCCGCCGCCGTCGCCTCCGGGTCGTTGTGGTACTCGACGAAGACGGAAGGGCCCTTGATGAGGACTTCCCCCTCCTCGGAGATCTTCACCGAAGTCGGCGGCAGCGGGGTGCCCACGGTCGCGATCTTCGCCAGACGCGGGGTGGAGACGGCGACAGGGCCGACGGTCTCCGTGAGCCCGTAGCCCTCAAGCACGGGGATGCCGAGGCCCCGGTAGAAATGCGCGAGCCAGGGGGCCAGCGGCGCTCCGCCGGAGATGATGTAGTCGGCATTCCCGCCGACCAGTTTGAGGATCGTCTGATAGACGAGCCTGTCGGCGAGCGCACGCTGGGCCTTGAGGGAACGGGACGGGCCCTCGGGGGTGTCGAGGGCCTTCGAATACTCGATCGCCGTGCGCGCCGCCCAGCGGAACACCCGCTTCTTCGCTCCCGCGGAGGCCTTCGCGTCCGCGGAGTTGTAGATCTTCTCCAAGACGCGCGGGACGACGAGGAGGTAGCTCGGCTTGAAGGACGCCAGATCGGGAAGGAGGGACTTGATCGACGGCACGTGACCGAGGACGCCCTCGCCCGACAGCTGGAAGACCTCGAGGAACCTCGCGAAGACGTGGGCGAGGGGGAGGAAGAGGAGGAGGCGCGACTCCGCGGACATCGCGATCTCCGGCATCCAGGCGTGCGAGTTCACGCACAGCTCGGTGAAGTTGCCGTGCGAGAGCACCGTGCCCTTCGGCCGGCCCGTCGTCCCCGAGGTGTAGACGATCGTCGCGATCGACGAGGTCGAAAGCCCGTTCGTCCGCGACGCGACTTCCGTGCGGGTCACGGCGCTGCCCTCGGCGACGATCGTGGCGAGCGCGTCGGAATCGAGGGAGAGGACCCGCAGGCCGTCCCGGCCTGCCCGTTGAGCGGCCGCCCGGACGAGCTCGGCCATCGTCACCGTCTCCGTCACGACGAAGTCGACAGCGGCGTCGGTGAGCACGAATGCGATCTGCTCGATCGAACTCGTCTCGTAGATCGGCACGGGCACGAGGCCTGCGGTCCAGCTCGCGTAGTCGAGGAGAGTCCACTCGTAGCGGGTGCGCGACATGATCGCGAGGCGGGCGCCCGGCTCGAGCCCGAGTCCGATGAGGCCGGCGGCGACCTGCTGGACCTCCTCGTAGAAGGCCCGGGCCGAGATCGGGCGCCACGTGTCGGCGACGGGCTGCTTGCGCAGGATGAGCGGGCGGCGCGCAGAGCGCTTCACACGGTCCTCGAGGAGACGAGGGATCGTCAGCGACTCGTCGATCCTCACGAGGACGGGGGCATGCCATTCCAAGGCGTTCGTCGCACCGCCCGAATCGATCGTCTCAGCGCCCTCGTCGATCGCGGCGCCGTCGGGCATGGCGTCGGTGATCGAAGGGGCGGCCGCCGGATCCTCAGCGCGGGACTCGTCCATCGTCGTTCCAATCCTTCGGGGGCAATCGCCCTTCACTTTAGACTTCGGGCCCCGAGGACGGCAGCGGCGACCGGCCGCGAGGAGCGCGAATGTCGTCTTCGCGACAGCCGAGCCGAAACGATCGGGACCCGCGCGATCAGGGCGACGAGGACGAGCGAAGAAAGCGGGGCACCGGTCGGCACCGGTGCCCCGCGGACGGGTTCCAGGGGAGGATCAGCCCTTCTTCTTCGCCGGAGCCTCACCCAGCTCGAAGGAGGCGACGCGCGCGCCGATCTCGGGATCCGCCTCGCCGGACAGAGCGACGAGATCGAAGGGGCCTTCGATCTTGGACGCCGCGGCGAGATCCGCCCGCACGGACTCGAGGGCGGTGAGCGAATCGGCGGGGGCCTCGAGCCTCACCGCGAGGAAGGGCGTGCGGGGGGAGACCTTCGCCTCGGACTTCACGCGGCGCAGGGCGATGAGGGTCGCCGAAGCCGTTGACAGGACCGCCGGATCGCCGCCGACCGATTCGAGGAGGGCCGCGGTCGGCCATGCGGAACGGTGGATCGAGCCCGTCCGGTACCAGCTCCACACCTCTTCGGTGACGTAGGGGAGGTAGGGGGCGAGCAGACGGATGACATTGTCGATGACGAGCGCGAGCGCCGCCCTCGCGGAGGCCGCCTCGTCCTCGGACCACTTGCCGTCGCGGTTGTAGGCGCGCTCCTTGACCAGTTCGAGGTAGTCGTCGCAGAAGGTCCAGAAGAAGGACTCGGTGACCTCGAGCGCGCGCGAGTGATCGTAGGAGGCGAGGGCCTGAGAGGCCGTCTCGATGACGCGCCGGAGCTCGGCGATGACGGAACGGTCGAGGTCCGCCGTGATGCGGGCGGGATCAAGGTCGAGGTCCGCGCCCTCGCCGCCCATAGTGAGGGCGAACTTCGAGGCGTTGAGGACCTTGATCGCCAGCCTGCGGCCGATCTTCATCTGCTGCTCGTCGAAGGTCGCATCCAGTCCGAGGCGCGCCGAGGCCGCCCAGTAGCGGACCGCGTCCGAACCGTACTTCTCGAGCAGCCCCATGGGGGTGACGACATTGCCCTTCGACTTCGACATCTTCTTGTGATCCGGATCGAGGATCCAGCCGGAGATGCCCGCGTGCTTCCAGGGCAGCGCGCCGAACTCGAGGTTCGCCCGCACGACGGTCGAGAACAGCCAGGTGCGGATGATGTCCTGGCCCTGAGGGCGCAGATCCATCGGGTAGGTGCGCGAGAAGAGGTCCTCGTCGACGAGCCAGCCGCAGGCGAGCTCGGGCGACAGGGACGAGGTCGCCCAGGTGTCCATGATGTCGAGCTCCCCGACGAAGCCGCCGGCCTGCCCGCGCTGCTCCTCCGTGTAGCCCTCGGGCACGTCGCTCGACGGATCCACCGGAAGGGCCTCGAAGGAGGGCGTGATGACCTTCGAGTAGTCGACTTCGCCGTTCGCATCGACCTCGTACCACAGCGGGAAGGGGACGCCGAAGAAGCGCTGGCGCGAGACGAGCCAGTCGTTGTTCAGGCCCGTCACCCAGTTCTCGTAGCGCACGCGCATGAAGTCCGGATGGAACTCGAGGTCGCGGCCCCGCCCGACGAGCTCGGCGTTGAGGTCCGCCCCGGAAGCCGGGTTCGTCCAGGGCTTGCCGCCGTTGCGGATGTACCACTGGCGCGAAGTGACGATCTCGAGCGGCTTGTCGCCCTTCTCGAAGAAGTTCGTCTGACGGACGGTCTTCACCGGCTCGCCGCTCATCTCACCGGATTCGCGGAGCATTTCGACGAGTGCCTCGCGGGCCGAGTAGGTCGTCTTGCCCGCGATCGCCTCGAAGGCGGCGACGCCGGCGGGAGCCGTGATCCACTCGGGCACTTCGACCTGGATGCGCCCGTCCTTGCGCAGGATCGCGCGCAGGGGAAGATCGAGGTCGCGCCACCAATCGATATCGGTCGTGTCGCCGAAGGTGCAGCACATCGCGATGCCGGCCCCCTTGTCCATCTCGGCGGCCGGATGGGCGAGGACCGGGACCTCGACGCCGAAGACCGGCGATGCGACGGTCGTGCCGAAGAGCGGCTTGTAGCGCTCGTCATCGGGATGCGCGACGAGGGCGACGCAGGCACCGAGCAGCTCCGGACGGGTCGTCTCGATGTAGACGTCGACGCCGTTCTCGATCGGCGCCCCGGCCTCGGCGGCCGTCGCCGCGGCCGCCGGGTCGGTGATGTGGAAGGCGAGTCGGTGGTAGAAGCCCGGGTACTCGCGCGACTCGAGCTCGGCCTGTGCGACCGCCGTCTGGAAGGTGATGTCCCACAGGCCCGGCGCCTCGGACTGGTAGGCCTCGCCGCGCTCGAGGTTCTTGAGGAACGCGGCCTGGGCGATCTTCCGGGCCTTCGCGCCGATGGTCTGGTAGTTCTGCTTCCAGTCGACGGAAAGACCGAGGTAGCGCCAGAGCGCTTCGAACTGGGCCTCGTCCTCGACCGTGAGGCGCTCGCACAGTTCCACGAAGTTCTTGCGCGAGATCGGGAGCTGATCGCGCGCCTTGATCGACTTGCCCTCACCGCCCTCGTGCGGCGGGGTGAAATCCTCGACGTAGGGCAGGGTCGGGTCGACGCGCACGCCGTAGTAGTTCTGGACGCGGCGCTCGGTCGGCAGGCCGTTGTCATCCCACCCCATCGGGTAGAACACGGCCTTGCCCGTCATGCGCTGGTAGCGCGCCACGACGTCGGTGTGCGTGTAGGAGAAGACGTGGCCGACGTGCAGGGATCCCGAAACGGTCGGCGGAGGGGTATCGATCGAGTAGACCTCCTCGCGGACGGCGCTCCGGTCGAAGGCGTAGGTGCCCTCCTTCTCCCAGAGCTCCCCCCACTTGGCCTCCAGGCCCTCGGCGCCGACGCGGTCGGGCGCATTCGGGGCGGGAACGCGGGTCGGGGTGGTGTCGGGACGCTCGCCCATGTGTGTTGTCTCCATCCGAGTCGTGGACATGTACCCGCCCAGCGTAGTCACCGCGCGCCCCGGCGACAAAGACAACGCGGGCGGCCGCACGGGCCGGTCGCGTGTACGGCCCCGTGCAGCGCTCAGAGGACCATCGCGGCGATCCACCCGCCGATGAGCAGAGGGATGTTGTAGTGGAGGAAGGTCGGGATCACGGTGTCGCGCATGTGGTCGTGCTGGCCGTCCACGTTGAGCCCGGTGGTCGGCCCGAGCGTCGAATCCGAAGCGGGCGACCCGGCATCGCCGAGCGCGCCGGCCGTGCCGATGAGGGCGACGGTCGCCATCGGCGAGAAGCCGAGCGCCGCGCACAGGGGCACGTAGATCGCCGAGATGATCGGGAGGGTGGAGAACGACGAGCCGATGCCCATCGTGATGATGAGGCCGACGACGAGCATCGCGAAGGCGGCGAGGAGCTTCGAACCGGAGAAGAGGCTCGCCGTGTCCTTGACGAGGGGCTCGATCGCGCCCGAGGCGTTGAGGACCGAGGCGTAGCCCTGAGCGGAGATCATGATGAGGCCGATGAGGGACATCATCTTCATGCCGCCCGAGAAGACGTCATCGGCCTGCTGCCACGGCACCACCCGGAAGGCGAGCAGCACCGTAAGGCCGACGACCGCTCCGATGAGCAGGGGGTCCGCATCCGAGTCCGCGATCGTGAGCCAGGTCTGGATGACGAAGCAGATGATGATCGCGGCGAGCGCCGCCCAGACCTTCTTCGGCTCGATGCTCTCGATCGGGCGCGTGTACTCCGACGGCGACGCCCCGTACTCGCGGGGCCTGCGGTAGGAGACGAAGGAGAGGATGAGGCCGACCAGCATGGAGGCGGCGGGGATCGCCATCGCGAGGACCGGATTCACGCCCGTGAGGTCCATTCCCGCCTTCTCGATGTTCGCGAAGAGGATGTCGTGGAGGTAGATCCGTCCGAAGCCGATCGGGAGGAACATGTAGGCCGTGACGATGCCGAAGGTGATTGAGGTCGCGATGATGCGCCGGTCGAGCTTGAGCTCGTTGAGGATCCCGAGGATCGGCGGGACGATCAGCGGGATGAAGGCGATGTGGATCGGGATGAGGTTCTGGCTCATCACGCCCATCGCGACGACGCCGCCGATGATGCCCCACTTCGTCGCGCGGCGCACGTGCTCGCCCGTCGACTCGTCGGCCTTCGGCATCTTCGCGATCAGCCAGTTCGCGAGGAGCTGGGGCAGCCCCGAATGGGCCACCGCCATCGCGAAGGCGCCGAGCAGCGCGTAGGACAGGGCGATCTTCGCGCCGCCCGCGAGGCCCTCCTGGAACGCGACCATCGTGCCTTCCAGGCCCATCTGAGCGGTCAGGCCCGCGACCAGCGCGGCGATGAAGAGCGAGATGACGACGTGGACGCGCGCGACGGAGAGCGCGAGCATCACGACGACGGAGATGACGACGGCGTTCATGAAGATCCTGTGCGTGGGGGAGTGATGGTGAAGAGGAGAAGCGATGCGGGACGGCTTCAGGACAGTTCGGCGTCGCGCTCGACCGCCGCATCGACGGCCGCGACCAACGAGGTCGAAAGCCCGTGGGCCTCGGCGGCGAGCAGGCCCGCGATCGTGGTGCCGCCCGGCGAGGTCACCTGGTCGATGAGCTGAGCGGGGACGACGCCGCGGCTGCGCGCATCCGCGACGAGGTTCGCGGAGCCCGAAAGGGCCTGTGCCGCGATCGCCACGGCCGTGTCCTTGGGCAGGCCGTGCTTGACGCCCGCACGGGCCAGGGCGTCGATGATCTGGAAGACCCATGCGGGCGAGCAGCCCGCGAGCGCTGAGAAGACAGGGAAGTCCTTCTCTTGGATCCGCACGGAACGGCCGACCGCGTTCATGAGGCGTTCAACGGCCTGAATCTGCTCCTCGGAGGCGTTCACGGCGCAGATCCCCGACATCGATTGGCCGATCTGGGCATTGACGTTCGGCATGACGCGGATGAGGGGAACGGCGGCGCCGAAATCGGCGAGGATCGCGTCGAGGGTCCGGCCCGCCGCCAGCGAGACGACGCACATGTCGGGGCGTTCGCGGACGATGTGCGCGATCCTTTCGATCACGGCGCGCTGGGCGTGGGGCTTGACGCCGAGGACCAGCAGGTCGGCCCGGTGGGCGAGCGAGCCGTTCGAACGCGCGACTTCGCCGCCGAGCTCCTCGGCGAGGGCCGGGGCGTGCACGCCGTGCGCGTCGGTGAAGAGGAAATCCGAAGCGTTCATGCCGGCTGCGACAGCGCCGCGGGCGATGGCGGCGACCATTGATCCGGCGCCGATGAATCCGATGCGCATTGGGCGTCCTAACGTTGGGGCGGGCAGGGGTTGAAGTGACAGTAGCGCTTCGGCGCCTCCCGCCACCGCGCGGTCCGCATCGAGGGCGTGATGATGCCGGACCCGTGGCGGAATGCCGAGGCGGGGTTCAGCGCCTGCGGTTGCCGAAGATGGAGCGCGTGATCTCCCTGCCCGCGGTCCGCAGGACCTGACCGACGACGCTCTCCACCTGCTTGGCGCGGCGTTCGGCGGCGCGCCGCCTCGCCGCCTCCTCCTTCTCCCTCTCGCGCGCCGCCTCCTTCGCGGTGCGCTCGAGGGCCTTCTCGGCCTCCCGTGCGGCCCTCTCCTCGGCCTTGGCCCGTTCGGCCGCCTCCTTCTCGGCGGCGATCCGCGCCTCCTCCTCGGCCTTCTCCCGTGCCGCTCGGGCCTCGGCCTCGGCCTTGCGCGCGGCCAGCTTCTCCTCGGCGGAATCGGGGTTGACCGCCCGGGCGTATTTCGCGTGCAGCGGCGACGAGGCGGTCACGAGGGCGAGGGCGGGAGCCGATGCCGGGCCCATGACGGAGGCGGGGGCCCACAGGGAGGTCGGGGCCACCGGAGTGGGACGGCCGTCCTCGCCGAGGACGGTGACGACCGCCTGGCCCGTGCCGAGGGTCGTGAGGACTTCGTCGAGGACGAGGCCGGTCTCGGGGAAGGTGTCCACGGTCGCCTTGAGCTTCTTGAGATCATCCGGGGTGATCGCGCGCAGACCGTGCTGGATGCGCGAGCCGAGCTGGGCGAGCACGTCCGCCGGGATGTCCTTCGGGGTCTGGGTGACGAAGACGACGCCGACGCCCTTGGAGCGGATGAGGCGGACGGTCTGGACGACCTGACGGGTGAATTCCTTCGTCGCGTCGGCGAAGAGGAGGTGGGCCTCGTCGAAGAAGAAGACGAGCCGGGGCTTGTCGAGATCGCCGACCTCGGGGAGGGAGGAGAACAGGTCGGCGAGCATCCACATGATGACCGCCGAGACGAGGGCGGGTCGCTGGGAGATGTCGCCGACGCCGAGCAGGCAGATGACGCCGCGCCCGTCGGGCGCGGCCCGCAGCAGGTCCTGAGTGTCGAAACCCGGATCGCCGAAGAAGGCGTCGGCGCCCTGGGATTCCAGTGCCGTGAGGGTCCGCAGGATGACTCCCGCCGTCGCCTTGGAGACGCCCCCGATGGAGTCGAGTTCGCTCGCCCCCTCCTTCGAGGTGAGGAAGGTGATGACCGCGCGGAGGTCGGCCAGGTCGACGAGCTCGAGTCCTTCGGCGTCCGCCCAGGAGAAGATGAGCTGGAGCGCCTGCTCCTGAGTCGTGTTGAGCGAGAGGGCGCGCGCCAGGAGGATCGGACCGAAGTCGCAGATCCGGGCCCTGATCGGCGTCCCGTCGAACTGAGTGGTCGCACCGCCGAGGCAGAGGAGGTCGATCGGGAAGGCGCGTCCGCTCCAGTCCTGGCCGTTCGCCGAGGTCCGGGACAAGAGCTTGTCGGAGGGGGCGCCCGCTTCGCCCAGTCCCGTCAGATCCCCCTTCACATCGCACAGGAGGACCGAGGTTCCGGCTGAGGAGAGGGATTCCGCGAGGAGCTGGAGGGTGCGGGTCTTGCCCGTGCCCGTCGCGCCCGCCACGAGCAGATGGCGGTTCATCATCGCGAAGGGGAGGCGCGTGAGGACGCCGGGCACCCGCTGTTCGCCGTCGAGCAGGGTCCCCAGGACGATCGAGGGGTTCTCGAAGGCGTAGGCGGCCCGGATGGAGACCGCGAAAGGCGAGGTCGGGGCCGTGGCGGGCGCCGGAGCTGCGGCGGGGGCCGCGTTCGCGGGTGCGGGCTCCTCGGAAGAGGAAGGCGCGGTCGGGGAGGGGGATCCGGCCGCGAGGCGCGCCTTCAGGGCCTCCGCCTGGGCGCGCGCCGCCGCGGCCTCGGCCTGGGCGGCCCGGGCTTCGGCCTGCGCCAGTTGGACCTTCAGGGCTTCGATGTCGTCGGTCATGGCGCCTCCTTGAGGGGTACTTGCGGGGCGGATCCGCCTGGCGGCGATCAGCCGTGTTCGGCCTGGTACAGAATATCTTCGCGCTTGCGGATTCTCGTGGGAGGAATCTCCTGAAGCTGCGGGTCAACCCCATCGGGGAGGATTCGTTGAGCGAGGAATGCTCCCGAACTGACGGACTGGCAGAGCCACTGGTCCCCGTCGGTGTCGGTGAGACGGGTGACGGCATTGATGACGCTCGCGCCCGGGTCGAACTGGGTGATGGGGACGAGGGCTCCACCATCGGCATCCGCCCATGCCTCCCGGCAGCCGGGAACCATCACCTGGAGTGCGCGGCGGTCGGGGACGCGAATCACCGGGTGAGTGCGACCGTCAGGTCCGGGTGCTGCCCATAGGGGTACGGGGGCGCGATCCTGCTGATGGAGGAAATACTGCTTGAACGCAGCTTCCTCCCCGGAAAGGAAAGGAGCCGCTTCATCGGGGCGCCCGGGACGTCGTCCTGGAGTCAAGCCACTCATCGCGATCGTGTAATCGCTGACTTCCGATCGGGGGAGGCGGGCGCGGAATCCGTGGTACTGGTCGCCGACGAAACCTGCTTCCGCCATGCCCTGATAGGGACGCCCGACGAAGAGGACATCGACGTGTTCGTCGGTGATGCCCTCGACGCAGATCGTCAGGTCTTGCCAGCGCGCGGTGGTCTCCAGCCTGTGGAGTGAGTCGATGTGGGCGAGCGAGTAGATGGACAGGACTCGGCCCGGGCCCGCGAGCACGTAGTCGTCCGCCGCAGGGTGGCAGAACCAGGCGGCTCGTGAATCGGGCGCGATGAGGGCGAGATGGTCGGGGTCCTGCATGTAGGCGGGGAGCGCGTGTCCTCCGATCTCCATGAAGAGGGCGTGCTCACCGTCTTGAAGGAGTACGTGTCCCTCATCGGGAGCATCGGCGGAGATCCACCTGGGTGCTCCCTCCGGTGTCGCCGAATAGGTCGCCAGGACCGTGCTCACTCCATCAGCGTCGATTCGTCGGATCTGGTCGCCGGGGGCCAGAAGCGCGCCGGTGATGCTGAGGTATTCGGGGATGATCGAGTCGTTCGTCGATGCTGCGAATCCGGTGCCGGTCACGGGCGTTGAGAAGCGGGTGAGAGGAGGGTCCGACTGCTCGGAGAGAGTGGAGGACGTCGTCGCCATCTGAACATCGGGATTGACATGGACGATCAGGACGTGAAGCTCGCGCGGGTTGTACTGCTGGTAGGCGCCCGTTAGCGTCTGATGCTCGGGGCGCACCGCGGCGAGGATGTCAACGGGCTTGAGACCGGCGACATCCGCCTCTCGGCAGAAGAAACCCGCGATCCTGCCGGGGTGGATGCCTGTGCTCGCGGTGTTGCTGAGGTAGGCCTTGGCCTGCGCCTCGGTGAGCACTTGAAGGTAGGTGTCAGACATGGTCAAATCATAGGCGAGGCTTCTGGCGTTTCTCGGAGAACGCCAACGCGCGTGGATCCAGCAAGAGGTAGACCGTGGCCACTGAAAGCGTGCTCTGTTGTGCGGATGGACACTTGGAAGAGCTGAGCCATTATGACCGTGCCGAGCTGCTTGTGCCCGTGAAGCTGCGCAAGCGCGGGTGGTTCAGGTGGCCGTGGGACGTACGGTGGGATCGCCTGCGGCACCGCATCCTCACCCCCGGTACCGAGATCGTCTGGGTCAGGATCACTGGCGAGATTGATGGAGTGAATGCCGCGCTTGGGTCGGGGCCGAAGGGTGATCTCATCGAGGATCGTTACGATGTCTACTTCAATCGGACGGATCCGAGTTTTGTTGCGAAAATTGAGCAGCTGGGGCTCACGAAGACCTATGGGGATTATGGGGCACCAGAGTGGAGCGGGATGGTTCCGGCTTCGGCGTTGACGCGGCTCTACGCGCGTTTTGCTCGGCTTTACCCTGCTCCTGAAGAGTGTGAAAGGGAGTTTGGCGAAGCTGTCGAGCTGGTGCCGGGGGATGTCGAGGCGAGTCGGCGGATCTTCGAGGAGGCGATCCGTTCGCGTCCGCGACCGGCGGAGTGGGAGGGTCCGTATTATCGGCCGGAGCTCTTCGGTGGTGCGGAGTCTGTGCGTGCTCAGTCCTGGGGGGCGCCTTTTGCTGAGGTGCCCTGTGAATCTGAGGAGCAATGGCGTCAGGTTCTGCCGTCTCGGGTGTACTGGATGATGCGCGGCAGACGGCTGGGGGACGCTGATCATTCAATGCCAGGGAAGAGCGGGAGCCTGGTGTGCGGGGCGTGCTCGGGGCTGATCGCGGCGGAGTCGCTGTGGGAATGGACTGGTCGTCTTCTGGCGTTGAGCGCCGAGGCTGATCTGCGGATCGTCGACGATCGGATGATCATGGACGGAAGCGGCCCTGATTGGAGGGGGAGTGATCGTTTGCTCGCCTGCGAGCGCTGCGGATCCTTCGTCGCGCGCGTGTTCGGTCAGCGTTTCGCTGATGTGCGCGGTGCGCGCGTCGCCATCCTTCCCTGCGTGAATGGTCTGTCAGTGGTCTGACGGAATCAGCGCCCGAAGGTCGGAATCCTGATCGGATTGCCCGTGAAGGGATTTGATACGACGATCGAAACCCGCCTGCCGTTTTGCAGGTTGTAGGTCTCCTGATAAACGACGGGTTTGGGTTCACGCGAGTAGGCTCGGCTGAGCATTGATTCAGGGACGGTCGTCCCCGTCGTCGAGGCAGTGTAGCCGTGACCGGTGTAGGGGCCCGTGTGGCCTAGATTCTGATCGAGTCGCGTCCTCCCGATGTCGCTTTTTGCACCGTGAGCGCGCATTTCTGAGGAGTAGGCCGGCTTGGAGGCTTCAGCCATCGCTTCATCCGCCATCACCCGGGTCTGGTACAAAGGTTTGCTTGAATCGAAGTGGAGGGGCTCAGTTGCTTCGGCGCTCGGGTAATAATCACCTCGAAGCGAGTCGAAAGTGGCTCGTGCGTCCAGACCCGCCATATCATCCGCTCTGGAGATGAAACCGCCGAGGGTGTTGTACGTGGGCAGAGAAGCAGTCTGATCGAGATGCACCTTGGAGACGATATCGCCACCCTTGAGCTTGAGCATGTCATCGTCGCGGATGAGGAGGAGCATCTCCAGATCGGCCGAACTCAGCCCCGGATCTCCGACGCCCAAACGGGTCTTCGCCTGGAACTCCTCAAGGGACCACCGAGTCAGTCCAAGATCTGCAAATTCGCTATCAAATCTTCCGCTCGACAGGGCGTCGTCGATGCGGCGGGTCGCCGACTTTCCCGCATCGAGCATGTCGTCCGTGTGCTTCGGATTGAAACATGCATCGACGGCGAATTTCAGATCCTGTGAAAAAGATCGATCTGCGATCCGACCGGGAATTTTCTTGATCGTCTCAAAGGTGGATGCGACTTTGTCGACGAGATTCTTAGCGCGGGTCATGAGGCCGCTGAGCTCATCGAAGGACTTGACGAGCTTCGTGACCGTTCCGCTCAATCGATTGGCCCACTTGCTCACAGTCGTGACAACATTGGCTATCGCGTGCGGGCTGGCAAGCCCCAGGGTGAAGGCGATCTCAAGAGCTGAGGATGAGGCTTTTCCGATGACATCCGCGAGGGCGTCACGAACGAGATCATGAACGATCTGAACAAGGGTGGAGGCGACTGTCAGTCCTGTTGAGATCGCCCCGGCGAGATTGGCGGACATCGACAGATGCTGCGCGGCGGCTGATTGGAGTCGACGATAGGCGTCGACAGCGAGGGACCTCTGCTCGGCGAGTGCGGAATCGAGCGATGACAGCAGGTCGGCCCCCGCCGTCTCCAGATGACCTGCGATATTGCTCCACGTGCCAGCGGCTGCGGCGACCTCACCGGCATCACCGGTCAGATCTTCGAGCCAGGATTTGAGCGGATCGACATGATCGAGGACCCAGCCGATCCCCATCGAGAAAGCAGAGCCGAGAGGATCCGCCAGCGTCGATGCGAGGTCCGCGAAACTCGAGAAAGCGGCCATCCCCCCGCTGACCCAGTCCCTGTTGTTGAAGGCGTCGACCAATTGCGCGCCATCCTCGAGGAGCTGCGTACCGGAGAATGGCGTTGCCGTATCCACGGGGGCGACGATCAGAGAATTGGTGCTCTGCGCTCCGCTCGCGCTCGACCCGACTCTCCCGCGGATGCCGTAGACGTCAGCTGCTTCGTCACTCATATTCACAACTCCACCGAATGAAAGGCGTGAACGAGCTGATCATCATGATCTTCGAAGTCATCAGCGGTCTCGCGCAGATTCGCCGCTGCGGAGGACACTGCGGATGCGGCCGAACTCATCATGGCATCGGCAGCAGCAGCAAAGGGCGCGTACAGGGGCAGCAAGAGTGGGGAGCACATGAGGCCGAAGGCGTTATCGGCGAGAGCCTGGCCTGCTGCGATGCGGGCGGTGTTGATCTGCGAGGCTGCGGAATCGGCCTGATAGGCAGCCGTGCGCAAGATGTCCGTTGAGATGTCGATATCCGTCATGGCGATGCTCAGAGCTCCCGGCGCAGGATCGGCCCCCTGTTCTTCGGCGGGGCTCCGGTCTCTTCGGGGGCCGCTGGCATGGTGCGTTCGTAGGCGGCCAACAGCTGCTCGGTCACGGGCGAGTCCTCTCCGAAGGTGTCGATGGCGAGGATCCGGGCGGTCGCTGCAGCATCTTTACGGGCGGCGGCTAAGGTACGCAGAAAGACGTCTGCCATCTCCTGTGTTGACAGTTTGGCGAAACCCGCGGTGAATTCGACATCGGTTAGTCGTCCTCCAGAATCGACCTGGACACTCACCTCGCGCCGCTGGGAGGTCGCGGTGCCACGCAGCTCCTCGACGCGTTGCTGGAAAGACTTCATGAGATCGGCACGCTGATTGGCCTGGGCGACCTGTTCCTCGATGCGTCGGATCTGAGCCATGGCGGCTTCGCTTGTCATACGGTCAGAATATCTGCCCGTGAGGAAGACAGCCAGGAGCGGGCACGAGGCCTCCCTCATCCACAGGCCCGAAGGATCCCGGCACCTCCACACCCTCTCCGATGCGCACGCGTCCCGCGCCCCCGGCGCACCTAGTCTTCGGTCATGGATCTCAAGACGCGCCTGCGCCTGCACCGCCTCACGCGCGCCGTCTACCTGCCCGAATCCGAGCGCCCGCCGAGCTCCCCCAGGTCCTGCCTCCTCCTGCCGTCGAGGTGGTCCGCCCTCGTCCTCGTCTGCGCGATGGGCCTGCTGGGCGTGATCGGATTGTCGAGGACGATCGGCGCCGACGCGCACGGCGTCGAAGACGAGGGGGCCGCGAGCGCGCAATCCGTCCCTGAGCCGATCGAAGCGAGCGGATCCGGCCAGTCGCACGCCCCTGCCGAGCAGTCGGAGTTCCTCGTCCACGTCGCCGGGGCCGTGTCCGCGCCCGGAGTGGTGAGATTGACGCCGGGCGCCCGGGCGGTCGACGCGATCGAGGCCGCGGGCGGCCCCCTGCCCGACTCCGACCTCGACGCCCTCAACCTCGCGGCTCCCGTCGCCGACGGGGCGAGGCTCTACGTCCCCCGTCTCGGCGAGCAGGCGCAGGACGCCGAAGCCGCTGGCTCCGGCGGCGCCCTCGCGGCGGAGCAGCCCGCCTGCGTCGACCTCAACACGGCCGACGCCTCAGCGCTGCAAACGCTCGACGGCATCGGTCCGGCCCTCGCCGAGAGGATCCTCGCCTTCCGCCGATCCTCCGGGCCCTTCGCCTCGCTCGAGGACCTGGACGCCGTGCCCGGCATCGGCCCGGCACTGCTCTCCCGCATCGGCCCCGGGGTCTGCTCATGACCCTGGCGAAGCGGATGCCGGACCTGGACGATCTCCGTCTGCTCCCGGTGGCGCTCGCCGCCTGGGCCGGCGCGTGGTGGGGGACGGGCGGAGGACGGGCCCCTCTCATCCTCATCATCGTCTCCCTCCTCATCGCAGCGCTCGCCCTCGCCCTGCTCATCTCGAAGGGGCCCGGGCCCGCGCCCCTCCATGCGAGAAGCCCCCGGGGATCGCTCGGAGCGGGGCTCCTCGTCGTCGCCCTCGCCCTCGCCGTCGCCACGGGGACCGCAGGCGCGCACCGGCGGGCCTTCGACGCCTCCGAAGCGGTGCGAGCAGCTCGCTCCGGCTCGCTCGTGAGCGTGACGGCGCGCCTCGAGGAGGACCCGGTTCCCGTGAAGGCCCGATCCGGGGTCTCGCGCTCGAGGGCGAGGGCCCGGGTGCTTGAAACGGGGGAGGGGAGGTCCGAGGGGGCCTACGTGCGCATCATCGTGACGGGCGAGCTCGCCGAAGCGCGGCGCGGGGACCGAGTGGAGGTGCGAGGCGTCCTCGACACCTCCCATCCCCAGGGGCCGCCGACCGCCGGCCTGCTGAGGGGCGAGAGCATCGTCATCGCCGCACGGCCCGGCGGATGGCGGGGATCGGTGCGGCGCCTGCGTGAGCGGCTCGTCGAGGCCTGCGCCGGCCTCGACGAGCAGGGACGGGCCCTGGTGCCGGGGATGGCGATCGGCGACGATCGCGCGATGGGCCCCGAGCTCCGCAAGGCCTTCCGGACGGCGTCCTTGACGCACCTGACGGCCGTATCGGGATCCCACTTGGCGATCGTGCTGGGCGTGGCTCCCTACCTGCTGCCGAGGTCGCGACGGGGCCGCATCCTCGGGATGGGGATCGTCCTCGTCGTCTTCGTCGCGATCGTCGGACCGACTCCCGCGGTGTTGCGGGCGGCCCTGTCGTCGGGAAGCGCGCTCCTCGGGGCCCTCATCGGAAGGAACGGGCAGGGGATCGCGACCCTGGGGGCGGTGGTCACGGGAATGCTCCTCATCGACCCGTGGTGCTCGAGGGATTTCGGTTTCGCGCTTTCAGCCGCCGCCACCTTCGGCGTGCTCGTTCCCGCCAGGGCGTGGCTGCGATCGGGACGGGCCCGGCTGCGCGATGACGCGCCGCTCGGCCGCTTCCTCGGCAGGCTCCTCGCTCTGATCGCGGTGCCCGCGTGGTGCGCGATCATGACGGCCCCGATCCTCCTCGCGATGAATCCCGCCCTTCCGGCCTACGCGGTCCCGGCGAACCTCGTGGCCGCCCCCGCCGTCGCACCAGCGACCCTCCTCGCCCTGGGAAGCGCCCTGCTCGCTCCCCTCTGGATGCCCGGTGCGGCGGCGCTCGCCCGTGCTTCGAGCGTGTGCACGGCGTGGATCGCCGCAACGGCGCGGAGCGTCGCGGACCTGCCCGGTGCGCGATTCGAAGCGAGCGGGGCCCGGCTCGCCCTCCTCGGGGCGCTTGCCGGGCTCTGCGCCCTCGTGCTCATCTGGCGCCGCGGGCGGGCGCGGGCCTCGACGAAGAAGGACGGCGGGGCGCCTCGCCACGCCCTCAAGGCCTCGTGGCGGCCTTCATCCGGGACACGAAGGCGACGAGATCCCTGCGCGCCGCAGCAAAGCCCTCGGCCTCGTCCCCGCTCCCTGAGGCCACGAGGGCGTCCGAGTGCTCCTCGACGATCTTCACGACCGCCGAACCCGAGATCGCACCGGCGGCGCCCGCCCGGGTGAGCCCCGTGCCCGTAATGACTCCTCCTCGTGACACACTGGGAGGGCACGGCGGTGATCAGCGGACGGATCGGGAGGATTCATGGCGGCGGGTGGGCGGAGGAGCGCGAAATCCGAGCGGATCGAACTCGCGCCCGTCATCCTCATCAAGGGCAAAGAAGGACTGCTCATCGATCGGGCCCTGTCCGCGATCCGCGCCCTGGCGCTCCAGACCGACCCGCGGCTCGAACGCTCCGAGATCTCAGCGGCCGGCTACGCCCTCGGCAATCTCGACATCCTCACCTCGCCCTCCCTCTTCGGCGAATCCCGACTCGTCCTCGTGCGCGATGCCGAATCGATGAACGACGACTTCGTCAAGGACCTCCTCGCCTACATCGAGGCCCCGGCTCCCGAGGTGTGGATCGTCATCTGCCACCCGGGCGGGAACGCGCGCGGCAAGAAGGTCCTCGACGCGATCGCGAAGGCAGGCTTCCCCGTGATCCCCGCCGAAGAGATCAAGAAGGACCAGGACAAGTTCGAACTGGTGCGCGCCGATGTTCGGGCCGCCGGGCGGAGCATGGACGTCGACGCGATGCGCGCCATCGTCGATGCCCTGGGATCCGACCTGCGCGCGATGGCGGCCGCCGTCGCCCAGCTCCTCGTCGATGTCGAGGGGACCGTCCGCATCGAGGACGTCCACCGTTACTACGCCGGGCGGATCGAGGCGACGGGCTTCACCATCGCCGACGCGGCGATCGCGGGGGAGACCGCCCGTGCGCTCACCCTGCTCAGACACGCTCTCGTCACGGGCGTCGATCCGCTCGCGATCGTGAGCGCCCTCGCGATGAAGTTCCGCACCCTCACGAAGGTCTCCTCAGGGTCGAGGGCGGTGATCGCGAAGATGCCCTCCTGGCAGGTCGATCGGGCGCGGCGTGAACTCAGGGGCTGGCACGATCATGCGCTCGCCGATGCGATCAGCGCGATCGCCCTCGCCGATGAAGAGGCGAAGGGCCTGTCCAAGGACCGCGAACGGGCGATCGAGAAGGCCGTCATCACGATCTGCCGCCTGCGCGATCGCCGCTAGACCCGGGCGGGCGGATCGGCCCGGGGCTCAACCGGGCTCAACCGGGGCCCATCCTTGGGGCGAGCGGCGCGCGGCATCGGACGCGCAAGCTCTCGGGAATGCGGGAACACGGATCGGGGGCCGCCTTCCGGCGACCCCCGAACGCGATGAAGATCGATTCAGCCGAGCTTCGACACGCGACGCGCGAGCTTGGACTTGCGGTTCGCGGCCTGGTTCTTG
Source organism: Schaalia hyovaginalis (assembly GCF_014208035.1). Lineage (NCBI taxonomy): Bacteria > Bacillati > Actinomycetota > Actinomycetes > Actinomycetales > Actinomycetaceae > Schaalia > Schaalia hyovaginalis. The sequence goes on along the minus strand of NZ_JACHMK010000001.1, from coordinate 1,756,286 downwards.
TGGATGACGCCCTTGGAAACGGCCTTGTCGAGCTTGCGGGAGGCGAGCCGGAGGGCGGCGAGCGCCGCTTCCTTGTCGCCGGCGTCCACGGCTTCGCGGGTCTTGCGAACGAGCGTCTTGAGCTCGGACTTCACAGACTGGTTGCGCAGGCGGCGCTTCTCGTTGGTGCGGATCCGCTTGATCTGGGACTTGATGTTCGCCACAGTGGGAAAACTCCTTGAAAGATTGTCGTGCAGGGTCGGTGAGGGCTGTGTCTGAACCGGGACTGGGACGTGGGGACATCCTCGAACGGTTCCGACCAGACCCCCTGCCCGACCAGGCTGGGAGTCCGAAGGACAAGGATACCAGCGAGACTCGGCTCAATGCCAATGGCATCGGTCCCTTGAGTCCGTGAAGACGCTCACGTCCGCGCGGCCGCTCTAGGCGTGCTCCCTCATGGCCGCGACGATCCTCCGGAAGGTCTGCTCGGGCAGGCTCGCCCCCTCCCGCCGGATCTCGGACAGGGGCGCCCACAGGGCGCGGTCGAGCCGCACCTTTGAGGGCCGGCGCTTGGGATCCCAGGGACCGCTTCCGATGTCGAGCCAGTAGCGGCCCCAACGGGCCTCCTGCGCCGCATCCCGATTATGGTCCTTGGAGGTGAGCTGGGCGAGGTAGACGCCGCCCCGCGCGCGGCCGAGGACGACCACCGGACGGTCCTTGCCCCTGGTCGCATCCTCCTCGAAGGGGACCCAGGTCCAGACGACCTCTCCGGGGTCGGCCTCGCCGTCGGGATCGGGGCTGTAGGAGGCCGCTGCGAGGGCCTCGCTCAGCTCCGCCTCGCGGATCGCGCCGCGCGCCTCGGATCCCGGGCGGCTCTGCGCCGAGGAGGGGTCCTTGCGGCCCCGAGGCGTCGCGGGCCCTCCGGGAGATCCCGCGGAGGGGGCCTTGTCGGAGAGCGCCTCCACCAGGAGGCCTCCCAGGGAGCCGAGCAGGGACAGGAGGGACATCGCCGATCTCCATTCGCATCGATGTGAAGGGGCCCGGTATCCCGGGGAGCGGTTCACGTCGGGCCCTTGAGCGCCGACGGGCCGAGCCTATTGCCTGCCGGGGCAAGAGCCCAGTCGAAGCGCGGCGCAGTCACAGGCCCGCTGCCCCCTCCCTTATCCACAGCCCCGCGGGATCCCCTGTACCAGAACCGGGCGAATCCGTGAAAGTGGAACCGTCCGCGGATCACCGAGGACTTCAATGAGGAAGGGGGTGCGCCATGAAAGGGCGCGAGGGAGGATCTCGAACGGGGAGGGGGCGCCTGGAGCAGGCGCTCTCAGCGGCGGCGCGAGGGCGCTTCGCCGAGGCCATCGATGCGGCCGCTCCGCTTCTCGAGTCGAATCGGCTGGGCGTGGACGAACGCCTCGACCTCATTCGTCTGCTCATCGAATGGAACGGCCTGACCGGATCGTTCATGGAGTGCCGCCGCCTCGCCGGACGGGCGGTCGAATTGGGCACGAGCGCATTCGGGGCCCGGGATCCCCGGGTTCTCATCGCGCGCTCGTCGGAGCTGTACTGGATGTGCGAAGTCGGCTACGACGCACTCGCAGAGCACCGCTTCGCGCCGCTCATCGACGATGTGAAGCAGGTGCTGGGAACGGAGCACGACCTGTGGTGGGCGGTGCGCACCAACTCGGCGATGCCCGCCAAGGCTCAGGGGCGCTTCAACGACGCCGCCGACATCTACCGGGGGATCATCGTCGACATCGCCGAGTGCCTTCCGGACAACGACCTGCGCGTCCTGACCGTCCGGGACAACTACGCGGAGGCTTTGTTCCTCGACGGCCAGTACGACGAGGCGATCGTCGTCTACTCGTCGATCCTCGATGCGATCGCGGAGGAGATGGGGGCGAAGGACCGCCGCGCCCTCAGGGTGCGCTACGAGATCGCGAGGTCCCGCTTCGCCTCGGGCGATCACGGGCGGGCCCTCCAGGAATGGGCCTGCCTCGTCGTCGACATGGAGCGCGCCCTGGGAACCCACGACGACCTCACGGTCTCATGCCGCTCCCTCCTCATCGCCGCCGCCGTGGAGGCCGATCGGAACGAAGTCGCGGCCGAGCAGTGCCGAAGACTCGTTGAGGACCCTCCGGCCTCTTTCGAACCCCGCGAATGCGAGGCCTTCGAGGAGATCCTCAGGGACTGCGAGCGCAGAATCGCCGCCGAGGAGTCCCCGGCGGAGTGAAACCGGCGACTGCGCAGCCCCTTTTCGCGCGTGCGGTTGGCGCGAGCGGCGCCGGGAATGGGACGATGGGGGAGTAATCGAGACGGAGGTAGACGTGCCGATCCCCACTGCCGCGCAAGAAGCGATGATCCGACCGGCTCACACCGAGCAGTCGCGCATCCGCAACTTCTGCATCATCGCGCATATCGACCATGGCAAGTCGACGCTCGCGGACCGGATGCTGCAGCTCACGGGGATCGTCGGGCAGCGCGACATGCGCGACCAGTACCTCGATCGCATGGACATCGAACGCGAACGGGGCATCACGATCAAGTCCCAGGCCGTGCGCATGCCCTGGGCGGTCGGCGATGAGGCCTACGCGCTCAACATGATCGACACGCCCGGGCACGTCGACTTCACCTACGAGGTCTCCCGATCGCTCGCCGCCTGCGAAGGCGCGGTCCTCCTCATCGACGCGGCTCAGGGCATCGAGGCCCAGACCCTCGCCAACCTGTACCTCGCGCTCGAGAACGACCTCGCGATCATCCCCGTGCTCAACAAGATCGACCTGCCGGGCGCCCAGCCCGAGAAGTACGCCCACGAGGTCGCCCAGCTCATCGGTTGCGATGAGGACGAGGTCCTGCGCGTCTCCGGCAAGACCGGCGAGGGCGTGACCGAGCTCCTCGACCGGATCGTCGAGGTCGTGCCCGCGCCGGCCGGAGACCCCGAGGGCGCGACGAGGGCGATGATCTTCGACTCCGTGTACGACACCTACCGGGGCGTCGTCACCTACGTGCGCGTCGTCGACGGGCGGCTGGGCACGCGTCAGCGCGTGAAGATGATGTCGACGGGCGCGACTCACGAGCTCCTCGAGATCGGCGTGATCTCCCCGGAGCCGACTCCCTCGGAGGGCATCGCCGCGGGCGAGGTCGGGTACCTCATCACGGGCGTGAAGGACGTGCGCCAGTCCCGCGTGGGCGACACCGTGACCTCGAACGTCCGGGGCGCCGACGAGCCCCTGGCCGGTTACCGCGATCCGAAGCCGATGGTGTTCTCCGGGATCTACCCCGTCGACGGCACCGACTTCCCGGATCTGCGCGACGCCCTCGAGCGCCTCCAGCTCAACGACGCGGCGCTCACCTACGAGCCCGAGTCCTCCGCGGCGCTCGGCTTCGGCTTCCGCTGCGGCTTCCTCGGGCTCCTCCACCTCGAGATCATCCGCGAGCGCCTCGAACGCGAGTTCGGCCTCGATCTCATCGCCACCGCCCCCAACGTCGTCTACACGGTGATCGCCGAGGACGGGAGCGAGATCCGCGTCGAGAACCCCTCGGCCTTCCCCGAGGGGAAGATCTCCGAGGTCCGCGAGCCCCTCGTCGAGGCGACCATCCTCACGCCGACCGACTTCACGGGAACGGTGATGGAGCTGTGCCAGGAGCGCCGCGGCGCGATGAAGGGCATGGATTACCTGAGCGAGGAGCGGGTCGAACTCCACTACACGATCCCCATGGCCGAGATCGTCTTCGACTTCTTCGACCAGTTGAAGTCCCGGACCCGCGGCTACGCCTCCCTCGACTACCAGGAGAAGGGCGAGCAGGTCGCCGACCTCGTCAAGGTCGACATCCTCTTGAACGGCGATCGCGTGGACGCCTTCAGCGCGATCGTCCACAAGGACGCCGCCTACGCCTACGGGCAGCGGATGACGAAGCGCCTCAAGGAGCTCATCCCCCGTCAGCAGTTCGAGATCCCCGTCCAGGCGGCGGTCGGCGCGCGGGTCATCGCCCGCGAGACGATCAAGGCCCTGCGCAAGGACATGCTCGCGAAGTGCTACGGCGGTGACATCACCCGCAAGCGCAAGCTCCTGGAGAAGCAGAAGGAGGGCAAGAAGCGGATGAAGTCGATCGGCCGGGTCGACGTACCGCAGGAGGCCTTCATCGCGGCCCTCACCTCCGACGTGCCGACGGGCAAGAAGTGAGCGGCGCTTCGCGGCGGACCCTGGAAGAGGGCGTCGCCGAGGGCGTCTTCCTCGCGCGGACGAAGTCCTTCATGCGCCGAACGCGCGAGCTGCCACCCAATCTCCAGCGGACCTGGGACGAGCACGCCTCCCGCTACGTCATCGAGGTCGAGCGCGATCTCGGCCATACGACCGTCGCCGCCGGTGTGCGCTTCGATCCGGTCGCCCTCTTCGGGCGCAGGGCGCCGCTCACGATCGAGATCGGCTCGGGCACCGGCGAGCAGATCGTCGCCGCGGCGGCGTCCCATCCCGAGCGCGACTACCTCGCCTTCGAGGTGTGGGTCCCCGGCATCGCCAAGCTCATCTCGAAGGCGGTGTCCGCGGGGGTCGGCAACATCAGGGTCGTCGAGGCGGACGCCCAACTCGCGCTCCCGATCGTCTTCGACGACGCGATCGCCGACGAAGTGTGGACCTTCTTCCCCGACCCCTGGCGCAAGGCCCGGCACCGCAAGCGCCGCCTCGTCTCCGACTCCTTCGCCCCCGAGGTCGCCCGCGTCCTCGTCGACGGGGGAGCGTGGAGGCTCGCGACCGACTGGGACGACTACGCGTGGCAGATGCGCGACGTCATCGAGGCCTGCGAGCTCTTCGCGAACCCCTACGAGGGCGAGCGCCCCGATCCTTCCGACCCGGAGCCCGAGCGCGGCGGTTTTGCACCGCGTTTCGCGGGGCGCGTGGTGACTCATTTCGAGACGCGCGGCATCGACGCCGGGCGGAGCGCTCACGACCTCGTCGCCGTCCGTCTTCCCCGTGGTGACGAGGGCGGGACCGCGGAGCCTGCGAGCGATGGGGACGGAAGCGCGGGCCGATGAGCCCCGCCCAGCCGGACGGCATCGCCTGGCCGAAGGACGGGCGTCTTGAGGCCGAGCTCGCCGAAGCGGACTCCGGCAGGCCGCTCAGCCTCTACGTCCACGTCCCCTTCTGCTCGGTGCGCTGCGGCTACTGCGATTTCAACACCTACACGGTCGGCTTCGGTCCGGGAGCGGAGCCCGGCTCCTATGCGCGGAGCGTGCGCGCCGAGGCCGAGCTCGCCGGCCGCGTCCTGGCCGAGGCCGGATGGGCCCGGCGCGATGCGAGCACCGTCTTCATCGGAGGCGGAACTCCGACGCTCCTCGAGGCGACTGAGCTCGCGCGGATCCTCGCCGATCTGCGCGACGTCATCGGCATCGCGCAGGACGCGGAGGTGACGATCGAGGCCAATCCCGATTCTGTCGATGCCCGGGCGCTCGCGGCCCTCGCCTCGGCGGGGGTGACGCGCGTGTCCTTCGGCATGCAGTCCGCCGTGCCCTCCGTCCTGGCCGTCCTCGACCGGACCCACGATCCGGCTCGGGTCCCCGAGGTCGTCGCCGCCGCGAAGGGCGCGGGGCTCGAAGTCTCCCTGGATCTCATCTACGGGACGCCGGGGGAGGGGCTCGACGATTGGCGCCGCTCCCTCGATGCCGCGATCGCGATGGAGCCCGGTCATGTCTCCGCCTACGCCCTCGTCATCGAGGAGGGGACGAAGATGGGGGCGATGCTCGCCCGCGGTGAACTCCCGGAGCCCGATCCGGACGATGAAGCGGCGAAGTACGAGCTCGCCGATGAACTCCTCGGGAGTGCGGGCTACCGCTGGTACGAGATCTCGAACTTCGCCCGCCCCCGTCAGGCCGAGGACGCCGCTGCGGCCTCGGATCTCAGTCGCGCCTCGAGGCACAATCTCGCCTACTGGCGCGACCATGATTGGTGGGGATTCGGCCCGGGCGCGCATTCGCACGTCGGGCGCTACCGCTGGTGGAACGTCAAGCACCCGGGCGCGCACGCCGGGAGGCTCGCCGCCGGGCAGAGCCCGGCCGCCGCGGGCGAGGTCCTCGACGAGGAATCGCGACGGCTCGAGAAGGTCATGCTCGCGGTGCGGATCGCGGAGGGGATCGGAGCGGGGGAGGTCCCGGCGCCCGGGGCCGTTCCGGCGCTCATCGCCGAGGGGCTCATCGACGGCCGGGCCGCGCTCGAGGGCCGGATCATCCTCACCTTGCGGGGGCGCCTCCTGGCCGATCGGGTGACCGGCGCGCTCATGGGGTTCTGAGGGGCGGGGCTCCGCCAGCCGTCTTCTCGGCGCTCGATGAGCCCGAGGGACGGCGCGAACACGCCGCCGCTGCCGCTTCGGCCTGCGGGGACCGAACGCGGGCCCTACCCTGGAGGGGAGGGTCCCCGCGCATCCGGGGACCAATGAATCGAGGAGGACACCATGACGCAGGATCAGGGGCCCAAGCCCTACGTCGTCGACATCGAACAGGCGACGCTCGAGAACACGAACTACCGGACGACCCTGTGGACCGGGACGAATCTTCAGCTCACGGTCATGTGCATCCAGCCCGGGCACGACATCGGCCTCGAGATCCACGAGGACCACGACCAGTTCCTCCGCATCGAGTCCGGCTCCGGGCTGGTCCAGATGGGGCCGGCGAAGGACGAGCTCAGCTTCGAGGTCGAGGCGCACGACGACGATGCGATCTTCATCCCGGCCGGTACCTGGCACAACGTCACGGCGATCGGCGATGCTCCGATGAAGGTTTATTCGATCTACTCCCCGCCCGAGCACGCGCACGGCACCGTTCACGTCACCTACGAGGAAGCGATGGCCGCCGAGGCCGCCGAGCACTGACGCTCCGATCGCCGTGCGCCCCCGGGTCCTTCGCGGACCCGGGGGCGCAGGCGCGTTGGCGGGGCACGAGCAGCACGATTCGTCCTGCGACGCCGGATCGTCAGGGGCGGGCCGGTGATAGGCTCGCCGGTGCTGAACTCGATACAGAAACGAGCCGAAATGAGCAAGCCCTCAACCAGTGCCGGTGCGTCGATCAAGGAGCTGACCCTCCGCGGCGTGGCCATCGGCGGCATCATCACCTTGGTCTTCACCGCCGCGAACGTATACCTCGGCCTCAAGGCCGGTCTCACCTTCGCCACCTCGATCCCCGCCGCGGTGATCTCGATGGCGGTCCTGCGCTCCTTCAAGGACCACACGGTCCAGGAGAACAACATCGTCCAGACCATCGCCTCGGCGGCCGGAACCCTCTCCGCGATCATCTTCGTCCTGCCCGGACTCGTGATGATCGGCTGGTGGCAGGGCTTCCCCTACTGGCAGTCCGTGCTCGTCATCGGCCTCGGCGGCATCCTCGGCGTCATGTACTCGATTCCGCTGCGCCGCGCCCTCGTCACCCACTCCGACCTGCCCTACCCCGAAGGCGTGGCCGGAGCGGAGGTCCTCAAGGTCGGCGACACCTCGGAGGGCGCCGAGGAATCCGGACGGGGCCTTCGCGCGATCATCTGGGGCGGCCTCTCCTCGGCGGGCTTCGCCGTCCTCGGCTCCCTCAAAGCGGTGGGGACCGAGATCGGCACGGCCTTCCGGGTCGGCGCGGGCGGCTCGATGGCCTCCGCGTCCCTGTCCCTCGCCCTCATCGGCGTCGGCCATCTCGTGGGCCTGGGCGTCGGCGTGGCGATGATCGTCGGCGTCCTCATCTCCTACGGAGTGATCCTCCCGATCCTCTCCTCCGGTCAGATCGCTGATCCCGCCGGCCTCGCCGACACCGTCGCGAGCGTCTTCCGCTCCGACGTGCGCCTCATCGGCGCCGGTACGATCGCCGTCGCCGCGGTCTGGACGCTCATCAAGCTCCTCGCCCCGATCATCGGGGGCATCCGGGAGTCCCTCGCCTCCACGGCCAAGCGCGCGGCGGGCGAGCAGCTCCCCCTCACCGAGCAGGATCTGTCCGGCAAGGTCGTCATCGGAGTCACCGTCGCCTCGATGCTCCCGATCGGAGCCCTCCTGTGGCTCTTCCTCAAGGACACCCCGGTCGGGCACAACGCCCTCGGCCTCATCCTCGTGTCCATCCTCTTCATCCTCCTCACCGGCCTGGCCGTCGCCTCCGTCTGCGGCTACATGGCGGGCCTCATCGGCTCCTCGAACTCGCCGATCTCAGGGGTCGGCATCATCGTGGCGATCGCGGCGGCGCTCGTCGTCAAGGCCGTGCACGGCACGGTCCAAGGCGACGAGCTCTCCGCACTCGTCGCCTACACCCTCTTCACCGCGGCGATCGTCTTCGGCATCGCGACGATCTCGAACGACAACCTCCAGGACCTCAAGACGGGCCAGCTCGTGGGCGCCACGCCCTGGAAGCAGCAGGTCGCCCTCGTCATCGGCGTGGGCTTCGGCGCGATCATCATTCCGCCCGTCCTCAACCTCATGTCGAACGCCTTCGGCTTCCAGGGCGCCGCCAACGCCGGCCCCAACGCCCTGGCCGCCCCGCAGGCCTCCCTCATCACCGACCTCATCACCGGGGTCTTCGGCGGGGACCTCAACTGGAAGCTCCTCGGCATCGGAGCCCTCATCGGCGTCGGCGTCATCATCATCGACGAGGTCCTGAAGAAGACGACGAAGCGCTGCTCGCTCCCGGGCCTGGCCGTGGGCATGGGCATGTACCTCCCGATGGCCATCACGATCATGATCCCGATCGGCGCGCTCCTCGGCGCGATCCACGACCGTTGGGCCCTCACGGCGAAGAACCCCGAGTCGGCCAAGCGCCTCGGCACGCTCGTCGCCACCGGCCTCATCGTCGGCGAATCCCTCTGGGGCGTCGTCTACGCCGGAATCGTCGGCTTCTCCGGGAACGACTCCCCGCTGGCGCTCGTGCCGGACTCCTTCGCAGGGGCGGCGCCCTGGATCGGCGCGATCGTCTTCACCGCGATCGTGGCGCTCCTCTACCGCCGCGTCCGCAAGGACGCCCAGACCGTCGCCTGACGGACTCGAACACGGACCCGGCCAAGGCCGGGTCCGTGGCGTTTTGCGAGCCTGGAGCCCCCGGGAGCCTCTAGGGTGGGCGGGTGAGCCTACCGAACCCAAACGATCCCTACGGCACCGATGTCCTGAACGTCGACCCCCACCGGGAGGGGCCGGGCGCCCGTCGTCCCCGCTCAACCGAGGTCCGTCTCGAAATGGGAATGGTCCTCGAGGACGTGACGACCGGGTGGGTCGGCGCCGTCGTCGGCATCGAGAAATCCGGCGGCATCCATCTCGTCGAGCTGGAGGACCGCCGCGGGCGCACGCGCTCCTTCCCGCTGGGAGCGGGCTTCTGGCTCGAGGGAAGGCCGATCATCGCCCTGCCGCCGCTGCCCTCTTCGGCGCATCGGGCGCCTTCGCTCGCGACGCCGGCGGGCAGGAGGCTGACGAACTCCGGGTCGATCGCCGCGCCGAAAGCGCGGGCGCGCGTGGCCAGGGCCTCGCGCATCTGGGTCGAGGGCAAGCACGATGCGGAGCTCGTCCAGCACGTGTGGGGCGATGACCTCGCAGAGGCGGGAGTCGCAGTCCAGCTGCTGGAAGGCGTCGACAACCTGGAGGAGATCCTCGAAGTCTTCTCGCCCTCGGATGACGTGCGCGCGGGGATCCTCGTCGATCATCTCGTTCCGGGCTCGAAGGAGTCGCGCATCGCAGAGCGGGTGATGAAGCGCTGGGGGAGTTGCGTCCTCGTCCTCGGCCACCCCTACGTGGACGTCTGGCAGGCGGTGAAACCGGCACGACTCGGCCTCGAGAAGTGGCCCGAGGTGCCGCGCGGGACGGACATCAAGACGGGGACTCTGCGGGCGCTGGGCTGGCCGGCGCGGACGCAGGCGGATACCGCGATGGGCTGGAAGCGCATCCTCGCGGCCGTGGGCGACTACCGCGACCTCGAACCCGCACTGCTCGGCCGCGTGGAGGCCCTCATCGATTTCGTCACGGAGCCGGGCACCCGCTAGGCGCGGTGCGCCATCGCGGGAAAAGCGGAGTAGGCTTGGCACTCAGGAATGACGAGTGCCAGATCGAGATCCCGGGGAGGTGTCATGAGCGAGGACCGCAGGCTCGACGTCCTCCGTGCGATCGTCACCGAGTACGTCCACACCCGCGAGCCCGTCGCCTCCAAGGCCATCGCCCAATCCCACAATCTCGGCGTCTCCTCGGCCACGATCCGCAACGACATGGCACTCCTCGAGGAGGCGGGCCTCATCTACCAGCCCCACACGAGCGCGGGGCGCGTCCCCACGGACAAGGGCTACCGGGTCTTCGTCGATTCGCTCGCGGCCCTCAAACCGATGAGCGCACCGGAGAAGCACGCCGTCGAAGCCTTCCTCGGCGACTCGGTCGACCTCGACGACGTGGTCGCCAAGACCGTGCGCCTGCTCGCGCAGGTCACCCACCAGGTCGCCGTCGTCGAATATCCGAGCCTGTCGCGCCAGGCCCTGCGCCGCGTCGAAGTCTTGGACCTCGGGCCCCGCAGGCTCCTCGTCATCGTCATCACGCGGCTCGGCAGGGTGGACGAACGCACCCTCGACCTCGCCCGGCCCGTCGCCCCCGCGACGATCCAGGCGCTGAGGGAGAAGCTCAATGAGATCGGCGAGGGGCGGAGCGCCGACGAACTGCTCCTCCTGGTCGACGACCTCGCCGAATCCTTCCCGCCCGAAGAACGCCCGGCCGTCGACGCGGTCGCCGACGCCCTCGTCGATCTGCTCCGCCCGACCGGTGAATCGAAGATCGTGATCTCGGGGATCTCCAACCTCGCGCGGGGCGCCCTCGACTTCCACGACCTCGCCCCCGTCCTCGACGCCCTGGAGGAGCAGGTCGTCCTCCTCCGCCTCTTCTCGGAGTTCAAGGACGACGACATCCACGTGCGCATCGGGGCCGAGAACGCCCACGACGCCCTCGCGCAGACCTCCGTCGTCGCGGGCACCTACCGTGCGGCGATGCCCGCCGGCGATTCCTTCGCGCACCTGGGAGTGGTCGGTCCCACGCGCATGGACTACGTCCGCACGATGTCGACGGTGCGAGCCGTCGCCGCCTACCTGTCACGATTCCTCGACCGATGACACGGACTCCATCCCGGATCCCCACGAGAAACGAACGAGAGTGAACGATTACTACGAGGTCCTCGGCGTCGCCCGCACCGCGAGCCAGGACGAGATCAAGAAGGCCTACCGGAAGAAGGCCCGGCAGCTGCACCCCGACTACGCCGGTCCCGAATCCGAAGAGGCCTTCAAGGAACTCTCGGTGGCGTACGAAACGCTCTCAGACCCCGAGAAACGGCAGATGTACGACATCGGGGGCCCGGACGCCCTGCGCGGAGGCGGCGGGGCCCCCTTCACGGGCGGCGGCTTCTCGGACTTCTTCGACGCGATGTTCTCCGGCTTCTCGGGCGCCTCTCAGGGGCCCGCGTCCAGGACCCGGCGCGGCGCCGATCAGCTCATCGGACTCGACATCACCCTCGAGGAGGCGGCCTTCGGCGCGAAGAAGTCCGTCTCCTTCGGGACCTACGCCATCTGCTCGACATGCTCGGGGTCGATGTGCGAGCCGGGCACTCGCCCGGTCGTGTGCCAGACCTGTTCGGGGACGGGGTCGGTGACCCGCATCCAGAACACCATGTTCGGGCGCATGAAGTCGCAAGGGCCTTGCCAGACCTGTCAGGGCTACGGGACGATCATCGAGAAGCCCTGCCACGAGTGCTCGGGCCAGGGGCGCGTGAGAACGCGGCGCACCCTGTCGATCGACGTGCCGGTCGGCGTCGACGAGGGCGCGCGCATCCGCGTCATGGGCGAGGCCGAGGTCGGACCCGGCGGCGGTCCGCAGGGCGACCTCTACCTCGAGGTCCACGAACTCCGGCACGAGGTCTTCGATCGGCGCGGAGACGATCTGCACGCGTGGATCACCATCCCGATGACGACCGCCGCCCTCGGCACCGAATTCGAACTCACCACCCTCGACGGGCCCAAGGCGGTGAGGATCGAGGCCGGGACGCAGCCGAACGCCGACATCGTCTTGAGGGGGCTCGGAGTCGGACGCCTGCAGCGCCCCGGGCGCGGCGACCTCCACGTCCACATCGACGTGGCGATCCCGACGAAGCTCGATGAACGGTCGCGCGAGCTGCTCGAAGAGCTCGCCTCGCTCCGCAAGGAGACGCGCGTGGAGCCCAAGCGCCGCGAGCAGGGCGTCTTCGGCAAGCTCAAAGAGAAACTCACGGGTCAGTGACTCGCCCGGTCTTCTTCTTCGAGGATCGCGGCCTGGTCGAGGCCGCTCCCGGCGACATCGTGAGCCTCGACGGGGATGAGGGGCGGCACGCGGGCGCCGTGAAGCGGATCGGGGCCGGCGAGGAGATCGACCTCGTCGACGGCCGCGGAACCCGGGCGGTGTGCGCGGTGCTCGCCGCAGACCCCAAGGGCCTGTCCCTGCGCGTGCTCCGCCTCGACAGGGAGCCCGGGGTGGAGCCGCGCCTCCTCCTCGTTCAGGCCCTTGCCAAGGGCGGACGGGATGAGCAGGCGATCGAGACCTGCACGGAGATCGGCATCGATGAAGTGATCCCGTGGCAATCGGATCGCGCGATCGTCAGGTGGTCGGGTCCCAAGGCCGTCAAGGGCCGGGCGAAGTGGGTCTCGGTCGTGCGGGCCGCCGCGAAGCAGGCCCGCAGGGCCTTCATCCCCGAAGTCGCCGAAGTCCTCGACACCAAGGCGTTGCTCGCCTTCGTCCGGGACGCGACCGATTCGGGCTCCCTGGTCCTCCTGTGCCATGAGGAGGCCCGTGCGCCCCTCACCGGCCTCATCGCCTCGGATCCCGACCGGTTCCGCGACGCGCCCTCCCTCGTGGTCCTCGTCGGACCGGAAGGGGGAGTGTCGCCGAAGGAGACCGCCGACCTCGTCGAGGCCGGCGCGATCCTCATCGGACTCGGGGGCAACGTCCTGCGCTCCTCGACGGCCGGCGCGGTTTGCGTGACGCTCCTCGCGGCGGCCGCCTCGCGGATCTGAGCCGTCGGCGCCCCAGTGGGCCCTGGCTCCCCTCAGCCCAGATCGCCCGAGATCGTGAAGGTCATCGAATGCGACTGGCCGGGCGCGAGGACGATCACGCCCTCGTGCGAATTGAAAGCATCGGGCGGGCAGGTCATCGGTTCGACGGCGACCGATCGGCGGCCGAGGTGATCGGCGGTGAAGACCTGCACCCAGGGGGCGTCGGCGGCGAGGGACACGGACTTCCCGTTTGACGGGTCGCGGAGCGTCACCGCCCAGCCGCCCTCGGGCAGGCCCGTGAAGGCGTGATCGACCGACTGGTCTCCCAGGAGGTGCCCCGTCCGGAAGTCGCGATCGAGTTCGCCGACCGGGCGCAGGGCCACCGGGGCGAGACGCTCGTCGACCTCGAGGATCGAAGCGGCCGGAACGCTCAGCTCGTAGCCGGCGTTCGGGGCGTTGTCGAGCGTGAGGTAGGGGTGCGAGGAGACGCCGTAGGGCGCGGGCTCATCCCCGATGTTCGTGGCGTGGAGCGTCACCGAGAGGCCGCGCTCCTCGCTCAGGGCGTAGGTGACCCAGGCCTCCAGGGCCCAGGGGTATCCGTAACGCGGGGCGATGAAGGCCCCGAGGGTCGCCGAGTCCGAATCCGCGTGGACGATGTCCCAATCGACCCAGGTCATCAGCCCGTGAAGGGCCGCTCCGGTGGCGGGCTCATTCACGGGCACCCGGTATTCGACGCCCTCCCAGGTGTAGGCGCCCCCGGTGATGCGATTCGGCCAGGGCATGAGGGTCTTGCCGAGATAGCCGTCGGGGAGTTCGTCCGCCGCATGGGGCATGACGAGGTCGGCGCCGTCCAAGGTCAGTCCTGCGATGCCCGCGCCGACGGAGACGATTCGCGCCTCGTAGGCCCCCGAGCTCAAGCGGATCTCGGTGCCTGAAGCGTGTCGCGTTTTCATGGAGCCTCCTCATCGATGGATCTTCGCAACATCCTAAGACCAATCGTCCCTCCTCAAGCCCGACATGGGATAGCGAGTACGATCGGGAGGGTCGTGGCCGCCAGGCATGCCCGCTTCAGGAGGAAGGATTCTAAGATGACTGCTCTCACCGGCGATTGCGCCCTCGCCCCGGAATCGATCGACGCCCTGCGCGCCTCGAGCGCCGATCCCGCGGCGCGTCTCGCCCGCAACGCGGTGACCGTGAGCGGGATCGACAAGGCGAGCGTGGATCGCGAGCGCGTCATCGCCACCCCGAGCGTGGTCTCCCACAAACTCGACACCTGGAAGGTCACCGCGCAGAAGAAGTCGGGCCGGTGCTGGTTGTTCTCCTCCCTCAATCTCCTGCGTTCGAGCGCCCGGGTGAAGCTCGGGGTCAAGGACTTCGAGTTCTCGCAGAACTACGTGTTCTTCTGGGACAAGCTCGAGCGGGCCAACTGGTTCCTCACCGACGTCATCGCGACCGCGGGTGAGCCCCTCGACGGGCGCCTCCTCCAGTTCCTGCTCGCCGATGTCCTCGGCGACGGCGGCCAATGGGACATGGCGGTCTCCCTCTACCTCAAGCACGGGCTCGTCCCCAAGGAGGCGATGCCCGAGACGGAGGCCTCCTCGAATTCGCACCGGATGAACACCCAGCTCCAGGTCCTCCTGCGCCGGTCGGCCCTCGAGCTCCGCGGGCTCGTCGCGTCGGGCGCAGCCGAGGACGAGGTCGGGGCCGCGAAGGCGGAGGTCCTGAAGAAGGTCTGGCGGATCCTCGTCATCAGCCTCGGCGAACCGCCCCGATCCTTCGACTGGGAGTGGCGCGACGACGAGGGCGCCTTCCACCGCGAGGGCGAGCTCACGCCGCTCGAGTTCGCTGAGAAGTACGCGGGGATCGACCTCGCCGATTACGTGTGCCTCGTCGACGATCCGCGCCCCGAGCATCCCAAGGGCGCGGCCCTGACGGTCGATCATCTCGGCAATGTCGTCGGCGGCCGCCAGATCCGCTACATCAACGCCGACATCGCCGAGATCAAGCGGCTCGCCGCCCGCGCGATCGCCGAGGGCGAGCCCGTCTGGTTCGGCGCCGACGTCCTCCAGCAGTCCGAGCGCGATGCGGGCCTCCTCGTCGCGGGCGTCCACGACTATTCGGGGCTCTTCGGGGTCGATCTGACCACCACGAAGGAGCAGCGCCTGCGCACGGGTGAATCCGCGATGAACCACGCGATGCTCTTCACCGGCGTCGACATCGCCGAGGACGGGTCGACGCGCCGCTGGCGCGTCGAGAACTCCTGGGGGGAGGATGCGGGCGAGAAGGGCTACTTCACGATGGATGACGCGTGGTTCGACGACTACGTCTTCGAGGTCGTCGTCCGCGCTTCGGCCCTGCCCGAGGATCTGAGGCCGGCGTTGGACGCCGAGCCGATCCATCTGCCCGCCTGGGATCCGATGGGCACTCTCGCCTGATCCTTCTCGCCGGGGCCGTGCGCCCCTTCGGCGGGGTCATGCCCGTCGAGGGCGTGCGGAGGGTTTTGATTTCACGGGCGACGAAGGAGGCCGCATGACCGTTCGACCGATCGTGGTGATGGGGGAGGAGGTCCTCCACCGTCCGGCCGCGCCCGTGACCGCCTTCGACGGGGCTCTTCGCGGACTCGTCCGCGACATGTTCGACACGATGCGGGCCGCCCCGGGAGTCGGTTTGGCGGCGCCCCAGATCGGCGTCGACGCCCGGGTCTTCGTCTGGAGTTACGGCGGGCTCCACCCCTTCGACGGGGAATACGGTCCCGCCCTGGGGATGACGATCCCCTCGCCGTCGAGCGGGGCGGTCATCAATCCGCACCTCGAACTCGACTGGAAGGGGGTGGAGCTTCTGCCCGAGCGGCTCGATCTCGAGCGCGAGCACGAGGGATGTCTGTCCTTCCCGGGGTACCAGTATCCGATCAGGCGCGCGCCCCGGGCCGTCCTTGAAGGATTCGACATCGATGGCGGGCCGATCCGCATTGAGGCCGTCGCGTGGCTTGCGCGGATCTTCCAGCACGAGTACGGGCATCTCCTCGGGGAGCTCTACATTGATCGTCTGGCGGGGCCGTGGGCGGACGAGGCCGCAGTGCAGGCCCGCATCCGGGGATGGGGGCGTCCGGGCGTCTCATGGATGCCCGGATCTGAGGGATGAGACGCGCTCCGGCCCGTCGTCCGAATGCTCGCGCATCCGAATGACGGGCCGGAGTCTGGCGCTCAAGGGCCGGGATCTGGATCTCAGCCGGCGCGGCGGCGCAGCGCCACGGCTCCCAGGCCGGCCAGGAGGCCCGCAGCGAGGATCAGGCCCATCGCGTCGCTACCGGTGTTCGCCAGCGCCGCGCCCTTGCCCTTGCCGGGCGTGACGGCTCCGGGGGCCGGTGTGGGCGCCGGCGCCTTGACCGTTAGCGCCACTTCGGCTGCGGCGCCCGTCGAGGCGTCGGTGAGGATCACCTTGTGCGCGCTCGGTGCGGTCTCCTTCGGGACCGCGAAGGTGAAGACCACGGTGCCCTTGGCGTCGGCCTTCGTCTTGCCGATCGTGAAGGGATCGGAGTGGAGGACGGCTTCGATCTCGTGATCGGCTTCGAAACCGGTGCCCGTGACGGTGACGGTGGCGCCCGCGACGACCTCGGGCGCATCGATGACCGCAGTCGGTCCGTCCTGGGGTCCGGGCTCGGGCTCGGGAAGCGGGCCGGGCGTGAGCGACCAGTTGGCGACGAAGAAGTCCTTCGGATCGATCGTGCCGGAGGCCTGAGCCGAATCGATGAGGAGCTGGCGGATTTCGACGAGCTCGTTGTAGACGATCGGAGCAGCCGTCACGTGCGGGTATCCGCCGCCGCCGGACTGGCGGTAGTTGTTGATCGTCATGACGAACCTCTGGTCGGCCGTCACGGGGGCACCGTTCCAGGCGAGGTCGACGATGCGTTCGCCCACGGGCTTCGTCACGTCGATCGTGTAGGTCACGCCGGTCA
The DNA here is from genome assembly GCF_014208035.1 of Schaalia hyovaginalis. Classification (NCBI taxonomy): domain Bacteria; kingdom Bacillati; phylum Actinomycetota; class Actinomycetes; order Actinomycetales; family Actinomycetaceae; genus Schaalia; species Schaalia hyovaginalis. Next base: position 1,739,369 of record NZ_JACHMK010000001.1, on the reverse strand, counting down.
GGGCGTCGTAGTTGTAATCGGGAACGGGCTTGCCCTCGAACACGGCGTTGAGATCCGTGTCCGGATTCAGCGTCGCTCCGGACTCGAGCTGCTTGAAGTACTTCGCGGAGTACTCCAGGTAGTCCTTGATCTGGGAGCCGGTGACCTCGACGCCCAGGAGGGTGTTGTCGTAGATGTACAGGCCCGCGATGTCCTTGATCGAGACCGGGCCCTTCGGGAACACGGCGTCCTTGGAGAAGGGGGAGACCTGGGCGATCACCGGGAGGCCTTCAGCGGCGGTGCCCTTGACGCCCGCGCGGACCGCGTCCTCCATGTTCGTGCCGATGAAGTCGAGGATGGCGGTGTCCTCGTAGCGGGCGGTGCCTGCGGGCATCTGCTCCGTCGCGTTGGCGACGACCGTCTTGACGTAGCCCACGGTGTCGGCGTGATCGGTGCTGAGCACCGGGTCCTTCATGAGGGCGTCGCAGGCGGTGCCGCTCGCGGCATGCGCGTGACCCAGGAGGCGACCGTAGCGTCGACGTCAGTCGTCGGCCAGGCGACGGAGGCCCTGTCCTGCGCATCGAAGACGAGGGGCAGTGAGATCTCGGGCAGGGAGGAGGAGAAGTACTTCGGCTGCGTGACGATGAGGGGCTCGACGTTCGGCGTGTGGGTCACCTTCACCGGTTCGTCCTTGTGGGTGTGCCCGATGACGAGGAGGTCGATGTCATCGACCTGAGTCGAGAGGAACTGGGCCGTGTCCTCGTCGAGTGCGGAGGCATCCCAGGCGGTCGACTGCCCCATGCCGGTGTGCGCGAGGACGACGATGATATCGGCGCCGGCCTCCTTCATCTGCGGGACGTACTCGCGGGCGACCTCCGTCGGGTCGCGGAACTCGAGGGTCCCCTCGACGTTCGCCTTGTCCCAGATCCTCACTCCCGGGGTGACCAGGCCGAGGACGCCGATCGTGACCGGTTTGCCCGCAACGGTCTTCTCGATGAGCTCGTAGGGCTCGAAGTAGGGCTCCGTCGTCCCTGGCGCCACGGCATTGGCGTTCAGGGCGGGGGAGTCGAGGTCGCGCATGTACTTCGCGAGGGTGTCGAGGCCGTAGTTGAATTCGTGATTGCCGAGGGCGTTGGCGTCGTAGCCCAGGCGGTTGAAGGCCTGCGCCATGGGGTGGATCGGATCCCCGGTGAGCTTCGCGGGCTGCTTCGCCGCGAGGTAGGTCAGGGGCGAGCCCTGAATCGCGTCGCCGTTGTCGACGAGGAGCACGGACTCGGCCCCCTGCTTCGCGCGGACATCCTCGATCGCGGAGCAGACGTTCGCGAGGCCGACTTCCTTGCCCGCCGCGGGAGCCGAATCCTTGAAGTAGTCCCAGTTGTAGACCCGGCCGTGGACGTCCGTGGTCGCGAGGACCGTGAGGGTCCCGGTGTCCCCCTCGGCCGCGTGAGCGGGTGCGGATACCGGCAGTACGGTGAGTGCGAGGGCCGACGCGAGTGCGAGCGGCAGCACTGAGCGTTTCTGCAAAGAAGTCATCCTTGATCCTTTACATGTTGATGGTCCCGGAGTGAAGAACCGGGATTGGGAAGGATATCGCTCCCAGGGCTTACTTCGAAATCGTTTCGCAGAATCCGTCCTGTGGGGCGCGTCACCAAACGTTGTGAGTCCTCAACCTTCTTGCTGTGCAAGAGGGGGAGCACCGCCCTCGAAAAGCACGGGAATGCGGGGTGGACGCCGACGCGCCCGCCCCGCATCACGCATCATTCCGCGTTCAGGACGCGATCTTCTCCCGGATCACGATGTCCATGATCCGCAGGTTCATGACGATGAACTTGCCGAGCTGATAGATCTTGTTTCTGCGATGCCGCAGCGTCGAGGGCATGGGCAGGGGCGCCCGCCCGATCCGCTCCTGCTGCTCGGGGTCGAGCTCCTCGATCGAGACTCTCTTGTCGCTCATGATTCCTCCTTCGATGATCACTCGGGGATCAGGGGCCACCCCGGCCGGGCCTTCGCCTTGTAGATGAACAGGTGATGGAGCATGTACTTGATCCAGTGCCCGAACAGGCCGATCTCGCCGCGCGTGTGATAGGGGTGCCGCCCGGTGAGCGGGTACTTCTCGGGGTTCGGCACGATCGGGTACATGATCATGGCCGCAGCCGAACCGTTCAGGAGGTTCGCGCCGGTGGAGGCGACGCGGGAGGCGCCCATTTCGGTCATCGAGGCACGGCGGGGCGGGCGCTTCTTGCCCTTGATGCGGTCCGCGATCGTCTCGGCGACGGCGCGGGCGATCGTCCCTGAGGGCTGGCCGGTGCGCGGGGGAGCGGGGGCGATCGGCGTGCCCTTCGCGTTCTTGCGCGGCTTGGAGATCTGGTGCGGCGGGGCGAAGGCGATGCCCGCGGCGAACATGTTCGGGTAGCTCGGGTTCTGGTAGGTCTCCGGCCAGTCCTCCGGCGCCCATTGGGACCAATGGCCCATTTTCGCCTTCGTGAACCGTGAGAATCGCACGACTCCGCGCATTCGGGCGGGCGCGTGTCCGCGACGTAAGTCCCGATCGTGCCTTCTTCGATCCCGCCTGCTGAGGAGGCCCCTGCCCCGGGAGCACAGGCGGGCGCGATTCCGCCGAGTGGCATTGCGCTCAGTTCCAAAAGCGCCCCGCCTGCCCGAGTCTCGGCCTGCGAGGCCGGAGTCCCGAGCGAATCAGCGGCGGGCCCATCGCGCCGCGGGGATGAAGCGGGATACGGCGGCGAACATGCGGGAATCGAAGGACTCAGTCCTCAATCGTGCTCAGCCACGACGGGTTCACAGCGATTCCTTCAACGACGGATTCTTTCCGATACGGGCCGAGGGAATCGATGGTGAGGAGGCTCTCCTTGCGTCCGTTCGCCCAGTCGTAGCGGGCGAGTTCCAGAACCTGACCGGGATCCTCCCCGTAGTCGAGGGCATAGGCGTAGTTCCTCGTCACGTGGAAGCTCTGGGGCCAGAAGTCGGGGCCGCTGTTCGTCGCCGTGAAGGCCTGGCGGGCGACGGTGCTGTCCAGGTCGACGACGAATCCTCTGCCGTCGAAGAGGACGACATAGGCGGTGTTGCCGTCTTGGAGGAATTCGGGATTCGTGAGGTCGTCGGCTCGCAGGCTGAGGGGGATCCCATCCGCATCAACCCACGGCACGACGGAGCGCGTTCCGTCGGCGAGGTCCCAGATGATGAATGCGGGGGAGCCCTGTTTGCGCTTGTCCCGCTCCTCGGGTGCCGGATGCGCCTCGAGGCGCCGGAAACCGGGGAAGTAGACCCGATCCCCCCGGCAGGCGATGTGCTTCGAGCCGCTGAAGCTCTGCTCGTCCAGGGGCGCGCTCGCGAGCACCTTCACGGGCTCATCGGGGTCTGAGGGGAGGAGCTCGGCGAGGAACTGGTAGTGGGTCCCCTCTTCGGCGGTGATGTCAGGAGGCAGGTGCGCGATCGCTTCATCCCTGAGGGAGGGCGCCCACGACGTTTCCCCGATCATGAAGAAGCGGTCGTCGCAGTAGCCGAAGTTGGTGAACACTCCGGGCGCTTCGACCCCGACGAATCCTTTTGAGTCGCCGTGGACGAGATACTGGATGAAGTCGGTGCCGTTGCCGCCCTCGTTGTAGAAGGCCGTGTAGCCGCCGTCGTCCGGGTGGGGGTAGCGATCGAGTTCGCGGTACTGATGGCGGCGCTCCCGGCGATGGAGTCCCGAGTCGTCGACGAACCCTTCGTGATCGGGCATGCCGAAGTACAGGCCGTCCTCGGTCCACAGGGGAGTCGCGTACTCCATGATCCCCGTTTCGCTCACGCGCGCCTCGCCCTTCTCATTCACGAGGGCGAGGTATCCCTTCGTCCCCTCGCCGTAAAGGGGAGCGACCCTGCCGCTGAGCTGGATCGCGAGAACCGCATCGTCGAGGGCGAAGTCCTTGTCGGAAACGCCGATCAGTGCACCGGCTTCGATTGTCGAGGAGCTTTGAGCGTTGCCCGGATCGCTCGCGGAAAGCAGGGGCGTGCAGGCGCCCGCGAGGCCGAGGGTGCTCAGGATGAGAAGGGGGAGAAGGGCGCGTGCGTTCCTTGTCATCTAGCGGCCTCTATCGCACTTCCCAGTTCTGTTTCGTATAGGGAGAGTCCTCGATGTCGTAGGGAAGGATTAATCTCGGAAGAAGCTCGCTCCCATCGAGATCGACTCCGGTGGTTCGCAGATAGGCGAGCCAGACGAGTTGCGAGCATGTGAGTGAGTTCGGATTGGTGTCTCTCGGGCTGACCATGTTTGGAACAGTGTCGAGCAGTTTCAGTGAAGGATAACGGTATCCTCGGAGATTCGTGTAGGCGTAGTCGGCGGCGAGGTTCTGAGCGTGCTGGCTCAATGTTGTTTCAAAGAGCTTCGTGCCGGATGGACCTGCGATTTCGTTCGTGTAGTGCCAATTGCTGAGGGTGCCGGGCCCGCTCGCCTCGACGACCCAGTAGGTGTCGCCGTAGATCCCGGTATGCCCGTGATTGAAGATGTGAGTCGCAGGGCTGATATAGATGTCGCCCTTGTAATAGGAATCCGGAAGTTTGGGGTATGCTGCGCGTGTCTGGATGCCGCCTGAATCGCTGGGCGCTTGTCCGTCGATGGATTGGCGCATCGCTTCATCGTTGAGGCGAGTTTCCTCAATGATCTGTTCAAGGTATTCATCGGGCGCGTAACCGAATTTCTCGGCCTGCTTCGCGAATACGTCGATAAGAAACTCTCTTGATGCCTGCTTCATCTCGGGATAAAGCTCGATCAATTCCTGATACAAATCGCGATCTTCGGCGCTCGTTGGTGGAGTGATGCCGGTAATGCTGAGAAGGGAAAGGGCTGCCACTGTTATTGTTTTGAAGAGAATTCGGTTCATCATTGAGCCTCTCAATCAATGGACGGGGAGCTGATATTCAATACCGGGGAGTTTTCTGAAGGTGTCGAAGATATTTGGAAAAGTGCGAGTCCGGGAGTTCGCGGGGGTGTTGATCGTGAAGATTCTTTAGCGTGATTGCGCGGGTGCGTTGCCGGTCGCTTCTTCTACGGCCCTCCGCATCGCCTCGTCGTTCTCGCGAGTCTCCCTGATCACGACTTGCAGATAGTCCTCGGTCGTCATCCCCACTTTCGCAGCATATTCCGAGAATGCCGCGACTAGCCTCTCTCGTGGCATCTCCGTCATTTCGGGGTAGAGCTCGATCAGCTCGTCGATGGTGCTCTGAGCGACACCGTCGATAGTGCTCTGGGGAGTGTCGGCGGAACTCTGAGCAGAACTTTGAACGGCGTCATCCTTCGGGGCCGCGGGGGAGCAGGCGCCGATGGTCAGGGCGATGGAGGCGAGGCCGAAAGTGAGGAGGAGCATCGGCCTGGGCGCTGAAGAACGGGACATCATCGTCTCCTTGACTCTTCAATGGAAGGGCGTCTCCGGCAGGCTATCAAAAACTTCCAATGCTCGGAAGAACCCGCAGGGGCCCTGCGCGCACTCTGCTTCGCATGGGACCGCATCCTCGGGTGGCGAAATCAGTGCACCTCGAAGCCCAGGGAACGGAAGTACTCGCGCACCTCTTCGGTCGCCTCCGGCGTCGGGGGCTTCGTCTCCTCCAACTCGTACTTCAGCTCCAAGGACCGCCACTTGTCGCGGCCCATCTGATGGAAGGGGAGCACCTCGACCCGGTCGATCACGTTCTTCCACGCGGAGATGATCCGGCCGATCGCCTCGATGTTCTCCTTCGCGTCGGTGAGCCCGGGGACCAGGACGAAACGGATCCACACGCGCGTCGTTCCGCGAGCCGCGAGACGGTCTCCGAAATCGATCGTCGGTTGGAGCCGACCGGAAGTGACGCGGTGATAGGTATCGGGATCTCCGGACTTCACGTCGAGGAGGACGAGGTCGAGATCGTCGAGCATCGCGTCGTCGCAGTTCGCGCCCAGGAACCCGGAGGTGTCGAGGCAGGTGTGGACGCCCATCTCCTTCGCGCCCCGCAGGATCTTGCGCACGAATTCGGGTTGCATCATGGCCTCGCCGCCCGACAGGGTCAGGCCTCCGCCCGTCGCCTTGAAGATGCGGCGGTAGCGCTTGATGCGCGAGAGGATCTCCCCCGTCTCGACAGGCGTTCCGTCCTTCATGAGGAAGGTGTCGGGATTGTGGCAGTACAGGCAGCGCAGGCCGCAGCCGTTGAGGAAGACCGTCAGACGCGTTCCGGGGCCGTCGACAGCGGTGACGAGCTCCCAGGAGTGGACCGAGCCGAGGTCGCCCTCGTGCATCTTGCGGAGCCGCTCGGAGCGCTCGACATCGGTGAGCTCGGCGAGCCCGGCGACGCCCTGGCCCGAGGTGCGGCCGACGGGCGCGTCGAAATCCTGATCCCGCCGTTGAGGCGCATTCGGATCGAGGGGCAGCGGAACGATGCTCGACCCGTCGCCGAGGGGGATGGCGGTCGATGCGGTGCTCATGGGGTCCTTAGGGGGAGAAGAGGGGAGGCGCAGCGCGCGGGGCGCAGGAGGATCCTGCGCCCCGCGGCGATGAGTGCCGACCGGGGCCGGCGCCCTCGGCTCAGGCCGAGTGGTGGAAGGTGCGCGAGAGCACGTCGAGCTGCTGCTCGCGGGTGAGCTTGACGAAGTTCACCGCGTAGCCGGAAACGCGGACCGTGAGGTTCGGGTACTTCTCGGGGTGCTCGATGGCGTCCTCGAGGGTGGAACGGTCGAGGACGTTGATGTTCGCGTGGTAGAGGCCGTCGGTGACGCCGCGCTCGGTGCGCGCCGCGCGCATATCGGCGAGTCGCTCTTCGTAGGTCTTGGTTGCCATTTTTCGGATACTCCTTTGCGAGGTGGGGCGGATTCGGCGGGGGAGGGTCCGTCCGTCCCCCGCCTGGGATCGATCAGAGGGAGGCGCTGACGGAGCAGGATTCGTCGGGGACGAAGCCCGCGTCGAGGATGCCGACGAGGTTGGTGATCTGCTCTTCCTTCGTGCGGCCCAGGCCGGACGGAGTGATCGTATTCGTCAGCGAAATGCCGTCGAGCGCGTCGTTGTAGTCGAGCTTGCCGACCGAGAGCATGGAGGCGACCATGCCGTGCGTGTCGATGCCATTCTCCGGGTTCGCGCCGGGGGCGAAGGGGGTGCCCGCCTTGTGGCCCGAGGGGAAGGCACCGGTGGCCTTGCCGTAGACGACGTTCGAGGTGATCGTGAGGACCGACTGGGTCGGGATCGCATCGCGGTACATCGGGATGGCGCGGATCTTCGACATGATCGTGTGGACGATCGTCGCGGCGATGTCGTCGGCGCGGTCGTCGTCATTGCCGTAGGTCGGGAACTCGCCCTCGGTCACGTAGTCGACGACCAGCCCGGTCTCGTCGCGCACCGGCGTGACCTTCGCGTACTTGATGGCCGCGAGGGAGTCGGCGACGATCGACAGGCCCGCGATGCCGCAGCCCATGGTCCGGATGATCTCCGAATCGTGGAGCGCCATTTCGATCGACTCGTAGGCGTAGCGGTCGTGGCAGTAGTGGATGATGTTGAGGGCCTCGACGTAGGTGCCGACGACCCAGTCGAGCATGTCCTCGTACTTCGCCCAGACCTCGTCGAAATCGAGGGGGCCGTCGCCCAAGACGGGCTCGTAGCCGGTCATGATCTGCTTGCCGCTCATCTCATCGCGCCCGCCGTTGATGGCGTAGAGGAGGGCCTTGGCGGCGTTGACGCGGGCTCCGAAGAACTGCATCTGCTTGCCGACCTTCATCGGGGAGACGCAGCACGCGATCGCCGCGTCGTCGCCCCAGTGCTCGCGGATCTGCGGGTCGGACTCGTACTGGATCGACGAGGTCTCGATCGAGATCGCCGCGCAGAACTCCTTGTAGCCCTTCGGCAGGTTCTCATCCCAGAAGATCGTGATGTTCGGCTCGGGGGCCGGGCCGAGGTTGCGCAGCGTCTGGAGGAGGCGGAAGGAGGTCTTCGTGACGAGGGTGCGGCCGTCGTCGCCGAAGCCGGCGTCCGACCAGGTCGCCCAGTAGGGGTCGCCGGAGAAGATCTGGTCGTAGTCGATCGTGCGGAGGAATCGCGTGATGCGGAGCTTGATGACGAGGGCGTCGATGATCTCCTGGGCGTCGGACTCGGTGATGAGACCGGCGGCGAGGTCGCGCTCGAAGTAGACGTCGAAGAAGGCGGAGAGGCGGCCGATCGACATCGCGGCGCCGTCCTGCGACTTCACGGAGGCGAGGTAGCCGAAGTAGGTCCACTGGACCGCTTCCTTCGCGGTCTTCGCGGGCCCGGAGATGTCGAAGCCGTAGTCGGCGGCCATCTTCTTGAGCTTCTTGAGGGCCTTGATCTGCTCGGAGTGCTCCTCGCGGTAGCGCGCCCAGTGCTCGGAGAAGGGCTGGTCCGCGTAGCGGTCCTTGTCCTGCTGCTTCCACTCGATGAGCTGATCGACGCCGTAGAGGGCGACGCGGCGGTAGTCGCCGATGATGCGCCCGCGGCCGTAGGCGTCGGGCAGGCCGGTGATGATGTGGGAGGAGCGGGCGGCGCGGATGCGCGGCGTGTAGATGTCGAAGACCGCGTCGTTGTGGGTCTTGCGGTACTGGGTGAAGATCTTCTTGACCTCGGGGTCGACCTCCTTGCCGGCCTCCTTGATCGCGGTCTCGACCATGCGCCATCCGCCGTTGGGCATCATGGCGCGCTTGAGGGGCGCATCGGTCTGGAGGCCCACGATGACGTCGTCGTCGGCGCAGATGTAGCCGGGCTTGAAGGCGTCGATGTCGGCGGGGGTGTGGGTGTCGACGTCGAGGATGCGGACCTTGCGCTCTTCGGCGAGGAACTCCTTCTCGAGGGTGTCCCAGACGCGCAGCGTCTTGTCGGTGGGGCCGGCGAGGAAGGCCGCGTCGCCTTCATAGGGGGTGTAGTTGCGCTGGATGAAGTCGCGGACGTCGACCTCCTTCGCCCAGTTTCCGGTTGCGAAGCCCTCCCAGGCCTCGGGTGCGGGGACGGAAGGAGCGGTCTGCTCTGTCGTCATCATTCCTTCTCTCGATTGTTCCGAATTCCCGGTGTGCGGGTCCGGTCCTGGATGATTCTCCAACTCATGCCGGTGGGCACCTGCTTCGATTCTCGTACCATCTTCAAGCAATTGCCATGCTCATCGCCTGAATCGGCCTATGCGGCTTCTCACAGGCGACGAAAGCAGGCGGCCCAGGACTTTAGGGCCAGGACTTTGGTCCCTTCCCGCTTTCGTCCGCGCGCCTCCCGCTGAGGATCGCCCAGGGCCGGGCGGCGGATCTGATCCGTGGAAGCGCCGGGCCTTCCGACGCCGCGCCGCCTATGCTCTAAGACGCTCAGCCAATCCGCATGACGACCTCTTCAAGGAGCCCTCGTGACCCAGTCCCTCCCAGAGCTTCAAATCGGGGTGCTCGGCGCCGGAACCGTCGGATCGCAGGTCATCCGGATCCTTAGTGAACAGGCGGAGGACTTCGCGGCCCGGGCCGGAGCGCGCATGAGCGTCTCGAGCATCCTCGTGCGCGATCTCGGAGCCGAACGCGACGAGGCCATCGACCGGGACCTGCTCACCACCGACCCGGACGAGGCGATCCTCGGCAAGGACATTGTCGTCGAACTCATCGGCGGCATCGAACCCGCCCGCACCCTCGTCCTGTCCGCACTCGACAAGGGCATCAGCGTCGTGACGGGCAACAAAGCCCTGCTGGCGGCGCACGGCCCCGAGCTCTACAGCGCGGCGGCGGCCTCCGGAGCGGACCTCTACTATGAGGCGGCGGTGGCCGGCGCCGTCCCCGTCGTCTACGGCCTGCGCGAATCCCTGGCCGGCGACCGCATCACCAAGGTCGTGGGCATCGTTAACGGGACGACCAACTTCATCCTCGATGCCATGGCCACCCGGGGACTCGGCTACGCCGAGGCCCTCGCGCAGGCCCAGGAGCTCGGCTTCGCCGAAGCGGACCCCTCCGCCGACGTCGAAGGCCTCGACGCCGCGGCGAAATGCGCGATCCTCGCCTCCCTCGCCTTCCACACGCGAGTCGGCATCGACGACGTCGACGTCGAGGGCATCACGAGGATCACCCCCGCGGACATGTCCGAGGCCGCCTACTTCAACCGCGCGATCAAACTCCTCGCCATCGCCGAAAGGCGGATCGGCGAGGACGGGGTCGAAGGCGTCGCCATGCGCGTCCACCCCGCCCTCGTCCCCGTGGACTCCCCCCTGGCGAGCGTCGACGGCGCCTTCAATGCCATCGTCGTCGAAGGCGAATACGCCGGGCGGCTCATGTTCTACGGGCAGGGGGCCGGCGGCGCCCCGACCGCCTCCGCCGTCCTGTCCGACCTCGTCGCCGCCGCGCACCACCGGGTCTACGGCGGGCACGCGCCGCGCGAGTCCGTGTACGCCCACCTGCCGATCCTCGACCCGGGGACCACCAGGACCCGCTATCAGATCAGGATGGCCGTTGAGGACCGTCTCGGAGTCCTCTCCGATGTGGCCGGGATTTTCGCGCGGCACGGCGTCTCGATCCAATCGGTCCATCAGCGCGACGACGAGGTCCCCGGCACCTGCATCATCGTCGCCACCACGCATCTGGCGCGCGAAGCGGACCTCAAGGCCGTCGTGAAGGCCCTGGCCCACTCCGAGGCGGTCCGCGAGGTCACCAGCGCGATCCGCGTCGAAGAGGAGTGACGCCGTGCAGCTCCGCGATGACTTCGTCGCCGTCGCCGTCCCCGCGACGAGCGCCAACCTCGGCCCGGGATTCGACTCGATGGGCATGGCCCTGGACCTCTGGGACGAGATCTCCGTTCACGCCACTGCAGGCGGTCCCACCTCCGTCGTCGTCGAGGGCGAGGGCGCGGGCGGAGTGGGGGAGGGGGAGGACAATCTCGTCGTCCAGGCGCTCCGCCTCGCCCTCGATCGCGTCGGGGCCCCCCAAGTGGGCATTCGAATGCACTGCCGAAACCGGATCCCGCACTCGCGGGGCCTGGGATCCTCCGCTTCGGCGATCGTCGCGGGCATCGCGCTCGCACGGGCCCTCATCGGCGATCCCGATGTGCTCACGCCGCAGGAGATCCTCGAGCTCGGCACCGACATGGAGGGCCATCCGGACAACGTCGCGCCCGCAGTCCTCGGCGGAGCGACCGTCGCATGGCTCGAGGAGGGCCGACCGGGGGCGCTGCGCCTCGATCCCCCCAACGGCATCTCCCCGGTCGTCTTCGTCCCGGAGTACGAACTGCCGACCTCCACAGCGCGCGCCGCGCTGAAGGACGAGCTCGCGCGCACGGACGCGATCTACAACCTCTCCCGCGCGGCGCTCCTCGCCGCCCTCATGACGGGCGCGCGAACGGCGGCGGACGGCGCCTCCTTCCACGACCTCCTCATGAATGCGACGCGGGACCGCCTCCACCAGGAGCATCGCCGGAGCGCGATGGAGCCCTCCCTCGCCCTCGTCGACTGGCTGCGCGCCGGCGGAATGGCCGCAGTCGTCTCCGGCGCGGGCCCCTCGGTGCTCAGCCTGGAGCAGGTGCCCGCAAGCGTGCGGCACGACGCTCAGGCCGCGGGATGGCGGGTCCTCACGCTTCCGGTCGCGACCGAGGGCGTGCGGATCACCCGGGGGCGCCTGGCGCCGCGGAAGGGCTGAAGCCCGCCCGATCGGCGCCGGACGGGCCCCGGGCACCCCTGTGACTGAGAGCGCATCCCGGGGATTCCGCCCCATTGCGCCCATCGGGCGATCATCGCGCTATACTCGCCGCAGAGGTCGTTCGACCCCGCCGAATCATGGCACCATGCGCCACGAGATCTCATCGCCGCGCATCCCCTCCCCGCGCACCGCGCATTCCATCGGGAGACCGTATCTCCGCCCCGAGCGGGCGACCCATCCAGTAGAGGATCATTCTTGAGCAACGAACAAGGCGCCCAAGCTTCCATGACGGAGCTTAAGAGCATGAAGCTGGCCGAACTCCACAAGCTCGCGTCAAGCCGGGGTCTCAAGGGCACGTCGAAAATGCGCAAGTCCGAGCTCATCGACGCGCTCGCCGCGCAAGGCGGAGCCCCGCGACCGGCCCAGGCCGCCTCCGAGCGCAAGGCCCGCGCCCCCAAGGCCTCCGCCGACGAGAGGCCGGGCTCTCCAGCCGACGCCCAGCCGCAGCCCGCGGATTCACCCCGGCGCGAAGACCGATCCGCCGCCGAGGACGAGCGCGCGGAGGCCCCCCGCAAGTCGCGCAGGCGCCGCGCGGTGATCGAGACCAAGGAGCCCTCGGCCCTCGCGATCGACCTGCCCGAACCGGTGGGGAGCAGCGAGCGCCCGGCGGCGCAGCAGGCCCAGGCGCCCGTCAAGGAACTCGGGGCGATCGAACTGCCCGAGGGCGACGATTCCGAGGATCGCGGCCGCAACCGCCGCGATCGCAACAGCCGCAGGCGCAACCGCGACCGCCCCGATCGCCAGGACCGCTCCGAGCGCAACGGGCGCAACAACCGTCGCGATCGTTACCGCGACGAGCGCCCGGATCGCGCCGATCGCGACGAGGCCGTCCGCGAGGACGAGCAGCTCGCGCCGATCGCGGGCATCCTCGACGTCCAGGACAACCACGCCTTCGTCCGGACTTCGGGCTACCTGCCCGGTCCGAACGACGTCTACGTCACCCTCGGCAACGTGCGCCGTTGGGGCCTGCGCCCGGGCGACGCCGTCGCGGGCGCGGTCCGCCAGCCCCGCGAGGGCGAGCGCCAGCGCCAGAAGTACAACGCGCTCGTGCGCGTCGACTCCGTCAACGGGATGTCGATCGAGGACGCCCAGGCCCGACGGGAATTCGGCAAGCTCACGCCGATCTACCCGAGCGAGCAGCTGCGCCTGGAGACCTCGGCCAAGGCCTACACGCCTCGCGTCATCGACCTCGTCGCCCCGATCGGCAAGGGGCAGCGCGGTCTCATCGTCTCCCCGCCCAAGGCCGGCAAGACGATGGTGATCCAGCAGATCGCCAAGGCGATCGAGCTCAACAACCCCGAAGTCCACCTCATGGTCGTCCTCGTCGACGAGCGGCCCGAAGAGGTCACCGACATGCGCTCGATCGTCAAGGGCGAGGTCATCGCCTCGACCTTCGACCGCCCGGCCTCGGATCACACCATCGTCGCCGAACTCGCGATCGAGCGCGCCAAGCGCCTCGTCGAGCTCGGCCAGGACGTCGTCGTGCTCCTCGACTCCCTCACCCGTCTGTCGCGCGCCTACAACCTCGCGGCTCCCGCATCGGGACGCATCCTCTCGGGCGGCGTCGACGCCTCGGCGCTCTACCCGCCCAAGAAGTTCTTCGGCGGCGCCCGCAACCTCAAGGAGGGCGGCTCCCTCACGATCATCGCCTCGGCGCTCGTCGAGACGGGATCGAAGATGGACGAGGTGATCTTCGAGGAGTTCAAGGGCACCGGCAACATGGAACTGCGCCTGTCCCGCCAGCTCGCCGACCGCAGGATCTTCCCCGCGATCGACGTCAACGCCTCGGGCACGCGCCGCGAGGAGATGCTCTTCGGCCCCGAGGAGCTCCGCATCATGTGGAAGCTCCGCCGCGTCCTGGGCACCCTCGACCAGCAGTCGGCCCTCGAGCTCATCCTCGAGAAGCTCAAGGACACCCAGTCGAACGCCGAGTTCCTCATGCTCGTCCAGAAGACGACGCCGAGCGTGGACTGATCAGAGCAACGAGGATCGGGTCCCCATCCATTCGCGGATGGGGACCCGGTCTTGAAAACGGAGCGGAGGGCTGCGGATGAGGCGGGTCGCGAGAGCATCGGACGCCGAGATCGCCATTATGGCGGCGAAGGAGGCCTCGCGCGTGCTCCTCGAGCGTGAGGGGGCGCCGCACGAGCGGATCTTCAAAGGCGGTGGGGACTTCGCTACCGAGGCCGACGTCGCCGCCGAGCGCGCCGCGCTGGCCCTGCTCCGTGAATGCAGGCCGGACGACGCGGTGATCGCCGAGGAGTCGGGCTGGAGCGGGCCGAGGGAGGCTGAGCGAGTATGGATGCTCGATCCCCTGTGCGGAACGTTGAACTATGCCTCGCGGACGGGACCCTATGGCGTCAATGTCGCGCTGACGAAGGGGGACGAGGTTCTGGCGGCTGCTGTCAGCGAGCCCTTGTACGACCGTGTCATTTGGACTGACGGTTCTGCTGTCCTCATCGGATGCGGCGATGAGGAGGCCCCCGCCTCGCCCTCGCCCGAGTCGCGGGTGGTGGAGATTCTCATGGACGCCCAGGATCCGGATGCTCGGGGGTTCTCTCTCGCTCGATTTTGGAGATCCTCGGCTTTCGACACTCTGAATCCGAGGTACGTGGGCACGGGGATCTCACTGGCGTGGGTGGCCGCGGGGCTGCGCGCCGGCTTCGTCATCGCGGGAGATCGCGCGGCGAGCGTCCACTTCTCCGCGGGCATCGGCCTGTGCCGCGCGGCCGGCTGCATCATGTCGGGGCTGATGGGAGAGGATCTTCACCTCGCCAACAGCGGGATAGTGTGCGCGGCCGACGGGCGGACCTACGACGCGCTGATGAACGGGATCGGCGAGCAGTTTCAATCCGGCCCCGTTGATCCCCCGGTACGCTGACATCGGCCAAGACCCGACGGCGCCACCGCTCTTCATGCGTCGGAATCGGGCTCGTCCGTTGACGCCCCGCCCCGGCAGTCGCGCGTCTCACGCTTTCGCAGGCGCCGCCGCGTGGACCGGCACGCCCGCCAGGTGGCACAATGGGCCGGTCGGCATCCGGTTCACCGGTTCGCCGCCGCATTCGATGCGGCAGGACGCCCTTCGTCCGATGCGAAGGGGTCTGCGGATCCGGACCCGGGGCACCAACGAACCCAGGAGTTCCCATGAAGAAGGACATCCACCCCACGTACGTGGACACCGTTGTGACCTGCACCTGCGGCAACAGCTTCCACACCCGTTCGACCCTCGCCTCCGGCGAGATGCGCGTCGACGTCTGTTCGGCCTGCCACCCCTTCTACACGGGTAAGCAGAAGATCCTCGACACCGGCGGCCGCGTCGCCAAGTTCGAGGCCCGCTACGGAAAGCGCGTCCGCCCCTCCAAGTGAGGCCAAGGCGCACCGAGGCGACAGTGCGGCGCCGGTGACGAAGGTCACCGGCGCCGTCGCGCATCACACGCACGAGGAGGATTCGCATGCCCATCGAATCGGAGATCGAGGTCGATCTTCGCGCGCTCACGCCCCTGCTCGAGGAGTATGAGCAGGTCGAAGCCCTCATGTCGGATCCCGCGGTCCTCGGCGACCAGACGAGGATGCGCAAGGCCGGTCGGCGATTCGCAGAACTCGGAAGGATCCGCCAGGCGGCCGAGCGCATCTCGACAGCCAGAGACGACCTGGGCGCGGCGCGCGAACTCGCCGAGGAGGACCCCTCCTTCCAAGCGGAGATCCCCGCCCTCGAAGCCGAAATGGCCGCAGCGCACGACGACCTCATGCGCATCCTCGCGCCTCGCGATCCCGAGGACGCGCTCGACGTCATCCTCGAGATCAAAGCGGGGGAGGGGGGCGAGGAGTCCGCCCTCTTCGCCTCCGATCTCGCCCGCATGTACGCCAGGTACGCCGAATCGAAGGGCTGGTCGGCGACCGAACTCTCCTCGACGACCACCGAGCTGGGCGGCTTCAAGGACATCTCCCTGGCGATCCGGGCGAAGGGCGCTCCGACCCCCGACGAGGGCGTATGGGCGCACCTCAAATACGAAGGCGGAGTCCACCGCGTTCAACGAGTGCCCGTCACCGAATCCCAGGGGCGCATCCACACCTCCGCGGTCGGAGTCTTCGTCATGCCCGAGATCGAGGACGACTCCGAGATCGTCATCGATCCGAACGATCTGCGCATCGACGTTTACAGGTCCTCCGGACCGGGCGGGCAATCCGTCAACACGACGGACTCGGCCGTGCGCATCACCCACATCCCCTCCGGCATCGTCGTGTCGATGCAGAACGAGAAGTCCCAGCTCCAGAACAAGGAAGCGGCCCTGAGGGTGCTCGCCTCGCGGCTCGCGGCCGAAGCGAGGGCGAAGCGCGAAGCCGAGGCCTCGGCGCAGCGCCTCTCCCAGGTGCGCACCGTCGACCGCTCCGAGCGCATCCGCACCTACAACTTCCCCGAGAACCGCATCGCGGATCATCGCACCGGCTACAAGGCGCACAATCTCGATCGCGTCCTGGGCGGCGAACTGGCGCCCGTCATCGATTCGCTGCGCAGCGCCGACGAGACGGAGAGGCTCGCGAGGGCGGCCGGGCAGTGACCGGACGAGGGGACGCGCCGGACCGGGGCGCTTCGACGAGCCTCAACGCGCTGCTCCGCGCAGGAGCGCGCCGTCTTGAGGGGATCGAAGGCGCATCGCCCGCGGGCGATGCGCGTGAACTCGCCGAATGGGCCTTCGGAGCCGAATCCGTGTGGAGCATCCGCGAGCCCCTCGACCCCTCGGCGGTGCTGCGCTTCGAAGAGGGCGTCGCGCGCCGCGAACAGCGCGAGCCGCTCCAATGGATCACATCGCGGATGCACTTCGCCGGGCTCGCGCTGAAGGCGAGGCCCGGGGTGTTCCTCGTGAGGCCCGAAACCGAAATCCTCGTCGAAGAGGCGATCCGTCGATGCCGCGCGATCGCGGCCGAGCGGGGCGGCGTGAATGCGGTCGACCTGTGCGCAGGTTCGGGGGCGATCGGGATCGCGATCGCCCGCCACGTGCCCGGCGCGCGCGTGTGGGCCGTCGAGATCGACCAGATCGCTCGGGGCCTCGCGGCCGAGAACATCGCGGCCCTCGTCCCCGGACGGGTCGCGCTCGTCCCGGGCGATGCGACCGATCCCGGTACGCTCGCCGAACTCGACGGCGCGATCGACATCGTGGTGTCGAACCCCCCCTACGTTCCGCCCTCAGAGGCCCCCACCCAGCCCGAAGCGCTCCGCGATCCCGATCTCGCCCTCTTCGGGGGCGGAGCCGATGGAATGCAGATCCCCACCGGGATCCTCGCCCGAGCGCTCCGCCTCCTGAAGGCGGGGGGCTGCGCCCTCGTCGAACATTCCGAGAGCCAGGGGAAGGCGATGCGCCGGACGGCCCTCGGCTTCGGCTTCTCGGCGGCCCGCACGATGCCGGACCTGACCGGGCGCGACCGCTGCCTCATCGCCGAGCGTGGCAGAATGACGCGGTGACTCCTCGAATCATCCGCTGCACTCCCGCATGGAACCCTAACGACCTCGCCGAGGCCGCGGACCACGTCCGCAAGGGCGGGCTCGCCGTCGTGCCCACCGACACGGTGTACGGGATCGGAACGACCGCGACCGACGCGCGGGCCGTCCAGCGCCTCCTCGACGCCAAGGGGCGCGGCCGTCAGATGCCGCCGCCGGTCCTCGTCGCCCACGCGGGCGCCGCCGATGAACTCGCCGTCGACATCCCCGAAGGCGCGCGCCGCCTCGCCGATTCCCACTGGCCGGGCGCGCTGACGCTCATCCTCCGGGCCCGTCCCGAGCTCGGATGGGACCTGGGCGAGACTGCGGGGACGATCGCACTGCGCATGCCGGATCACGCGCCCCTTCGCGAACTCCTCGAGCGCACGGGACCGATGGCGGTGACGAGCGCGAACCTGACCGGCGAGCCCCCCGCGACGCGCATCGACGAGGCGCTGGCCTTCTTCGGGGACCGCGTCCTCCACATCGACGGCGGCCCGACGCGAGCCGCGACCCCCTCGACGATCATCGACTTCGCCCACGGCGCTCCCAGGGCTTTGCGACTCGGAGCCGTATCCTTGGAGGACCTGTCCGCATCCGCCCGGATCGACATCCTTCCCACGATCTGACATCCGATAGGGAACGCCTCCCGCATGAAGGTTTATGTCCTGCTCACGCTCATCGCGATGGGCGTCACGCTCCTCATGACGCCCCTCGTCAGGTGGGCCTGCCTGCGATGGGGGATCGTTCCCGAGCTGAGGTCGCGCGACATCCAGAAGGCCCCGATCCCCAGGCTCGGCGGCATCGCGATGACGATCGGCCTGGTCGTGACCCTCCTGATCGCCTCCCGCATCCCCTACATGGCGCCCCTGTACGCGACGAGCGTGCCCTGGGCGGTCATGTTCGCGGCCTCGGCGATGTGCCTGCTCGGCGTGATCGACGACGTCATCGAACTCGACTGGATGACCAAGCTCTCCGGGCAGATCCTCATCGCGGGCGTCATGGCCTACGCGGGCGTTCAGCTGGTCTCCTTCCCGATCTTCGGCGTGACGATCGGCTCCTCGCGCCTGTCATTGATCGTCACCGTCGTCCTGGTGGTCGGCATCGTCAACGCGGTCAACTTCATCGACGGCCTCGACGGCCTGGCCGCCGGAATGGTCGCCATCGGGGCCGGCGTCTTCTTCGTCTACTCGTACATGCTGTCGAGGCTCATGGGCGCCGCGTCCTATGCGACGACCGCCTCGCTCATCGTCGTCGCGCTGGTCGGGGTGTGCGTCGGTTTCCTGTGGTTCAACTTCCACCCCTCATCGATCATGATGGGCGGCGGCGCCGAGACCCTCGGACTGGTTCTCGCCGCCGCGGGCATCATCGTGACCGGCCAGATCGATCCGGCCCTGCTCGGGCGCCAGCAGGTCCTCGTCGGCGTCCTCCCGATCATCCTGCCGCTCTCGGTCATCTTCATGCCGATCCTCGACCTCGTCGTCACCTCGATCCGCAGGATCCGCAAGGGCAAGAGCCCGTTCAAAGCGGATCGTTCGCATTTCCACGACCGTCTGATCTTGCGGGGCCACTCGCATCGGGCGGTCGTCGCGATCCTGTGGATGTGGACGGCGCTGGTGTGCGTGCCCGCGGTCGGGCTGCTCGTCTTCGACTGGACGCGCGTCCTCTGGTTCGCCCTGCCGGCCTACGCTATCGGTGCGACGATCACGGCCTCCGAGTTCCCCGCGGCGCACCATCGCCCCTCCGCCCGCCCGCAACGAGAAGGAGACGCACGTGAGTGAGCCCACCCGGCCCGCGCCTCTTCAGAAGGCCGTCGCCTCTTTGAAGAGGCCCCTGCTCGTGATCGGCCTCCTCGCCGTCGCCTCCGCCGCGGGCTGCGGGTGGTTCGCGGGCCTCCCCCTCGCATCGATATGCGCAGCGGCAGTGATTCCCGGCGTCCTCCTCGCAGCGCAGTGGTGGGCGTTGTCGAGGGCGGCGCGGCCCGGTGCGAACGGGCCCGCATGGATCGCGGGCGCCTATCCGCTCCGGATCATACTGGTGGTCGTCGGTCTGTACGTGCCGGAGTTCTTCGGCGTCGACGTCCGATTGGCCACCGCGGTCGCCATCGCGACGATCGCGGTCTCGATGCTCGCGGAGGTGATCGTCCTGTCGAAGGCGCGTATCCCCGCGGTCGATGCGCCCCCGCTGAAGGGCGAATGAAAGATCGCGGGCCTGCGCGGGGTTGTACGGGCAGTCTTCCCGCGCCCTGCTAGACTGGCCGGGTCGCCCGGAGGGCGATTGCCCATCGATGCTGATTCGCACTAGGAGGCTGCGCTGTCTACGTCAACGACTTCGTCCGTGAGACGGGGGAGCAGCTCGAAGCCACTGTGGTACTGGGTCCTGCTGATCCTGCTCCTCGTCGTCATCGCTCTGACCGCAGTCCCCGCTTTCACGCAGCACCCGCATCAACCCGGCATCGGCGACTTCTTCCCCTCCGCCCTCTTCGGCGAGGGAACCTTCTTCGAGTTCAACCGCCTCACGCTGGCGCGCGTCGTCATGGGCGTCCTCGTCTGCATCGTCCTACTCGCAGTCGCGCGCAAGCCCAAGCTCGTGCCGGGCCGGGGCCAGATGGCCGTCGAGGCCATCGCCGAGTTCATCCGCTCGAACGTCGCCCTCGAACTCCTCGGCCCGACCAGGGGCCGCAAGTGGGCCGGTTTCGTCGGATTCGCATTCTTCGCCGTCCTCGCGATGAACCTCGCGGGCATCCTCCCGGGCATCAACATCGCCGCGTCCTCGGTCGTCGCGGTGCCGATGACCTTCGCCGTCATCTCGTACATCGCCTTCATCGGCGCGGGCGTCAAGGCCCACGGCATCGGCGGCTTCCTCAAGTCCCAGCTCATGCCCCCGGGCCTTCCGAAGCCGATGTACATCCTCATCACGCCGATCGAGTTCCTCTC
The DNA here is from genome assembly GCF_014208035.1 of Schaalia hyovaginalis. NCBI lineage: Bacteria > Bacillati > Actinomycetota > Actinomycetes > Actinomycetales > Actinomycetaceae > Schaalia > Schaalia hyovaginalis. Next base: position 1,719,310 of record NZ_JACHMK010000001.1, on the reverse strand, counting down.
GAACCTCATCGTCCGGCCCGTGACCCTCACCCTGCGACTCCTGTGCAACATGGTCTCGGGGCACCTCCTCCTCGGCATGACCTACTTCGGCACCGCGGCCCTCCTCCAGGGGATGAACGCCCTCTCGACGGCGGGGATCCTCACCGGCGCAGCGATGGTCGTGATGACCGCCTTCGAGGTCTTCGTCGCCTTCCTCCAGGCCTATATCTTCACGATCCTGACGACCGTGTACATCAAGCTGTCCGTCGAGAGTCACTGACACTCGTCGCAAAACCGCGCCCGCAGGGCGTCCGACCCAAAAGGAAAGAGCATCATGACCACCGCTGCATTCGCCTACATCGGCTACGGCCTCGCGACCCTCGGCCCGGGCCTGGGCATCGGCCTCCTCGTCGGCAAGACCCAGGAGGCGACCGCCCGTCAGCCCGAGGTCGCGGGCCGCCTCTTCACGAACATGATCATCGGCGCCGGCATGGTCGAGGCCCTCGGCCTCATCGCCTTCGTTCTTCCGCTCATCGTCAAGTGACCGCCATGCACCAGGTTTTCGCAGCCGCGGAGGAGGCCGGGGGCCTCAGCTTCATCCTCCCGCCGCTCTACGAGATCTTCTGGTCGGCGCTCGTCCTCCTCCCCGTCCTCCTCCTCGTCGGGGGCGTCGCCCTTCCCCGCCTCTACGCCACGATGGACGAGCGCCAGGCGAAGATCGCCGACGGGCTCGCCGCGGCCGATAAGGCCAAGGAGGAGCAGGCCCTCGCCGAGCGCGAGCGCGCCGACGTCCTCAAGGCCGCCAACGCCGAGGCGCACGAGATCCGCGAACGCGCCTCCGAAGAGGCGAAGGGCATCGTCGCCGCCGCTCGGACGGAGGCTCAGGAAGAGGCGTCGCGGATCCTCGAGAACGCCCAGCGTCAGATCCTCGCCGAGAAGCAGGCCGCGGAGATCTCGCTGCGCGCCGAGGTCGGACTCCTTGCGACCGAACTCGCGGAGAAGATCGTCGGCGAGCACCTCGCCGACACCGCCCTCACGAGCAGGGTCGTCGACCGCTTCCTCGATGATCTTGAGGCCGATAACGCCCGAGTCGCCCAGGAATCCGCCCGATGAACGCACAGGGAGGACTCGGCGGCGTCGCCTACTCGTCGAATCTCGAGGACGCCCTGGCGGTGCCCGGCGCCCCGGCGATGCGGATCGCCGAGGACTTCTTCGGCCTGTCCGACCTCGTCAAGACTGACGCCCGGCTCCGCCGCGCGCTCACCGATCCCTCGCGCAGCGCCCAGGAGAAGGCGTCCCTCGTCGAAGCGCTCTTCTCGGCGAAGATGAACGAGGGCACCGTGAGGATCGTGAAGGAGATGGTGGCCGGCCACTGGTCCAAGCCCGAGTCCCTCCACGACGCCGCCGAAGTCCTCGGCATCCTCGCGGTCCTCGCCGCGGCCAAGCGCGAGGGCGAGCTCGCCGCCGTGGAGGGCGAGCTCTTCGAGCTGCGCCGTTTCCTCGCCTCGCATCGCGAACTCCGGCTCACGCTGTCGGACATGTCGACCGGCGATCCCCACGAAAGAGGGGACCTCGCGACCCGCGTCTTCGCATCGAGGGTCTCGGTGTGGACGATGCGCTTGCTCCGCAGGGCCGTCGGCCGCTCGCGGCACGGACGCCTCCTGGCGAATCTTCGCCGCTTCGCCCAGTGGGCGGCCGCGATCGAGTCGAAGCTCCTCGTCACCGTCGAGACCTCGGCCGAGATGAGCGCCGAGCAGGCGGCCCGCCTGCGCAGCCTCCTCGAGGCCCGTTTCCAGCGCGAGATCGCGCTCTCGGTCTCCGTGGAGGACGGCGTGGTCGGCGGCTTCAGGCTCCGTGCCGACACCACCGCCATCGACGCGAGCCTCGCGACGAGGATCGCCGACATGAAGCGCGCTCTCGCGAGTTGACGCTCACCCCAGAACTCATACACGCACATAGAAGGAAGACTCATGGCTGACCTGTCAATCAGTCCCGAGGAGATCCGCGGCGCACTGGACGACTTCATGGAGTCCTACCGCCCCTCCGAGGTGGCGACCGAAGAAGTGGGCCACGTGACGGAGACCGCGGACGGCATCGCCCACGTCGAGGGCCTGCCCGGGACGATGGCGAACGAACTCCTCCGCTTCGCCGACGGCACGCTCGGCCTGGCGATGAACCTCGATCAGCGTGAGATCGGCACGGTCGTCCTCGGCGACTTCGGGGGCATCGAAGAGGGGCAGGTCGTCCATCGCACGGGTGAAGTCCTCTCGGTGCCGGTCGGCGACGGCTACCTCGGCCGAACGGTCGACCCGCTCGGCCGTCCGATCGACGGACTCGGTGAGATCACCGATGTCGCGGGCCGCCGCGCCCTCGAACTCCAGGCCCCCGGCGTCATGATGCGCAAGTCGGTCCACGAGCCGCTCCAGACGGGTCTGAAGGCCATCGACTCGATGATCCCGATCGGCCGCGGACAGCGCCAGCTCATCATCGGCGACCGCAAGACCGGCAAGACGGCGATCGCCCTCGACACCATCCTCAACCAGCGCGAGAACTGGAGGAGCGGCGACCCGGACAAGCAGGTCCGCTGCATCTACGTCGCGATTGGCCAGAAGGGCTCGACGATCGCCTCTGTCCGCTCGACCCTCGAGGACGCGGGCGCCATGGAGTACACGACGATCGTCGCCTCCCCGGCCTCCGACCCTGCCGGCTACAAGTACATGGCCCCCTACACGGGCTCGGCGATCGGCCAGCACTGGATGTACGAGGGCAAGCACGTCCTCATCATCTTCGACGACCTGTCCAAGCAGGCCGAGGCCTACCGGGCAGTCTCCCTCCTGCTGCGCCGCCCGCCGGGGCGCGAAGCCTACCCGGGCGACGTCTTCTACCTCCACTCCCGCCTCCTCGAGCGCTGCGCGAAGCTCTCCGACGAGCTCGGCGGCGGTTCGATGACCGGCCTGCCGATCATCGAGACGAAGGCGAACGACGTGTCGGCCTACATCCCGACGAACGTCATCTCGATCACGGACGGCCAGATCTTCCTCCAGTCCGACCTGTTCAACTCGAACCAGCGCCCCGCGGTCGACGTCGGCATCTCGGTGTCCCGAGTCGGCGGCGACGCTCAGGTGAAGGCGATGAAGAAGGTCGCGGGCACTCTCAAGCTCACGCTCGCCCAGTACCGCTCGATGGCTGCCTTCGCGATGTTCGCCTCGGACCTCGATGCTGCGACGCGTCAGCAGCTCACGCGCGGCGAGCGCCTCATGGAGCTCCTCAAGCAGCCCCAGTTCTCGCCGTACACGACCTCCCAGCAGGTCGCGTCGATCTGGACGGGCACGCACGGATACCTCGACGACCTCGAGGTGGCAGACGTGCTCCCCTTCGAGCACGCGCTCCTCGAGCACCTCAAGGCGAACTCGGCGGTCCTCGACGAGATCCAGTCGACCGGCCTGCTCACCGAGGAGACCGAAGCGGAGCTCAAGGCGCAGGTCGAGGCCTTCCACGAGCAGTGGATCCTCGCCGGCCGCGGCGCCGCCCTCGATGATTCGGATGTGGAGGCGGAGCGCACCCGCGAGGAGATCACGCGGAGCCGTCCCTCGGGCGAGAAGGCCTGAGCGATGGGCGGTCAGCAGAGGATCTACAAGCAGCGCATCGCCTCGACGCGCACGCTCGCGAAGGTCTTCCGCGCGATGGAGATGATCGCGGCGTCGAGGATCGGGGCCGCCCGCCGTGCGGCCGCCGGCCTCGGGCCCTACGAGAAGGCGCTCACGCAGGCGGTCGCGGCGGTCGCGGTCCACACGGATCTCGATCATCCGCTCACCCTCGAGCGCTACGACACCCCTCGCGTGGCCGTGCTCGTGATCGCCTCCGATCGCGGCATGGCGGGAGCCTACTCGGCGACGATCCTGAGGGAGTCGGAGCGCCTGGTCGCCCGTCTCAAGGACGAGGGCAAGGAGCCCGTCGTCTACACCTTCGGGCGGCGCGCCAAGTCATACTTCAACTTCCGGGGCGTCCCGATCGAGCGCTCCTGGGAGGGCGAGTCGGATGCGCCGACCCCGGAGACGACGCGCGAGATCGCACGTGAACTCCTCGAGCGCTTCCTCGACGAGAACCGGATGGGGGGCGTGTCCGAGGTCCACCTCGTCTACACGCGCTTCGTGTCGGTCATGCGCCAGGTCCCGGAGGTCCGGCAGATGCTGCCCCTCCTCGTGGTCGACGCGCCCGAGGGCGATGCCGAGCGCGGGGCCGAAAGGGGATTCCAGGACGATCCTTCAGCGACCTTGCCCGAGTACGAATTCATCCCCTCGGCCGAGGCCGTCCTCGATACGCTGCTCCCGCTCTACGTCGAGAGCCGGATCCACAACGTCCTCCTCCAGTCGGCGGCTTCCGAACTGGCCTCGCGCCAGCGCGCGATGCACACCGCCACAGACAACGCCGAGGAGCTCATCACCAAGTACACGCGCCTGGCGAATTCCGCCCGCCAGGCGGACATCACCCAGGAGATCAGCGAGATCGTGGGCGGGGCCGACGCGCTGGTCGCCGGCTGATCCCAAGGACACGGAGTAAGAACATGAGTCAGGAAACAGCAGTCGCGCAGGGCCGCGTCGCCAGGGTCGTCGGACCCGTCGTCGACGTGGAGTTCCCGCCGGATTCGATCCCGCCCCTGTACAACGCGCTTCACGTCGATGTGAACCTCGCCGGGCAGGGCGAGGGCGAGGCGAGCTTCACAATGACGCTCGAGGTCGCCCAGCACCTCGGCGACAACCTCGTGCGCACGATCGCACTCAAGCCGACCGACGGTCTGGTCCGCGGGGCCCTCGTCACCGACACGGGAGCCCCGATCTCGGTGCCCGTCGGCGACATCACGAAGGGCCACGTCTTCAACGTGACGGGCGAGCCCCTCAACCTCAAGGAGGGCGAGACCCTCGAGATCACCGAACGCTGGCCGATCCACCGCCAGCCCCCGGCCTTCGACCAGCTCGAGGCCCGCACGAAGATGTTCGAGACGGGCATCAAGGTCATCGACCTGCTCACCCCCTACGTCCAGGGCGGCAAGATCGGCCTCTTCGGCGGTGCGGGCGTCGGCAAGACGGTCCTCATCCAGGAGATGATCCAGCGCGTCGCCCAGGATCACGGCGGCGTCTCGGTGTTCGCCGGCGTCGGCGAGCGCACCCGTGAGGGCAACGATCTTATCCGCGAGATGGAGGAGGCGGGCGTCTTCGACAAGACCGCCCTCGTCTTCGGCCAGATGGACGAGCCGCCGGGGACGCGTCTTCGCATCGCGCTGACGGGCCTGACGATGGCGGAGTACTTCCGCGACGTCCAGCACCAGGACGTGCTCCTCTTCATCGACAACATCTTCCGCTTCACGCAGGCCGGTTCGGAGGTCTCGACCCTGCTCGGCCGCATGCCCTCGGCCGTGGGCTACCAGCCGAATCTCGCCGATGAAATGGGACAGCTCCAGGAGCGCATCACCTCCGCGGGCGGCCACTCGATCACCTCGCTCCAGGCGATCTACGTCCCGGCGGACGACTACACGGATCCGGCGCCGGCGACGACCTTCGCCCACCTCGATGCGACCACCGAGCTGTCGCGCGAGATCGCCTCGAGGGGCATCTACCCGGCCGTGGACCCGCTCGCCTCGACCTCGAGGATCCTCGATCCTCAGCTCGTGGGCCGCGAGCACTACGACACGGCGACGCACGTGAAGGCGATCCTCCAGAAGAACAAGGAGCTTCAGGACATCATCGCGATCCTCGGCGTCGACGAGCTGTCCGAAGAGGACAAGGTCACGGTGTCCAGGGCGCGCAGGATCGAGCAGTTCCTCTCGCAGAACACCTACATGGCCGAGAAGTTCACCGGCGTCCCGGGCTCGACCGTACCCCTGTCGGAGACCATCGAGGCCTTCAAGCGCATCGCCGAGGGCTACTACGACAAGGTCCCCGAGCAGGCCTTCTACAACATCGGCGGCATCGAGGACCTCGAGCGCAAGTGGCACGAGCTCGAGAAGGACGCCTGATGGCGAATCGCGTTCTTCAGGTCGAGATCGTCTCCCACGAGGGCAGGCTCTGGCACGGCACCGGCAGCGCCGTGCGGATCCCCCTGGTCGACGGTCAGCTCGGCATCCTGCCGGGCCGTCAGCCCCTGCTCGCCCAGCTCGATTCCGGTTCGGTGGCCGTGACGACCGGTGAAGGAGTCAAGATCTTCGACATCGAAGGCGGATTCGCGTCTGTCGACTCCGATTTCGTGACCGTCGTCGCCGATCACGGTACAGTTTCCTGAAAGAGGAGCCCCCGTCCGGAGCACCCGGACGGGGGCTCTCCTCATCGACATCACCATCTTCGCGATCGGAGGGGAATCATGGACGGAGTACTGCTGCCGCTCGCGGTTGTGCTGATCGCCCTCGTCGTCATCGCCCTTGCGGTCCTCGCGTACATCAATATCCGTGCGCGCCGGTTGGACGGCAGACTCGGCGCCTTCAGATGCTGGTCGCGTCCCGATACCCAGTCGGGGTGGACATCCGGGATCGGCTTGTACGGCTCCGAGGAGCTCTCCTGGTACCGCCTCGTGGGCTTCTCGAACAAGCCCGTCTACACGGTCGCACGACGCAATCTCGAACTGTCCTCCCCGGTCCAGCACTCCCAGGACGGCTCGATGCTCGAGATCCGCCTCCGTTCGGGGGACAAGCGCTACGAAGTCGCGGTCGCATCGCACACCTACAACGCCCTCGTCTCCTGGATCGAATCGGGGCCGCCTCGGCCCAGGGCGTGATCCGCTGCTAGGCTCGCCCCCGTGCGAGTTCTCATTGCGACGTGCACTGTCGACTACTCCGGTCGGCTGAGCGCCCATCTCGATCCCGCCAAGCGGGTCATCATGTTCAAAGCGGACGGGTCGGTCCTCATCCATTCCGATGGGGGCTCCTACAAGCCTCTCAACTGGATGAATGCGCCGTGCTCCGTCACCTGCGAGGCGATGGACGAGGCCGAGGAGGCCGACGGCGTGACGGAGGTGTGGACGGTCCAGGCCGATAAGACGGATGATCGCCTCGTCATCCGCATCCACGAGATCGTCTCCGATGTCGTGGAGGACCTCGGAGTGGATCCGGGACTGGTCAAGGACGGGGTCGAGACCCACCTTCAGGAACTGCTCGCCGAGCAGGTCCCCCAGATCCTCGGCGAGGACTTCTCCCTCGTGCGACGCGAGTACCCGACCCCCATCGGGCCGGTCGACCTCATGGTGCGCGATGCGGGCGGCGCCTATTACGCGATCGAGGTGAAGCGAAGGGGCGGGATCGACGGGGTCGAGCAGTTGACGCGCTACCTCGATCTGCTGTCCCGGGATCCGCTGCTTCCGGAGCTGTCTGGGATCTTCGCCGCTCAGGAGATCACGAAGCAGGCGCGCACTCTTGCGCAGGACCGCGGAATCCGATGCCTCGTCCTGGATTACGACGCGATGCGCGGCTTCGACGACCCCGAGTCGAGACTCTTCTGATGCGGGCCCTGCCCACGGGCCTGTCCCTGCTGCGCATCGTGGCCCAGGGGCTGGTGCCCGCGACGGGCAGCCCTTCGCCCGTCGCCGCGGTGGGGCGCATGCTGGCGATCCAGGGCCAGCAGGTGTCCGCGATTCCTCACGCGATCCTCGCGCGGGCTCCGCATTCGTCGCGCGCCGAGGTGAAGGAGGCCTTCGATTCCGCCCGCCTCGTGCGCTCCTGGCCGATGCGCGGCACCGTTCACATCACGATCGCCGAGGATCATCACTGGCTCCGAGCGGCCCTCAAGCACCGCTACGGCGCCTCGCAGCCCGCGGCGCTTCGAGGCGTCGATGACGCCCTCGTCACGAGGGCGGGCGAGCTCGCCCTGAGCGCCATCGCGAGGCGCTCGCCGAAATCGCGAGGCGTTATGCGATCGGGCACGGGCCGGTTGGCGTTCACGACCTGGCGCGCTGGACGACGCTGCCCCTCGGGGAGTCCCTGCGCGCCCTCGAGGACGCCTGCGAGGCCGGTGAAGACGACGAGGGGAGGGCGCTGAAGCGGATCCGCGTCGAAAGGGGCGCGCGCGGCGGTTGGGCGCCCGAGCCCCGCAGGCCCTCGCTTTCGGACCCGGATGTCTACTACATGCTTTCGGACCTCGAGGATCGTGCGAGGGAGTCGCTGGACGCGGCCAGGGCGACGATGCTCCTCGCCTCCTTCGACGAACTCCACGTCGGGTACAAGGACCGCTCCTGCCTCACCGACGAGTCGGGGGAGGCGCTCATCTGCCCGGCGAGGAACGGCATGTTCAGGCCGATCGTCGTGGACGCGGGGCGCCTCGTCGCGGTCCATCCGGTCAAAGAGGGGCTGATCTTCCTCGAGGAGGCGCCCTCTGCGGCCCTGCGCGGCCGCGTCGAGCGGGCGCTGTCGGCGACTCTGAGCAGACTCGGGGGCTGAGCGCCGCCCTTCGCACCGGTGGCACAATGGAGCCATGAGTTCAATGGTGAAGATTCGCGGAAGAATCGTGACGGCTGATCGGATCGTCGAAGACGGTGTCATCGTCGCTAAGGACGGGGTCATCACTGAGGTCATCGATGCCTCTGGGCCGAAGAGCACCCGTGAGGAGGACGCCCTTAGATCGACCCCCTCCCGGGGGACGACGATTCTCCCCGGCCTCGTCGACGTCCACTGCCACGGCGGGGGCGGGGCCTCCTTCCCGAACGCGGGGACGCGCGAGGAGGCGATGACCGCCGTCCTCGAGCACCGCAGGCACGGGACCACCTCGCTGGTCGCCTCGCTCGTCACGGCCTCCCGCGACGTCCTCCGGGAGCGGTCGGCGCTTCTCGCCGAGCTCGCCGATGACGGCGAACTCGCGGGGATCCACTTCGAAGGCCCCTTCATCTCCTTCGAGCGCTGCGGCGCCCAGGACCCCGCCTACATCATCGATCCCGATCCGCGCTTCACCCGGGAGCTGCTCGGCATCTGCCGCGGGCACGCGCTCACCATGACGCTCGCCCCCGAGAAGCAGGGGGCTTACGGTGAGGGCTCGGTCGCCGAGGCCCTGGTCGAAGGCGGGGCCCTGCCCTCATGGGGCCACACCGATTCGGGCTCGCTCCATGCGCGCGAGGCGCTCGAATACTCGCGCGACATCCTGGACCGCACCGAGGGGCGGCGCAGCGCGAATGCAACGATCACGCATCTCTTCAACGGCATGCGCCCCCTGCATCACCGGGACACGGGCCCGATCGCCGAATTCCTGTCCGACGCCACCAGGGGAGGGGCCATCGCGGAGATGATCTGCGACGGCGTCCACCTCGATCCTTCGCTCGTCCGGGACGTCGTGGAGATCCTCGGCCGTGACGCCTGCGTCCTGGTCACCGATGCGATGGAGGCCGCCGGAATGCCCGACGGCGAGTACGTGCTCGGTTCGCAGAAGGTGTCGGTCGAGGACGGGCGCGCGCTCATCAGCGGGCAGGGGACGCTCGCCGGCGGCACAGCCCACCTCCTCGATTGCGTGCGCACGGCGGTCGGGGCCGGGATCAGCCTCGTCGACGCCGTGTACATGTCCTCCGTTCAAGGCGCGAGAATCCTCGGCCGCGAGGACATCGGGTGCATCGAGGCGGGCAGGCGCGCGGACCTCCTGGAGGTCGATGAGGGGCTCCGTCCGATCCGGGTGTTCAAAGACGGCGCGTTGATCCGATGAACGGCGCATCGAAGCGATGAGAGGACGGCGTTCGCGCAAACGCCCGTGGAATGAGCATCACCGTGATCTCGACATGGGATCCCTGGCCTCGATGCCGCGCACTCAGAGCGGGCCGGACGGCCGCGAATACCGGGTGCAGCGCCTGAGCTCCTCGGCGAAGGCCTACATCTGCCCCGCCTGCGCCCGCCCGATCCCCCTGGGAACGGCCCACGTCGTGGCATGGCCCCTTGAAGCCCCCTACGGGCTCCCCGAAGGGGTGGATGCGCGCAGGCACTGGCATACGGAGTGCTGGAGGCGGGGCCTGCGCCCTCTGTGAGGCCCTTTCCCGCCCTGATGAGCGCGATGGTTATCATGCATTTGATCACTGGAGGCCGTCATCGGCTGTCGTCGCCAGCACGGGCCGCCTATCGTTGAACAGATAGGGACTTCCGAACGACCTAGGAGTAACTCGAGTGAAGCGCCTCAAGCAGTACGCGTCGGCTGCGATCGCCGCAGCCGTGGCACTTGTCTTCCTCATCGTGGGCGCGCTCGCGCTCACCGTGCTCAAGCCTTCCCAGGAGCTCGCCTCGTCGGTGGTCGCTTCGAACGCGCTCGTGATGACCCGGGACGGCGTCCTGCCGCTGGTGGCGAACGACGTCCGCATCGACGCCCGTTCGCTCAGCGGAGCGCCGGTCGCCCTCGGGGTCGGCACTCCCGGTGACGTCATCGGCTGGATCGGCGATGACGAGTACACCGAGGTCGTGGGCATCACCTCCGACCGTTCGGTGCTCAAGGTCGAAGAGCATCCGGGCGCGAAGCAGGCAGAGTCATCCCAGTCGGGGAGCGCGGCGCAATCGGGCGCGAAGCAGGCAGAGTCATCCCAGTCGGGGAGCGCGGCGCAATCGGGCGCGCAGCGGACGGCCTCGGCCTCCGAGGGCCCCCAGTCGGCGGATTCGTCCCAATCCGCATCGCTTCCCGCCCAGGCCCTGGAAGCGGATCTCGAAGGCTCGGACATGTGGCTGGACAAGACCGCGGGTCAGGGCAGCGCGACGCTGGCACTCAGCGACATCCCCGTCGGCCGCTCGCTCATCGCCGTCTCGGCTGCGGGCAAGGGCGACCTGGAGCTCACCCTCACCTGGAGCATGCAGCGGGTCAACACCCTCGCGATCATCGCTTTCCTCGGCGCGGGGCTCGCCGCCCTCATCTCCGCCGTCCTCGTCCTGTCGCGCCGACATCTGCTCCAGCGGCGCCGCGAACGCGCTCAGGTCCTCACCGAGCGCGCGGGCGCCGATACGACTCAGACTCAAATGATCGATACGGCGCAGGTCACGGGGCTCATCGACGCCGGGCGCGCTGATGACGCCCCCTCGAAGGAGACGAGGGACGAGGCCCCCGCCGGAACCGAGCAGACCGGCGAGGATCCCGGTGAGGCGCAAGGCGCCGCGGACGCGAGTCATGACGAGAACGATGGGCCCCTCGGCTCCGCCGATCACGCTGAAGAATACGGCGCAGCCGAGACGGACGCCGGCGCGGAGGCGGCTCACGGCCGTCACGCCCTGGCGGAGGGGGCGATCGACGCGGATCCGCCCGAGAAGGTGCCCACGGACACGGGTATCATCGATCTGTCCGCGATCCGTCCCGGCGTCGCCCTCCCCAGCCGTCGCGCGCTGCGCGAGGCGAGGGAGAAGGGCGAGGAGAAGATCGTCATCGAGGGCCGCGAATTCGACACGGGCCTGATCCCGGTCGTCGCGAAGGAAGGGCCCGCCCCCGCGTCGGACGATCCGGCTGAAGGGGACGATGCGACGAGCTCCTGGAAATCGTTGATGTTCGGCTGGCTGAAGAAGGACGAGTCATGACGAGGCGTGTTGCGGTCGCCGGAGTCGCGGTCATCGCCGCCCTGGCACTCGGGGCCTGTTCGACGGGCGAGCTCGTCGCGAAGGAGACGGCCCAATCGGCTCAGCAGGCTCCGAACCTCGATGCGGACCGAGTCGACGAGGTCCTCGAGGAGGTGGCGCTCACGCTCGACAAGGCGGACTCCGCCCTCGACAAGGGGGCCTTCGAGGAGCGCATCATCGCCGGGGCCGCCCGGACGCGCGCCGCGCAGTACGCCTACGCGCAGGCCTCCGGGGACACGATCCCCTCCCTGGACCTGACTCCGCAGAATCTCGCCGTCACGAACTCCGCGCAGTGGCCGAGGGCGATCCTCAACATCCGCCAAGCGGACGCCTCGCAGCTGCCGGTGGTCCAGGTCTTCGTCCAATCCGATGCGCGCTCCTCCTACGCGCTGACCGCCTGGTGCCGGATGCTCGGCGGGACCTCGGTGACGATGCCGGCGATCGAGCAGGGATCGGCCTTCGTGACGAACGACTCGCCGGGATTCGTCTCCACTCCCGAAGAAGCGCTCAAGGCTTACGTGGACATGCTGAATGCGGGGCAGACCTCCTCGGAGGCCTTCGCGGGGGATGAATTCACCGCTCAGTACCTCGACACCGTGAAGACGCTCGCATCGAGTCTCGAGGCCGCGGGCACTGTCACCGCGAACGCCGCTGCGACCTCCGATCCGATCGCCGGCGTGGTCCTGCAGGACGGTTCGGCGCTCGTCGCCGCGAATTTCACGTACACGCTCAACTACTCGCGCACGATCGCGAAGTCGACGATGCGTTTGGGCGGGCAGACCGCCACGATGAACTCCGGAGACGACGACACGGTCAAGGGCACGGCGATCGTCACCTATGTGGCGACCGTCCTCATCAACATCCCCTCATCCAGCCAGGGCGGGGTCTCGCGCATCGTCGGCGCCGACAGGGTGATCGAGTCGGTGGCGATGGATGATTCGACGAATCCCGATAACGCCTGACACGCCGATGCCGGGGAGGAAGGAACGACTGTGAACACTGACGATATGCGCGCGGCGGACTCGCACGGCGCGGTTGATCTCTCCGCGGGGCCGGCGTCGGCGGCGTCCGCGGCGGCCCCCGAGGCCGTGGCGGCCCTTGACGCGCCGCTCATCGTGGTGGGGGACGAGGTGAATTTCGACGAGGTCATGTCGGTCTCTCAGACCGTCCCGGTCGTCATCGCGATGTGGTCGGGGCGCTCGCTGGAATCGAAGCCGGTCCTTGCCGCATTGGAGGAGCTGGCCCGGGACTTCGCGGGCGCCTTCCAGTTCGTGAAGATCGACATCGAGGCGGCGCCGCAGATCGCCCGGGCTTTCCAAGTCCAGGCGGTGCCGTCGGTGGTGGCCCTGATCGGGGGCCGTCCGATCCCGCTGTTCCAGGGATCCGCATCGAAGGAGCAGATGAGGCCCCTCATCGACGAGGTCACCAAGGCCGCCGCCCAGATGGGCGTCACGGGCCGGATCGCGGTGTCGGCGGAGCAGACGAGCGCTCCGACGCCGAACGAGCACCTGGCGCCCCTCGCTCTCGAGGCGGACGGCGATCTTGAGGGCGCGATGCGCGCCTGGGAGCGGGTCGTCGAGTTGAATCCGCGCGACGGCGCGGCGAAGACCCACCTCGCGCGCGTCCGCCTCGAGGCGCGCACGGCGTCCCTCGACGGGGCGGATCCGATGGCGAGGGCGGATCTGCTCTTCTCCGAGGGGGACGCCGAGGCCGCTTTTTCGCTCCTGCTCGATCTCGTGGAGCAGGGGCAGACTCCGGAGGACAAGGACGGGGCGCGTCTGCGCCTCCTCGATCTCTTCGCCGTTGCGGGCAACACGCCCGAGGTGATGAAGGCGCGGATGCGCCTGTCCACCCTCGTGTTGATCTGAGGCCCACGCGCCGCAGGCGGCGCGAGAAGCGGGCGCCCCTGAGCCGATCGGCTCAGGGGCGCCCGCTCTTCCGAGTGGGGAGCTGGCTTCAGCCCTCCTGGCTCACGGGTGCGAGCCAGAGCGCGCCGAGGGGCGGAACACGCAGCTCGACCGAGAAGGGGCGCCCGTTCCACGGCACCGCCTCCGCGACGATCGTGCCGGGGTTGGTCACCCCCGAGCCTGCGAACTCCTCCTCATCGGTATTGAGGATCTCCGTCCACTCCCCGCCGAAGGGCAGGCCGATACGGTAGCCCTCGTGCGGGTTGCCGGCGAAGTTGGCGGCGCAGACGACGACGGGCTGGAGCGCGCCGTTGCGCTGGCCCTTGCGCAGGTAGGAGATGAGGTTGTGATCGCCGTCGGAGGCGTCGATCCATTCGAAGCCCGTGTAGTCGTCATCCCAGAAGGCCGAATGGGTCGTGTAGATCCGGTTGAGCTCGGCGACGAGGCGCTGGATCCCGGCGTGCCCCTCGAAATCGGTGAGCCACCAGTCGAGCGAGTAGGAGTCGTTCCACTCCTGGCGCTGGCCGATCTCCTGGCCCATGAAGAGGAGTTGCTTGCCCGGATGCGACCACTGGTAGGCGAAGAGGGCGCGCAGGCCCGCGAAGCGCTGCCAGTCGTCTCCGGGCATCTTCTCGACCAGCGTGTTCTTGCCGTGGACGACCTCGTCGTGCGACAGGGGCAGGATGTAGTTCTCCGAGAAGGCGTAGACGAGGGAGAAGGTGAGCTCGCCGTGATGCCAGCGCCTGTTGACCGGGTCCTCGCTGAGGTAGCGCAGGGTGTCGTTCATCCATCCCATGTTCCACTTCATGCCGAAGCCGAGGCCGCCTCCGCTCGTCGGCGCGGTGACCCCCGGCCATGCGGTGGACTCCTCGGCGATCATGACGATGCCGGGATGGCGCCTGTAGGCGGTCGCGTTCGCCTCCTGGATGAATTCGATCGCTTCGAGGTTCTCGCGGCCGCCGTACTGGTTGGGGCGCCACTGGCCGTCCTTGCGCGAGTAGTCGAGGTAGAGCATGGAGGCGACGGCGTCGACGCGCAGGCCGTCGATGTGGAAGTCCTCGAGCCAGTACAGGGCGTTGGCGACGAGGAAGTTGCGCACTTCCCGTCGGCCGAAGTTGAAGACGTAGGTGCCCCAGTCGGGGTGCTCGCCGCGGAGCGGATCGGGATCCTCGTACAGGGGGGTGCCGTCGAAGCGGGCGAGGGCCCAGTCGTCCTTCGGGAAGTGGGCGGGCACCCAGTCGAGGATGACGCCGATCCCGGCCTTGTGAAGCTCATCGACGAGGTAGCGGAAGTCGTCGGGTGTGCCGAAGCGCGAAGTCGGAGCGTAGTAGGAGGTCACCTGGTAGCCCCAGGACCCGCCGAAGGGGTGCTCGGCCAGCGGCATGAACTCCACGTGCGTGAAGCCCATCTCCTTGAGGTAGGGGACGAGCTCGTCCGCGAGTCCGCGGTAGCCGAGGCCCTGCTTCCAAGAACCGACGTGGATCTCGTAGATCGACATCGGCCCGCTGTGCACGGAGTGCTGCGCGCGGGAGGCCATCCACTCCTCGTCGGTCCATTCGTGGAAGTAGTCCGTGACGACCGATGCGGTGGCGGGGGGGATCTCCGTCGCGCGGGCGAGGGGGTCGGCCTTCTGGAACCAGTTCCCGCCGGGGCCCTGGATCTCGTACTTGTAGCGGGCGCCGACCTCGACCCCGGGGATGAAGATCTCCCAGACGCCCGAAGCGCCCAGGGAGCGCATGGCGGTCGCGGAGCCGTCCCAGAAGTTGAAGTCGCCGACGACGCGCACGGCGCGCGCGTTGGGCGCCCAGACGGCGAATGCGACGCCGGACACCGGGCCCATCGCCCCCTCGTAGTGCTTGACGTGGGCGCCGAGGACCTTCCAGAGCTGCTCGTGGCGGCCTTCGGAGATGAGGTAGGTGTCCATCTCCCCGAGGGTCGGCAGGTAGTGGTAGGGGTCGTCCAGGAGGGTGATCTGATCGCCGTAGGTGACGCGGACCCGGTAGTCGGGGATCTCCGTCAGGGGCAGCACTACCGCCCACACGCCGGCGCGTTCGTGGACCGCGGCGTAGCTGTCGTCGGCGGTCACGATCTCCACGGCATCGGCGAGATGGTGGACCGTCCTGATCGTGACGGAATTCTCACCGAGGTGGGCACCGAGGACGGCATGGGGCATGTAGTGGCTGCCGCTGCCGACAGCGTCGAGGACTGAGGGGTCGACGGGCAACGGTGTCATGTCGGGTTCCATGCCTTGATTGTCCCACGTCCGAAGCGATGATGTGAGCCGCGCGACAGCTCAGGTCGAGGTGATTCTCACCCGCTCACCGCTTGCACGCCTTGAGCTGCGCACTCATCGCGTCCTCGCCCAGGGGTCGAGGTCGAGGAGGGGCTCGACCGAAAGGACGTGCCCGAGCCGCGTGACGGGGGAGAGCTCGACCCAGTTGCGCGTCCCCCAGGTGTAGGTCCGCCCGTCGAGTTCGTCCACGACGCGGATCCTGCCCCCCGGGGTTTCGACGCCGAGGGCGGACAGGTCGATGTCGACGGTGCCGGAAACGCCCTCGTGCGGGTTCAGGGAGACGACGCAGATGACGGTGTCCGTGCTCGACCCGGTGAAGCGCCCGGCGATCTGCTTGGAGAAGCAGATGATGTCGGGGTGCGAGGTCGGGTGGATCGTCAATGAGTGGAGCTGACGGAGGGCGGGGTGCTTCGCCCTGGCGGCGTTGAGCAGGGTGAGCAGACGGGAGATCCCCAGGGGTTCGGCCTCGGCGAAGTCGCGGGGCCTGAATTCGTACTTCTCGTTGTCGATGAATTCCTCGAAGCCGGGGCGCTGGACGTTCTCAACGAATTCGTAGCCGGAGTAGATGCCCCAGTTCGGCGAGCCGAGGGCGGCCAGCATCGCGCGGATGGCGAAGATCGCGCTGCCCCCGCTCGTCATCTGGGGGGTGAGGATGTCATGCGTCGTCGGCCAGAAGGTGGGGCGCATGAGGTGAGCGGTCTGGGTGGAGACCTCTTCGAGGTAGGCCTCGATCTCCTCCTTGCCGGTCCTCCAGGCGAAGTAGGTGTAGGACTGGTCGAAGCCGATCGCGCCGAGGGTGCGCATCATCGCGGGCCGGGTGAAGGCTTCGGCGAGGAAGAGCACCTCGGGGTGGGCCGCGCGGATCTCGGCGATAAGCTGCTGCCAGAAGCGGACGGGCTTCGTGTGGGGATTGTCCACGCGGAAGATCGTCACCCCGTGCGAGATCCACAGTTCGACGACGTCCCGGATCGCCTCGTAGATGCCCGCGTAGTCGTTGTCGAAGTTCAGGGGGTAGATGTCCTGGTACTTCTTGGGCGGGTTCTCCGCGTAGGCGATCGTCCCGTCGGCGCGAGAGGTGAACCACTCCGGATGGGCCTCGACCCAAGGATGATCGGGCGAGCATTGAAGGGCCAGATCGAGGGCCACTTCGAGCCCGAGTCCGCGGGCGCGCTCCACGAATGCGTCGAAATCGTCGAAATCGCCGAGCTCGGGGTGGATCGCCTCGTGGCCGCCGGTCTCGGCTCCGATCCCGTAGGGGGAGCCGGGATCGCCGGGCTCGGCGACGAGGGTGTTGTTCCTGCCCTTGCGGTTCGTCGTCCCGATCGGGTGGATCGGGGTGAGGTAGACGACGTCGAATCCCATCTCGCAGATCCGCTCAAGGCCCTTGGCGGCCGCCTTGAGGGTGCCCGAGACCCAGGTGCCGTCGGGGTTCTGGAAGGCTCCGAATGAGCGCGGGAAGATCTCGTACCAGCTGCCGGTGAGCGCCCTCTCCCGGGCGACGGCGAGCGGGTAGACGGCCGAGGAGCCGAGGAGGTCGCGGAGGGGGTGCGTGCGGAACACGGCGCGCACCCGCGAGGAGACCCCCGCTGAAAGGCGCTGCTGCGCGGAGCGGGTCCGGTCGCGCAGGTGCGCGGCCGCATCGGCGAGCACCGCGGCGTCCTCGGGCGCGGCGGGGTGCTGAGTCGGATTGAGGAGGGCCTCCCCGGCGATCGCGCGCTCCATGAGGCGCGCGCCTTCTTCGAGCATGAGCTCGACATCGACACCGGCGTCGATCTTGACGGTCGCATCGTGGCGCCACGTGGCGTAGGGGTCCGACCAGGAGTCGACGCGGAAGCTCCATGCGCCGGGCCGGTCCGGCATCACCCAGGCCTCGTAGCGGTCCAGTCCCGGCGCGATGTCCACCATCGGGACCCGGCAGTGCTCGCGCCCCTCGGGATCGAGGAGGATCGCCTCAGCGGCGAAGGCGTCGTGGCCCTCGCGGAATACGGTCGCCCGGATCGGGAAGGGCTCCCCCTCGGTCGCCTTGGCGGCGAGACGGCCGTCCTCGACGACGGGGAAGAGTTCGGTCACGGGGATCCGGGGCAGGAGAATGTCGCTCACCTCACCCAGGGTACCCAAAGGAGGGGGCCGGTCGGGGGCGCTTCGCCCGCGGACCGGCCCCAGCGCCTCGTCCTCAGACATTGACCCCGAAGGCGTGGCCGACGACGAAGGTGAGGGCCATCGCCGCTGCTCCGCCGAGGAGGAGGCGGATCACCGCGCGGCCGCGCGGCGCGTCGCCGAGCGCCGCCGACACGTAGCCGGTGAGGGCCAGAGCGATGAGAACCGCGACGAAGGTGGCGGGGATGCGAATCGCGGGCGGGAAGACGAGCATCGTGAGCAGGGGGAGGAGGGAGCCGAAGAGGAAGGCGAGGAATGAGGATCCCGCTGCCGCCCAGGGGTTGGTGAGGTCGTCCGGGTCGATGTTGTGCTCGGTCGTCAGGTGCGCGTCGAGCGCATCGTGACGCGACAGATCCCGGGCGACGAGGGCGGCCGTCTCCTCGGAGAGCCCGCGGCGGACCCACATGTCCGCGAGCTTGCGCTCCTGGCCCTCGGGATCGGCTTCGAGGAGGCTCTTCTGGACGCGGACGAGCTCGCGCTCCGTGTCCCTCTGAGTCGACACCGACACGTACTCGCCGACCGACATCGAAAGGGCGGCGGAGACGATCCCGGCGACGCCCGCGATGGCGATCGCGGGGGTGTTCGTCGGATCGGCCGCGGCGACGCCGACGAGCAGGCCCGAGATCGACACGATGCCGTCGTTGGCCCCGAGGACGCCGGCCCTCAACCAGTTGAGGCGCCGCGAGACGGAGTGCTTGCGTTCGGGAGCGGGGCGAGCATCCGCTGAGACGGGGGCGGCGATGGTGAGCACGGGTTCCATAGCTCGAAAGCTAGACGCTCGGCACAGGGCCCACCAGCAAGGATATGCGCGCCTTGGGGAGGTCCTGGGAGCATAGAAAAGGGTGCCCTCAGGGGTCTGAGGGCACCCGGAGCCGAGTCGCTCAGCAGTCCGTCAGTAGTCCATCTGCATCGCGGTGCGGACCTCGTCGAGGGTCTCGTCCGCCTGCGCGTTCGCCTTCTCGTCCCCGGCGCGCAGGACCGACCACAGGTAGTCCTCATTCGCGAGGAGCTCCGCGCGCCGTGCGCGCATCGGGGCGAACATCTCGTTCAGGGACTCGGTGACGAAGGCCTTGAGGGCGCCCGCGCCCCTGTCGCCGATCTCATCGGCGATCTCCTCGGGCGCCCGTCCCGTCGACAAGGAGGCGAGCATCAGGAGGTTGGAGACCTCGGGACGGTTCGCAGGGTCGAAGGTGATGCGGCGTTCGGCATCGGTCTTCGCCTTCTTGAGGATCTTCGCGGTCTCGTCGGCGCTCATGCCGAGCTCGATCGTGTTGCCGCGCGACTTCGACATCTTGGTGCCGTCGGTGCCCAGCAGCAGGGGCACCTCCGAGAGCAGCGCCTCGGGGCGCGGGAAGACGGGACGATCAGGATTGGCGCGGCCGTAGCGCTTGTCGAAGCGCTGGGCGATGAGGCGCGCCTGCTCCAGGTGGGGGAGCTGATCCTGCCCGACGGGCACGAGATTCGCCTTGCAGAAGAGGATGTCGGCCGCCTGATGCACCGGGTAGGTGAGCATGAGCCCGGACATCGCACGGCCGTCGCTCGCCTCGAGCTCCGCCTTGACCGTCGGATTGCGGTGCAGTTCGGACTCGGTGACCAGCGACAGGAAGGGGAGCATCAGCTGGTTGAGCGCGGGGATCGCCGAGTGGTTGAAGATCACCGAGCGCTCAGGATCGATGCCGACCGCGATGTAGTCGGCGATGAGCGCGAGGACGCGCTCGCGGATCGGGCCCACGCCATCGCGGTCGGTGATGACCTGGTAGTCGGCGATGAGCACCCAGGTCTGCACGCCCCGCTCCTGGAGGAGGACCCGATTGCGCAGGGTCCCGAAGTAGTGGCCGAGATGGAGGTGCCCCGTGGGACGGTCGCCGGTCAGGATCCTAAAGCGCGAGGGATTCTCATCGATCGCCCGGTCGATCTCGGCCGAGCGCGCCTTCGAGCGCGCGAGCGACGCGTCGGAAGTGGAATTGGCGAGGGCATCTTCACTGGAGGTCATGGGCAGATCCTACCGTGGCGCCGCCCCGGCTCATTCCCGCGCGTCCACCGCGAGGTCGGACAGGAGGACCTTCACGGAGATCGGCGCGATCGACACGGTGTCCTGATGAGCGACCTGCTCGAGATCCAGACTGAGCGCGAGCGGATCGGTCGAGGGCGGGATCGCTTCGTCGATCGGCCCCCACGCGGTGTCGACGGCGACGAGCCAATCGAGGCCGTGGCCCTCGGGAAGGCGCACCTCCTGGGGCTCCAGGGTTCCGTTCACGATGACGAGGGCGTCGCGATCCGACCAGCGCGCTCCTGAGCGGAGCATCTGGAAGACGCGGTTCTCCGATCGGGTCCAGCCCTCGTTCGGCATCGGATCGCCGTGGGCGGTGTGCCAGGACAGATCGGGCACCGTGTCTGCGTGATACGGGAGGCCGGAGGCGTAGACGTCGGGGCGCAGGACGGGGTGAGCCGAGCGGAGGGCGATGAGCCAGCGGGTGAGGGCGAGCTGATCGAGCTGGGGGGCGGAGAGGTTCCAGTCGAGCCAGGAGATCGGCGAGTCCTGGCAGTAGGCGTTGTTGTTGCCGAACTGAGTGCGCGCGAATTCGTCGCCGCCCACAAGCATCGGAGTCCCGGCCGAGATCAGCAGCATCGTGAGCAGGTTGCGCTGGGAACGGCGGCGCCTCCAGTAGACGAGTTCCTCGCCCTCCTCGCCGGGGCGCGCCGCGGCCGCCTCGGCCGTGGAGGAGAGCGTCGAGGCGACCCAGCCCTCGATCCCGTGGTTCCACGAGCGGTTGTCGTTCGAGCCGTCTCGGTTGCCCTCGAGGTTCGCCCAGTTGTGCTTGGCGTCGAAGGCCGTGAGATCGGCCAGGGTGAAGCCGTCATGGGCGGTGATGAAGTTGATCGACGCCCTCGGCCCGCGACCGCGGCCCTTCCCGTGGTCGTAGACATCGCGGGAGCCGGCCAGGCGCGTTGCGAGGTTGTTCGGCCCGGAGGCCTCCCGGCCCTCGATGAGGGACTTGACGTCGGAGAGCCAGAAACTGCGCAGGGCGCCCCGGTAGTGGTCGTTCCATTCGGAGAACGGCAGGGGGAAGTTACCGGTCTGCCACCCGCCGGGCCCGATGTCCCAGGGTTCGGCGATGAGCTTGCAGGTGCCGATCTCAGGGTCGGTGGCCATCGCGACGAGGAGGGGGTGCATGGGGGTGAATCCCGTCGAGAAGCGCCCGAGGGTCGCGGCGAGATCGAAGCGGAAGCCGTCCACCCCCATCGAGGTCGCCCAGTACCGGAGCGAATCGAGCACCATCGCCATGGTCGCGGGCTCGTCGAAGTTCACGGTGTTCCCCGTGCCCGTGTCGTCGATGTTCTGAGTCGGCCGGGTGTTCGTGTGCCGGTAGTAGAGGGGCGAATCGAAGCCCCGCCACGACAGGGTGGGGCCGCCGTCCCCGCCTTCGCAGGTGTGGTTGTAGACGACGTCGAGGATCACTTCGATCCCGGCCTGATGGAGGATCGACACCATGCCGCGGAACTCGTCGACGACGGCCTGGGCCCCGTTCCTGCGCGCCGCCGGCGTCGCGTAGGCCGGCTCGGGGGCGAAGAAGGACAGTGTCGAGTACCCCCAGTAGTTCGTCAGCCCCCGTTCGGCGAGGAAGGCCTCTTCGCATTTCGCGTGGACGGGGAGGAGCTCGACCGAGGTGACGCCCAGTCGCTTGAGGTAGTCGACCGACGCCGGATGCGCCAGTCCCGCGTAGGTCCCCTGAAGCTCGGCGGGGACGCCGGGCATGTTCTTCGTGAAGCCCTTGACGTGGATCTCGTAGACGATCGTCTTCTCCCAGGGGATCCGGGGCTTGGGGGCGACGGCGAAACGATTGTCGACGACGACCGAAACGGGGACGTGCCCGCGAGAATCCAGGGGGGAGCGCTTGAAGGGGTAGGCGGCGGGGTACAGGTCGTCGTCGACCATGTGGGCGTAGACGGCGGGGCCCATGTCGACCCCGCCCTCGATGCCGCGGCCGTACGGGTCGAGGAGGAACTTCGAAGGATTGTGGAACAGCCCCGCATCGGGGTCCCAGGGCCCGTGGACGCGGAATCCGTAGCGCGTCCCCGCGCCCCGCCCGGGAACGCGTCCGTGCCAGATCCCCTCGTTCGAGGGGAGCAGGGGATAGCGGGTCTCCGTGGAGTCGGCTTCGAGCACGCAGAACTCGACCGCGGTGGCGCTGCGCGCCACGACTGAGACGTCCAGGCCGTCCGGGCGCAGCGAGACGCCGAGGCGGCGGGGAACGGGATGAGGCTCCACGACCTTCGCGTACGCGGCGTGATGGTCGTGGGCAAAGTCCCGAGTCATGATCCCCCTCCTCTTGCGGCGCGTGCCGCGCACGCCTCTTTAACGGCCGAGGCGAACGTTACAGCCAATAAGACTAGGCCGCGCGGCGGAGGAATACCGGGAAACGGCCCCCGTGGCGCACAAACGCCGTCGCGGGCGCATAAGATGTGCGCTTCGCCATGGAGCATCGGCCCCCGCTGAGTGAAGCGGCGCGAATGTGGCACTCTAGGCCCATGAGAATCATCGTGTGCGTCAAGCACGTCCCCGACATGCAGTCGGATCGACGTTTCGAGGATCACCGGATCGTCCGAGGAGAGGACGATGTCCTCAACGAGCTCGATGAGAACGCGGTGGAAGCCGCCGTTCAGCTCGTCGAGGAGCACGGCGGCGAAGTCATCGCCCTCACCATGGGCCCCGAGGACGCCGAGGACGCCCTGCTCCGCGCGCTTCAACTCGGCGCCGACAGGGGGGTCCTCGTCACCGACGAACGACTCGAAGGCGCCGATGCGGGCCTGACCGCGACGGTGCTCGCCGCCGCGGTCCAACGCCTCGGGGACGATGAGCCGATCGACATGGTCGTCACCGGCATGGCCTCGCTCGACTCGATGACCTCCATGCTTCCGGCCGCCCTCGCCACCCGACTCGGAATGCCTCTCCTCGGCCTCGCCCACTCCATCGAGGTCGACCTCGATGCCCGCAAGGCCACGATCGCGCGCAACGCCGACGGGTACGAGGACGTGCTCGCGGCCCCGATGCCCCTCGTCGTCTCGGTGACCGACCAGATCAACGAGCCCCGCTACCCGGCCTTCGCGGCGATGAAGGCGGCCCGGAAGAAGCCGATGGACTCCTGGGGCCTGGACGAGATCGCCGCGACTCGCGCCGGCGCGCTCATCGTGGACCGCTCGAGAGTCCTCGAGGTCCTCGAATCCGCGGAAGTGATGAAGAACGGCCCCGGCACGATCATCCCCGACTCGGGCGATGCCGGCGAGCGCCTCGCCGCCTACCTCCTCGAAGTGGTGAAGTGACGATGACTGACCTCCTCAACACCCCGATCCTCGTCCTCGTCGAGCACCAGCGCGGCGACGGGGGCTCATGGCGCCTCACCCCGGCCTCCGCGCAGGTCGTCTCGCTCGCGAAAGAGCTCACCGACGGAGGGGTTCACGTCGTCGCCCTCCCGTCGACGCCCGACGCCCCCGCCCTCGGAGCCCTCGGCGCGGGGAAGATCCTGCGCCCGAGGCTCGACGATCTCGCCCCGCGGGTCAGCGGCGTCATCGCCGACGCGGTCCTCGCCTGCATCGCGGGCGACCGCTACGGCGCATTCCTCGTGCCCTCGTCCTACCGGGGACGGGAAGTCGCCTCCCGGGTCGCGATGCGCCTCGACTCCGGTGTCGTCGCCGACGCGACCGCCCTCGAGGTCGAGGGCGAGGCCCTCATCGCGACGACCGTCGCGCTCGCGGGGACCTGGACGAACCGGATCCGCGTAGCGGGCGCCCTGCCCGTCGCCACCGTGAAGACCGGCGCTCACGCCGTCGTCCCGGCCGCGACACCGAGCGACCCCGTGATCGAGGACGTCGACTTCGAGGTGAGCCCGGAGGCCGGGGCCGTCGAGGTCGTCTCCTCCACCGCCGAGAGCGGGACCGGCCGCGTCAGCCTCGCCGACGCCGATGCCGTCGTCGTCGCGGGCCGAGGGACCAACGGCGACATGTCGGTCGTGAACGCCCTCGCCGATGAACTCGGCGCCGCAGTCGGAGCCACGCGCGTCGTCGCCGATGAGGGATGGGCCCCGAGGAACCTCCAGATCGGTCAGACCGGTGCGAACATCTCGCCGAAGCTCTACATCGGCCTCGGCGTGTCCGGAGCGATCCACCACACGGTCGGCATGCAGTCGAGCGCGCATATCGTCGCCGTGTGCGACGATCCGGACGCGCCGATCTTCGAGATCGCCGACTTCGGCGTCGTGGGCGATCTCTTCGAGGTCGTGCCCCAGGCCCTTGAGGCGATCCGGGCGGCTCGCGGCGAGAACTGACGCCGTGACGCACTACCTCGATCACGCGGCGACCTCGCCGATCCTCGATTGCGCGCGCGAGGCGTGGATCGAGGCGCAGTGCGCCCTCGCGCTCGAGCCGGGCAATCCCGCATCGCTTCACGCCGGCGGCCGCAGGGCCAGGCGGATGCTCGAGGACGCCCGGGAGCGGATCGGGGCCGCCCTGGGGGCCGAGCGCGCCGAGGTCGTCCTCGTGTCGGGCGCGACCGAATCCGATGCGCTCGCAGTCGCGGGGGCGGCCCGAGCGGTCCGCGCCCTCGCCCCCGGGCGCACCCGCGTCCTGCTGTCCGAGGTCGAGCATGACGCGGTCGGCGAGCAGGCGCAGGGCCTGGCCGACGAGGGCTTCGAGGTCTCGCGCCTCAGGGTCGCGCCCTCGGGCGTCGTCGAGGTCGATCCGGCGGCCCTGTCGGCCGACGCGGATTCCCTGGCGCTGGCCTCCCTGACGCTGGTGAGTTCGGAGATCGGAACGATCCAACCGCTCGGGAGCCTCGTCGAGGCGCTTGCGGCCGCCGCGCCCGAAGCCGCGGCGACGGGCGGCCGCCCCCTCGTCCATACGGATGCCGCGCAGGCCGTGGGCGTGCTGGATACGGATTTCGCCGGGCTCGGCGTCGATCTGCTCTCCCTCGGGGGGCACAAGATCGGGGCCCCCGTGGGCACCGGGGTCCTCCTCGTGAAGAGGGGGACGCCTCTGCGCACGGACCGGCCCGGTGGCGGGCACGAACGGGGCCTGCGCTCGGGAACCCCCGATGTCGCCGGCGCGTGCGCCCTGGCCGCCGCGCTGGAGGAGACGGTGCGGGAGCGCGGTGCGCGACGCGCGCACGCGCTCGGATTGCGCGAGCAGCTCCTCGACGGCCTGAACGCTGCGAGCGATTCCCTGGGGGCGCCGATCCGCCCGAGCGTCGATCCGGGGCTCGCCTCGCCGGCCATCATCCACCTGTCGATCCCGACCGCGCATCCCGAGGCGGTCCTCATGGCGATGGATGCGGCGGGCGTCGCCGTCTCGGCCGGATCGGCGTGCCATGCGGGCGTCACCCGTCCCTCCGCGGTCCGCCTCGTCATGGGCGCGAGCGAGGCCGAGGCGCTGGGGGCGCTGCGGGTCTCGACCGGGCCCTCGACCGCCTCGGAGGACATCGGGGCCTTCCTCCGCGCACTCCCTCGGGCCGTCGCCGCGGGGCGCGCCCTTGATGAGCGCGAGGGATCCCGCGCGGCGCGTTCGTCTTCGAGGAGGTCATGATGCGCGTTCTCGCCGCGCTTTCCGGCGGCGTCGATTCCGCCGTCGCCGCCGCTCGCGCCGTCGATGCCGGTCATGAGGTCGTCGGCGTCCACATGGCCCTGTCCTCCCAACCCCTCGAATGCCGGATCGGCTCGCGCGGCTGCTGCTCGGTCGAGGACGCGGGGGACGCCGCGCGGGCCGCGGAGATCATGGGGATCCCCTTCTACGTGTGGGACCTCGCCGAGGATTTCGAGAAGACCGTCATCGAGGACTTCGTCGAGCAGTACTCACTCGGCCGCACGCCCAACCCCTGCGTGCGATGCAACGAGTTCGTGAAGTTCCGCGAGCTCGCCGAACGCGCGCGCGCCCTCGGATTCGACGCCGTCTGCACCGGCCACTACGCGTCGATCGTCGAGGGGCCCGCGGGCCCGGAGCTTCATCGCGGCGCCGATCCGCTCAAGGACCAGTCCTACGTGCTCGCCGTCATGGGGCGCTCGGAACTGTCGCGGGTCCTGCTGCCCCTGGGCGGAGCGAGCTCGAAGGCGGAGGTGCGCGCCGAAGCGGAGGCTCGCGGCCTGGGCGTCTGCGACAAGCCCGATTCCTACGACATCTGCTTCATCCCCGACGGCGATACGCGCGCTTTCCTGCGCGCGAGGCTCGGCAGCCGACCCGGCAGGATCGTCAGTCCCGAGGGCGAGGCGCTCGGCTCGCACGGGGGCTATTGGAACTTCACGGTCGGGCAGCGCAAGGGCCTGCGCATCGACCGGCCCGCGGCCGACGGCCGCCCCCGCTACGTCCTCGAAACCCGTCCCGCGACGAACGAGGTCGTCGTCGGCGCCTCCGAGCTCTTGAGCGTCAACGAGATCGCCTGCACCGATGTCGTGTGGTTGGCGCCGGATGATCTCGGGGACCAAGGCGGTGGCGCTGCCGCGAGCGGGACTTCGGATCTCTTCGTCCAGGTGAGGGCCCACGGCGAACCCGTTCCGCTCGCATCGCTGACTCATTCGGATGCCGGGGCCGCTCGCGAAGGGGGCGAGTCGGCGCTGACCGTGCGCCTCGCCCTCCCGATCCGCGGCGTCGCCGCCGGTCAGTCCGCGGTCCTCTACCGCGGCTCGCGGGTCATCGGCGAGGCGACGATCGAGAGGGCCCGTCGGGGCGCGGGGGAGGACTGAGTCGGGCCCGAGCTCCACTTCCCCTTAGGATGAAGGGGCGCGCAAGTGGCGGAATTGGCAGACGCGCTGGATTTAGGTTCCAGTGTCTTTGACGTGGGGGTTCGAGTCCCCTCTTGCGCACCGGGGTGTCCTGCGGGATCCGGCCCGGGAATCGGGGCGGCCGACTGCGTGAGGCGGGTTCAGCGGTGCGAAGGGCGCTGAGGCTCTTCCGGGAGCCGCGCGCCTGAGCGGGAGCCCGCCTCCGCTCCTTTGATGAGGGGCAGGCACGTTCGGACGACGACCGTCAGTGCGACGAGCGCTCCGATGACGACGATGAGGCCGATGAGCGCGTTGAACGTCAGGGCGTAGACGATGTATCCGAGCAGCGATGCG
This sequence comes from Schaalia hyovaginalis, assembly GCF_014208035.1. Lineage (NCBI taxonomy): Bacteria > Bacillati > Actinomycetota > Actinomycetes > Actinomycetales > Actinomycetaceae > Schaalia > Schaalia hyovaginalis. Next base: position 1,692,337 of record NZ_JACHMK010000001.1, on the reverse strand, counting down.
CCGGCGCCCGCGAGGGCGTAGGGGAGCTGCGTGTTCACGTGCGTGATGTGGTTGCAGCCCGCGCCCGTCGAGGAGAGGATCGTCGTATCCGAGATCGGCGAGCAGTGATCGCCGAAGACGGCGCCGGCCAGGACCGCGCCGAAAGCCGGGATGAGGAGCCCGGCCCCCTCGGGAACCGCTGCCATGATCTCGCCGGCGATCGGCAGGAGGATGCCGAAGGAGCCCCACGAGGTGCCGGTCGCGAAGGCCATCGCGCCGGCGACGATGAAGAGGAGCGGGATCAGCCAGGCCGCGGGGACCTCCGCCGATTCGACGAGTCCGCCGAGATAGGCGCCGGTGCCGAGTTCGGAGATGAGCGAGCCGAGCATCCACGCGAGGAGGAGGATCTCGATCGCGGGGAGCATCGAGCGCGCCCCTTCGGCGACGCCCCTGAGGGCGGTCCTCACCTCGAAGAGGGGATCCTCGTGCGTGTAGTGGAAGTAGTAGTAGGCCGCCGAGACGAGGCCGAGGACGCCGCCGATGTTGAGGGAGAGCGCGACGTCGGTGCTCGCGAGGATCTCGAGGGCGCTCCACGAGCCCGAGGCCGAGTGGCCGGTCCAGACGATCCCGCCGAGGACGCCGGCGACGAGGATGAGGAAGGGGACGATGAGCGCGCGCTTCGCCCCGGGTTCGTGGCGGGGGAGGTTGTCGGTGAGCTGGCCGGGAACCTGCGCCTCCGGGGCGAAGAGATCCCCGGATTCGACGGCGCGCCGCTCCTCGCGGCGCATCGAGCCGAAGTCGACCTCGAAGACGACCGTGAGCCAGAGCAGGACGATCGCGCCGATCGCGTAGTAGTTCATGCCCGCTGAGCGGATGAAGGCGCCCGCATCGGAGACGTCGATCGCGGCGGCGGCGACGATCGGGGCCATGATGCCGATGATCGAGGCGCCCCAGGAGGAGAAGGGCGCGAGCACGGCCACGGGTGCGGAGGAGGAATCGATGAGGTAGGCGAGCTTCGCCCTCGACACCTTGTGACGGTCGCTAACCGGGCGCGCGACCTGCCCGACGGCGAGCGCATTGAAGTAGTCGTCGATGAAGATCGCGGTGCCGAGGGCCGCTGCGAGGATCTGAGCGCCGCGACGGGATTTGATCTTCGTCATTGTCCACTCCGCGAAGGCTCCGGTGCCGCCGGCCATGAGGACGAGGGAGGTGATGACGCCGAGCGTGAGGAGGAAGGCGAGGATCAGGACGTAGTAGGCGTTGATCGCGCCCTCGGACCAGAAGATCTGCGCGAAGGAGTTCCACACGAGGACGGCCGTTCCGGTGAGCGATCCGTCGGCCACGAGGAGGGCCGCGGAGACGACGCCGGCGGCGAGCGAGGCGAGCACGCGCTTCGTCGTGATGACGAGGACGATCGCGAGAATCGGCGGGATCAGAGTGAGAAGGGGGTGGGCCTCGATCACGGTGCGCTCCTTCCGAGGACTGGAATGCGACCAGGCTAAGGCAAAGGAGGCGTCGGGCGTCGTCGGGCGATCCTATTCGGACGGCTCTAGACTCTCGACCATGGCACAGCTCAGCGAAGGCGCGCAAGCGCCCGATTTCACCGCGGAATCCACGCAGGGGACGATCACTTTGTCGGGGCTCCTCGCTCAGGCGGTTGAAGGGGTCGTCGTCTACTTCTATCCGAAGGCCTCGACTCCCGGCTGCACGACCGAGGCCTGCGATTTCAGGGACTCGCTCAATTCGCTCAAGGGCGCGGGCTACGCGGTGATCGGCGTGAGCGCCGATCCGATGCCCGCTCTCGAGCGCTTCGCCGAGAAGCAGTCGCTCAACTTCCCCCTCGTGTCCGATCCCGAGCATGAGATTCTTCTCGCCTGGGGCGCGTGGGGCGAGAAGAAGAATTACGGCAGGGTCTACGAGGGGATCATCCGTTCGACGGTCGTCGTCGGCAGGGACGGTCTCGTCCGGCTCGCGAAGTACAACGTGAAGGCGACCGGGCATGTGGCGCGCCTGCGCAAGGAGCTCGGCCTCGACGCCTAGGCGTATTCGGCCGGGACCTGCTCGGGATTTGAGGATCCCGGGTGACGAGGGCGGGGCTGTGCGCCGGACTCGGGGTCGGTGATGAGCCGGGCGCAGTCTGTTGCAACCTCGGCGACGTCTCGGGCGGAGCTTGTTCGGGCTGCGGCGACATCTCGGACATGCCCTGTTTCAGCCTTGGCAACAACTCGGTCGCAGCCCGTTTCAAGGGTGACAACAACTCGGACATGCCCTGTTTTAGTCTTGGCAACAACTCGGTCGGAATGAACCGGTGTGCCGAGTGTATTCGCAGGTCAGCGCTCGCAGTCGTTTCAGACGGGAACGGCTCTGTCCGACTTGTCGCCACCCGCCCGTGGCTGGTGTTCGACTTGTCGACGCCTGCCTGTGGCCTGGTGTTCGACTTGTCGCCACCCGCCCGCAGCGCGAATGAAAAAGAAGCGGCGCGACCGATCCGGTCGCGCCGCCGCGCGTGCGTCATGGGGGACTTGAACCCTCAACCCGCTGATTAAGAGTCAGCTGCTCTGCCAATTGAGCTAATGACGCGGGACTCCGCAGCGAGATCATCGCTCCGAAGCTGTGCGTCATGGGGGACTTGAACCCTCAACCCGCTGATTAAGAGTCAGCTGCTCTGCCAATTGAGCTAATGACGCGGGGGCCTTGCGGCCGAGACACCACTTTACCGCCAGAGCGGGATCGATGCAAAAATGCGTGGTGAGAAGACCGCCACAGAATCGAATCGAGGGGCGCATGGCTGGAGTGACTCGCAGGTCCGGCGGGGAACCGCGCGCAACACAAGTCGCCCAGGACTACCTCAAGGCGATGTGGAGTTGCGAAGAAGCCGGGGAGGACGGGATCTCCGTGAACGACTTGGCGGTGCGGATGGGGGTCGTCGCCTCGACGGCCTCGGAGAACGTCGCGAGGCTCGCCTCGCAGGGGCTCGTCACGCATGAGCCCTATCGGCGAGTGCACTTCACGGATGAGGGGCGCGCGCTGGCGATCGCGATGATCCGGCGTCATCGGCTCCTCGAGACCTACCTGCACGAGCACCTCGACTTCGAATGGGACGAGGTGCACGAAGAGGCGGAGATCCTCGAACATGCCGTGACCGATCGTCTTCTCGATCACATCGATGCGGCGCTCGGCCATCCGAATCGCGATCCGCACGGCGATCCGATTCCCGATGCCGCGGGTGCGGTGGAGGCCAGGCCGATGCTCCCGCTGGTGGACCTGGCCGAGGGGGAGTGGGCGAGCGTGGCGCGGCTCTCGGATGAGGACCCGCAGGCGCTGCGCGATCTCGATGCCGCGGGCCTTCGCCTCGATGCGCGCGTGCGGCTCGTTCGACGGCGCGGTGAGGGCCTGATCCTCGATGTCGAGGAGCGGACCGGGATCCGCGTGTCGGGTTCGACCGCCCGACTCGTGCGGGTGACGCCCCTCGACGGCTGAACGGGCGGCGGCCTCGTTCAGGCGCGCGCCGCCGATCCCATGTCCTCGGGGACGTGCGCGGTGTGCCCCTGCGCGAGGAGCGCTTCGCGCAGACGGAGCATCGCTTCGTCGAGCTCCTCGGCGCTCGCCTGCGCGGCGTTCGAAAGGAGGACATCGGCCTCGGTGCGCAGCGGGATCACATGAAGATGAGTGTGCGGCACCTCGAAACCCGCGATGACCAGGCCCGCCCTCGGCACCCCGAAGGCCTTCTCCTGGGCGAGGCCGATGATGCGGGCGACGCGCATGAGGTGGGAGGCGACGTCGGTCGGGGCGTCGGTCCATTTCGGGTACGGCTCGCGCGGGACGACGAGGACGTGGCCGGGCGCGGTCGGCTCGATCGTGGCGAAGGCGACGCACACCTCGTCGGCCCACACGAAGCGTCCGGCCCATTCGCCGGAGATGATCTTCTCGAAGACGGTTGTCATGCGCTCATTCTCACCCCTTCCACCCCGCTCCGACCAGTGGGCGCCGGGGCTTGGCGAGGAGGCGATGGTCTACCCTTGTCAGGGTCGCACATGTCGAAAGTGGAGAAGGGGAGGGCCCCATATGAGCCAGACGCCGGGCATGGAACCCGCACATCGGTACACCGCTGAACTCGCAGGCGATATCGAGACCGCGTGGCAGGACCGGTGGGACGAGCGGGGGACCTTCAACGCGGACAACCCGGTCGGCGACTTCGCTGGCCCCCTTTCGGAGGCGAAGCCCTTCTTCCTCCTCGACATGTTCCCCTACCCCTCGGGCAAGGGCCTGCACGTCGGCCACCCGCTCGGGTACATCGCGACCGACACCGTGGCGCGCTTCCACCGGATGAAGGGCGAGAACGTCCTCTACACGATGGGCTACGACGCCTTCGGCCTGCCCGCCGAGCAGTACGCGGTCCAGACGGGCCAGCATCCGCGGATCACGACCGAGCAGAACATCGCGAACATGCGCCGTCAGCTCCGTCGCCTCGGCCTGTCCCACGACCGGCGCCGCTCGCTCGCAACGACGGACACCGAGTACGTGAAGTGGACGCAGTGGATCTTCCTCCAGATCTTCAACTCCTGGTTCGATGAGACCGCGACGGCTCCCGACGGCTCCCTCGGCGCTGCCCGTCCGATCGGAGAACTCGAGGCGAAGCTGGCCTCCGGTGAGGTCGCCGTTCCCGACGGCCGGGCCTGGGCGGAGCTCGATCGCGTCGAACGCGCGAAGGTCGTCGATTCCTTCCGCCTCGCCTACGTCTCCGAGGCGCCCGTCAACTGGTGCCCGGGCCTGGGCACCGTCCTCGCGAATGAGGAGGTCACGGCCGACGGCCGTTCCGAGCGCGGCAACTACCCGGTCTTCAAGCGGAGCCTGCGCCAGTGGATGATGCGGATCACCGCCTACGGCAAGCGCCTCGCCGACGACCTCGACACGATCGACTGGCCCGATAAGGTCCGTGCGATGCAGCGCAACTGGATCGGCCGCTCCGAGGGCGCGCGCGTCGTCTTCCCGGTGCCCGGCGCCGAGGGCGCGGGCGCGGCCCCGAGGGAGCTCGAGGTCTACACGACGCGTCCCGACACCCTGTTCGGAGCGACCTTCATGGTCGTCGCGCCCGAGCACCCGATCCTGGGCGGCACCTTCGCCGGCGACGCCCAGGACGCCGAGATGCTCACCGTTCCCGCGCAGTGGCCCGAGGGCACGAAGGGCGCCTGGACCGGTGGAGCTGCGAGTCCGCGCGAGGCGGTCGCCGCCTACCGCGCCCAGGCCGCCTCCAAGTCCGAGGCGGAGCGCGCCGACGAAGAGCGCGTCAAGACCGGCGTCTTCACCGGTTTCTTCGGAGTGGACCCGGTGAACGGCCGCGAGATCCCGGTCTTCGTCGCCGATTACGTCCTGTGGGGTTACGGGACCGGCGCGATCATGGCGGTGCCCGCCCATGACGATCGCGACTGGGAGTTCGCCCGCAAGTACGAGCTCGAGGTCATCCGGACGATCGGCCCGGCCGAGGATCCTTACGGTCATGACCTGTCCGAGAGCGCCTACGTCGGAGACGGCGTCGCCGTGGACTCGCGCAATGACGAGGTCTCGCTCGACGGCCTCGGCAAGGACGAGGCGAAGGCGGCGATGATCGCCTGGCTCGAGGAGAAGGGGGTCGGTCGCAAAGCGGTGACCTACCGTCTGCGCGACTGGCTCTTCTCGCGTCAGCGCTACTGGGGCGAGCCTTTCCCGATCGTGTGGGACGAGGACGGCCTGCCGCACGCCCTGCCCGAGGACCAGCTCCCCGTCGAGCTTCCCGAGGTCTCCGACTACTCGCCGCGGACCTTCGATCCCGACGATGCGGACTCCGAGCCCGAGGCGCCGCTCGGCCGCGCCGAGGAGTGGGTGAATGTCGAGCTCGACCTCGGCGACGGACCGAGGACCTACCGTCGCGAGACGAACACGATGCCCCAGTGGGCCGGTTCGTGCTGGTACGAGATGCGCTACACCGACCCGAAGAACGACGACGCCCTCGCCGCTCCGGAGAACCTGGCCTACTGGATGGGCGGGCGCGAGGGCAAGGAGTCCGGCGGCACCGACCTGTACGTCGGCGGCGTCGAGCACGCGGTGCTCCACCTGCTCTATTCGCGCTTCTGGCAGAAGGTCCTCTTCGACCTCGGGCACGTCCCGGATGCCGAGCCCTACCACACCCTCTTCAACCAGGGTTACGTCCAGGCTTACGCCTACACCGACGCGCGCGGCCAGTACGTCCCCGCCGACGAGGTCGAGGGCGATGAGATCGCCGGATTCACCTACAGGGGCGAGCCCGTCAACCGCGAGTACGGGAAGATGGGCAAGTCCCTGAAGAACATCGTCACGCCCGATGAGATGTACGAGGCCTACGGCGCCGACGTCTTCCGTGTGTACGAGATGAGCATGGGCCCGCTCGACCTTTCGCGCCCCTGGGAGACCCGCGCGGTCGTCGGCTCGCAGCGCTTCCTCCAGCGCCTGTGGCGCAATGTCGTCGACGAGGAGACCGGTGAGCTCACGATCAGCGAGGGCGAGGCGGATCTCGAGACGAAGCGCCTCGTCGCGCGCACGATCGCGGATGTCACGGTCGAGTACGAGAACATGCGCGTGAACACGGCGATCGCGAAGCTCATCGTTCTCAACAACCACCTGACCGGCCTTGAAGCCGCTCCGCGCGAGGCGGTCGAGGTGCTCATCCTCATGGTCTCCCCGGTGGCCCCGCACATCGCCGAGGAGCTGTGGATGCGTCTCGGGCACGCCGAATCCCTCGCCCGTGAGCCCTTCCCGGTCGTCGCCGACGAGTCCCTCCTCATCGAGGAGACGGTGACGGCGATCGTCCAGGTCAACGGCAAGGTGCGCGCTCGCCTCGAAGTTTCGCCCTCGATCGGCGAAGATGAATTGCGTGAGGAGGCGCTCGCCCAGGGGCCGATCGTCAAGCTGCTCGACGGCCGCGATCCGCTGAAGGTGATCGTGCGCGCCCCTTCGCTGGTGAACGTGGTGCTTCCGCGCTGATGATCCGCGATGGTGCGGCCCCTCGATTCGATTCGGGGGGCCGCATTCATGGGGTCGTGCCGCGGAGCCGAGATGAAGGAGGCGACATGCCCGAAGGCGATGCGATTCGTCGGCTCGCAGGAACGATCACCGAGCTCTTCGAGGGCGGCGGGGTCGTCGCATCGTCGCCGCAGGGCCGCTTCGCCGCTTCTGCGGCCCGGATCGACGGGAAGATCCTTCAGGCCGTCCGCGTTCACGGCAAGCACATGTTCATCGGCTTCGTCGCCGAGGGCGAAGGCGAGGGGCCTCCCGAGGAGTGGATGCACATCCACCTGGGGCTCTACGGGTGGTGGCGCTTCAACGGCGACGAGACCGTCGTCGACGAGGGCTACGGCGTGGCGCACCGCGTGCCCCCCGTTCCGGCGGGGGAGTGGAACGGCCATTCGGAGACCCGATGGGGGGAGGGCTTCGGCGAGGCCGAAGCGGGCACCTGGGAGCCGCCCGAGCCGGTGGGCCAGGTCCGTTTCCGCATGTACAACGCGCATGCGGTCGCCGATCTCGTCGGCCCGAATCGCTGCGAGCTCATCACGGACGCCGAGCGCGAGGCGGTCGAGGCGCGGCTCGGCCCCGATCCTTTAGAACGCGGCGCGCGGGATGATGAGGATGCTGCCGCGCGCTTCGCCGAGACGGCTCATGCGAAGAAGCGGGCGATTGGCGAGATCGTGATGGACCAGTCGATCATCGCGGGCGTGGGGAACATCTATCGCGCCGACGCCCTGTTCCTCGCGGGGATCTCACCGCATCGCAAGGGTGCGAATGTCTCCGTCAAGCGCTTGAAGGAGCTGTGGGTGCTGATCTGCGATCTCATGAATCGCGGCTTGGCCGCGGGCCGTCTGGAGACCATGGATCCCGATGAGGCCCCGGATCCTCCCCTCGAAGGCGATGAGGAGGCCTCGCGCTGGTACGTGTATCACCGCACGGGCAGGCCCTGCCTGCGTTGCGGCACGCCGATCCGCGAGGCGCTCATGCAGAACCGGCGCCTGTTCTGGTGCCCGTCGTGCCAGAGGTGAGCCGCTGAGCGAAGGGGCGGGGTCAGTCGACGTCCTCGAAGCCGAGGTCGTCGTAGAGTTCGGCGGCGCCCGCGTGCCGCGCGTCGATCCTCAGGGCGAGCGAGTCGTACCCCCAGTCCTTGCAGCGCCGTGCGATCTCGCCGACGAGGGCGGTGGCGATGCCGCGTCTGCGGTACTCGGGGTCGACGATGAGGTCGACGACGAAGGGGCCGTCGGGTGCGTCGTCCCAGGGCGATTCGCGGACGACGAGGATCGCCCCGACCAGGGTGCCCCCGTCCCAGGCTCCGACGAAGGAGTCGTCCGTCGTCGCGCCGAATGCGCCGTCGAAGGTCATGCGGAGCTCTTCGGAGGCCTGGAGGAGTGCTTCGGGGGTCGTCTCGAAGCCGTAGGCGTCCAGGTCGAGGACCGCGAGCACGGGGATGTCGTAACGGGTGAGCGTCGCGATCTCGACTCCTGCCGGGCGATCGACATCGGTCAACGCATCCACCTGTGCGTGAAGTGTGCGCTGTTCCATGAATCCAGCATAGGTGGCGCGCATCACATGCGCGGGTTTTCCATCCGTTCCGCGCGTCGGGATCGCGAGCGCCCGCAGGAGGGGGCACCGGGGTCTGTCAGATGTAGAGCTCGGGCTCGGTGAGGAAGTAGGAGGGGTCGATGATGAGGTCGTCGTCCTCCGTGTCCTCGCAGGCCTTGGGGATGAGGCGGGCCGGGACGCCGATGGCGACATTGCCGCAGGGCACGTCCTTGACGACGACGGCGTTCGCCCCGACCTTCACGCCGTTCCCGATCGTGATCGGGCCGAGGACCTTCGCTCCCGCCCCGATCATCACGTGATCGCCGACGGTGGGATGGCGCTTGCCCGGGGTCATCGACACGCCGCCGAGGGTCACGCCGTGGAAGATGACGACGTCTTCGCCGACCTCGGCGGTAGCCCCGATCACGACGCCGGTCGCATGGTCGATGAAGACGCGTCTGCCGATCCGCGCGGCGGGATGGATGTCGACTCCGGTGACGGAGCGGCTCGCCGAGGAGAGCATCCTGGCGGGCAGATGGGCCCCTCGCCGCCAGAGCGCATGCGAGACGCGGTGCGCCCACAGGGCGTGGACTCCGGGATAGGTGAGGGCCACTTCGAGGGTGGAGGTGGCCGCGGGGTCGCGGCGACGCGCGGTCTGAAGATCTTCCTTGAGGAGCTGAAAGGCCCTGCGGGGGTTCAACGGCATGCGCGTGTCCTTCGTGCGAGGTTCTGCTCAGTCTATCCCGCCTCGTAGCGGGGAGTCTTCGGAGGGGTGCCTGCGGGAGCGGGGCTCGCGGCTCGATGGGCCGCGAGCCCCGTCCGGGCTTCAGTCGACGAGGTCCTCGAAGAGCTTCGTCGAGAGGTAGCGCTCGCCCGTGTCGGGCAGGAGGGTCACGATGCGCTTGCCCGCGAATTCGGGCCGGGCCGCGACCTCGGCGGTGCCGGCGAGCGCGGCGCCCGAGGAGATGCCCACGAGCAGCCCCTCCTCGGCGGCGGCGCGGCGCGCGTAGGTCATCGCGGTGGCGGTGTCGATGGAGACGACCTCGTCGACGATCTGCCCGTTGTAGTTCTCGGGGAGGAAATTCGGCATGAGGCCCTGGATGCCGTGCGGGGCGGGGTTCCCGCCGGTGAGGATGGGCGACTCGGCCGGCTGGACGGCGATCACGCGGATGTCGGGGTTGTGGGCCTTGAGGGCCTTGGCCACTCCGGAGATCGTTCCGCCCGTGCCGACGCCCGCGACGAAGACGTCGACGGCGCCGTCGGTATCGGCCCAGATCTCCTCGCCGGTGGTCGCGGCGTGGATTGCCGGGTTCGCGGGATTGGCGAACTGGGAGGCGATGATCGATCCGGAGCGCTCGTCGCGGATCCGCTCGGCCTCGGCGACGGCCGCGGCGACGCCGCCCTTGGGGTCGGTGAGGACGAGCTCGGCGCCGAATGCGCGCACGATCATGCGGCGCTCGACGGACATCGAGGAGGGCATGACGATGACGACCTTGTAGCCGCGGGCGGCGCCGACCATCGACAGGGCGATACCGGTGTTGCCCGAGGTCGCTTCGATGATCGTGCCTCCGGGGGCGAGCTCGCCCGAGGCCTCGGCCGCATCGATGATCGAGGCGGCGATGCGGTCCTTGACCGAGGACGCGGGGTTGAAGGCCTCGATCTTGGCGACGACGTCGACGTCCTCGCCGGTCACGCGGTTGAGGCGGACGAGGGGGGTGGAGCCGATGAGTTCTGCGACGTTGGAAGCGATGTGCGACATGGTGTTCTCCTGATGAATGCAGTGGAGGCGAGGGGGAGGGGTGCGCCGTTGAGGATCGTGCTCAGGCATGCGGCGCACGCGCCGGGGCGGGTGGCGATACAGGACGAATGACGACGCGATGACGCGTCATGAAGGTCATTCGCCCGCAGGACACTGACACGGGTACGCGGAAACCGCGACACCTGCAAGGGCCAGGCGCGCTTCGCTGTTCCGGTATCCGATCACGTTGAAAACTTTACGACTCGGGTGAAGGGCCGTCCACTTCAACGCGGGTCGTGCCCACGATCCGGAAACGTGAAACACCCTGCGTGCAGGCCGCAACGAGGGAATCGAATGGCCTGCTTCGACCCGGTTCCACGCCGATCCGGATCTCGACGTCATCGCTCCAGGTGACATCGAGCACCGTCGCGCCGGCGGCGCGCAATTCGGCTTCGATGCGACCCGCTTCGGCCAGGGGCAGGCGAGCGGAGAGCACTTCGAGATCGCGCATATGGGCGCGGGGCGCGAGGGCGAGGGCTTCGGAGACGGAGGAGGAGTAGGCGCGGATGAGTCCGCCGCCTCCCAGGAGGATCCCGCCGAAATAGCGCGTGACGACGGCGCAGACGTTCCAGGTCCCGGACAGGCGGAGCGCATCGAGCATCGGGGTTCCGGCGGTTCCCGGGGGTTCGCCGTCGTCGCTCGAATGCTGCTGGGGATTGAGGCCCTCTTCGATGACGAGGTAGGCGGAGCAGTTGTGGCGCGCCTGCGGATGCTGGGATTTCACGAGGTCGATGAGCTCGCGCGCCTCGCAGACCGAGTCGACGCGCCCGAGGGTCGTGAGGAAGCGCGAGCGCTTGATCTCGATCTCATGCTCGATGAGGGTTCCCGAGCGGATCGTGTCGATCGATGCCATCTCAGAGGCTTTGCGACTTGCGCGCGTCAATGATGAAGGCGAAGGGTGTGCGGTCGGGGTACTCAATGAGCCGATAGGCCCCGTCTTCGCCGCGCTTCATGAGCTCGGGCCGCCCCGCCCACGCGGACTCGCGGGTCTCCTCGAGGGATTCGAGACTGGCGGTGTTCATGGGCTCCTCCGGGCGGGCTCGTGCGTACCCGGCCAGGATATGCGCTTCGGCGCCCTCGGCGCCGGGATCATTCCTCCTCGGGGCCGAACCAGTCGGCGAGGCCGTCATCGGCTCCTACGAAGGCGAGGGCCCCGGCCATCTCCTCGGGCGTCATGAGGAGATCGTTGAAGGCGCGCGTGAGCTCGTCCTTCAGCGAATCCGGCCCGGTTCCGGTGATGATGATGTGCGTGTAGGCGTCCTGCGTCCATTCGCCCGCGCGTCCCACTTGGACGCGTCCGCCCGAGACCTCCCAGGCACCGATCATCGTCGGGCGGCTGGGCAGCCAGAAGCATCCCCTGGCGCAGACGCCCATGGGTGCGAGGCTCGTCGCCGCGGATGCGAGTCGTTCCGGATGGAAGGGGCGCTCCGAGTGGAGATCGAGGGTCCACACGCCCCTTTCGCCGGGGCCGCCCCAGGCTTCGGTCGAAGCCGGGTGGATGCGAGCGATCGCGCCGTCGGGATCGTGGAGTGTGTCGAAGAGGAGTTCTGGGCTGAGCTCGTCGAGGTGGCGGATCATGAGGGAGTCGAAGGCCCGCAAATGCTCGACGAGGTCGAGGCCGAGGCCCTCCTCGCCGAGGGCGATGATGAGGTCGGCGTAGCCCACGCCGTTCATGAGGACTTCGCCGGTGCAGCGCTCGTCGCCCTCGAAGATCGCCAAGCCTAGGTCCTCGAGGGGGACGTGGGCGAAGAGGTCCTCGGAGGCCTGAGCGAGGTCGACGAGGTGCGCCTGGGTGCAGACTTCGACTCCTTCGAGGATCTGCGAGGGCGCGGTGAGGTCCGCGAGGGCGGGGATGCAGGTCAGTGCTTCGACGTTGACGGGCAGGACGAGGATGAGCCGCTCGAGGCCGGCGTCGCGCAGTTCGACGAGCCAGGGGATGACGCCCTCGCGGAGGGAGCAGGACATGCAGGCGTGCGCGAGGGGGACTTCTCGGCGTTCGATTTCCTCGAATCCTTCGATGAGGCGCATTGAGACGCCGTCCTCGTCGATGTCGACGACGAGGGCGGGCGCGATGTCCGAGGCGGCGAGGAGGCCCGCCGTGCGGAGCATGGGGGAGGGGGAGGAGAGGGAACTCAGTCGCATCGTGATCCTTCGCTCAGCGCTTGCATGAGAATGATTCTCAATACTATAACTGGTTCCGGGCACGTACGAGTCGCGAACTTGCGACCCGAATCGACGAAAGGACGCGCCGTGAGCAGAACCTGCCAGGTGCTCGGCACAACGCCGGGCTTCGGCAACGCCGTCTCGCACTCGCACAGGAAGACGAAGAGACGCTGGGACGTCAACGTCCAGAAGAAGCGCTATTGGGTGCCCTCCCTCGGGCGCACGATCACGCTCACCCTGTCCGCGAGGGGGATCAAGACCATCGATAAGCGCGGAATCGAGGCGGTCGTCGCCGACATGCGCGCCAGAGGGGAGAAGTTCTGATGGCCGCGAAGAGCAAGGACCTGCGTCCGATCATCACCCTGCAATCGACGGCGGGAACCGGATACCGCTACGTCACCACCAAGAACCGCCGCAACACGCCCGATCGGATGCGGATCCGCAAGTACGACCCCATCGCCCGCAAGCACGTCGAATTCGTGGAGACCCGCTGACATGGCCAAGAAATCCAAGATCGCCCGGAACCTCCAGCGCGAGCGCGTCGTCGAGAAGTACGCCGAGCGCCGAGCGCAGCTCAAAGCCGCATCCGTGAACCCGAATTCATCCGCGCAGGAGCGGGAGGCGGCGATGCGGGCCCTGCACGCCCTGCCCCGCAACGCCTCGCCGACCCGCCTGCGAGGGCGGGGCGTCACCGACGGCCGACCGAGGGGGTACCTCCGCCGATTCGGCCTCTCGCGCGTTCAATTCCGATCCATGGCGCTGCGCGGCGAACTCCCCGGCGTCGTCAAGTCCTCCTGGTGACGCCCTCGTCCGCGGCGCCGACGAGCCGATGCCCGAGGGCCTCGGCGGCCTGCGGCCCCGCCGGGACGGGGCGCATCCGAACACGAGAAAGGAGATTCCCATGAAACCGGGAATCCACCCCGACTACCACAGAGTCGTCTTCAGGGACCGCGGCGCCGACTTCGCGTTCCTCACCCGATCGACCCTCACCTCCGATCAGACCATCGAATGGGAGGACGGGAACACCTATCCCGTCATCGACGTCGAGATCTCCTCGGCCTCCCACCCCTTCTGGACCGGCAAGTCCCGACTCGTCGACACCGCCGGCCGGGTCGAGAAGTTCCGCGCCCGCTACGGCGACCGCTACACGAAGGCCGATCGTCAGGAGGCACGGGCATGAAGGTTCGCGCATCCCTGCGATCGCTCGCCAAGCAGCCCGGCTCCGTCGTCGTGCGCCGCCGCGGTCACCTCTACGTCATCAACAAGAAGAACCCGAGGCTCAAGGCCCGTCAGGGCTGAAGCGGCGGTGCGCCGGTGCGACGCGCCCGATTTTGTAGCGAGGATCGCATTGTGCGCACTCGCGGCGGGCTACAGGGCTTCGCGCGCGCCGTGCTAAGCTTTTCGGGTTGCCGTCAGTGGGAACGGGCCGGTCGGGTCCTTCTCGCGGCGCTGAGCGTCGGGCGGCGGCCCTCGGGCCACCAACCGACCACACGACTCACGAGAAGAGAGGGGAGGCACGACAATGGCAGTTCCGAAGCGAAAGATGTCCCGTGCGAACACCCGCACTCGCCGTTCCTCGTGGAAGGCTGACCTCACCGGTCTGGACAACATCAAGGTTGCCGGCCGCGAGGTCCGTATTCCGCGTCGTCTGGCGAAGGCGTACAAGAAGGGTCTGCTGGACGTCGAGGCCTGACCTCGATTCCGCAAAGGGCCCGGCGCAGCAGCGCCGGGCCTTTTCCCTTTTGTCCGGCTCTCCGCTTTAGCAAGATCCGCCACCCCCGGTGAAGCGGCGTTGCGGATCCTCTCGCCGGGCATTTCTGGAATGCCTTTCGCCTTCGTCATCGGCGGACTCGCAGCGATCCCCCACGTGGCCCTGCTCCTCAGCAGCCGTTCCCCCCCCGGGCGGCTGCATTGGTGCTCGTCTTCCTCGTCGCTGCGGGCGGCGTATCGGTGCTCCTCTTCCCGCTGCTCGCGAGCCTCGAGAAGCTCGTGCCGACGCCTAGAATGATCGTGAGGGCGCCGGGACCGGCGCGCTGATCAGGCCAGATCACGGATCAAAGGAGATCGGCATGGTGATCCTCATCGCCCGTTTCACTGCGAAGCCCGGATTCGAGGATGAAGTCGCCGAGATGATCGCGGGCCTCGCGCGCGACGTGCGGACCGAGCCCGGCAACATCGTCTTCGAGCCGCATCGCGAGACCGACGACCCCCGCGCCTTCGTCGTCTTCGAGAAGTACCGCGACGAGGAGGCCTTCCAGGCCCACATGTCGATGCCCTACGGGACCGTCTTCAACGCGCGCCTCAACGAGATCATCGAAGAACCGGAGTCCCAGCTCACCTTCCTCACTGCGGTGGAGTAGGCCGGGCATTCGAATACGGCGCAGCGGCGGGGCGCGCCCTGCTTTGGGCCGCCCGCCCTTCGCGGCTATCCTTGACCATGGCGCGAAGGCGCCACGCCTCCGTAGCTCAATGGATAGAGCAAGGGCCTTCTAATCCCGAGGTTGCAGGTTCGAGTCCTGTCGGGGGCGCAAGAAAGGGCCTCTGACCAGTGTAAATGTTGCTCAGGGGCTCTTGTTGTGCCCGGCTAGGCGGTGTGGGTGATCTCGATCGGGGGCGGGGGCTCTGGCAGCCCGGGGCCTTGTCGCGCAATGATTCATGGATTGCCGGACAGGGGGCGGCCTGTCTGGCCTTTCCGATATACGTGGGGCCCTGGTGTTTACCGGGCGTACGAGTGCCGGCCTGGACGTGCATGCCCGCTCCGCGGTGGCGCACGCGATGGACGTCCAGACCGGAGAAATCTTCAAAGCCCGACTATGCCGACCCCCGCTGAAGTCACCGGCTGGATCAAGCCCCTGCCCGGCCCGGTCGCGGCGATCTACGAGGCCGGCCCGACTGGATACGGCCTCGCCAGGGTGCTGCTGAGCAACGATATCCGGACGGTCGTCGCGGCCCCGTCCAAGCTGCAGCGCCCTTCGGGGTCGCGGGTGAAGACCGATGCGATCGATGCTGAACACCTCTCAGCGTTGCTCTGGCTGGACGCGTTCACGGCAGTGACGGTCCTCGATGAGTTCACCGAAGCGGCTCGTGACCTTGTCAGGGCCCGGGAAGACTGCTGCTCCGATCTGATGCGAGCCCGACACCGGTTGTCGAAGCCCTTGCTGGGCCATGGGATCATCTACTCGGGCTCCGGCCTGGGTAGGCGCCCACGGCGCGTGGCTGAGACGGCAGCGCTATTGATTCGCCCGCCTTGTTCGCGTTGATCCAGGAAGGCCTGACCGATCCCGACCTCGTCCACTCGGGCGTGTTCTGACCGATGCTGCAGGCGGGACTGCAGGACCTGATCAACGCTGAAGCGAGCGCGAGGATTGGTGCGGCCCGGCACGAGCAGGCCCCCGAGCGCACGACCCGGCGTAACGGGACGCGCCCCAAGACGCTGGCGACCCCGGCTGGCGAGGTGGAACTGGTGATCCCCAAGTTGAAGGAAGGATCCTTCTTCCCCCCCGTCTACTGTCTCCTCAAAAGAGGGTCGACAAGGCCCCTGTACGCACTGATCTGCAAAGCCTGGATCGACGGGCGTGACCCGTAAAGTCGACCAGCTGGTGCGAGCCCTGAGCAACGAGACCGGTATCAGCCGTTCGACCGTGTCGCGGATCTGCACCGAGATCGACGAAGCCGTCGCCCGCTTCCCGACACGCCGCCTCGACCACACCTGGTTCCCCTACCTGTTCCTAGAGCTGATCTCCACGATCTTCGCTCAGACCGCGCACAAGGGCCGTCACCGCTCAATAGCGGGCGGTTAGCGACTCCCTGGCCGTTTCCTTCCCCCAGATCGCCCAGATGCTCACCGACGCCGAGGCCGACCTCACCGCCTTCGCGACCCTCACACCAGAGCACTGGCAAAAGGTCTGGTCCAACACCCCCATCGAGCGGCTCAAGTGCGAAATCAAGCGCCGCGCCGACCTCGTCCAGATCTTCCCCGACCGCCAACCCGCAAACCCCCTCATCGGCGCAGTCCTGCTCGAACAGCACAAGGAATGGCAATACGGCGAACACCGCTACTTCTCCGACACCCCATACGCAAACTCATCCACACCCCCACCGACCAGCACAAAAGCACCAAACCCCACCCCCCTCACCACCTAAACAAGTAACACCACAACACAAGACTTGACCGATCCGAAGCAGAAGACGACCTGCGTCAACCACGCGATGGCGGCAGGCGGCCCCGCGACGAACGCCGCAGTCGCCATCGCGGCCCTCGAGGCCCTGCGGCCCGGTCCGAGCGCCGGCGCGCCCTCGGCGGTCACCCTCCTCACTGCCCTGGGCGAGGGCGCGATCGCGAGAACCCTCGCCCAAGACCTCGTGAATTGCCGGGTCGATGTGCGCGATGCCGCCGATCCGGCATCCTCGGTGCGCGAACCCGCGATCTCCTCGATCATCGAGCACCCGGGCGGTCGCATGGCCGCCTCCACGAACGCGCGGGTTTGGGCTGGTCCGGTGGTGGCGGGGAGGGCAGCCTAAGAGACTTCGGTTGTTGAGTTGAAGGCGGTGTTGACCCTCGGTGCGGGCGATGTGTTCTGCGGGGTCTTCGCGTGCCGTGCGGTGCTGCTTCTTGTGCTGGCCTGGGTTCTGGCGTGGTCTGGGTGTTCACGATCCTGCCGGGGTCCAGGAAATGGAGTCGAGGGCGGTGAGGACTTCGGGGGAGAGGGAGTCGCCACCGGTTGCGGAGCGGGCAGAAACATTCCAAATGCCGTCGTGGCGCGCGAGAATCCAGGCTTGCGCGTAGTGGGGGTCGTCTGCCCTTGTCCACATGAGGGAGAATCCGAGGGCGTGGGCATCGCCGATGGTGCGGGCGGGAAGTTCTTGTACGTCCGCAGTCTCCTCGTGCTGCTCGGCCGAGGAGATGCTCTCGCGGTAGTGGGCGGTGAGGTCGATGTCGAAGGGAACCTCATCGGGGTAGTTGAAGGAGAAGGCGAGATTCTCCGGTGACCATCGGTTGATGCGAATCGCGCCGCCGCTTTCGCCTTCGCTGGCCGTGGCGAGGAAGGAGTCGGGCCTGGTCGCCGCATTCTGGACGATAGCCCAGCCTTCGGGCAGAGTGAGATTCACATGGTCGTATTCGTTTTGGGTGATGCTGACGATCATCGGGGTGGACATGGGGGACTCCTTGGCAGACATCGAGGATGTGGGGGCCGGGCTGCAGGAGGTGAGCCCTGCAGCCGCCGCGAATACGACGGCGAGGGCGAGGCCGAAGCGCGGGGCGGACTTTCGCCCCTGATTCGGGGAGCGGTGCAAATCATTCATCAACACTCCCATCGTCGGTGTCTCATGCTCGCGTGCCCGACCCGCACGAAGCACATACTCACGATCCTGCCGGGGTCCAGGAAATGGAGTCGAGGGCGGCGAGGACTTCGGGGGAGAGGGAGTCGCCACCGGTTGCGGAGCGGGCAGAAACATCCCAAATGCCGTCGTGGCGCGCGAGAATCCAGGCTTGCGCGTAGTGGGGGTCGTCTGCCCTCGTCCACATGAGGGAGAATCCGAGGGCGTGGACGCCGCCGATCGTGCGGGGAGATAGTTCTGTCACCTCTGCTGTTTCTTTGTGCTGCTCGGCCGAGGAGATGCTCTCGCGGTAGTGGGCGGCGAGGTCGATGTCGAAGGGAACCTCATCGGGGTAGTTATAGACAAAGGAGAGAGACTGCGGTGACCATCGGTTGATGCGAATCGCGCCGCCGCTTTCGCCTTCGCTGGCCGTGGCGAGGAAGGAGTCGGGCGTGGACGTCTGGACGATGGACCAGCCTTCGGGCAGATTGAGATTCACATGGTCGTATTCGTTTTGGGTGATGCTGACGATCATCGGGGTGGACATGGGGGACTCCTTGGCAGACATCGAGGATGTGGGGGCCGGGCTGCAGGAGGTGAGTCCTGCAGCCGCCGCGAATACGACGGCGAGGGCGAGGCCGAAGCGTCGACTTTTCGGGTGGTGGGGCACGATCATGGGTCAGTCTCCGTAGATGATGCGGGCATCGCCGTGCAATTGGCGGGCATTGTTGACTGAGGTCTCGACGTAGTTGGAGGCGGCGGAATAAACGAGGGAATCGCCATTCTCACTGATGTACTTCTGGAAGGCGGATCGCTGCCTTGCGGTCATGGTGTCGTAGGGGATGACGTGTCCGTTCGTATCGAGGAACTGATCCCAGGTGTCGAGTTTCTGGTGGTGTTCTTCGAGCGGGATTTGTGCTCCCGTGAAGTCCCCGTGGGTGGAAATCTCCTGGTAGAGGGAGTCTTTCATGTAGTCGTAGACCATTGTCTCTCTCGTCGTCTTCTCGGTGGTGTTATTCGCGTCGGTTGTGAGAAGGGAGTCGAGGACCGGGGCGACGCCGTTCGATTTCGCCTGCTCGATGAAGTACCCTGCGACCTCGCGCGTCGCTTCGTTGTTGATGGCCCCTTCGAGGATGTCGCCAAAGGGTACGGCTCCGATCCCCGCCTGGATCAGCCCCTGCCAGCGTTCGTTACGGGCGTTGAGGGCTTCGATGGCTTCTTGGCTGGCATTTTCAGGCGCGGTGAAGAGCGATTCCATCAGGGGCGACCACCCGTCCGTAACATTGTTGATGGAGCGGCCGCCGATGCCCTGAACTGCATCTGCCAGATCAGCGCGATACGCGCTTTGTGCGGCGAGTAGGAGATTGTCGGTGGCGGGTGCGCGTCCGCCGATATAGAAGTCATCGGATGTGTCGTCGGGAGTCCCATTGTCACTGATCTCGGGGTTGTCGAAGCCGATGTCGGTGAAGAAGCCATTCTTGCCGAGCAGCCGCTGACTCATGACACGGTCGAAGGCGATGAAATGACGGCCACCGGCACCGGTGACGACACCGTTATGCTTGGCCACCTCGTCAAGACTTCCGGCGATCCCTTCAATGTGAGGCGCGAGGATCGTTCCGGCCCACGAACGCAGTTTGCTGTTCGCATGCCCGAAGACGTCTTGGCCGTGATCCTGGTCCTGATCGCCGAACCACCACGTGTCATGGTCGGCGTCGAGCCCGTCCTCGTAGCCGAAGAGGAAGTTCGCGCCGATCTGGGTGCGTCGCTCGTCATCTGCGCTCGCTTGGCGGTAGCGGCGCTCGGCTTCGAGGTAGTCGGGATCACTGGAGCCGCCGTAGTCGGCGGGGTCGGGGAAGGTGAGATCGGCCTTCGGATCAGGGCTGCTCGCATCGGAAATCATGTTCCCGAATGCCTCGCCGCCGTCTTGGAAACCGTAGAACTCGTTGCCCCGGCCCCGATGACCCGTGAGATACCGGGTCATATCCATCGAAGCATCACCGACCTCGAAGGGAGTGTCACGCGTGAGGAAACGACGCATCGCATCAAGGCGTTCGCCCTCGGCCGCCTGGAGCGCCTCAGAACCGGCCCCGCCCTCGAGGGAATCCGGCGTATCGGACAGCAGAGCGAGGGAATGAACAGGATCGAGGATCGAAGCGTCATACCCGGTCAGAAGGACCCCAGGCATCACCGCTCCGGCGTTGATGCGATTAGCGTATGCGCCCTCAGAATTCTCGTGATCCCAGGCGACCAGATCATCCGCCATCGAAGGACCGTTATCGGAGGTGTAGAACTGGGGCCCGAGGGCAAGATCGGGGTTCGTCTGCGCTGCAAGGCCTGCCAGCTGGGAAAAGATCGAGTAGCCGGCATGTTCGCCATAGGGCGCGTCCTCGCACAGGTCGGCGTAGTCATAGACGGTACGACCAGAATCCTTGTACTCCTGGATCTGCTTGGCGACGAGCTGATCCATCGTGGTGCCCTGCGTGCCGCGGAGGCCATCACGAGCGGCAAGGAAAGCCTCGTTCTGCTGAGTGAGCACCCCCGTGGCATTGACCCCTCCTGTCGACAAGACCATCGCGGTGCCGACCTCACTCAGGACCGTAGAGACGAGCTCCGACTCGGGGCTGGCGGGTTCAAACCCCAGAGCGGAGGCGCGCACGGCGAAACCGTTGAGCTCATCCGCACTCAGCTCTTCCATGAGCGCATTCGCTATGAATGGGTTTTCGAGTAGGGCGCCGTACGTGTCCTGAATCGCCCGAAGATCATCAGCGGTGAGATCCTCATCGCGCAAGGCGGCGGCGATGCGCGGTGCGATTTCTTGGGCGTATTCCCATTCGGCTTGCCCGTCAACCAGGGGGATATCATTGAAGAGTGCGGCACCGATCTCGTTTCGGGTGCGCTTCGGCCCTTCTCCAATGAGGGAGCTCGCGGCCCCGATGAAGGCGTTCGCGGCAGTCTGCGCCTCACCGTCGAGAGTATCCATCGCGGTGCTGTACTCGCCGATGATCTCGTTGCGGGTGTCATCGCGCATACCCTTCAGGGAATCGACGCGCATATCAATCTCCGCCTGGGAGACGTCCTCTCCGGCAGTGATACGAGCGCGGACCTCATCATTGAGGGCGTTGACGGCATTGTCATAGTCAGCCTGCGCCTGGTCATAACGCGCTTGGAAATCGGGGACCGTGACGCTGCGAGCATGAGCGACAGCCTCAGACCACGCGAGGATCGCATTCCTCGGCCCGGCGAAAGCCTCCGCGAAGCTGCGAGCATGCTCGCCGAGTCTTTGAACGGAATCGATGTAGGCGTCGGCTGCTTCGCCTGACCATCCGGGCACACCCGCAGCCGTGTCGGCGGCGACCTGCGTATGAGAGATCCTGGTGGCAACGGCCCACAAGTCCTCACGTAAGGTCTCACACGCGCCGCTCACATCGTCAGGGAGGGGCATCGCTTCGGCTCCGCTTGTCATTGGCCACCTCCCAAGCGCTTTGCGATCTGGGCAAAACCGGTCGTGGATTGATACTCCGAGACATCGAAAGCACCGATCACGGACTCCTGCCCGGCACCCAGGACTGCACAGGCATCATTGAACTCAAAAGCGACCACCCGCATATCCCGAACAAAGTCTGCGGCCGCCTGCCGCAATGCGCTCACACCACTGTTGCCACCGACAGGCAGACTCAGAGCCACAGAGGCTGTTGGAATCGTTGAAAGAAACGATCCGATTCTGCCGAACTCCTCGCAGTCCCTCCAGTCTTTTCGGGCATTCACACCCACAGCTTCGCGATCGAACTCAAGATCCATGATGACCTTCCAAACGGCCGCCGACTCGCGGGCAGTGTATCGGCCGCGATGAACGGGGGACAAGCATTTGGTGTCAGCACAGCGTCAATAGCCCCGATCATTGGTCTTCGATCACCGCTGACATGACAGCAAGAGGAGTATTCGTGCCGTTCGCGCGATCCGCTTTGCGACAATGAGCCCATGCACGCACTCCTCGCCGGACTGACGACCCTCGACGTCATCCACGCCCTCGACCACGAGCCCAACACGACCACGAAAACGACCTGCATCGACCACGCGATGGCGGCAGGCGGCCCCGCGACGAACGCCGCAGTCACCATCGCGGCCCTCGACGCCCTGCAGCCCGATCTAAACGCCGACGCGCCCTCCAGGGCTTCGGGAGCCCCTGACGACCAGAAGAGGTCGAGCATCGCCTCGGCCGGATCTGCGATCGCCGCGTAGCGCTACTTCTTCGATCCGCAGGCTGTCCGTACTTGTCGTCCCCGCCCGAAACTAAGGGGAGAAGTCGAACAGGCTCAGGAGCCGGACTCGAATAAGAAACTCGGCCCGGGGCCTTTCTTCGGCGAGGGAAGCATCGAGGCGCCGCAGATGGACGATGCGGTCCGCGCACTTGGCGACGAGCTCCGGATCGTGGGGCCCGACGATCACCATGCCTCGCCCTCGGCGATATCGCACAACTGTGCGCAGGTCTCGACGAGCTGGCGGTGATCTACTCCCGATATCGGCTTATCGAACACGTGGACGCGAGCGCTACGAGCGACCGCCACGGCGACTGTCAGTCGTTGCTTCTACCCGCCCGACAAGGACAGGGGATGACGATCCGCGAACTTCGCAAGAGTGGAACGGTCGAGAAAAGCCTCGACGTCGACCTCAGCGAGGTGATCGGGAGTCAAGCCGAGTCCTTCATCGCCTGGCTGTCCGGCTCGGCTTCCCCCAGCGCGTCACGGAAATGATTGCCGCAGCAGCGGCATCGGCTCCCTCTGATCGCAGGAGCGAGGATGTCGGGGATCTTCAACACCGCGACCGGTCGGATACAGGTCTCATCCTGTAGCCGACCGGTCGCCGGTGATCGCTTCTGGAGAAAACGGCGAGGCTCAGGGGCGGCGGCGCACAATATAGGCCGTACCGAGGGCTGCGAGCACTAGCGATGAGGCGAGTATGAACTCGGCAGCTGTTCCTGTCTTAGCCAAAACGACGGATTTCTCAACCGGTTTCGTCGATCCTGAGTCCGAGCTTCCGTGAGCGTCCTTGTCGGAGATCACGTGGCCCGTGGACTGGCCGGGTTGGGAGGGATGCTCGCCGGGCTGTTCACTGGGCGGCTCGGACTGACCGGATTGAGATCCCGGCTGTGCCGGGTCGTGGGGGGGGGCGGTCGTATCGGCCTTCGGGAAACGCAACTTCGTCCAGACCATTCGGTGATCGGAAGTGGGGAATGGATGGATTCCCGTGAGGCGGAACAGCTCGTCATCGCGCGTCGGCCAGAAGACCTTCGCCTCGTCGACTTGCGTGCCCGCGTTCGGCAGGACGTAGTCGATGCGCAGATTGCCCGGGCGCGGCTCGTCGCCGAAGTCGCCGGTGTCGTACTTCGGATCCGTCTTGTGGACAAGGTTCGCCCCGCCTTGGAGTTGCGCCTCGAGGGGCCCGCCCTCGGACGTCGGCAAGGTGTCCACGACACGGGGGCTGGCGAGCAACTGATCGATGGCCCCGGGATGCGAATCTCCGTCGAGAGGATCGGAGTTGTAGTCGCCGAGGATCACGAAATTCGCGTCGGTCGACAAGCCGCCCTTCAGGCCGGCGTCGTCGTACAGGTAGTCGGCGTTGTTCGCGATGTAGTCGGCCCACACGCGGATTTCGTCGAAGTTGCGTTTCTTGTTGCGCTGCTCGGGTCCATCGAAGGAAGGCGGAGTCGGATGGGCCGCGAGGACGTGGACGATCGTGCCGTCGACATCGATGGGCAGATCAGCGTGCGTCTTGGAGGACAACGGGAGATGAGCGATCTCCTCATCGGAGTACCAATTTGTTCCGTCCGGATTGGTCGGCAGAAGCGCTCCGGGCATGTCCTTCCACAGGAAGTGCTGGAAGGTGCGGATCATGTCAGTCTTGATCGGGTACTTCGAGTAGACGACGAAACCGTATTGGCCGGGGAACTTGCCGAACCCCAAGGCATCTCCCGGTCCGTCCGCGGCTCCGTCGTTGTCGAGATCGTGTCCGCTGGGAACGCCGGTGTTCACCGGGCCCGACCATGCGTAGGGGTAGGTCACGGGCGCGGCGCCGTTGTGGGCGATCTCGAGGTAGTTCTTGCGGAACAGGTCGACCGCCCTGCCGTCGGCATCGTAATCGAATTCATTGATGAGCAGAATGTCCGGGGCGACGCGTTGAATGGTCTCCGCAGCGTTCGAAGCTTGCGGATTGTCGGGGGCGGCGAGGTCGGCGAGGAGCTGTCCATCGGAATCGCGATTGAGACTGGCGTTGAAGGTCGCGATGGTCAGAACGTCGGTGGTATCCAACTGCGTCGGGGCGGCGAGGGCCGGAGAGGGCGAGGCGAGGCCGAGCACCGGTGTGAGGCAGAATGCGGCGGCTACAGACAGGGGTTTCGTCATTGAATCTCCTTCATCACGGTTCTGGATCGGTTCCACGGATATTAGGTAGACCTTTGCGCAAGCGCAAGGAGATGTACGGTTCTTGTCACCACCTCCGGATTCTGGGAGAACAGCTCGGGGAGTGTTGTGCGCTCCGAGTACGGGGACCCCTGTCCCTCTGAAGGCCCGAACATTGATGGCAGAGGCCCGAACGCCGACGAGCGGGGCCCGAAGCCGAAGCTCCGGACCCCGCTCGATGGTGCGCTCCCGTCCACGAGAAGCGGTGCTCGATGGGGGCTCAGGCCTCCTGGAGGGCTCCCTTCTCTTCCTCGCTTAGGCGGGCGATCCCGATGCCCGTCGCGCCCCACAGGAGGGCGAATCCGATGGCGATCCAGTTGCACACGGCCCAGGGCATGTAGGAGAGCGTGGCCACGCCCAGGGTCCCCGCCATGTACGCGCCTGCCGAGGTCCAGGGGAGGATCGGCTCCCACAGAGTCGCCGAATCCTCGATGGTCCGCGACAGGTTCTTCGGGTCCAGGCCGCGCTTGACGTATTCCTCGCGGAGCATCTCGCCGGGGATGAGCAGGGAGACCTGCCCGTTCGAGGTGATGCCGATCGTGGCCAGACCGGTGATGATGGTCGCCGCGATGAGGCCGAAGGCCCCTTTCACGGGCTTGAGGAGCGTCGAGATCAGGACGTCGAGCGACCCGGAGACCGAGACGACGCCCGCGAAGGTGATCGCGCAGAAGCAGATGAGGAGGACGGACATCATGGAGTTCATGCCGCCGCGGTTGAGAAGCCGGGTCACGTCCTCGATGACCGCGGAGGGGTCGAATCCGTTCTTGCCGATCATCTCCACGTTGAAGCCGTTGACGGCGGAGACGACGGTGTCCTTGAAGGAGATCCCCTGGAAGACGACGGCGTTGAACATCGCGACTGCGCTGGAGACGAGGATGACGGGGATCGTCGGCTTCTTCCACATCGATCCGCCGAGGACGATGAGGACCGGCAGGAGGAGCAGGGGATTCCACGAGAAGGCCGAATCGAGGGTGGCGAGGATCGTCCCGACCTTCTCGGGAACCTCGCCCCCGTGGGCTCCGATGCCGAAGAGGAGGTAGACGAGGGCGGCGACGAGGAAGGAGGGCAGGGTCGTCCACAGGAGGTGGCGGATGTGGGTGAAGAGGTTGACGCCGGTCGCCATCGAGGCGATGTTCGTCGTATCGGAGAGCGGGGAGAGCTTGTCGCCGAAGTATGCGCCCGACACGACCGCGCCGGCGACCATCGCGAGATTGGCGTCCATGCCGACGGCCACGCCCATGAAGGCGACGCCGACCGTGCCCGCAGACCCCCAGGAGGTTCCGGTGCACAGGGAGACGATCGCGGTGACGACGAGGGCGACGAGGGCGATGTACTGGGGGGCGATGATCTTCAAGCCGTAGTAGATGAGCATCGGGATCGTTCCGCCCGCCATCCACGTGCCGATGAGCATGCCGACCGAGATGAGGATGAGGATGGCGGGCATCGTCTTGGCGATCTTGTCCGCCACCGAGCCCATGATCTCATCCCAGGAGTAGCCCAGGCGCCAGGCGAGAAGACCCGCGACGACGGCGGAGGCGATGAGGAGGGGTTCGACCGGGAGTTCGGCGAGGATGTAGCCGCCTCCGAGCAAGAGGATGAGGGTGAGGACCGGGATCGCGGCGAGAGCGATCGAGGGCCGCCGATGGGTTCGGTCCTTCGCCTCCGTCGCAGTCCTCGTTTCGTTCTTCGATGACATCTTCGTCCTTTCCTTGGTCGGGTAGTCGATGGGGGATCAGTTGATGAGATCGGTGCTGGGGGATGCGAGGGCGCGGCTGAAGCGGCGCAGGGCCTCGAGGAGGGGGTCGAGGGGCATCGCCGTGTTGATCCGGAAGAAGCCCTCGAAGGCCTCGCCGAATTCCCCTCCCGGTGTCACGAGGACCCGTGAGGCGCGGCAGGCCCCCTCGATGCGGGCGGCGGAGGGGGCGTAGGCGCGCGCATCGACCCAGAGGAGATAGGTGCCTTCGGGATCGGCGACCCTCGCTTCGGGCAGTTCGAGGGCGAGGAGGGCCCGTGCCGCCCGGATGTTCTCGGTGATCGTCTCGTTGAGGGCGTCGACCCATCGCTCCGCGTGCTTCCACGCGGCGATGGCCGCCGGAATCGCGAAGTAATTCGGATTGTGAAGCCCGAGTCTGCGCTTCGCGTTCTCGAGCTCGTCGATGATCCGACCGTGTGCGAAGACCGCGCTCGCCTCCAGTCCCGCGATGGTGAAGGTCTTGCCGGGGGAGGCGCACTGGAGGATCCGGCCCGCCTCCCACAGGTCGGGGGCGAGGTCGGCGAGGGGCGTGTAGGGGGCGCCGCCCGGGCGGGTGAAGTCCGCGTGGATGTCGTCGGAGAGGACGAGGGCGCCGCCCGGGCGCGTGATCGCGGCGATCCTTTCGAGCTCCTGGCGGCTCCACACCCTGCCGCTCGGATTGTGGGGGTTCGTCAGGAGGAGGAGATCGGCCCCGGTCATCGCTGATTCGAGGGCGTCGAAATCGATGCGCGCCTTCGAGGCCGTGTCGAGGAGTTCGACGAGTTCGATGGAGGCGCCCGCCCGCTCGCAGACTTCGAGGAGGGGGTGATACGCGGGCGTGAAGGAGACGACCCGTGCTCGCCTCCCGGTCCTGTCGGGGATGATGAAGTTCGCGAGGGCCGCGACGCATTGGACGATCCGCGGGAAGAAGACGAGGTCGTCGGGGTCGGGGTTCCATCCGTGGCGTCGACGCTGCCAGTCGGCGGCCGCCCGGCGGAAGTCGTCGAAGACCTCCGTGTATCCGTACGTCCCCAGCTTCGCGGCGTTCTCAACGGCCTCGATGACGGCGGGGGCGGTGCGGAATTCCATGTCGGCGACGGACAGGGCCACGGCGTCGCGGCCGTAAGGGGCTGCGAGGAGATCCCATTTCGCGCTGTGGGTGTCCCAACGGTCGACGGGGGTGCGGAAGTCGAATCCGTCCGTCGTCATTCTTCGTCTCCGTCGAGTTCGTTCAGGTAGTTGTAGATCGAGAATCGACTGCATCGCAGCGCCTGGGCCGCCATCTCCGCGGCGTCCCGCAGGAGGAAGAAGCCCCTTGCGCTAAGGTGGCGGACGACCTCGACCTTGTGCTCCTTCTTCATGTCCTCCACGGGGACGGGAGCGGCTGCGACCGCCTGGGCGAGCAGGAGGGCTCCGAGTTCGTCGACGTCGCGGACGAAGACCTCTTCGTCCGCCTCTTCCTGGAGTGCGGGGGTAGGGGCTCCTGCGAGGGCGGTGGCGAGCGCCTGGAGCCGCTCCCATTCGCTGATGTCCCGGTTGATGCACAGGGCGGCGGCGGGGGCTCCTTCCGCATCGCGAAGGATGATCGTGGTGGACAGGAGCCTTTTGCCCGTCGGGGAGGTCGTGCGGTATCCGATGCTCGTTTCGAGTCGTCCGGCGACCGCCGCGTGGAGGAGTTTGTCGGTCGCGGGGTCTCCGACCGTGCGGCCTGTCACGTCCCCGCTGATCGCGATGATCGAATTCGGGAGGCAGGAGAGGTCGTGGACGATGACCTCCGAGGGGCCGACCAGTGTTGCGGCGAGGGGTTCAACGAGTTGTTGAAGTGTTGCGAGGAGCTGTTCGTTCTTCGGCGGATGCGAATCGATCGCTGACATGACGCTCCCTTCTTCGGGTGCCACTCTCTTTAGTTTTTTAGCGTAATGAATTGAAGGTCGCGGTGTCAACAAACTGTTGAAATCCGGGTCGTGTCTTCACGATCTTCAGCGCTTCGAGAGGAGGGGAGGGGCGCCGCCTGTTCCCATGTCTCAGAATCCGGTCCACGAATGGCGCGATTCCTCGAAGCCCCCCATACTCGTGTGCATGACGACCTTCGCGAACGAGATGCGCTGCCCCCAGGGGCGCATCATGCGTGCGCGAATGTGTATGTGATCAACGCTCCCGACCCTGTTGATCACCGCCGCCAAGAGATGACCCCCGCAATGCGGGCGATGCGGCGCCGAAGAATCGGATACAGAATCATGACCCTCGTCTACACCCCTGCGCCCTCGTCTGATATCGACGACGCCCCCGCCCAGTCCTTCGAAGACTTCCTCGACGTCTTGGCCGGATTGAGCCTGTCCCCGGCCCACGTGGACCTCGATCTGGATCGGCGCTCCCTCGTCATCCGCGGGGATCGCGTGAAGCTCTGCACCAAGGAATTCGAACTCCTGGCCCACCTCGCTGCCAACGCCGACCGCGCGGTCTCGCGCGAGGAGCTCTTCGCCACCGTCTGGTCGGGCTCGGACCTCGGCCCCGAGTCGCGCACCGTCGACGCCCACATCCGTCGCCTGCGCAAGAAGATCGATGCCGCCCCGGACCTCGTGTCGACGGTGAGGGGCGAGGGCTACCGCTTCAACACGACCTCGGGCGTCCGCGTCCGCACGAGCCGCCTTCACACCCTCGCCGCCTGAGGGCCCGCGACCGAAGGGGCCCGGGGCTGCGCGCCCGGTCAGATCACGAGGCGGAAGAACTCCGAATCGGCGAGGAGCTCTTCGACGTGCAGGGGGGAGGACTCCATCCTCCTCCGCAGCCCCTCGATATCAGCCTTGTCCTGGATATCGATGCCGACGAGCGCGGGCCCGGATTCCCGGTTGTTCTTCTTCGTGTACTCGAAGTGGACGATGTCGTCGTTCGGCCCCAGAACCTCTTCGAGGAACATGCGCAGGGCGCCCGGCTGTTGGGGGAAGGTGACGAGGAAGTAGTGGCGCAGCCCCTCGTGGCGCAGTGAGCGCTCCATGACCTCCGCGTAGCGCGTGAGGTCGTTGTTCCCCCCGGAGACGAGGGCGACCAATGCCCCTTCAGCCGAGCCGAGGAGCTCGAAGCGCTGCTCGGCAGTCGACAGCCTTTCGTGGATCGCCGCCGAAGCGAGGGCCCCTGCGGGCTCGGTGATCACGCCGTCGGTCTGGTACAGCTCGAGCATCTCCGTGCACACCGCGCCCTCGGAGATGACGAGGACGTCATCGACGTATCGGCGGGCGGCCTCGAAGGCGAGCGCTCCCGCGCGACCGACCGCAGTGCCATCGACGAAAGGATCGACCGAATCCAGATCGACCGGACGGCCCGCGTCGAGGGCGGCCCGCATGGAGGCGGCGCCCTCCGGCTCGACGCCGATGACCTTGACCTCCGGGCGCATGTGCTTCACCCACGTCGCCACGCCCGCGAGGAGGCCGCCGCCCCCCACCGGTACGAGGATCGCCGCGGTGCCCGCGGGCATCTGCTCGAGCAGCTCCACGCCGATCGTGCCCTGGCCCGCGATCGTCACCGGATCGTCGTAAGGATGGACGTAGACGCGCCCGGTCGCTCGGGCGGTCTCCTGCGCGAGGGCGTTGGCGCGATCGAAGGTGCCGTCGACGATGACCTGCTCGACCCAGTCGCCGCCGATGACGCGGATCCGATCACGCTTCTGCCGGGGCGTATTGGACGGCAGGTAGATCGTTCCGCGCACGCCCAGATGCGCGCAGGCGTAGGCCACCCCCTGCGCATGATTGCCCGCCGACGCGCACACCACGCCGCGTTCACGTTCAGCGGGCGTGAGGGCGGCCATGCGCGCATAGGCGCCGCGCACCTTGAAGGACCGGCACTTCTGCGAGTCCTCGCGCTTCAAGAGGACCTCGACGCCCGTCTCATCCGACAGGCGTTCTGACCGGGCGAGGGCGGTACGGCGGACGACCCCCGAAAGGATCGACGCGGCGGCCTCGATGTCCGCCGGTGCCGGTCCCGGTCTCGTCATTCGCCTCTCCTGATCGCCCATCTGCTGATCTCCCCGATTAAAGCCGT
Organism: Schaalia hyovaginalis; assembly: GCF_014208035.1. Taxonomy (NCBI): domain Bacteria; kingdom Bacillati; phylum Actinomycetota; class Actinomycetes; order Actinomycetales; family Actinomycetaceae; genus Schaalia; species Schaalia hyovaginalis. The sequence continues at coordinate 1,662,297 of NZ_JACHMK010000001.1, read as the reverse complement.
CACCCTCGTGACTCCTCGATGAGGGGAAGTCTAATGCGCACGCCTTAAACTGAAGCAATGACTTCCAAGCTCAAGGATCCGCTCGTATGGATCGACTGCGAAATGACCGGACTCGACATCCGTGAGGACGCGCTAATCGAGGTGGCGGTCGTCATCACGGATTCGGATCTCAACGTCGTGGACAAAGGGATCGATGTGCTCATCGCCCCCCCTCAGTCGGCGCTCGATCACATGAACGACTTCGTGCGCAACATGCACACCTCCTCCGGGCTGCTCGACGATCTCGCCGAGGGCCTGACCATGGCCGAAGCGACTCAGAAGGTCATGGCCTACATCCGCGGCCACGTCCCCCAGGAGGGCAAGGCCCTGCTCGCCGGGAACTCCGTGGGGACCGACAAGGCCTTCCTCGAGGCCAACATGCCCGAGGTCATCAACCACCTCCACTACCGGATCGTCGACGTGTCGACGATCAAGGAACTGGCCCGGCGCTGGCACCGGAAGGCCTTCGAGGGCGCTCCCGCCAAGCACGGGGGCCACAGGGCGCTCGCGGACATCCTCGAGTCCATCCAGGAGCTCGAGTACTACCGTCGGGTCCTCTTCCCGGCCGAACCCGTCACCAAGGCGCAGGCCGATGCCGCTCGTCAGGACGCGCTCGCCCTCGACATCCCCGCTCTGGGGGCCCGGGACTGAGGACGGGCGCTTCACCCGCGCTCGGGGCGCGGACTGGAGTCCGCGCCCCGAAGAGCATCCACAGCGCGAGTCCCGGCCCCGGCGTCCACAGCTCCCCCTGAGCCTTGAAGCGCGAAGGGCGCCGCCGGTCCATCCTGCTCTCACCGGCGAAGAGGCCGGCGACTGAAGGAGGAGCTATGAGCGATACAACGATCACCCTGCGGGGCAGGGTAGGCACCGAACTCGCCGCGCACAAGACGGCGAGCGGACAGGTGACGACGAGGTTCAGGCTCGCGGTCACGAACTGGTTCGCCGCCTCGAACGGCGAGCTCGTGCAGGGGCGCACGCACTGGTATTCGGTGAGGGCCTGGGACCGATTGGCCGACAACGCCCTGCATTCGATCAAGAAGGGCGAACCCGTGATTGTCGTCGGCCGCCCGACCGCCAATGCCTGGATCGACAAGAACGGCGAAAGGCACGCCGAGCTCGTCATCACCGCGCAGTCGATCGGGCATGACCTGGCGAACGGGCGCGCCGCCTACGCGCGCGCACCGAGGATCGAGATCCCGGACGTCTCCCGGGAGACGTCGATCGCCTCCTCCGCTCCGGCGCTCCAGACGGAGCACGGGGAGGGAAGCGCCCCCGCGGCGCAGGTGCCCCTCGCCCTCGGCGAGGAACTGCGGGAGGAGGCCGAAATGGGGGAGGACGACGTCTACGAGGACGAAGTGGAGGCCGAAAGGCGCATCGTGCGGGACGGGGAGACCCGCCCCGAAGGGGACGAGGACGCATACGGCGCCGACAACCCGGGCGTCTTCGGGCATCGGAGGGTGTGACGTGTCCACGCCCACGCCTTCGTCGGGCCCGTGAGGGGCTCGAAAGGGCGGGGCGTGGCCTAGCATGGAGGCGACCTCGGCAGCGATGCTGCCCACCCCACCACTTCGGATGGAGAACAGTGGCTGAGTACATCTACCAGATGATCAAGGCTCGCAAGGCGCACGGGGACAAGGTGATCCTCGACGACGTCAGCATGTCCTTCTTCCCGGGCGCGAAGATCGGCATGGTCGGTCCGAACGGCGCGGGCAAATCGTCGATCCTGAAGATCATGGCCGGGCTCGATGAGCCGAGCAACGGCGAGGCGCGCCTCACCGCCGGTTACACGGTCGGCATCCTCGAGCAGGAGCCGAAGCTCGACGACTCGAAGACCGTGATCGAGAACGTCCGCCTGGGCGCGGCCGACATCTTCTCCAAGCTCGAGCGCTTCAATGAGATCTCCGCAGAGATGGCGAGCCCGGATGCCGATTTCGACGCCCTGATGGACGAGATGGGCAAGCTCCAGGACGCATTGGACGCGGCGAACGCCTGGGACATCGACTCCCAGCTCGAGCAGGCGATGGACGCGCTGCGCTGCCCGCCCGCCGACCAGCCCGTCTCCGTTCTCTCCGGTGGCGAGAGACGCCGCGTGGCCCTGTGCCGCCTCCTCATCGAGGCGCCCGATCTGCTCCTCCTCGACGAGCCGACGAACCACCTCGACGCCGAGTCCGTGCTCTGGCTCGAGAAGCACCTGTCGACTTACGCGGGCGCCGTCATCGCCGTCACCCACGACCGCTACTTCCTCGACCACGTCGCCGGGTGGATCGCCGAGGTCGACCGAGGTCACCTCTACCCCTACGAGGGCAACTACTCGACCTACCTCGAGACCAAGGAGAAGCGCCTCCAGGTCCAGGGCCAGAAGGACGCCAAGCTCGCGAAGCGCCTCAAGGAGGAGCTCGAGTGGGTCCGTTCGAACCCGAAGGGCCGTCAAGCGAAGTCGAAGGCGCGACTCGAGCGCTACGAGGAGATGGCGGCCGAGGCCGAGCGCACGCGCAAGCTCGACTTCGAGGAGATCCAGATCCCGCCGGGCCCGCGCCTGGGCTCGGTCGTCATCGAGGCGAAGGACCTGAAGAAGGGATTCGGGGACCGCACCCTCATCGACGGCCTCTCCTTCTCGCTGCCGCGCAACGGCATCGTCGGCGTCATCGGCCCGAACGGCGTCGGCAAGACGACGCTCTTCAAGACGATCGTCGGCCTCGAGCCCCTCGACGGCGGCGAGCTCACGATCGGCGAGACCGTGAAGATCTCCTACGTCGATCAGAATCGCGCGGGGATCGATCCGGAGAAGACGCTGTGGCAGGTCGTCTCCGACGGCCTCGACTACATCCAGGTCGGCAATGTCGAGATGCCTTCGCGCGCCTATGTCTCCGCCTTCGGGTTCAAGGGCCCGGATCAGCAGAAGCCCGCGGGCGTCCTGTCGGGCGGCGAGCGCAACCGTCTCAATCTCGCGCTCACCCTCAAGCAGGGCGGCAACCTGCTGCTCCTCGACGAGCCGACGAACGACCTCGATGTCGAGACCCTCGGATCCTTGGAGAACGCGCTCCTCCAGTTCCCGGGCTGCGCCGTCGTCGTCACCCACGACCGGTGGTTCCTCGACCGCGTCGCTACCCACATCCTCGCGTGGGAGGGCACCGAGGAGGATCCCGCCCAGTGGTACTGGTACGAGGGCAACTTCGAGTCCTACGAGAAGAACAAGATCGAGCGCCTGGGCGCCGATGCCGCCAATCCGCACCGCGTCACCCACCGCAAGCTCACGCGCGACTGAGCCGAGACGCCGAAGCGCTTGCGTTTCGAGCGCGAGGCGATGGAGGCGCGCCGTAGGGCTGGGCCCGAATACGCGCGACTGAGCCGAGACGCCGAAGCGCTTGCGTTTCGAGCGCGAGGCGATGGAGGCGCGCCGTAGGGCTGGGCCCGAATACGCGCGACTGAGCCGAGACGCCGAAGCGCTTGCGTTTCGAGCGCGAGGCGATGGAGGCGCGCCGTAGGGCTGGGCCCGAATACGCGCGACTGAGCCGAGACGCCGAAGCGCTTGCGTTTCGAGGACGGCTTGAGGGCCGCGACTCTTCAGGGGGTCGCGGCCCTTCGGCGCATCCGGCGCCCGGCCGCGCCCTCGTGAATCGGCGCCGGAGGCGGCGACGGGGACCCCGGGCGCGCAGGGGACCTCAGCCCCGCGAGCCTCGCAGCTGGTCCACCCCGAAGCCCCAGCGCCCCGAGCCACGCTGGCCCTCGCCCGGCACCCGCAGCATCCCCTGCTGCTCGGCCTCTGCGAGGAGAACGCCCTCGCGGGTGAAGACCCTGCAACGGCACAGGGTGCGACCGTTGTTCACATTGGAGCACTCGCCGTCGAAGAGGAGCCAGTCGTTGATGTCGAGATCGCGGTGGAACCACATCGCGTGGTCGAGGGACGCCGCGGACATTCCCGGCGTCATCCAGGACAGGCCGAGCACGCGCATCGCCGGTTCGAACATGATCTGGTCGATCACATAGGCCAGCAGCGCGCGGTGAAGGTGCTGACCGGCGGCCCCCGGGATCACGGCCCGGGGCTTCATCCACAGCTGCTGAGTGCTCGAGCGCGCCGGATCGGGCTTCGTGTAGAGGGATTGCTGGACGTGGCGCACGTCGAAGGCCGTCGTCTTCCCGAGGAAGCGGCCGACGGGATGATCGATGGCCCGGAAGATCTCGATGGCGGACTCCAGATGCTCGGGAGCGGGGACCGGCGGCGCGGGCGAAGTGAAGACGAGGCCCTCCTCGGGTCCCTCATAGGAGGCTTGGAGGGCGAGGATCTCCGCATCGTCCTGGGAGCAGATCACGCGGCGCGAGGAGAAGGAGCGGCCGTCGCGGAGACGGTCGACCTTCAGGGTGAAGGGCGCCGAAGGGTCGCCGCCGCGCATGAAGTAGGCGTGGAATGAGTGGGGGAGGCGGGCGGCGTCGACCGTCGCGGCCGCTGCGAGCAGAGCCTGGGCGATCACCTGGCCTCCGTAGACGCGGCGCACCTGGGGGAGCGAACGGCCGGTGAAGGCGTCCTCCCCGCTTTCGTGGAGCGCGAGGATCCGCAGGACTGAGGCGACGGGCTCAGTCGAGATCAGGGGAACGTCGACGGGTCGGGTCATGGCCTCCATTGTCGTCCACCGTCGGAGTCAAGGGCCGAGGGGAATCGTTGCGTTGCCCACTTCGTGAGACGAGCACTAGGCTGTGACGGGGATCGCAGAGATGACGGAAGGGAATCAATGAGCGCGGCTGTCGAGCTGATCGACGCACTGGGCGGAAGCGGGAACATCCGCGACATCGAGCCCTGTGCGCTGCGGATTCGCGTCGAGGTCAATGATCAAGCGGCCGTCGAGGAGGCGGCCCTTCGCTTGGACTGCGTGCTCGCGGTCGTCCGCTCGGGCAATGTCGTGCAGATCGTCGCGGGTCTCGCTTCGGATGCGATCGCCGACGAGATGGGGAGGATCCTCGACGGCGACGCGCCCCAGTGAGAGCGCACACGCTTCGAGTTTTTCCCCTCCGAGGCCGTCCCCGGTGGTTGTCGACGAATTAGACTGGCGCTCGCACGACGCGAACCGAAGGAGCCGAATTCGTGGATCTCAACGCCCCTGCAACCGCCGACATCGGAGCCTTGCGGACCCTCGCTGATCGAAACGGCGTATCGGCCCACTTCTGGGATTGGTACGGCAATCAGAAGGATGTGAGCGCCGAGTCCCTTCTGGCGGTTCTCGAGTCGCTCGGCGTGGCGGTTTCGCGCTCCTCGACGGTCGGGGACGTCCACGCCGCGCTCGAGGAGACGGAGACCCGGGAGTGGAGGCGCGCCCTGCCTGCGACGATCGTCGCGCGCGAAGGCTCATCCCGGGAGTTCCCCGTCCACGTCCCCGATGGCACGTGGGTGCGGGTGACCTGGGTCGCCGAGGACGGAAGCACGGGGGATTGCGTCCAGCTCGATCGCTGGGTGCCCCCGAGGTGGGTCGATGGCGCCCTCGTGGGGCGCGCGACTTTCGAGACCCCCGCTCATCTGGGCGCGGGCTGGCACCGGGTGATCGCGACCCTCGAGGGCGGCGATGTGCATTCGACGACGCTGCTCGTGGCGCCGAACCGCATCGACAACGGTCCGCTCGCCGATGGGAGGCGGCGCTGGGGGGTGGCGGCGCAGTTGTATTCGACGCGCTCGTCGAAGTCCTGGGGGCTGGGCGATGCCGAGGACCTCGCGGACCTCGTCGCCGTGTGCGCCGATCGCGGTGCTGATTTCCTCCTCATCAACCCGATCCACGCGTCTTCGCCGATCGCGCCGATGGAGAGCTCACCGTACCTGCCGGTTTCGCGCCGCTGGGTGAATCCGGTGTACGTGCGCCCCGAGGCGATCCACGAGTACTCGGCCCTGACCCTCGAGGCGAAGAAGGCCATCGAGGAGCTGCGCCTGGCCGCGAATGCGACCGATACGACGGACGCCCTCGTGGATCGCGATCGTACTTGGGAGGCGAAGCGCAAGGCCCTCGAACTCCTCTTCGCAGTGCCGCGCTCCTACCACCGGAATTCGGAGTTCCGTCATTTCGTCGCCGAGGGCGGGCAGGATCTGCGCGACTTCGCGCTCTGGTGCGCCCTGGTGGAGGCGAATGAGGGCGTCGTGCTCCCCGATGAGGTGGGTTCTTGCGGTGCTCCGAGCGCGGATCAGGCGCGGCTCGAACTCGCCGATCGCGTCGAGTTCTGGCAGTGGTGCCAGTGGATCGCCTCGGAGCAGTTCCGCGAGGCCCAGAAGGTCGCGAAGTCGGTCGGCATGGATATCGGCGTGATGGCCGACTTGGCCGTCGGCGTTCACTCGAAGGGCTCGGAGACATGGGCTCATCAGGGCCTCTTCGCGAAGGACATGACGGTGGGGGCGCCGCCGGACATGTATTCGCAGCAGGGGCAGGACTGGTCGGAACCGCCGTGGTCGCCGCGCGCGCTGGCCGAATCGGGGTACGAGCCGCTGCGCCGGATGGTGCGGGCCGCCCTGGCGAATGCGGGCGCGATCCGGATCGACCATATTCTGGGCCTCTTCAGGCTGTGGTGGATCCCCGCGGGGGGCGGTGCCTCCGAGGGGACCTACGTCTACTACGACCACGAGGCGATGGTCGGCGCCGTGCTCGTCGAGGCCCAGCGCGCCGGCGCGGTCGTCATCGGCGAGGATCTCGGAACGGTTGAACCCTGGGTGCGCGACTACTTGCGCGATCGGGGGATTCTGGGCACCTCGATCCTCTGGTTCGAGAAGGACGAGGGCGGGTGGCCCCTGCATCCGGGCGCCTACCGGCGCGAATGCCTCGCGGCCGTGAACACGCACGACCTCCCGCCTACGGCCGGTTATCTTCAGGGGATCCAGACCACTTTGCGTCATGAGCTGGGGCTCCTCGTGGAGGACGTCGAATCGGTGAGGGCGCAGGATCGTCTGGAACTCGAGCAGGTGACGGCGCGTCTGCGCGAGTACGGCCTCGTGTCTTCGGCCTCGCCCACCGAGGAGGAGATCATCGAGGCCCTGCACGCGTACGTGGCGAAGACCCCCTCGCAGCTGGTGGTCGCCTCGCTCGTGGACGCCGTGGGCGATCGGAGGCCGCAGAACCTCCCGGGCACCTACCGGGAGTACCCGAATTGGCGGGTGCCCCTGGGCGACGGCGACGGGGTGGAGGTCCTCATCGACGCCCTGCCTTCGAACCCGCGCCTGAACTCCCTCTTCTCCGTCCTCAACGCGCAGGTGAGGGCTTAGACGCTTCGAACGCGGGAGAGGGGCGGGCGCATCCGGGAAAGGATGCGCCCGCCCCCTCGTCCCGCTTGGCTCAGCCGAGTGCGAAGCCTGCGATGGGGTCACCGGCTTCCACCCGCGCACCCGCGTCGACCATCCTGGTGACGCGCGCCGCGGGGGACAGGGCGATGACCGGCACGACCGTGGGCAGGCCCGCCGCCCTCGCGACGCCGAGGTCCCATTCGATGAGGGGGTCCCCCTGGCGGACCGGCTCGTCCTCGCCCGCGAAGGCGGTGAAGCCCTCGCCCTTGAGATCGACCGTGTCGATGCCGAGATGGACGAGGACGGGCGCCTCGCCCTCGGCGCTGATGACGAAGGCGTGGGGGTGGAAGGCGGAGACCATGCCGGACGCCGGTGCGCGGACCTGGGTGACCCGCTCTTCTGCGTCGGGGAGGATCGCGAATCCCGGTCCGATGATCGCCCCGGCGAAGACCGGGTCGGGAACGTCCTCCACATCGATCACGACCCCGCTGAGGGGTGCGTGAACGATGAGAGTCACCGAAGAGCCTCGATCGCGGTGACGATCGCCTCGGTCTCGGGGCCCATGACGACCTGGACGGTGTCGCCGATGGTGACGACGCCGAAGGCCCCCGCCTTCCGGAGCGCTGCTTCGTCGATGGCTTCGTCGTCGAGGACATCGGCTCGGATGCGCGTGATGCACGCTTCGAGCCTCCTGATGTTGTCCCAACCGCCCAGTGCCGCAAGAATCGTTTCCGCTTGGTTCATCGCGTCCTCCTTCAAGCTGCGCGACTAGGATGTGCGTCACATTCAGGATAGCGCGCTCGGAGCCCCTCGCCCTGGTCATCGGCGAGACGAATCGGTCAATCCAGCCGGTGGCGCGCCGGGTCGCGTCGCGTATCCAGACGGCCCGCGGGGGTGAAGGCCATGAGCGCCGCCGCGATGAGATTGCCCGCGATGAACAGGTAGAGGGCGGCGGTGGTGCCCAGGACCCCCGCGAGGGCTCCGCACGCGAGTGAACCGAGGGGCATCATGCCCCATACGGCGAACCTGAAGGTCGCATTGAGGCGTCCGAGGAGCTCCGGAGGGCAGATCCGCTGACGCAGGCTCATCTGCGTGACGTTGTAGATCGTGAGGAAGAAGGAGGAGACCACCGAGGCGCCCACGATCAGCGGAACGGCGCAAGGCCCGAGACCGGCCGAAAGCGGCAGGCCCAGGGTCGCGGCCACTCCGAGGAGGGCGCACACGCTGATGGAGCGGCCCTCGCCGAGCCTGCGCGACAGCCACGGCCTGGCGATCGCTCCGGCGATGCCGCCGATCGCCCCGAGCGACAGGAGGACGCCGAGGGCGGTCGCGGACATCCCGAGCTCGCGCAGGACGAGCACGGGGAACAGCACGACCTGTCCCTGCGAGAAGAAGGCCGAGGCGGCGATGCACGCGAAGAGCGGGGCGAGCAGGGGCTGCGAGCGCACATAGGCCACTCCCTCGCCGATCCGCTTCCACAGGCCCGGCCGGCCCGCGCGGGAAGGCGCGGGCTCGGGGTCTGAGATGAAGAGGATCGCCCCGGCGCTGAACAGGTAGGCCGCAGCGGTGAACAGGTAGACGAAGGGGGCGGCGAGGACCCCGAGGAGCCATCCGCCGAGGCCTGGTCCGCCGACCCTGGCGACCTGGAAGCTCGCCTCGAGACGGCCGTTCGCATCGGCGACCAGGCCGGGGCCGACGAGGGCGGGGACGTAGGACTGGTAGGCGACGTCGAAGAAGACGGTCGCGAATCCGAGAACCGCGGCGACGATCATGAGATGAGTCAGGGTGAGCGTCCCGAAGGCCTCGGCGAGCGGGACCGTGAGGAGGACGGCGACACGGATCAGATCCGCGACGATCATCGTCGGGCGCTTGCGCCATCCGTCGACCCAAGCGCCCGCGGGCAGCCCGATGAGGAGGAAGGCCGCCGTTTGAAGCGCACTGAGGACTCCGAGGGCGCGGGTCGAGGCGTGCAGGTGCGTGATCGCAATCGTCGAGGTCGCGATCGTCGCCACCTGGAAGCCAAAGAGGCTCGCCGTCTGCCCGACCCAGAGCCGCAAGAAGGCGGGGGAGGAGGACAAGGGGGAGCGGGAGCGCACCGGAGCAGTCTAGATCAAGGCGGCGATGCGCAAGGCCCGCGCGAAACCGTCTTCGTGGATCGGGGCCGTCACATGGTCGGCCGCGGCCTTCACCCGGGCACAAGCCCCGCCCATGGCGATCCCCACACCGGCGGTGGTGAGGGCTTCGAGGTCATTCGTCGAATCGCCGATCGCGACGGTTCGGGCGAGCGGGATGCCGTAGTGCTGCGCGACGAGCTCGATCCCGCGTCCTTTGGAGACGTCGGCCGGGTAGCTTTCGACGACGAGCGTTCCTTCGGATTCGATCGAGCCGGGTATGAGTCGCATATCCGCGGGGATGAGATCGAGCAGTTCATTCACGCTCGTTCGCCCGTGCTCGAAGTAGACCGTGCACTTCGTCGTCGAGGAGGGGAGGCCTTCTTCGAGGAAGGGGGCGAGCGCCTTCGCGTACTCCTCCCAACCGGAGAGCTCTGCGTCCATGAGGCGCATGAAGGAATTCATGAAATCCGGGTGGGGATGCATGGCGTCCGGTCCCTGCCAGATCCATCTGCCGTCGAAACGATCCCAAATACGGGTCAATCGCCGAATGGTCGTCGCGTCGATCCTCCGGTCGTGAATGACCTCTCCATCGACGCGGACGTATCCGCCGGCGCCCGCCACGATCCCGTCGAAGCCCAAGTCCCACAGACGGGGGTAGATCTCCGGCAGGGAACGCCCCGTGCACATGAAGAGGCGGTGCCCCGCGTCGTGCGCCGCCGCGAGAGCCTCGACGGCTGAATCGGGGATCCGTTGCGAGTGGTCGATGAGCGTTCCGTCGAGGTCGGTGAAGACGAGCATGGGATCGGGCATAACGCCACCGTATACGACCGGGGGCTTGGAGAAACGGGGGAGTCCTCCCGCCGATCACGATTCCATAGCGGCCCGATCACGCTTCGATAACGGAGCGACAAATCATGTCGGCGAAGCGACAGATCATGCAGAGGCGCATGAGTTCGCCCCGACGGCGTTCATAGGCTCGGGGCGTCACTCAGAGTCCATGCAGGCGACGGGTGCTCTCACAACACTGGAGTTGAAGTTCAAACCTGAGGAGAAACCAATGAGGATCTCTCGCAGTACAAGCGCGGCCGCCGCAGTCGGCGCCCTCGCGCTCGTGCTCGCCGGATGCTCGACGACCACCGGGGCGTCGGGATCGGGCAACACCTACACCACCGCTGAGAAGACCGATGGCAAGACCGCCTTCACTCAGGTCGTCAACCCCAACGGCGGCCAGGTGCTCTCCTTCTCCACCGAAGGCGGGATGAAGACCGTCGAGGCCAAGGACGGCGACTACACCTACGCCTTCAAGGACCTCAACGGCAACGGCGAACTCGATCCCGCCGAGGACTGGCGCCTCGACGCCAAGGAGCGCGCCGCCGACTACGTGACCGGCCTGTCCAAGGAGCAGATGGCCGGCCTCATGCTCTTCTCCTCCCACGAGCGCGCCCCCGGCGACGGCCTCACCGACGAGCAGAAGACCTACTTGTCGCAGTCCTTCCTGCGCAACGTCCTCAACGCGGGCACCTCGGATGCGAAGCAGAACGTCCAGTGGGTCAACGAGATGCAGGCCTACGTGGAGACCCTCGCCGCCGAGGCAACCCCCTACATCCCGGTGAACTACTCCTCGGACCCCCGTTCGGACGCGTCGAACACCGGCCTGTTCACCGAGGCCGGTGAGATCTCCAAGTGGCCGTCCTCGCTCGGACTCGCGGCGACCTTCTCGCCGGAGACGGTCCTCGAATTCGCCAAGGCCGCCTCCTCGGAGTACAAGGCCCTCGGCATCTCCACCGCCCTGTCCCCGCAGATCGACCTCGCCACCGAGCCCCGCTGGCTCCGCGTATCCGGAACCTTCGGCGAGGACGCGACGATGGCCGGTCAGATGGCCGCCGCCTACGTCGAGGGCTTCCAGGGCACCTTCGACGAGAAGGGCGAGGACCAGGGCTGGGGCGCCGACTCCGTCAACGCGATGATCAAGCACTGGCCCGGCGACGGCGCCGGCGAGGGCGGGCGCGAATCCCACACCGAAGCCGGCAAGTACGAGGTCATGGTCGGCGCCAATTCCGCCGAGCACATCTCCGTCTTCCAGAAGGCCCTCGACGCCGCCGCCGTCATGACCTCCTACTCGGTGACCCTCGACGCCAACGGCGAGCCCGTCTACACCGATCGCAAGGGCTCCTCCTACGACGCCGGCAAGCTCACCGAGCTGCGCGAGAAGAACGGCTTCGACGGCGTCGTCTGCTCCGACTGGGGCATCACGAACGCCCTGTCCGACCCGGACGTCTTCATCGCGACCGGCTGGGGGATCGACGACATGACGAAGGAGGAGCGCCACTACGCCGTCATCAAGGGCGGCACCGACATGTTCGGCGGGAACAACGACGCGGCGCCCGTCCTCGCCGCCTACGACATGTGGCAGAAGGACTTCGAGGCGGGCGTGAACGACATCGACGCCCAGACCCGCTGGCAGCAGTCCGCCCAGCGCGTCCTCGCGATGGAGTTCAACGCCGACGCCTTCGACAACCCCTACCTCGAGCTCGAGGCCTCGCAGGCGAGCGTCGGCTCCCAGGACAAGGTCGACGCCGGTATCGAGGCCCAGCTCAACTCGATCGTCACCCTGAAGAACGACGGCGCGATCACGCTGAACGAGAAGGCCGACTTCTCCGACAAGACCGTCTACGTCCCCCACACCTTCGATCTCGGCCGCACCTCGCTCTTCGGCCCCGGCGAGATCACCGAGGGCCTCTCCCTCGACGAGGACGTCCTCAAGAAGTACTTCAAGGCGGTCGTCACCGACGAGGTCACCGAGAATGCCGACGGCACCTTCAGCTACACCGCGCCCGACCTGTCCGAGGTCGACATCGCCCTCGTCGGCATGAACTCCCCGAGCGCCGGCGCCGTCTTCGCCAACTCCGGCCACGACACCGAGACCAACACCTGGTACCCGCTGTCCCTCCAGTACCGCCCCTACACGGCCGACGGGCCGAACGTCCGCAAGGTCTCGATCTCCGGCGACATCCTGCCCGACGGCACCAAGGAGAACCGCTCCTACTTCGGCAACACCTCGCGCCTCACCAACGAGGCCGACCTCGACGCGATGCTCCGCACCCGCGAAGCGGTCGACGCCTCCGGCAAGGACATCCCGGTCATCACGATCATCCGTGCGACCAACCCGGTGATCCCCGCCGAATTCGAGTCCGCCTCCGACGCGATCGTCATCGGCTTCGGCACCGCCGATGAAGCCCTCGTCAAGATCACCCTCGGACTGCACGAATCCAACGGCCGCCTTCCGATCCAGTTCCCCAAGGACATGGACACGGTCGAGGCCAACAAGGAGGACGTCGCCAAGGACGTGACCCCCTACACCGACGCTGCGGGCAACACCTACGACTACGGCTTCGGACTCCACCTCGACGGCTCGGTCATCACCGACTGAGCCCCCGGGCCGCGGGGCGGGCCGCCCCGCCCCGCGGCCCCAGACCATCATGAACGAGGGCGCAAGCCCTGTGAAGAAAAGGACACTCCCATGAAGAACTCGCTCCTGCGCATCAGCGTCGCGCTCGCCCTCGCGCTCACGGGCTCCTCGGCCCTCGCCGCGTGCTCGGGCTCCGACGCCCCCGCCGCCCAGTCCGCCGCCTCCGACTCGGCCGCTCAGGGCGAGGACGCCGAGACCAAGGCCGACCTCGAGCTCGCCCGCCAGACGATCCTCGACACGCTCGCCGACAACCCCGACCTCGACCAGATCTACCTCGCCTCCGACGTGAAGAAGCCGACCGAGAAGTACGGCATGCTCGTCGTCCCCTACGCCTACTCGGAGGCGACCGAGAAGCTCACGACCTCGATCGTCAAGATCGAGAAGGGCCCGAAGTTCATCATCGGCGCCGTGGCGGCGCAATCGCAGAAGACCTGGGAGATCGACCAGGACGGCAACATCTCGGAGAAATCCGAGTGACCTCGGGCTCGTCCCGAACACGCCCCCACGGGCACTCCTGAACACCCCGCGAGCTAAGGAGCTTGGGAAATAGTGGCTGCCTCAACGAAGAAGCCCCCGATGACGAACAAGAAGTTCATGGCGATCTGGATCCTGATCCTCGCCGTCCTCCTCGTCCTCGTCGTCGTGGTGAACATCGCGATCGGGATCTTCGACAAGTGGATCGGATCGCAGCTCGGAGCCGGAACCTACACGGTGGAGAACTCCGACTCGGCGAAAGACTGGGATACGGACTACTACGACGCCGACTACGACAACGTCGACGATCTCAACGCTCCGGCCGCTGATCTCATCGAGCGGATCGAGGGCGAGGGCATCGTCCTCGCGAAGAACTCCGAGGGCGCCCTCCCGCTCGCATCGGGCGCGAAGGTCACGATGCTCGGACGTTCGGCCGCGGACCCGATCTACGGGGGCTCCGGATCGGGATCGGTCGACACGACGAGCGCGATCGACGCGAAGACCGGCCTGGTGAACGCCGGATTCCAGGTCAACGAATCCGTCTACTCCGCCATCGAAGCCTTCGCGGCCGAGAACGACCGGGCGATCATCGAGATGGACAGCCCCGCGACCTCGACCTACACGGTCGGCGAGCTCCCCATCGACCAGTACCGGGCTCAGGAGTCCACCTTCGCCGAATACGGTGACGCGGCGATCGTCTTCATCGGCCGCGCCGGCGGCGAGGGCGGCGACCTCGCCCAGTCCATGGAGGGCTGGGACGACAACTACGCCGACGGCCAGCACCAGCTCGAGCTCAACAAGGACGAGAAGGACCTCATCGCACTCGCGAAGAAGGACTTCGACAAAGTCGTGGTCGTCGTCAACTCCTCGACGACGATGGAACTCGGCGAGGTCCAGGCCGACCCCGGGATCGATTCGGTGCTCCTCATCGGCTCGCCCGGCCTCACCGGCTTCAGCGCCGTCGGCAAGGTCCTCTCCGGCGAGATCAACCCCTCCGGCAAGACCAGCGACACCTGGGCCGCGGACTTCACGAAGGACCCGACCTTCGTGAACTTCGGAGGCTTCATCTACGACGACCTCGCCGTCAGCTACTCCTCCTCGGCGCTGTCGAGCGCGGCCTCGAACGCCACGGTCACGCAGGAGGCCCCCTTCGTCCAGTACCAGGAGGGCATCTACGTCGGCTACCGCTACTACGAGACGGCAGGCGCCGAGGGCTTCATCGACTACGATTCGGCCGTCGTCTACCCCTTCGGCTACGGCCTCAGCTACACCGGCTTCTCCCAGAAGGTCGTCTCCCAGACCTTCGACGACGTCAAGGGGAGCATCTCCGTCGACGTCGAGGTGACGAACACCGGGGGCGTCGCGGGCAAGGACGTCGTCGAGGTCTACTACTCGGCCCCCTACACCCCGGGCGGCATCGAGAAGTCCGAGGTCGTCCTCGGAGGCTTCGCCAAGACCGGGCTCCTCGAGCCGGGCGCCTCGCAGACGCTCACCGTCTCCTTCCCGGTCGAGGACATGGCGTCCTACGACTACGAGGGCGAGGGCGCCTACGTGCTCGAGGCGGGCGACTACGTGATCAGCGTCCGCACGGACTCCCACACCCTCGCCGAGGGGACCGAGCCGATGACTTACACGGTCGCCGAGACCGTCGTCTACGACGAGGACAACCCCCGGTCGAGCGATGCGGCGGTGGCGGCCAACCGCTTCGACGACGTCTCCGGCGACTTCAGCGACGACGCCGCCGATACGGCGAAGATCCTCAACATGTCGCGCGCCGACTTCGCGGGCACCTTCCCGACCTCGCCGCTGGGCACCGAGCGCATGCACGCCTCCGAGGCTGCGAAGGCGGGATTCGCCGAGTACGACGCGAAGGCTGCGGCCGAGGCCTCCGACGCGGAAGAGCCCACGACCGGGGCGGACACCGAGCTCACCCTCGTGGATCTTCGCGGACGCCCCTACGACGATCCGAAGTGGGATGAGCTCCTCGATTCGCTCGACGTCTCCGACATGACGGA
Source organism: Schaalia hyovaginalis (assembly GCF_014208035.1). Taxonomy (NCBI): domain Bacteria; kingdom Bacillati; phylum Actinomycetota; class Actinomycetes; order Actinomycetales; family Actinomycetaceae; genus Schaalia; species Schaalia hyovaginalis. The sequence continues at coordinate 1,646,940 of NZ_JACHMK010000001.1, read as the reverse complement.
CATGCTCCTCAACGGCGCCTACAACTCGGCGGCGCTCCCCTCGATCGCGAAGCCGGCCGTCACCGACCTCGACGGACCTGCGGGCTTCTCCTCCTTCATCAACGCCTCCGTCAACGGCCCCGCCTACCCCTCCGAGTACACGATCGCCCAGACCTGGAACGTCGAACTCGCCAAGGAGATGGGCACGATGGTCGGCAACGAATCGCTGCTCAAGGACGTTTCGGGCTGGTACGCGCCCGCGATGAACCTCCATCGCAGCCCCTTCGCGGGCCGCAACTTCGAGTACTACTCCGAAGACCCGCTCCTGTCCGGCCTCCTCGGCGAGGCGGTCTCCCAGGGCGCGATCGAGAAGGGCCTCTACACGACGCTCAAGCACTTCGCGCTCAACGATCAGGAGACGAACCGCGTGAACAACGGCGTCGCCTCCTGGGCGAACGAGCAGGCGATCCGCGAGCTCTACCTCAAGCCCTTCGAGATCGCCGTCAAGGGCGTGAGCTCCGAAGTCAGCTACATCGCCGACGACGAGGGCGCGACGAAGACCGCGCCGATCGGATCCCTCGCCGTCATGAGCTCCTTCAACAGGGTGGGCGGGACCTGGGCCGGCGGCTCCAAGGCCCTCATGACCGATGTCTTGCGGAAGGAATGGGGCTTCACCGGCTTCGCGATCACGGACTTCAACCTCTACAACTACATGAGTCCCGATCAGGCGATCGACGCCGGAACCGATCTCACGCTCTCCTTCGCCCCGTCCAAGTCCTACAAGGACACGAAGTCGGCGCTGGCGAAGACGAACATCCGCAAGGCCACGAAGAACATCTTGTACTCGGTGGCGAACTCGAACGCCATGAACGGCCTCGCCCCCGGTGCGACCGTCACCTACACGCCCCCGACCTGGAAGTACATCCAGTACGGCGCGTCCGCGCTCGTGCTCCTCGGCATCCTCGGCGGCGCCTACGGCGTCGCGCGCAGGGTCCGCGAAGTGAAGGCCCCGGGCGCGATCAGCGTCGACGAGGGCGAGTGAGCCGATCCCGGGGCGGGCGCCAGACCGCCCGCCCCGGGGACCGGCTCCTCCACCACCATCGAAATCCCCGCTCACGGGCACGATCGCCCGAAGCGAACCCGAAGGGAAGACCGCCGTGAACTCCCACGACCTCACGCTCCTCGAAGCAGCCGCCCTCCTGTCCGGCGCCTCCGAATGGGACTCCAGGGCCCTGCCGGCCCGCTCGATCCCCTCCTTCGTGATGTCCGACGGCCCTCACGGCGTCCGCCGCCAGCTCGGCAGCGGCGACCACCTCGGGATCGCCGCTGCCGAGCCGGCGACCTGCTTCCCGACGGCCGCCGCCGTCGCCTCCTCATGGGACCCCTCACTCGCCGAGGAGATGGGGGCCGCCCTCGGCCAGGAGGCGCGCGCCCTCGGCGTCGACGTCCTCCTCGGACCCGGGCTCAACATCAAGCGCTCCCCGCTGTGCGGGCGCAATTTCGAGTACTACTCCGAGGACCCCCTTCTCGCCGGACGGATGGCGGCCGGACTCGTGCGGGGCATCCAGTCGCAGGGCGTCGCCGCCTGCCCCAAGCACTTCGCCGTGAACTCCCAGGAGCTGCGGCGCCAGGCCTCGGACTCGATCATCGACGAGCGCACCATGCGCGAGATCTACCTCACGGGCTTCGAGATCGTCGTCAAAGAGGCCCGCCCTCGCACCCTCATGTCGTCGTACAACATGGTCAACGGCACCTACGCCCACGAGAACCCCGAACTCCTCACGACGATCCTGAGGCGGGAATGGGGATTCGAGGGGATGGTCGTCTCCGACTGGGGAGGATCGAATGACGCCGCAGCGGCCGCCGCCGCCGGAGGCAGCCTCGAGATGCCCGCCCCCGGCCTGGAATCCGCCCGCCGCATCGTCGAAGCCGTCGAGAAGGGGCTGATCGACGCCGAAGACGTGTACGCCAGGGCTCAAGAGGTCCTGGACATCGCCTTCGCCGCCCCCTCGAGGGGTCCGCGCCCCGCCCTCGCCGCCGAGGAGCACGCCGCACTCGCCAGGCGCGTCGCCGAAGAGTCGATCATCCTGCTGAAGAACGATGAGGACCTCCTGCCCCTGGCGCCCGGAACGAGGGTCGCCGTCATCGGCGACATGGCGAAGAACCCGCGCTACCAGGGCTCCGGCTCCTCCCAGGTGAACCCCGCATCCTTGGAGACGACCCTCGGAGTCCTCGCCGGCTTCCCGCTCGACACAGTCGGATACGCCGCAGGATACGACCGCCTCGGCAGGCCCGATCCCGCCCTCGTCGCAGAAGCGGTCGGGCTGGCCCGAAGGGCCGAGGTCGCCCTCGTCTACATCGGACTCGATGAGCTCTCCGAATCGGAGGGCCTGGATCGCGCGCACATGCGCATCCCCGCCGTCCAGGTGGAGCTCCTCGAAGCACTCGCATCGACCGGCGCGAAGATCGTCGTCGTCCTCTCGGCCGGAGCATCGCTGGAGATGCCCTGGGAGGGATGCGCCCAGGCGATCATCCACCAGTCCCTGTCGGGCCAGGCGGGCGCCTCCGCCGCGCTGCGCGTCCTCACCGGAGCCGTGAACCCCTCGGGCCGCCTCGCCGAAACCTACCCGGTCCGCTACGAGGACCTGCCCGTCTCATCCTGGTACCCGGCCACGGGCCGCTACTCGCTGTACCGCGAGGGCCCCTACGTCGGCTACCGCTTCACGAGCACGACCGGCACGGCGGTGACCCGCCCCTTCGGCTTCGGCCTGTCGTACTCGAGCTTCGCCTACTCCGATCTGCGCATCAGCGACGAGGGGGCGAGCTTCACGGTGACGAACACTTCGCAGCGCGCCGGTGCGGATGTCCCGCAGCTCTACGTCGAATCGCCCGGAGGAGTGTGGGGACCCGTCCGCGAACTCAAGGGATTCGCCAAGGTCCATCTCGAAGCGGGGGAGTCCGCCCCGGTCACCATCCCCTTCGACGAATACACCTTCCGCCACTTCGACGCCTCCCGCTCGGCCTGGAGCGTCGAGGGCGGCACGTGGCGCATTCGCATCGGGCGGAATTGCGAAGACCTCGTGCTCGACGGGGAGATCGAGGTCGAGGGCGAGGAGGCCGTGCGCGAGGGCGAGGAGCTCGGGGCCTACCTGAGCGGGCGCGTCACCGGCGTGAGCGACGCCGAATTCGCCGCCCTCCTCGGGCGCGAGGCTCCTGAGGAGTCGGACTCGGGCCCCCTGAAGGATTCGGACCCCCTCTTCCAGATGAGCCGCGCCGCCTCGCCCCTGGCCCGCTTCGGCGCGCGAGTGCTCGCGAAGAAGAAGGCGAAGGCGGACGCGACGGGGATCCCCGATCTCAACATCAACTTCATCTCCAACATGCCCTTCCGGGCCTTGGGGAAGATGAGCCACGGCCTCGTCTCGCTCGAGATGGTCGACGGACTCGTCGCCCTCGTGAACGGCCGTCACCTCAAGGGGCTCGGGGCCCTCGTCGGGGGCTTCTTCTCCAATCGCAGGGCCAACCGGGCGACCCGGCGCCGCCTCGAGGGCCCCCACGACTGAAGGCCTCACGGCCGCACGACCCGAACTCACAGCGAAAGCGACGACACACATGAACGCGTTCACCCGGTGGTGGAAGAACTTCTCCGAAGAGCATGAGACGGCCTCCCAGTTCATCGTCTTCTTCATCCTCTCCAACGGCGTCACCGTCCTCCAGCTCATCCTCATGCCCGCGTTCAAATGGGCCTTCGGGAAGACCCCGATGGTGGACACGGCCTTCCAGTTCCTGCCGATCGGAGTGAGCAACGGCCAAACGGTCCACCTCTTCGAATACGCGGCCGGCGCCATTCAGGACGGCGGGGGAGGAGGCCTCGCCTACTTCCTCGCCGTTGAGATCACCCTCCTCATCGCGCAGGTCATCAACTTCTTCGCCCAGCGCAACATCACCTTCAAGTCGAACTCGTCCGTGTGGCGCGCCGCCTTCTGCTACTTCGTCGCCTACGTCGTCATCACGGTCGTCGCCGCGGCGCTGCAGGTGCTCTACAAGGACCCGATCTACTCCTTCTTCACCTCGGCCATGGGCGGCGCCGGGGAGACGATCGCCGACGTGATCACCATGATCATCAACTCGGCGATCTCCTTCTGGGTCTTCTTCCCGATCTTCAAGGTCATCTTCAAGCAGGTCCCCGCCGGCGATGCCGAGGAGGCGGCGCTCTCGCACTGATCGGCGACCGGGCGCTCGGGGCGCTTCGGTTTCGGGCCGACCGCCCCGTATCCTTAGGGGACCGCGGCCCGTCCCCTGGCCGACACGGAAAATGAAGGAAAACGACATGACAGCGCAGGCGCCGCTCCTATCCGTCATCGTTCCGGCGTACAACTCCGAGGCGTACCTCGACCGGGCGCTCGCCACCCTGGTCGACTACGACGGCGAACTCGAAGTGCTCATCATCGACGACGGCTCCACGGATCGCACCCCCGAGATGGCCGATGAGTGGGCCGCCTGTCATCCCGGAGCGGTTCGCGCGATCCACCAGGAGAACAAGGGGCACGGCGGCGCCGTGAACGCCGGGATCGCCGCTGCCACGGGCGGGCACGTGCGCGTCGTGGACTCCGACGACTGGGTCGACCGTTCCGCCATGCGCAAGGTCCTCGACCTGCTCCGCGATGAGCGCGCCGCGGGGCGCGAGCTCGACCTGCTCGTCACGAACTACGTGTACGAGAAGCAGGGGAAGACGCACAAGGCGACGGTCCGCTACCGCAATGTCCTGCCCGAAGGACGGACGATCGGCTGGGAGGAGGTCAGGCCCTGCCGCTACGACCAGTACATCCTCATGCATTCGCTCACGATGCGCACCGACCTCGTCCGCGAGTCGGGGCTCCATCTGCCCGAGCACACCTTCTACGTCGACTACATCTACTCGCACGCGCCGCTCCCGTGGGTGCGCACGCTCCGCTACCTCGATGTCGACCTCTACCGCTACTTCATCGGGCGGGACGACCAGTCCGTGAATGAGCCGGTGATGATCTCGCGCCTCGATCAGTTGATGCGTGTGAACGCGGTCATGGTCGACTCGATGCCCGATCGCGACGCGGTGCCCGAGAACCTCTACCGGTACATGGTCCACTACCTGCGGATCAACTTCGTGGTCTGCACGATCATGGCGATCCTGTCGGGGACTGCGGAGCACCTGGCGATGAAGGACCGGATGTGGGCCGATCTGGAGGCGAAGGATCCCACGGCCGCCCGGGCCGTCGAGGACGATCTCCTCGGACGGCTTATCCGCAGGCGCTCCGACAGGTTCTTGAAGGCCGGCTACAGGATCGCCCGGACGATCCTCGGATTCAACTGACCGGATCCGAGGTCTTCGGCAGGATCACGGTGAGCGTGAACCACTGACCGTCGAAGCTCGTCGAAAGCTCGCCGCCGTACTTGCGCGCCGTGTAGCGGATCGACTTGATGCCGAAACCGTGCCGGCGTCGATCGGGCTTGGCGGACACGAAGTTCCCGGACTCGTCCTGGGAGACGGCGGCCGAGTACCAGTTCTCGACGCGGATGACCGTCATCTCGCCCATGGCGTGAAGCGCGAGCTTGATGATCCGGTGCGAGGGGTCCTCGACCCGGCGCGAGGCCTCGATCGCATTGTCGAGGGCGTTGCCGAAGAGCGTGGCGATGTCCATCGAGCTCATGGCGCCGAGCAGCTTGCCATCGGCGACGGCCGTGAAGTCGATGGAATCGGCGTTGCACGCGGAGGCCTTCGAGGCGAGGATGACGTCGAGCACCGGGTTCCCCGAATGGTACTGATGACCGAGGGCGTTCACGGACTCCTCCAGTTCGGCGAAGTCGGCGCGCTGCGCCTCGGGGTCGACTTCGGAGCGGATGAGCGCGATCTGGTGCTTGAGGTCGTGGTGGGCGCGTCCGAGCTCCTCGACTGCGGCCTTCGATTGCAGGTACTGGGTGTGCTGGGCCTCGAGGGACGCCTGGATCGACGCCACCTCCGCGCTCGCCCGGATCTGCATGATGCGCTCGTGCTGGGCGTAGAGGGCCGCGAGGCCCGCGAGATCGACGAGGGTGCGGATGTAGAAGACCTCCGGTCCGAGGCGGCCCGAGAAGGGCGTCGAGGTCGACAGGAAGGACAGGTTCGACATCGCGAAGGTCGTGAGAGTGATGAGGAGCCCCATGAGGAGGTCCTTGTTCTCAAGGGACAGCGGTTCTTCGGAGGAGAAGTTCCGGTTCTCCAGGGCGCCCCAGACGGGCACGATCACCGCGTAGGAGGCGGACATGACCGTGATGCCGAGGGCGCAGAGCGGATCGACATGGGGCAGGAAGTACACCTGGAGCTGCCATTCCAATGAGGCGAGGAACTCCGCCAGGATGAAGGCCCGGAAGGTGAGGTGCCACGCCGCCACCCAGTGGGCGCCCGACAGGAGCTTGACGGAGGCGAGGATCCCCAGGACCGCGACGAGCATTCCGGGGATCCACAGCGAGTCCGGCAGGCGCCCGGCGAAGAGCTGGATCGCGATGAGGGCGATCAGGGACAAGGGGGCCCCGATGGCGAGCCTCCGGTTGGGCCCCTTGCGCGTGAGCAGGACCACGTAGAGGACGACCGCGCTCCATTCGGCGGCGGCCGTGTAGAGGCGGGGGATGTCCGGGAGCGGTTCGAACATCAGCGGACCCCGCCCGCGAAGGCGGCGAGCGCGAAGAGGAAGTCCTTCTTCCGGGGCCTGGAGATCCGCAGTTCATGCCCGCCCGTCATGACGCACGACTGATCGCGAACGCCGCGCACGTGGGCGAGATTCACCAGATAACCGGAGTTGGACCGGAAGAAGTCCCGGCCCTCGAGCTGGACCTCCATCTCCTTCAAGGTGCCCGCGACGGAGATGACCCCGTCGACGGTGTGGATCTCGAGACGGTGCTTCACCGATTCCACGTAGACCACATCGGCGATGTCGACCCGTGAGACGTCCTGGCCGGATTGAAGGAGGAGGGAGGCGCTCCGCCGCTTCTTCGCGATCGCGATCGAGCGGGAGAGCTCCTGCTCGAAGGCGAACCAGGGGAGGGGCTTCAAGAGGTACGAAGTGGCGTCCACCTCGTAGCCCTTGATCGCGAATTGGGGCGAGGAGGTGATGAACACGAGGACGGTCTGCTCATCGACCTCACGAATGCGCTTCGCCGTCGTCATTCCGTCGACGGCCCCCATCTGAATGTCCAGGAGCAGCACGTCGAAACGGGGACGGTACCCCTTGAGGATCTGGGCGCCGTCTTCGAAGACCGAGACCTCGAAGACCTCCCCGTGCTCCTCCTCGTAACGGTGCAGATAGTCCAGGACGAGTTTCCGACTGACCGCATCATCTTCGACGATGCCGATCCGAATCATCTGCCCGCTCCTTCCGCAGCGCCTACACCCCGCGCAATTCTACGGGAGCGGGGCCGAGCGGCCGTTTCCGGGTAGCATGAACGACAATATCGCTTGGGAAGGACACCTCATGGATCTCCTCGTCGTCGGATCGGGATTCTTCGGCCTCACGGTGGCCCGCAGGGCAGCCGAAGACCTCGGCATGCGGGTGACCGTCATCGAGCGGCGCGACCACATCGGCGGCAACGCCTGGTCCTCGATCGACCCGGAGACGGGCGTGGAGGTCCACCGCTACGGCACGCACCTGTTCCACACCTCCAACGAACGGGTGTGGGAGTACGTCAATCGCTTCACCTCCTTCAACTCCTACCAGCACCGCGTCTACGCCAACCACGCAGGCGAGGTCTACCCGCTGCCCATCAACCTCGGGACGATCAACCAGTTCTTCCGCTCCGCCCTCGGGCCCGCCGAGGCGCGCACCCTCGTCGCCGAACAGGCCGGGGAACTGGCGGGCAGGACGCCGGCCAATCTCGAGGAGAAGGCGATCAGCCTCATCGGCCGCCCCCTCTACGAAGCCTTCATCAAGGGGTACACGGCGAAGCAGTGGCAGACCGACCCCACGGACCTCGACCCGGCGATCATCGCGCGCCTTCCCGTGCGCCTCACCTACGACAACCGCTATTTCAACGACACCTACGAGGGGCTTCCCCTGGACGGCTACGGGGCCTGGCTCGAGCGCCTCGCCGACCACCCCCGGATCGAGGTGCGCACCGGCGTCGACTTCTTCGACGAGTCCCAGCCCTTCTCGAAGTCGAGGGCCGTGGGGCAGCTCGGCGTCGTCTACACCGGTGCGCTCGACCGCTACTTCGATTACGAGGCGGGACGGCTCACCTGGCGCACCCTCGACTTCGAATCCGAGGTCGTCGACACCCCCGATTTCCAGGGCTGCTCGGTGATGAACTACGCGGACCAGTCGGTGCCGTACACGCGCATCCACGAGTTCGCCCACCTCCACCCCGAGCGGGACCGCTCCGAGGCGCGCAACACCTTCATCATGCGGGAGTACTCGCGATTCGCCGGCGCCGAGGACGAGCCCTACTACCCGGTGGCCGGCCCCGCCGACCGCGAGGTCCTCGCGGCCTATCGCGAGCTCGCGGCGGGGGAGGACAAGGTCCTCTTCGGCGGGCGCCTCGGCTCCTACAAGTACCTCGACATGCACATGGCGATCGCCTCCGCCCTGACGCGCGTCGACGAGGTCGTCTCCACCTGGTGAGGCCCGGGGGCGCCTTCGCCCGGCCACCTCCTATGCTGGTCGGGTGGGCCCCATCATCTCGTCGATCGCAGGGATCGGAATCGTCATGGGAGTCGGCTGGCTCCTCCGGCGCTTCGGCGCCCTGGGCGATGAGGGCGTGCGCGCGCTCACCTCCGTGGTGTACTGGGCGGCGTCGCCCGCGCTCCTCTTCCACGCCGTCTCCGAAGCGGACATGGCGACGGTCGTCGGCGCTCCCCTCGCCGTCGCCGCGATCTGCGGCATCGGCTCCGCACTCGTCTTCAGCCTCATCTCCGTGCCCGCGCTCCGTCCCTCGCGCGGTGACCTCGTCCTCGGAGCGATGTCGGCCTCCCTCAACAACGCCGCCTACATCGGCATTCCCATCGCCGTCTACGTCCTGGGCGATGCGAGCAGAGTCGTACCGGTCATCGTCTTCCAGCTCGGCTTCTTCACGCCCATGTTCTTCGTCCTGGCGGATCTGGCCGGATCCGGACGCAAACCGACGCTCAGGGGCGTCCTCGCAACCGTGTATTCGAATCCGATGGTCATCGCCGCGGCGCTCGGCTTCGCTTGCTCGGCCGTGAAGGCGCCCATCCCCGAGGCCATCGCGACGACCGCGTCGATGCTCGGGCAGGCGGCGCCCCCGCTCATCCTCATCGCCTTCGGAGCATCCCTGATCGGCTCCGGCGCTCCGCTCGTCACCGCGAACGCCGCGGCGGTCGCCCTCGCCTCCACCTGCAAACTCGCAGTTCAACCGCTCATCGCCCTCGGCGCCGGGTTCCTGATCGGCCTGCGCGGCCCGGAGCTCATGACCGTCACCGTCATGGCGGGGATGCCGACCGCCCAGAACGCCTTCATCGCCGCGACCCGCACGCGGACGGGGGAGCGGATTGCCCAGGGCGCCGTCATCATCACGACCCTCGCCGCGCTGCCCCTGACGATCCTCACCGCATGGCTCTTCACCCTCACGGGCTCGATCTGATCGCGCCGGGCGTCTGAGAAATGGACGCCCTTCCTGGGGCGGGCGCGAAGCGCCTAGCCTGGCGGGGAAATCCTGTGAAGGAGAATCCATGTCAACATCATCAGCAGCGGTCCGACAGCCGAAGCGCCAGGACACCTGGACCGGTCAGACCGGCTTCCTCCTCGCGGCCATCGGCTCCGCGATCGGTCTGGGGAACATCTGGCGTTTCCCGGGCGTCGCCTATTCGAACGGCGGCGGCGCCTTCCTCATCCCGTACCTCGTCGCCCTCATCTTCGTCGGCATCCCGATGCTGTGGCTCGACTACTCCCTCGGCCACAAGTTCCGCGGTTCCCCGCCGTGGGCGTTGCGCCGCATCCGGGCCGGGGGCGAATTCATCGGATGGTTCCAGGTCCTGGTCTGCTTCGTCATCCTCGTCTACTACGCGGCCGTCATCGCATGGTCGGCCCAGTACACGATCTACTCGGTGAACCAGTCCTGGGGCGATGATGCGCTCGGCTTCTTCACGGGGGACTTCCTCCAGGTCGTCGGCGGCGACGAGTTCTCGTGGACTCCGGTCGCCGCGGTGGCGATCCCGCTCGCCCTCGTGTGGGTCTTCGTGCTCCTCATCCTCGGCCGGGGCCTGTCCAAGGGCGTCGAAGCGGCGAACAAGATCTTCCTGCCGCTCCTCGTCGTCCTCTTCGTCGTGATGGTCGTCCGCGCCCTCTTCCTCGAAGGCGCCGTTGAAGGCCTCAACGCCTTCTTCACGCCTCAGTGGGACTCCCTTTCGGACCCGCACGTCTGGCTCGCCGCCTTCTCGCAGGTCTTCTACTCCCTGTCGGTCGGATTCGGCATCATGCTCACCTACGCGTCCTACCTCAAGCCGAAGACCAACCTCACGGGCACGGCCCTGGTCGCCGGCTTCGCGAACTCCTCCTTCGAGATCCTCGCGGGCATCGGCGTGTTCTCGGCCCTGGGCTTCATGGCGCATGGCCAGGGGGTCGCGGTCGGTGAGCTCGAGGGCCTGACCGGTCCGATCCTCTCCTTCGTGACTTTCCCCCAGATCGTCTCGATGATGCCGGGGGGCTCGCTCTTCGGCGTCCTCTTCTTCGCCTCCCTCGTCCTCGCGGGCATCACCTCGCTGCTCTCGCTGCTCCAAGTCGTTTCCGGCGGCCTTCAGGACAAGTTCGGCTTCACCCCGGTGAGCGCGGCCCTCGCCTTCGGCATCCCCGCGGCGATCGTCTCCCTCGCCCTCTTCGGCACGAAGTCGGGCCTCAACAACCTCGACATCGTCGATAACTTCATTAACAACATCGGCGTCGTGTCCGGCGCCGTCGCGATGGCCCTGCTCGCAGCCGCCTTCAGCCCGAGGCTCAAGGGCCTGCGCGCCCACCTCAACCTCGTCTCGACGGTCAAGGTCCCCAGGGCGTGGGACGGGCTTGTCGGACTCGTCGTCCCGGCGGTCCTCATCTTCATGCTCTTCTCCGCGATCGTGGGGTACGTGCAGGAGGGCTACGGCGGTTACGCGCAGTCCTTCGTCAATATCTTCGGGTGGGGCTCCGTGGCCTTCGCGCTCCTCGTCGCCGCCATCTTGACGCTGCTGCCGTGGAGGCATTACGGCGTCTCGGCCCAGACCGTCACCGAGCTCCTCGCTGAGGATGACGCGCCCGACGCGCCCGGGGCCGCGGTCCCCGTCGAGTCGAATCCCACCGAGCTCAGGGAAGGAGTGGAGGAATGAACGCCACCGCGATCTTCATGATGCTTCTCACGATCCTTCTCGTCTGGGGCGGTCTCGTCGCGTCGGTCGTCCTGCTCAGGGTCCTGCCCGATCCACAGATCGACGACGCCGAGCTGGATCGCAGCCTCGGGAACGACGAATAGGTCCCGGATCATGACGAAGGGCGGTCGGAAGTCTTCTTCCGACCGCCCTTGCGCCTTACGGCGCCGGCTTTAGCGGGGCTCTCCCCCGAGGCGCCGGGTCGCCCAGAAGACGACGGCCGAGGCCGCGGCGACGTTGAGCGAATCCACGCCCCCGGACATCGGGATCCTCACGACGACATCGGAGTTCGAGATCGTCCGCTTCTTGAGGCCGTCGCCCTCGGTGCCCATCACCAGGGCCAGGCGCGCATCGGGTGCGGTCACGCAGGGAAGAGCGACGAACTCGTCGAGGGGGACGGAGTCGTCGGACAGGGCGAGCGAGGCGACGGTGAATCCCGCCGCGTGCAGTTCGTCCATCGCGGGCCAACGCTCGATCCGCGTCCACGGCACCTGGAAGACCGTCCCCATCGACACCCGGACCGAGCGCCTGTACAGGGGATCGGCGCACGAGGGCGTGACGAGCACGGCGTCGACGCCCAGCGCCGCGGCCGAGCGGAACGCCGCTCCGACATTCGTGTGATCGACCAGGTCCTCGAGGATCACGACCCTGCGCGCGGGTCGGCCCTCGCGGGCGTTCGCGAGGAGTTCGGCGAGCGGTGGGAGTTCCGGGCGCTGCATCGCGGCGAGGGCGCCCCGGTGGAGGTGGAAGCCGGTGATCTCCTCCAAGAGGGACTCCTGCGCCATGAAGATGGGGACGTCGCCGCCGTCCGGCGCCCCCGTCGCCTCCTCGATGAGCGGCGCGAGATCGTCGAGCCACCGGGGCGCCATGAGGAAGGAGCGGGGCCGATGACCGATCTGGAGGGCGCGGAGGATGACATTGGTCGATTCGGCCATGTAGAGGCCGCGTTCGGGCTCGAGCTTCGAACGCAGTTGGACATCCTTGAGGCGGGTGTAATCAGCGAGCCTCGGGTCGGCGGAAAGATCGGGGGAGTCCAGGGGGATGATCACGCACGGCCCCTCGCGAGTTCCCGATTGACTTCGCCGGGCCATGAGGGGCCCTCGAAGACGAAGGCGGTGAAGGCCTCGACGAGGTCCGCTCCAGCGGCGAGCATCGCGCGCGCGTCGTCGGCGCTGAAAACACCGCCGGTTCCGATGAGCACCTGCTCGTCATCGAGGTGCTCGGCGACGAGGCGCACGACTTCGAGGGCGCGCTCGCGAAGGGGGGCTCCCGAGACTCCGCCGTCGCCGAGATCGTGAGCGATCGTCGTGTTGGTCGCGACGACGCCCGCCAGGCCGAGCTCCTTGACGAGGGCGACGATCTCGAGGATCTGCGCGTCCGCCAAATCCGGCGCGATCTTCACGAAGAGGGGCGCATCCCGATTCGAGGAGCGGCAGCCCCTCTGGGCGGCGAGGAGGATGGGGCGCAGATGCTCGACGGATTGCAGGTCCCTGAGCCCGGGGGTGTTGGGCGAGGAGACGTTGACGACGACGAAGTCCGCCCAAGGGGCTAGGAGGGTCGCGCAGTACTCGTAGTCCCCGGCGGCGCGCTCCTCCGGGGTGGTCTTGTTCTTCCCGATGTTGACCCCGACGATCGCGGCCCGTCCGTCGCGCGTCGACCTGAGATCGCGCAGGCGCTGCGCCGCCGCATCGGCGCCCTCGTTGTTGAAGCCCATCCGGTTGCGCAGGCCGCGGGAGTCCATGAGCCGCCAGAGGCGCGGAGCGTCGTTGCCCGGCTGCGGCTTCGGCGTGATCGTCCCGACTTCGACGAAGCCGAATCCCATGGCCGTCAGGCCCAGAATCGCGCGCGCGTCCTTATCCATGCCGGCGGCGAGCCCCAGGCGCCCGGGCACGAGCCGCTCGCCGATGTAGACCTTGCGCTTGCGCGGCATGCTCGCCACGTCGGGGGCGTCGAGGTGGCCGATCGTGGCCCGCATGAGCCGCCGGGTCAGAGCGCAGTCGCCCGCGAGCCCGATCGCGCGGATGCCCGCGTGATGCGCCCACTCGGGATCCGTCCGGTGGATGAGGGTGCGGAACAACCATGAATACGCTGCACGGATCATGCCCCGATTCTATGCGCCTCAGTCCCACCAGAGCCACCAGCCCAAGGACCCGGAGGCGCAGCGCAGGGCCCTCAACTCATCGGGCCCGCTTCGCGCCGAATCGAGGCCGAGGGCCGTTCCGAGTTCGCCCCAGCGATCGAATTCGCGCGGATTGAGAGGATCCGGGGCTGCGAGTCCGGGCAAGGCCGGGACGAAGAGGCCGTCGATGCTGATCCGCTCGTCCCAGCGCGGGGCCGACACGAGGTAGCCCGAGAGGACGAGGCCCTCGTGCGCCATCGCCGCACGGAGGAGTTCATCGACCCGCGGACCGTTGTTCTGACGATCGGCGAGGTTCTGCTCGGGAAGGAGCTCGAGGAGCCGCTCTGCCTGCGCCGCCCCCAGCCCCTCGAAGCGGGCGAAGTCCGCGAAGGGCCGCGGGTGCACGAGGAACGGCTCGAGGATCGCCGCGGCCCCCGAGGAATCGGTCCAACCGGAGGGGGCGTACAGGCACGGATTCGATGCGCTCAGATCGACTGACAAGGTGGTCTCCTCTCCCTATGGGAAGAGGAGACCACCTTGGGGCCCGCGGCGCCCGCCCGGGCGCCGTGAACTGTGGACAAGCGCTCCTGACCGGGTCCTGGGGAGGAGCGGAACGGGGTTGCGCGGCGGCTACTTCGCGGCGACCTCGGGGAACTCGCCCCGAGCGACCAGGGGGCGCGGAGAGCGCCAGCGGCGCGCCATGATCATGCGCGAGTAGGTGTAGTACCAGGTCCCCTTCGGGATCGAATCGTTCGGGAAGCGCAGGGCGATCCGCTTCTTCAGGCGCTGCCAGACGATCACGCCCTCGATGATCGACACGGCGAACAGGGAGTACAGGCCGATCGTGAATCCCACCATGATGTGCGCGCCGAACTCGGTCTGAAGGGACTTCACGAAGGAGGAGGCCATCATCGCCACGAGGAAGAGGACCATGAGGGGCAGGAGGAACTCCGAGAGGGACCAGCGGGCGTCCACCCAATCGCGCACGAAGCGGCGGATCCTGCCCTTGTCCCTCAACGGGAGGTAGCGCTCATCACCGGTCTCCAGTGCCATCCGCTCGCGGGCGAAGGCCTCATCCCGCTTCTGGCGGGCCAGCCTCTTCGCCTCTTTACGATCTGCGGGGACGAGCGGGCGCGCGTTCCGCGCCTGCGCCTCCTTGCGCTTCGGGGTCGGACGGCCCTTGCCCGTGCGGTCGTCGCGGGCGTTGTGAGAATCGGACACCTGGAGTCTCCTCGTGCCTTCTGTGACTGTGAACCCCCTCAGGCTAGTCGATCGGGGGCGCGCCGGTTGACGTGCTCCACTACTCTGGCCGCATGACTGAAAATCACGACTCCGTCCTGCCGTCATCAGAAATCGCCTCCCGCGTCGATGCGGCCTTCGACTCCCTGCTCGATGAACTCGCCGCGATCGTCGCGATCCCCTCGGTGTCCTCCGATCCGGCTCACGCCGACGATCTCGAGCGCTCGGCGATCCACATCCGCGACCGCTTCGCCGCCATCGGCCTCGAAGCCGAGGTCCTGTCGGTCGACACCCCCGAGGGCGTCGCCGGCAAGCCGGCCATCGTCGCCAGGTCGCAGCGGATCGAGGGCGCCCCGACGGTCCTGCTCTACGCCCACCACGATGTCCAGCCGACCGGGGACCTCTCCCGCTGGACCTCCGACCCCTTCGTCGCGCGCATCGAGGGCGATCGCATGTACGGGCGCGGCGCGTCGGATGACGGTGCGGGCGTCATCGTCCACCTCGGGGCGCTGCGCGCCCTCGGCGCGGATCTGCCCGTGAACGTCATCGTCTACATCGAGGGCGAGGAGGAGATCGGATCGCCCTCGTTCACGAACTTCCTCCAGACCTACAAGGAGAAGCTCAGCGCGGACGTCATCGTCGTCGCCGACTCCGACAACTGGAAGGTCGGCGAGCCGGCCGTCACCGCGAGCCTGCGCGGCAACGCCGTGGCGACCGTCGACGTGACCGTGTCGGACCACGCGGTGCACTCGGGGATGTTCGGAGGGCCGATGCTGGATTCGGTGACCCTCGCCTCGATGCTCATCGCCTCCCTGTACGACGAGGCCGGGGACATCGCGGTCGCGGGCCTGGGAGGTCGTGACGCCGCCGACGTCGACTGGCCGGAGGCGGAGTACCGCGAGGCCGCGGGGATCCTCGAGGGCGTGCGCCTCGCGGGCACGGGCGACCTGGCGGCCCGGACCTGGACGAAGCCCTCGATCTCCGTCATCGGCTTCGATGCGCGCCCGGTCGCCGACGCCTCGAACACGATCGCCCCGCACACGCGCTTCAAGCTCTCGATGCGCGTCGTCCCCGGCGTCGATCCCCGCGATGCCATGGATCGCCTCATCGAGCACCTCGAGTCGCACGCGCCCTTCGGCGCGCGCGTCGAGGTGACCCCCAACGAGTTCGGACCGGGATACCAGGCCGACCTCGGATCGCCCGTCACGCGCCTGCTCCACGAGGTCCTCACCGAGGCCTGGGGGCACCCCTCGGTCAACATCGGGGTCGGAGGGTCCATCCCCTTCATCTCCGACTTCCAGCGCCTCTTCCCCGAGGCGCAGGTCGTCGTCACGGGGGTCGAGGATCCGATGACGAACGCCCACTCGGAGCAGGAGTCGCAGTCGATCTCCGATCTGCGCTGCGCGATCCTCGCTGAGGCGCTGCTCCTGACCCGTCTGCCGCGCCTGTGAGCCGACGCGTCCTCATCGCGGGGCACTGGGTCGGCGCTCGGGCGCCGATGCCCTCGAGCCGCACCGCGCTCGAGGCGGTCGCGCGGGGCTTCGGGTCCCGTCGACCGGACTGGGAGGTTTCGCTCCTGCCCTTCGGAGCGGGGGCGGCCTTCGGGGAGTCGCTGCCCGACGAGGCGATGAGGGCCCGCACGGTGTCGATCGCCCCCGACGAGCCCTCGACCCTCAGGGCCGGACGGAGGGCGCGTGAGATCCTCGAAGGGGGCGCCACCCCCGTCGTCGAGGGCGCGAATGTGCGCTCTCCGGATGCGGGCATCGGATTCCTCGCGGGTTTCACCGGACGCCCGATCCCGCGGGACGGCCTCCCCCTTGCCGAGCGCCTCGAGGCCGTGGCGCAGCTGATCGCCGAGGGCGAACGGGCGCTCGCGAAGCGGGACCTCATCGGTGCGGCATCGACGTCGCGCCCCCTCCTCGGTCTGGATTCCGTCCTCGCCGTCGACGTCGATCTCGAGGCGCGGCCGCATCAGGACCGGGACCTGTCCCTCGTGCTCGCCCGCCTGCTCGCGAGGGCGCCGCGCCGCTCGCTGCCGCTCCTCGACGCGAGCTCCGAGGCGGCGGCCCCGGGGCGGATGCCGGGTTCGGGGCTCGGCGGGGGAGCGGGCGCCATGATCGCCGCGATCGGGGGGAGGATCGTGGACGCGGCGGCATTCCTCGCCGCGTCGGCCCCGCTGTCCGATGCCGTCGAGGGCTGCGACCTCGCCCTCGTCCTCGAACCCGATCTGCATTCGCCCAGGCTCGCCGAGGCGATGCTCGACACGCTCACCCGCGCAGCCTCCCAGGCGGCCATCCCCGTCGTAGGAGTCGGTGAAAGCTCCTCGCTGTCGGGCCACGAGCGGGCCGAATGGGGCCTCCACGGGCAGTTCGTCACCGAGGGGCGCGTCGATCTCGAAGAGGCCGGATCGAGGATCGCGAGGACCTGGACCCGCTGAATCGGCACGGGGTGGGATCCCTCACCACTGGGCCGTCCGGGCCCGCCCCGCCTGGCAGAGCGCGGATCGCGAACGTAGGGTGGGACCGATACGAACACCGTACGCACGATTGGAGCATCATGTCCGACACCGGCATCGAAGCACCTGCTCACGAGGTCGTCCTCACGGACGCCGCCGCGGCCAAGGTGAAGAGCCTTCTCGAGCAGGAAGGGCGCGACGACCTCCGACTGCGGATCGCGGTGCAGCCCGGCGGCTGCTCGGGCCTGATCTACCAGCTCTACTTCGACGACCGTCTGCTCGACGGCGATGCCGTTCGCGACTTCGACGGCGTCGGCGTCGTGGTCGACCGCATGTCCGTGCCCTACCTCAACGGCGCCACGATCGACTTCGCGGATTCCATCGAGCGTCAGGGTTTCACCATCGACAACCCGAACGCGTCGAACACCTGCGCCTGCGGCGAGTCCTTCCACTGAGGAGAGGGCGATGAAGAAGACCGTACGCGCACGCATCGGCGCACTCGCCCTGTCCATGGCCCTCGTGGCCTCGCTCGCGGCGTGCTCCTCCGCCGACTCCGCCCAGTCCGCGTCCTCCGATCAGTCGAGCGCCCAGTCCGCGTCCGCCGCGCCTGAAGTCGACCGGAGCGGCAAGGCGAATTTCCCCGATGTCACCGGGAGCTTCGGCGAGGATCCGGAGATCTCGGCGGGCAAGGGGGATGCGCCGACGAAGATCAGCGTCAAGACCTTCAACGAGGGCGACGGCGCGGCCCTGACCACGAGCGACACGGTGATGGTCAACTACGAGCTCGCCCTCTGGGACGGCACGAAGGTCGAGTCCTCCTTCGAATCGGGCAAGCCCGCGACCTTCTCGCTCCAGCAGGTCATCCCCGGATGGACCTACGGCCTCGAAGGCGCCCACGTCGGCGATCGCGTCGAGATCGTGGTGCCCTCGGAATTCGGCTACGGCGATCAGGGCAATTCGTCCATTCCCGGCGGATCCACCCTCGTCTTCGTCGTCGACGTCCTCGCCTCCTCCTCCGGCTCGCAGGCCGATGCGCAGACCCTGTCGAAGGGCGCGCCTTCGGGCGAGACCGCCCCTGAGGGCATCGTCGTCGAGGGCGAAGCCGGGAAGGAGCCGACCCTCAGCTTCACCGAAGGGGCGGCGGCTCCTGCGGGCGACTCGCGCACGACGATCATCAACGGCGTCGGCGATGAGATCAAAGCGGGCGACTACGTCCTCTACCGGGCCGTCGGCGGCGTCTTCGGCGACAACGCGACCGTGAGCTCCGCATGGCAGCAAGGCCCGCTGGCGGTCCCCGCGGATCAGGTCGAACTGGTCGGCGCTCATGTGGGCGATCGCGTCGTCTTCGTCATGGACACGGGCGCGGCGGCGGAATCCGGCGCTTCGCCGATGACCGTCATGGTCATCGATCTCGTCGGCGTCATGCGCGCGCAGTGATGTCCGGGGCCCGGTGACGGGTTTCAGCGCCGCGGGCGGTCCGCTCATCGGGGACCGCCCGCTCGTGCGTACAATGGGCGAGATCGCCGAGCGCTGCGTGCGCCGGCGCCGAACCACAGGAGTGCACATCAGTGAGTGAGAACACCGTCCGCGTCCTCGTCTTCTCGGGCGACGTCGATAAGCGTCGCGCCGTCATCGATGGGATCGGCCTGCGGGCCTCGAAGAACACCCCGGTCATCGAATGGTCCGAAGCCGCCACTCCCTTCGGCGCCAAGGAACTCGTCGAGTCCACGGACTTCGCCCTGCTGATCCTCGATGCGGAGACCACCAAGGAAGGCGGGATGTCCCTCGCGCACGAGCTCCGCAATACGCTCGACGAGCTTCCCCCGATGATCTTCCTGACCGCGCGCCAGCAGGACGACTGGCTCGCCTCCTGGGCGGGCGGCGCTGCGGCGATTCCGGATCCCCTCGATCCGATCGTCCTGCAGGAGACGGTCGCCCGGGTCCTCGCATCGGCTCGTCGCTGAATCCGCGACCGAGGGCCGGGCGCCGCTGGGGCGCCCGGCCCTCAGTGCATCCGAGCCGCCGCGGGCGGCGCGCGCCGAAAGGCTCCGGGGCTTCGCCTCGCGAGGCTCCGGCTCCCGGTTCCGGGCAGGGACGACGGGGCTCCGGAGGGGGCGGCGATGGGCACCTGTGCAGGTGCGCGCGCACGAGTGTCCCTACCCCGGTCGCAGCGGCCTGCCGGAGGCGGCAGCGGGGAAACGGGCATAGAGTGGGTGCTGATCCGTGACTCGACGAACTCGTGGAGGAGCCGTGGCGTTCTACCAGGCACTCAAAGCAACCGGCGGCCCGATTCTCAAGGCCGCCTACAAGCCGTGGATCCGCGGGAAGGAGAACGTCCCCGAGTCCGGGCCGGCGATTCTCGCCTCCAATCACAACGCCGTGTGGGATTCGGTCTTCCTGCCGATGATGCTCGATCGCGAAGTCGTCTTCATGGGCAAGGCCGACTACTTCACCGGCACCGGCGTCAAGGGATGGGCGACGAAGGAGTTCATGCGCGCAGTCGGCACGATCCCCGTCGACCGCTCCGGGGGCTCGGCTTCTGAAGGCGCGCTCAAAGCGGGCCTCGAGCGCCTCCGCTCGGGCGAGCTCTTCGGCATCTACCCCGAGGGGACGCGTTCACCCGATGGGCGCCTCTACAGGGGCAAGACCGGTGTCGCCCGCCTCGCCCTCCTCTCGGGCGCCCCCGTCATCCCCGTCGCCATGATCGGCACCCATGCCGCCCAGCCGATCGGCCAGAAGTTTCCCTCGCGGACCAATATCGGCATGGTGATCGGCGAGCCGCTCGACTTCTCGCGCTACAAGGGCCTCCACAAGGACCGTTTCGTCCTGCGGGCCATCACCGACGAGATCATGTACAACCTCATGCTGCTGTCGGGGCAGGAGTACGTGGATCTCTACGCCGCGGATGTGAAGGCCAAGCTCGCCGCCGAGGGCAAGTTCGACGGCCCGGTGCCGACCAATGGGCGGCCCGGGCCGGGAGGCAGGACCGCGCCCGTCGTCGAAGTCCCTCGGCGCCCCGAGGACCCGCGTGAAGGCGAGGGGCCTCTTGCGGGCGCGAACGATGAATCGGGGCCGACGGCCTGAGCCCCCGCGTGGACGCTCTGATCGCGGACGAGTCCGCGGGACGGGCGACCCATGCCCATCCCCGTCCTCCGGGTAGGATGAACCCGGTGCGTGCGCGCCGTCCGGCCGCACGATCTCAACGCTGAAAGGTGTCATCAATGTCGGTTCGCCGCGTCGCCCTGCTCACTGCCGGTGGTTTCGCCCCGTGCCTCTCCTCCGCGGTCGGCGGTCTCATCGAGCGCTACAACGAGATCGATCCTTCGATCGAGATCATCGCGTACCAGAACGGCTACCACGGCCTGCTCACCGGCAACTTCGTCGTCGTGGACGAGGAGGCCCGCAAGCACGCGGGGATCCTTCACCGTTTCGGCGGCTCCCCGATCGGCAACTCGCGCGTCAAGCTGACGAATGCGAAGAACCTCGTGGAGCGCGGTCTTGTCGCCGAGGGCGAGAACCCCCTGCAGAAGGCGGCCGAGCAGCTTCGCGCCGACGGCGTCGACGTCCTCCACACGATCGGCGGCGACGACACGAACACGACCGCGGCCGATCTCGCCGCCTACCTCGAGGAGCACGACTACCACCTGACGGTCGTCGGTCTCCCCAAGACGATTGACAACGACGTGATTCCGATCCGCCAGTCGCTCGGCGCCTGGACCGCCGCCGAAGAGGTGTCCGAGTACGCCCAGAACATCATCGGCGAGCACCGCTCGAACCCCCGCATGCTCATCATCCACGAGATCATGGGCCGTCACTGCGGCTGGCTGACCGCCGCGGGATCGAAGGAGTACCACGAGTGGCTGAAGACCCAGGAATGGGTGCCCTCGATCGGCCTGTCGAAGGAGCGCTGGGACATCCACGCCATCTTCCTGCCCGAAATGGCGATCGACATCGACGCCGAGGCCGAGCGCCTCAAGGCGATCATGGACGAGCAGGGCAACGTCAACATCTTCCTCTCCGAGGGCGCGGGCGTCCCCGAGATCATCGCCGAGATGGAGGCCGCCGGCCTGGAGGTCCAGCGCGATCCTTTCGGTCACGTCAAGCTCGACACGATCAACCCCGGACAGTGGTTCGCCAAGCAGTTCGCGGCGAAGATCGGCGCCGAGAAGGTCATGGTCCAGAAGTCGGGCTACTTCTCGCGCTCCTCGCGCGCGAACGCCGAGGACCTGCGCCTCATCAAGTCGATGACCGACTACGCCGTGGAATGCGCTCTGAGGGGCGAGTCCGGTGTCATCGGCCACGATGAGGACAACGGCGATCGCCTGGCCGCCATCGCCTTCCCGCGCATCGCCGGCGGCAAGCCCTTCGACATCACGCAGGAATGGTTCACCGCTCTCATGGCCGAAATCGGCCAGGATGTGAAGCCCGCGGCGAAGTGAACCTGCCCGTCAAGCCCGGTCGTGGTGGATCGAGATACGTTCGCGACTCGATCCACCACGATCCGGAACAGTTGAACGCCCCGGATTCGGGGAGCGACGCCCCCTGGGATTCGTGGCGTTCGCACGACGCCGTTCAGCAGCCCGACTACCCGGACTCGTCCGCGGTCCGCGAGGTCGCGGCGAAGCTGAGGCGCCAGCCTCCGCTCGTCTTCGCAGGTGAAGTGGATGACCTGCGCGAATGGCTCGGCGCTGCGGGCAGGGGAGAGGCCTTCGTGCTCACCGGCGGCGACTGCGCGGAGACCTTCGCGGAGTCGACGGCGGATCACCTGCGCTTGAAGATCCAGACGCTTTTGCAGATGGCGGTCGTGCTCACCTACGGCGCATCGATGCCGGTGGTCAAGATCGGGCGCATCGCCGGCCAGTACGCCAAGCCGCGGTCGAAGGACACGGAGACCCGCGGGGGCGTCACACTGCCCTCGTACCGCGGTGACGCCGTGAACTCCTTCGAATTCACGGCCGAGGCCCGGACCCCCGATCCTCACCGCCTGCTCGACACGTACCATCATGCGGCGGCGACCCTCAACCTCATTCGCGCCTTCACGAAGGGCGGGTACGCGGATCTGAGGCTCGTCCATCACTGGAACCGGGGATTCACGGCCAATCCGGCATACGCGCGCTACGAGTCCCTCGCGGAGGAGATCCACCGGGCCGTGAAGTTCATGGAGGCCGCGGGGGCGGACTTCGATTCGCTGCGGGAGGTGGATCTCTACTCCTCGCACGAGGCTCTCCTCCTCGAATACGAGTCGGCGATGACCCGCATCGATTCGCGGACCGGGCGGGCCTACGACACCTCCGGCCACTTCCTCTGGGTCGGGGAGAGGACCCGGGATCTCGACGGCGCCCATGTGGAGCTCCTGCGCCGCATCCGCAACCCGATCGGCGTGAAGCTGGGCCCCACGACGACGCCCGAGCAGATGCTCGGCCTCGTCAAGCGCCTCAATCCTGACGGCCAGGAGGGGCGGCTGACCTTCATCACGAGGATGGGCGCGGATCGCATCCGCGACTGTCTGCCGGCGCTGCTCGAAGCGGCGAAGGCCGATGGCCGTCCGGTCACGTGGATGACCGATCCCATGCACGGGAACACCATCACCTCCTCCTCGGGGTACAAGACCAGGCGCTTCGAGACGATCATGGATGAGGTCAAGGGCTTCTTCGAGGCTCATGACGACGCGGGGACCGTCCCCGGCGGCATTCACGTGGAGCTCACCGGGGATGATGTCACCGAGATCGTCGGCGGCTCCGAGGAACTCGATGAGGCCTCTCTGGCGAGCCGTTACGAGACGCTGGTGGATCCCAGGCTCAATCACCAGCAGTCCCTGGAGCTGGCCTTCCAGGTCGCGGAGCACCTCAAACGCTCCGGGGAGTGATCCCGGCGAGAATGCGGCAGGGGGCTCGACGCGCTGGCGTCGGGCCCCCTGCCCATGGGGCCCCAGGGGATCAGACGACGTACAGGGTGATGGTCGAGCCGACCTTCACGACATCGCCCGCACCGGGATCGGTGGAGCGGGCGGTGCCGAAGATCCCGCCGAGCACGCGTTCGACGCGCACCTGGAGGCCGGCTCCTTGAAGGATCGTGATCGCCTCGCTCTCCTGCTTGCCCTGCACCGAGGGGACCTGGACGTTCTCGGGCCCCTTCGAGACGACGTATGAGACTTCGTCCCCCTTGAAGAGGGTCGTGCCCTCCGCGGTCGACTGGGAGACGACCGTGCCCGCGGGAACGGAATCGGAGAACTCCTCGGTCGGGCGCGGGGAGAGGCCGAGGCCCTCGAGTGCGGCCTTCGCCTCATCGGCTAACAGGCCCCCGAGCTTCGGGACTGAGAGCGGCTCGCGGCCCTTGGAGACGACGACCCCGATCTGCGTGTCGTGGGGGATCGAAGAGTCCTTCTCGATCTTCTGAGAGATCACCGAGCCTTCGGGGACGTCTTCGGAGAACTCCTCCTCGACATCGCCCAGCGCGAGTCCCGCGGCCTCGAGGAGGGCCGCGGCCTGCGCCTTCGATGAGCCCACGACATCGGGCACGATGCGCATGTCGACGCCCTTGGACACGATGAGGCGCACTTCCGCGTCCTTGTGAACGGGCTGACCGCCCTCGGGATCCGAAGAGACCACCTGGCCCTCGGGGACCGTGTCCGAGAACTCCTCCTCGATGATCGCACCGAGGCCGAGAGCGGCCAGATCGGATTCGACGGCGCTCGCCGAGCGCATGGCCGTCTGGGGCATCGTGATGTAGGAGCCGGGACCGTATTCGGTCCACCACCACCAGCCCCCGCCGGTGCCGATGATCGCGAGAAGGACGAGGACGGTGATGATCCGGCCGATCCTGCGGCGCTTCTTCGCCGTCGCGGGAGGCGGGGACTCGGGTCCGTGCGCGCGCACCACCGCTTGGGATGTCGCGGGCAGCGGCTCGGGGAGGGGGGAAGTGGGCGCGGGGATCTCACCCGTCGCGGGGGCGGGGGCCTTCGGGGCGACCTCGGCCCGGCGGCTGCCGAGCTCGGCGGGGATGGCGGCCTGGACCCGGGCGAGCTGGTCGAGCGCCTCGGCGGCGTCGGCCGGGCGTTCGAGGGGGTTGCGAGCCGTCAGGGACGCGATGAGGTCGTCGATCTCCCGGGGGATCCAGGGCAGGGCCCTCGAGGGCTCCGGGACGGCGTCTGAGACGTGATGCTGGGCGATCTGAAGCGCGGATTCGCTTTCCCAGGGGACTGATCCGGTGAGCATCTCGTAGGCCATGATCCCGACCGAGTACAGGTCGGTCCGCTCGTCGATCGGCCCGGCGACTGCGATCTCGGGGGCGATGTATGCGATCGTGCCGAGCATCGAGCCGGTCGTCGACATCGAGACTTCCGAGGCCGCGCGCGCCAGTCCGAAGTCCGTGACCCGGGCCGGGGGATCGGCGGGCATGAGGACGTTCTCGGGCTTGATGTCGCGGTGGATGACGCCGACACGGTGAGCGGCGCGCAGGGCGTCGAGCACATCGTGGAGGATCTGCAGCGTCCGCTGGATCGACAGGGCGCCCTCCTGGTTGAGGAGGGTCCTCAGGTTCGGGCCGTCGATGAACTCCATGACGAGGAAGCCCTGACCGTGGATGACCCCCTGGTCGAAGACGGAGACGACTCCGGGGTGGATGACGCGCGCGGCGGAACGGGCCTCTCTGCGGAAGCGCGCGACGAAGTCCGCTGATTCCGCGAGGTGCGGGTGCATGATCTTGAGGGCGACCGCGCGGTCGAGGCGCTCATCCTGGGCGAGGTAGACGGTCGCCATGCCGCCGCGGGCGAGTCGGCGCTGAATGCGGTAGCGGCCGTCGAGGAGCATTCCGATCATCGGATCGGGAGCGGCGGGCCCTTCGCCGTTCTCCGCGCCGTTCGGTGCGCCCGGCGCGGGGAACGGCGCCGCAGGGCGCAGAACCTCGGTGGGTCGGCCCGGGGCGGGCGACGCATCGGGAGCGGAATCGAAATCGGTCACCCGTGGATTCTATGGGAGGGCGCGCCCCGATCTGAGTGACGCGGGCGGCGCGCCCGAATACCGGCGCCCCCGGCGTGGACTAGGGTGGGCGCATGGCCGATTTTCCCGAGACCGTTTCTTTCGAAGAGGCGAGCCGTCTCCTCGGTGTGGAGCCGAGGCGCATCAAGCAGCTCGTCCGTGACCGGATCCTGTTCAGCGTCGCGCTCCCCGACGGGTCCCGCGGGATTCCTCGCGAGATCATCGTGTCCGGTGAGAACGGATGGGAACCTCATTTCGCGCTGCCCGGCACGCTCACCCTGCTCTCCGACGACGGCTTCACCCCCGATGAGGCGGCCGCTTGGCTGTACACCTTCCAGGAGGAGCTCGCTCAGACCCCGATGGCGGCGATCCTTTCGGGGCGGCACCATCGGGTGAACGCGATCGCCTCGACTCTCGCGTTCTGAGCGCCCCGGGCGAGGCGCCCTCAGCTCGTCCGCGCGGTGATGATCCGCGACAGTTCGAGGAGCTCGCTTCTCGTCTTCGGGGCGAGGGGGGAATCGTCGAGGGCGCGGGCCCCTTCTTCGATGAGCGCCTCGATGAGGTGCTCGTGATCGGCGCGGCCCCGGGCCTCGATGATGTCGGCGGCCGCCGTGAGCTCCTCGGGGCCCGGCTCGGGGTTGCCCAGTGCCCGCTCGAGGCGGAGGCGTTCGGCCTCGGAGGCGTTCTCCCAGGTGAGCGCGAGGAGGACCGTCCGCTTGCCCTCGCGGATGTCGTCGCCCGCGGGTTTGCCCGTGACCTCGGGGTCTCCGAAGACGCCGAGGTCGTCGTCGCGGAGTTGGAAGGCGATGCCCCAGGGCGTGAGCGCGGATTCGAGGGCGTGCAGGACGTCCTCGTCGGCTCCGGCGGCCGCCGCTCCCAGGAGCGTCGGTTGGACGACGGAGTAGCGGGCGGATTTCCTCAGCACGACTTCTCGCGCGTCTGAGACGCTCGGCCCGAAGGCCCGAAGGGGGAGGTTCTCCGCCCGGACGTCGAGGTACTGGCCGAGTGCGACTTCGGAGTGCATGAGCGCGTAGCGCGCCAGGAGGCGCACCGCCCGGTCGTGCGGGAGGCGCTGGCTCTGGCGGATCATCGCGGATTCGGCGGCCGAGAAGAGGAGGTCGCCGAGCAGGACCGCTGCTGCGGCGCCGAAGTCCGGCGCGGAGCCGGACCATGAGGAATGCGCGTGCGCGCGGGCGAAGCGGACGTGGGGCGTCGCGATGCCGCGGCGCGTCAGCGCCTTGTCGATGAGGTCGTCGTGGACGAGGGCGCTCGCCTGGTAGAGCTCCAGCGCTGCGCCGAGCAGGTGGACGTCGCCGTCGCCGAGCGGCGTCCCGGATCCCAGCGAGGCCCCGAAGTGCGCGAGGAGGGCGCGCAAGCGCTTGCCCGATCGGACGGAGTCCCTGGCGGCATCCACGAGCTCGGCGGCCGTATCGCCGGGTGCGAGCGCGCTCAAGGCGTCGTCGAGGGCGTTCGCCGTGTCGAGATCGATGCGGGGACGAAGTGCTGCGAAGCGCTTGTCGAGTGTCGTCATGGGCTTCAGCCTAGTGCAGGGCGAAGAGTGAGAAGGGGCTCCATTTAGCACGAATCGGTGCGCGAGGGCAATAGTTCTGAGAGAAATCTGGGAATCTCGGATTATAATGGTCACTGATTGCGCCGTCATCGATTGGATCGGCGCTGTTCCCGTCTTCTGCGAAAGGGATACGTGTGGCCGCATCGAGCACTGCCAGGGGATCGTCGAGGAATGCGAAGGCTGAGGAGGTCGAGCAGGACGCCCAGGTGACCGAACAGGCCAAGCCGAAGCGGCGCGCGACGAAGAAGGCCGCTTCTGGCGCCGAGGGCGAAACGGAGAAGGCGGCGACGCCGAAGAAGACGGCTGCGAAGAAGCCCGCGGCCAAGAGGCCCG
Source organism: Schaalia hyovaginalis (assembly GCF_014208035.1). Classification (NCBI taxonomy): domain Bacteria; kingdom Bacillati; phylum Actinomycetota; class Actinomycetes; order Actinomycetales; family Actinomycetaceae; genus Schaalia; species Schaalia hyovaginalis. The sequence continues at coordinate 1,619,913 of NZ_JACHMK010000001.1, read as the reverse complement.
CTGCGAAGAAGGCCGCCGCGAAGACGGCCGCGTCTGAGGAGGCGCCCGCGGCCGATGAGGGCGCCCCCGCCGAGGCTCCGAAGGCGAAGAAGCCCGCTGCGAAGAAGACGGCTGCGAAGAAGGCCTCTTCGAGGAAGTCGACTGCGAAGAAGGCGGCCGCGCAGGCGGCTCCGGCCGATTCCGAGGAGCCTCTCGACGAGGCGGACGCCGCCGAGGACGCCGAGGTCGATGTCACCGACGAGGACATCGAGATCTCGGATGAGGATCTCGAGGTCGATGACTCGGACGATTCGGAGGACGCTTCGGGCGAGGATGCGGATTCGGGCGAGGACGAGGACGAGGCCAAGAAGGACAAGGAGAAGGACCGTCCGGCGGCCTCCCTCGCCGCGAAGGGCGCCTTCGTCGTCTCGGACTCCGACGACACGGATGAGCCCGTTCAGCAGGTGACGGTGGCGGGCGCGACCGCGGATCCCGTCAAGGACTACCTCAAGCAGATCGGCAAGGTGTCGCTCCTCAACGCCGAGCAGGAAGTCGACCTCGCCCGGCGCATCGAGGCGGGCCTGTACGCCGAGTACAAGCTCAAGAACGAAGCGGATGCGATGACGCCGAAGGAGCGTCGTGAGCTCCACTTCCTCGCTCAGGACGGTCAGCTGGCGAAGAACCACCTCCTCGAGGCGAACCTCCGGCTCGTCGTGTCGCTGGCCAAGCGCTACACGGGTCGGGGGATGCAGTTCCTCGATCTCATCCAGGAGGGCAACCTCGGTCTGATCCGCGCGGTCGAGAAGTTCGACTACACGAAGGGCTACAAGTTCTCGACCTACGCCACGTGGTGGATCAGGCAGGCGATCACGCGCGCGATGGCGGACCAGGCCCGGACGATCCGCATCCCGGTGCACATGGTGGAGGTCATCAACAAGCTCGCCCGCGTTCAGCGTCAGATGCTTCAGGATCTCGGCCGCGAACCCACGCCGGAGGAGCTCGCGAAGGAGCTCGACATGACTCCGGAGAAGGTCGTCGAGGTCCAGAAGTACGGTCGTGAGCCGATCTCCTTGCACACGCCCCTCGGCGAGGACGGGGATTCCGAGTTCGGAGACCTCATCGAGGACTCGGAGGCGATCGTGCCCGCCGATGCGGTGTCCTTCACCCTCCTGCAGGAGCAGCTCCACAATGTTCTCGACACCTTGTCCGAGCGCGAGGCGGGGGTCGTCTCGATGCGCTTCGGTCTCGGGGACGGGCAGCCCAAGACCCTCGATGAGATCGGCAAGGTCTACGGCGTGACGCGCGAGCGGATCCGTCAGATCGAGTCGAAGACGATGTCGAAGCTCCGTCACCCCTCTCGCTCGCAGGTTCTGCGCGACTACCTCGACTGAGCCCTTTCTCCGTCATGACCCGGGCGGGGCGCCGCTGAAGCGCCCCGCCCGGGCCGCGTCCCGGTCCGGGTCCTGGCGCTTCCCGGCGCATGCGGGATCGTCCCCGCGGGTCGTGGTGAGGCATCTCATTGTCACGAAACGGCCAATGGCGTGTGCCCGACTCGACCTGCGAGGCGGGTGCGAGGACGATGGAGGCATGCTCGAGGGCTTCGCTGTCATCTTCTTCCTGCTCGCCGTCATCGTCATCGCGGCGATCGCGGTGATCGTCGGTCTCGCCCTCGTTCGCCGTCCCGCGCCCGACTGGCAGCGCCACCTGCGCGCGCAGGGACAGGCGATCTCCGAGGAGCCCCCCTCGGAGGGCGTCGCCGCCCGGGAGACCACCCTGGGTGATCTGCTCGATGCGAACAGGGTGCAGAAGAACGGCTATTTCGATCCGGACCGTCTTCCCGGTATCGATCGGATCGAGGGCGTCGCCGATCGGATCGAGCGCATTCAGGAGAACCGGCAGTCCGCGAAGGACTCCTGACCGCTTCTCGGCTGGAGTCGTTCACCCCGGATGGGGGATGATGGCCCCATGGACGCTGTTCTCACTTTCCTTTCCACACCGCTCGGCATCGCGCTTGCGGTCCTCGTCGTCGTGGCGATCACCGCGCTCGTCGTCTTCGCCCTCCGCTCCCGTCCTTCTGCGCCGGAGCCGCAGGCCGCGCCTGTCGCGCATCCGGAGCGGGGCGCTAAGGAGCCGCTCGAATCGGCGGAGATTGGAGAATCGCCCGCGCGCGCCGGACCGGGGGAGGCCGCTGGTGATGGCGCTGGCGAGGAATGGGCGGCCGTCGAGGCGCCCGCGGAGGCGGAGGTCCCCGAGTCGGTCCCCTCGCGCCTGCAGCGCCTGCGTTCGCGCCTGGCCGGCACCGGGTCCCTCGGCCGCGCGATCGTCGAGATCCTCGCCCGCGGCGATCTCAAGGCGACCGATTGGGAGGAGATCGAAGACACCCTCCTCGTCGCCGACTTGGGGCTGGAGGCGACCGATGAGCTCATCTCGTCCTTGCGCTCCAGGGTCGCCGTCGCGGGAACGAGCGATCCTGCGCGGATCCGCTCCCTTCTGGCCGAGGAGCTCCTCGCCCTCGTCGGTCCGGACATGGATCGTTCGCTCCATCTCGATCGCGGTGCGGGCGCGGAGGATCATCCCGCGTCGGTGCTCGTGGTCGGCGTCAACGGGACGGGCAAGACGACGACGGTCGGCAAGCTCGCTCGTGTGCTCCTCGCCGAGGGGCGGAGCGTCCTGCTCGGCGCGGCCGACACCTTCCGCGCCGCTGCCGCCGATCAGCTGCAGACATGGGGCGATCGCGTCGGCGTCGAGGTCGTGCGTTCGGATCGGGAGGGCGCCGATCCCGCCTCGGTGGCCTTCGATGCTGTGAAGGAGGGGGCGGCGCGGGGAGTCGATGTCGTGCTCGTCGATACCGCGGGCCGCCTTCAGAACAAGTTGACGCTCATGGATGAGCTCTCCAAGGTCAAGCGCGTCATGGAGAAGCGGGCGCCGCTCGCGGAGGTCCTCCTCGTCCTCGACGCGACGACGGGGCAGAACGGGCTGAAGCAGGCGGAGGTCTTCGCTGAGGCAGCCGGTGTGACGGGCATCGTCCTCACGAAGCTCGACGGCTCGGCCAAGGGCGGGATCGTGGTGTCGGTTCAGCGGGCGCTCGGGGTCCCGGTCAAGTTCGTCGGTCTGGGCGAGGGGCCGGATGATCTCGCCCCCTTCGATCCGCAGGGCTTCGTCGACTCGATCATCAAGGGGTAAAGTCTAGACCCTGAGAAGGTAAAGGCAAAGCAAAGTTTTTGTCTAGAATGGGCCGCGTCGGTATCCCGATCGAAAGGCCCATCATGCAGCTCGATACCGGGGCAACCGCCTGGATGCTCATCTCATCCTCGCTCGTCCTCCTCATGACAGTGCCCGGACTCGCCCTCTTCTACGGAGGGATGTCGAGAACCAAATCCGTGCTCAACATGTTCATGATGTCCTTCGGAGCCTTCGCCCTCGTCGGCGTGATCTTCCCCCCTGTGGGGATGGTCGACGTCCTACGGCGGCGGCGACATCGCCGGACTCTTCGCCAACCCCTTCGCCCAATTCGGACTCGGCGGCAGCTTCGACGGAACGGCCATCGACGACTACGGCGTCCCCATGTGGGTGTCCGTCGGATTCCAGATGACCTTCGCGATCATCACCGTCGCGCTGATCTCCGGCTCCCTCGCCGAAAGGGTCAAGTTCTCCACTTGGATGGCCTTCACGGCGATCTGGGTCACCCTGTCCTACTTCCCGATGGCCCACATGGTGTGGGGAGGCGGCCTCCTCTCGGCCGACGGGCCGATCGCGAAGCTCGTCGGCGCCGCGCCCATCGACTTCGCGGGCGGCACCGTCGTCCACATCAACGCGGGCATCACGGGCCTCGTCCTCGCGCTCATCATCGGCAAGCGCCCCGGCTTCGGGGTCGAGGCGATGCGCCCCCACAACCTGCCCTTCGTCATGGTCGGCGCGGCCCTCCTCCTCTTCGGATGGTTCGGCTTCAACGCCGGATCCGCCTTCACCGCCGACGCCCTCGCCGGTTCCGCATGGGTGAACACGGCGGCCGCCGCCGCAGCGGCCTCCCTGGCCTGGATGGCGACCGAGAAGCTCCGCGACGGCTCGGCGACCTCCCTCGGCGCCGCCTCCGGCATCGTCGCGGGACTCGCCGGCATCACCCCGGCGGCGGGCGCCCTCGACACCGTCGGAGCGCTCATCCTCGGCCTCATCGTCGGCGTCCGCGACGCCCTCCACCTCGTCACGCGGCGCCACACGGCCAAGCTCCTGCGCGCCGACCAGCGGGAGGTCGCCCGAGTCCTCGGATTCGAGGGCGAGGAGGCCGAGGCCGATCTGCGCAGACTCCTCACCGGCGCGGGCACCGAGATCGACGCCGCCGAACGGCAGGCCCCCTCCTGGGGCGCGGGCGCCCTCGCCCGGCGCGTCATCCGCGCAGTCGCCCCGGGCCGGGGGAGGAGGAGCGGAGCCTACGAGGCGACGATGGTCTCCGAGTCGACGAGCCTCGTCGACTCCCGGCTCGCCTTCCCCGCACCCGCCCTCGCCTCGGACACCGCCGCCGTCCTCGACATGGCCCGCTGCTGCGCGGACACGGGGATCGAACCCGCCGGCTCCGCCCTCGACGCGATCTCCGCGGCGGTGTGGAAGGGGGAGCACGCGATCCGCGGCCGGTGGACGCCCGAAGTCACGCGCTCCTTCGAAGCGCTCCTCGCCGCCCCCAGGGGCTTCGTCCGAGCCTGGACGCACCTGGAGACGACCGGCGTCATCGACGCCTGGATCCCCGAATTCGCCGAGGTCCGCTCGCGTCCGCAGTCCGCGGCCTTCCACCGCTGGACCGTCGACCGGCACCTCGCCGAAACCGTGGCGCGGGCCAATGACGCCCGAACGGGCGTCGAAGCGTGGGCATGGCCCTTCCCCGAAGCCATCGTCCCCTGGGACAGCGTCCTCCTCGCGGCGTTCCTCCACGACCTCGGCAAGCGCCCGGGCGCCCACGGCCCCGACTACCCCGTGCTCGGAGCGGCCCTCGTCCCGACCGTCCTGGAGCGCCTCGGCCTGGGAGGACGCTGCGCGGACGTCTCCCTCCTCGTCGACCGGCACCTCGTCCTCGCCGAACTCGCCACCAAGGAGGACCCGGCCGCTCCCCGGACCGCGGACCGCCTCCTCGAGGCCGTCGGCGGGAGCGAACGCGCGCTCGCCGCCCTCGCGGTCCTCACCCGGGCGGACTCCCAGGGCGCAGGGCCCAAGGCCTGGACCGCGTGAAGGGCCGAGCTGATCGCGACACTGGTCCGGAGCGCCTGGGAGCGCCTCGGGCGCGGCACCGGCGTGCGTTAGGCTTGGACGAGTCCGCGGGGCGCCGCCCCGACCAGTAGAGACGAACGGGAGCCCTCAGTGTTCGGAAACCTCTCCGACCGGTTGACGCAGTCCTTCAAGCAGCTGCGGAATCGCGGAGTCCTCACCGAGTCCGACGTCGACCAGACGATCTCAGAGATCCGGCGCGCGCTGATCGACGCCGATGTCGCCCTGCCCGTCGTGCGGAGCTTTACGAACGCCGTGCGCGAGAAGGCGTACGGGGCCGCCCGCTCGAAGGCGCTCAACCCGGGCCAGCAAGTCATCCGCATCGTCCACGACGAGCTCGTCGAGGTGCTCGGCGGTCAGACGCGCGAACTCCGTTTCGCCGAACGCGGGACGACCGTCTTCATGCTCGCGGGCCTCCAGGGCGCCGGTAAGACGACGCTCGCAGGAAAGCTCGGAAAGTGGCTGCGTGAAGAGGGCAAGTCGGTCCTGCTCGTCGCCTCCGACCTTCAGCGCCCCAATGCGGTCACTCAGCTGCAAGTCGTCGGCGAACGCGCAGGGGTCGAGGTATGGGCGCCCGAACCGGGCAACGGCGTCGGGGATCCCGTCCGGGTCGCCCGCTCCGGACTCGACCACGCGATCCAGTCCGGCATCGACGTGGTGATCGTCGACACCGCCGGCCGCCTCGGCGTCGACGAGGAGCTGATGGATCAGGCGCGCCGGATCCGGGACGCCGTTCAACCCCACGAGATCATGTTCGTCCTCGACGCCATGGTCGGCCAGGACGCGGTCCGCACATCGACGGCCTTCCGCGACGGCGTGGGCTTCACCGGCGTCGTCCTGTCCAAACTGGACGGCGATGCCCGCGGCGGCGCGGCCCTGTCCGTCCGCGGGGTCACCGGCGCCCCGATCCTCTTCGCCTCCACGGGCGAGGGACTCGATGACTTCGAAAGATTCCACGCCGACCGCATGGCCGGGCGCATCCTCGACATGGGCGACGTCCTCACCCTCATCGAGCAGGCCGAGAAGCGCCTCGACGCCGAGGAGGCCGAGCGCATGGCCGCCAAGGCCATGTCCGGCGAGCTCACCCTCGGCGACTTCCTCTCCCAGCTTCAGCAGATCAAGAAGCTCGGCTCGATGAAGAAGATGCTCGGAATGATTCCGGGGGCCGCTCAGATGCGCGAGCAGATCGAGAACTTCGACGAGAAGGAGATCGATCGGATCGAGGCGATCGTCCGCTCGATGACCCCCGCAGAGCGCGAGGACGTGTCGATTCTCAACGGCTCGCGGCGCGCCCGTATCGCCAGGGGCTCGGGCACGACCGTCGCGGAGGTCAACGGGCTCGTCAAACGCTTCGAAGCGGCGAAGACGATGATGGGCCAGATGGGGGGCATGGGGAGCATGGGCCCGGGCGGCTTCGGCTCCCTGCCGGGCCGGGGCGGCAAGGCCAAGCAGAAGGCGAATGCCCGGAAGGCCCAGGCCGAGCGCCAGAGGGTGAAGAAGAAGGCGCGTTCGGGCAACCCCGCGAAGCGCCGCGCTCAGGAACTCGAAGCGCTGCTCCCGCCCGAGCAGCGCAAGTCCGGCAAGCAGGGCTCGGCCTTCGGCGCGCCCTCGGCGGAGCCCGCGCCGCGTCCGACGATGGACGACCTGCCCGACGACGTGCGCCGCATGCTGAACGGCCTCAAGTGATCTTCTCCGGGACCCTCCTGACCGAGGGCGGGGACGGGCTGGGCGAGGAACGGGGGGCCTTCCGCGTCACCCCGAAGGGACTCGTGCGAGTCGGGGAGGGCCTCGAGCCCGACCGCGTCGGCTTCGCGCTCCCCGGCTTCGTCGATTCGCACGCCCATATCGGAATCGGCTCCTCGGGGCCGTCGACGCGCGAGGAGCAGGAGGCGCAGATCCTCGCCCAGCGCGCAGCGGGCGTCCTCGCGATGAGGGACTGCGGCTCGCCCGTGGACACGGGCTGGATCGACGAGCGGCCGGACCTGCCCCGCCTCAAGCGGGCGGGACGCCACATCGCCAGACCGAAGCGCTACATGCGTTCGCTCCCCGTCGATCTTGACGACCCTCATGACCTACCCGCAGAGGCCGCGCGCCAAGCGGCGGCGGGGGACGGGTGGGTCAAGCTCGTCGGCGACTGGATCGATCGCTCCATGGGCGCCGACGCCGATCTCGCGCCCCTGTGGGATCGGCGGATCCTCATCGACGCGGTCGCCGCGGTCCACGACCTCGGTGCGAAGGTCGCCGTTCACGCCTTCGCCCGCGAGACGATCGACGATCTTCTCGAAGCCGGCGTGGACGACATCGAGCACGCTTCGGGAATGGATGAGGACCAGGCGCACGAGATCGCGGCCAGGGGCGTGCTCGTCACGCCGACCCTCCTCCAGATCGAGCTCTTCGCCGACTTCGCCGAGCAGGCGGGCCCCAAGTACCCCGTCTACGGCCGCCGCATGCTCCGGATGTTCGAAGAGCGCCACGAGCGCTTCGCGATGATGCGCGACGCGGGAGTGCGCCTCGTCATGGGGACCGATTCCGGCGGGTACCAGGAGCACGGCACGATCGGTGCTGAATTCGCGATGTGGGAGGCCGAGGGCGTTCCGCGCGAGGAGCTCCTGTACATCGCCTCGATCCGATCCCGCGCCGACCTCGGCTTCGGCGCCCCCTACGAAGGCGGCGATCTCATCGTCTTCGCCGAGGACCCACGCACCCCGCCCGTCCTCGGCGCTCCCGATGCCGTGGTCCTGCGCGGCGAACTCTGCTGACTGCGGAACCGGGGCGCACCGCGACGTGATCGATCGCACGCGCCCGAAACGCGATGGCGGGGCCCGATGTTTGGGGAGGGGCGCACGGGCATGGCACAATGGTTCGCTGTACCCGGTCATTTGAGGACCCTCTCACCTCACGTGATCGTGTCCCGGAGCAATCGCGAAGCCGTGTTCCCTGCCGGACGAGCATGCGCTCCACACCTTTTGAGAAACAGGAGTGACCACACCAGTGGCAGTTCGAATCCGCTTGAAGCGCGTGGGCAAGATCCACGCCGCCGCATACCGCGTCGTCGTCGTCGATTCGCGCAAGAAGCGCGACGGCCGCGTCATCGAGGAGATCGGCATCTACGATCCTCAGCCGAACCCCTCGAAGATCCGCATCGATTCCGATCGTGCGCAGTACTGGCTCGGCGTGGGCGCGCAGCCCTCCGACCAGGTCCGCAACCTGCTCGTCCTCACGGGCGACATCGCGAAGTTCAACGGCAAGAAGGACGCCGTCTCGCGCGTCCTCGTCTCCGAGGCCGATAAGGCCGCGCAGGCCGCCGAGGCAGTGAAGGCCGCTGAGGCCGAGGCTGAGAAGTCGAAGGCCGCTCAGGCCGCCGCCAAGGCCGAAGAGGCCAAGGCGGCCGAGGCCGAGGCGTCGCAGGCCGCCGAGGAAGCGCCCGAGGCCGAATCCGGTGAGGAAGCCTGAGCATGCTCGCCGATGCCTTGGAGCACCTCGTCGGGGGGATCGTTGATCACCCCGAGGACGTCCAGGTCTCCTCGCGCTCAATGCGCCGGGGCCGCCTGCTCGAGGTCCGGGTCAACCCGGACGACCTCGGACGGGTGATCGGGCGCGGAGGTCGGACCGCTCGGGCGCTGCGCACCGTGATCGGTGCGCTCTCGACCCACGGTCCGGTTCGGGTCGACGTCGTCGACACCGATCGCGAGTGATCGAAGGAAAGCAACGCCACGGAGGGGTCCGGTTCGCCGGGCCCCTCCGTGGCGTCACCGTCCGCCCGACCGGGCCGGGCGGTTCGGATGAATGAGGAGGACCCCATGCTGCTGACCGCCGGAATCATCGGCCCCGCGCACGGACTGCGCGGGGAGGCCATCATCGACGTGCGCACCGACGACCTGTCGATCTTCACCCCCGGATCCCTCCTCGGAGTCGACGGGGACGAAGGCCTGGAACTCACCGTGCGCGCTTCGCGGACGCACAAGGGCAGACTCCTCGTCTCCTTCGAGGAGCTCAGGAGCAGGGAGGACGCGGAGGCCCTGCGCGGACGCGCCCTCCTCGTGGAGGAACGCACGGAGGAGGACGCCTGGTACCCCCATGAACTCGTGGGCTTCAGCGCCGTGACTCCGACGGATGACGAACTCGGCACTGTGTCGGGATTCCGCTTCGGCGCCGCCCAGGACCTGCTCCTCGTCACGACCCCCCGGGGCGAGGTGATGGTCCCCTTCGTCAAGGCGCTCGTACCCGAGGTGGACGTCGAAGGCCGTACCGTGCTCATCGACCCGCCGCCGGGGCTCTTCGACGATGACGCCGTCGACGCGGGGGACCGGGACGCGCGATGAGGATCGACCTCGTTTCCATCTTCCCCGACTACTTCGCCCCGCTCGAACTGTCCCTTCTGGGAAAGGCCGGAGAAGCGGGCCTCGTCGAGGCGCGCGTGCACGACCTGCGCCGATGGACCCGCGACCGGCACCGGAGCGTCGACGACACCCCGTACGGCGGCGGAGCCGGGATGGTGATGATGCCGACCGTGTGGGGGGAGGCCATCGATGAGCTCCTCGACGGCGCGCCGCACGCCCGCGACGGCGCTCGACCCGAGCCGTTCCGCACGGTGCTCGCGATCCCCACCCCCTCGGGGACCCCGCTCACCCAGGCGATGGCCTCGGACCTCGCCGCTGCGGGGCACCTCATCATCGCCTGCGGACGCTACGAGGGCATCGATCAGCGCGTCGCCGACCACTACCGGGGACGCGGACTCGAAGTCCTCGAATACTCGATCGGCGACTACGTGCTCAACGGCGGCGAGGCCGCCGCACTCGTCCTCGTCGAGGCGGTCACCCGCCTGCTCGACGGATTCATGGGCAATCCCGAGTCCATCGTCGAAGAATCCCATTCCGACGGGCTCCTCGAATACCCGGCGTACACGAAGCCCCGCACCTGGAGGGACCTCGAGGTGCCCGCGATCCTCCTGGGCGGCGATCACGCCGCAATCGCCAGGTGGCGACGGGACCGGGCCCTTGAACGGACCGCGGAGCGGCGGCCGGACATGGTCGGCGGCCTCGCCCTCGGCGCCCTCGACTCGGCTGATCGGACGACCCTCGCCAGAGCAGGAGTCCTCCTCACCGATGAAGGGCCGCGGCATCTCGAAATCCGTCCGGCCCGCGCCGATGAAGCCGGGATCCTCGCCGGACTCGCCGCCCGGACCTTCCCCGACGCCTGCCCGCCCGGGCTCCCCGGCGAGGCGATCGAAGCCTTCATAGCGGACGAACTCAGCGAAGAGGCCTTCGCCGCCCACCTGGCGAATCCGGAGGACCGGATCCTCCTGGCCCTCATCGACGGCCAGGCCGGCGCCTATTCCCTCGTCCGCACCGGAAGCGAGGCGATCGACGCCAGTATGCTCCGCCCCGGGAAGATCGAAATCGGGGACGCCTACCTCTCGAAGTGCTATGCGGACGCCCCCTGGCGCGGAACGGGGCTCGCGGGGGCCCTCCTCGAAAGCGCCGTCGAAGACGCGGCCGCCCACTCCCGGGCGCAGCGGATCGTCCTGGGGACCAACAGCGCGAATTCCAGGGCCCAGAAGTTCTACCGCAAGCACGGCTTCGTGAAGAAGGGGAGGCGGACCTTCACCGTCGGCGGAGTGCCCAACCACGATGTCGTCCTCGTGCGCGATCTCACGAATCTCAGGTCCTCTTTCGCGAACTGAGTCACCGGCCGCGGCCGCGATTTGTGGCACACTGATCGAGTCGCATTCGGACGCAGCCTGCCGCGGGGGGACGTCCGCACGAATGCGGCGCTCGAGAAACGCAGGCACGACCTGCCGAATCTGACGCGAACGACCTGCGGCGCGCGCGTTGAGGAGTACACATGCAGAAGCTGGACGCAGTCGACGCCGCTTCCCTCCGCACCGATCTTCCGGCCTTCCGCGCCGGTGACACCGTCAAGGTGCACGTGAAGGTCATCGAGGGCAGCCGTTCCCGTATCCAGGTCTTCCAGGGCGTCGTGATCGCCCGCCGCGGGCACGGGGTCTCCGAGACCTTCACCGTCCGCAAGGTCTCCTTCGGTGTCGGCGTCGAGCGCACCTTCCCGCTCCACGCCCCCACGATCGACCGCCTCGAGATCGTCACCAAGGGTGACGTCCGCCGTGCGAAGCTCTACTACCTGCGTGAGCGCCACGGCAAGGCCGCCAAGATCAAGGAGCACCGTTCGGGAAGCGCGGAGTGATCGCGTAGGAACGAACCGCGGCGCCCGGTACCCTGAAGGGGTGCCGGGCGCCGCGCATGAGCGCGACAGGACTGAGGAGCTGAATGAACGCCACACACAGGGATTCCGCGTCCCCGCGCTTGGACGCGATGCACCGGGCTGCGCCCCCGAAGAAACGGGCGGCCTCGGGGCCGCTCGCCTTCCTCCGCGAGCTCGGCCTCGTCCTCGTCATCGGCCTCGTCATCTCCACGCTGCTCAGGGCCTTCGTGGTTCAGGTCTTCTGGATCCCCTCGCCCTCGATGAATGACACGCTCAAAGTCGACGACAGGATCGCCGTGTCGCGCATCGACGGGCTTCGGGGCACGATCGAGCGGGGCGACGTGGTCGTCTTCCACGATTCCCTCGGCTGGATCTCGACCCCGGTCCAGTCGCGCACCCCGCTCCAGACCGTCGGGGAATTCGTCGGCCTCGTGCCGAGCGGCGGCGAGCAGACCCTGGTCAAGCGTGTCATCGGCATCGGCGGAGACCGCGTGAGCTGCGGAGACGACGGGGTTCTGAAGGTCAACGGCGTCGCGATCGACGAACCCTACATCGCACCCGGCCAGGTCCCCTCCGCCTTCCCCTTCGACGTGGTCGTCCCCGAAGGCACCCTGTGGGTCATGGGCGACAACCGCGGAAACTCCGCGGACTCGCGCTACCACCAGGGCGAGGGGCAGAGCCCCTTCGTTCCCGTCTCCTCGGTCGTCGGCACGGTCCAAGCCGTCATCTGGCCCATCTCGAACTGGAAGTGGGGTCTGAGCGAACCCGGCCCCTTCGCCGGTGCGAGTCGGTGACCCGCATATTCGCGACGCGTGAGACCGAGCTCGATCTCCTCGCGCAGCGCGCCCCGCTCGTCGGCATGGACGAAGTGGGCCGAGGCGCGCTCGCAGGACCGGTCGCCGTCGGCGCTTGCGCGCTGACGGGCGGGGAATCGGAGCCCCCGGAGGGGCTGGCCGATTCCAAACTGCTGTCGCCCCGCAGGCGCGCGGGCCTCGTCGAGCCCGTTCGCGAGTGGGCGGCGGCCCACGCGGTGGGCTGGGCCTCGAATGAGGAGATCGACCGTTTCGGGATCATCGCCGCGCTGCGGCTGGCGGGCATGCGCGCCCTCGAGGACCTCGCACGGGTCATCGGCGCCCCCGCCCTCGTCCTCCTCGACGGATCGCACGACTGGCTCACCCGCCCTGACGATCTCCTCGCAGCACTCGACGGGCCCGCCCTGCCGCAGATCGCAACACCCCCGGTGGTGACGAAAGTCAAAGCGGACGCGAGCTGCACGGTCGTAGCGGCGGCGTCGATCCTCGCGAAGGTCGCCCGCGACGAGTTCATGTGCGGGCTCGACGATCCCGGATACGCCTGGGAGCGCAACAAGGGCTACGCGTCCCCGGCGCATGCCGAAGGCCTTCGTCGCTACGGGCCCTCGCAGCTGCACCGGCGTTCGTGGAGACTCCCCGGCGCGCCGAAATGATGCTCTTCGTGCCTCAGCAAGGCATCATTGAGGAGTGAGTGAGGACATCGAAGGATACGAGAACGCGCTGGAGCTCGAGCTGTTCCGCGAGTACCGCGACGTCATCGGCCTGTTCAAGTACGTAGTCGAGACCGAGCGCCGCTTCTACCTGTGCAATCAGGTGGACGTGCAGGCCCGCCCCGTGGGCGGGGACGTCTTCTTCGAACTCACGCTGACGGACGCATGGGTGTGGGACATCTACCGTTCGTCCCGTTTCGTCCGCTCGGTGCGGGTCATCACCTACAAGGACGTCAACGTCGAGGAGCTGTCGAAGCCGGAGCTCGACATCCCCTGAGCGGCTCAGGACCGCCGTCCACAGCCCGGGCCGGGCCCCGCCCGTCCACAGTCCGAGCGGCGCCGCCCGACGCCCGAGCGCATTCCCCGAGAGGATCGCCTCGGAGGTGGCGCATGGGAAACGATCATCGGCGCGCGCTCGGAGCGCTCGGCGAATGCACGGCGGCCCGGATCCTCGGCGAGGAGGGCCTGGAGATCCTCGACCGGAACTGGCGCGACGGGTCGCGCGGGGAACTCGACCTCGTGGCCCGCGACGCGCGGCAGGTCGTCGTCGTCGAAGTCCGCACGCGGATCGGGGACGCCTTCGGATCCGCACTCGAGTCCGTCGATCCGCTCAAGGTCGCCAAGCTCCGCCGCCTCGCGATCGCCTGGGCCCGGGCGCATGCCGTTCACCGGCCGATCCGGATCGACGTCATCGCGATCACCGTGCCGCGATGCCGCCGCCGCGAGGTGATCGCGGCTCCCGCCGCCGCGGACCTGCGCGCTTTCGGCGCGAAGACCGAATGGGTCCGGTCGATCTCATGAACGTCCGCACCGCTTCGGTCACCTCGCTCGCACTCATCGGACTCGAGGGGCACCTCGTCGACGTCGAGGCGCACATCGGGCGCGGCCTCGTCGGATTCACCCTCGTCGGACTGCCCGATGCGGCCCTCAGAGAAGCCAAGGACAGGGTCCGTTCCGCATTGCAATCCTCCGACCTCGAAGTCCTCGACCGGCGCATCACGGTGAACCTCTCACCCGCGGGACTGGCGAAGTCCGGTTCGGGATTCGACCTGGCGATCGCCATGTCGGTCCTCCTCGCCTGCGGAAGAGTCGCGCCGGGCCTCTTCGAGGGCGCCGTTCTCATCGGCGAGCTCGGACTCGACGGCGGCCTGCGCCCCGTCCGCGGGATCCTGCCCGGAGTCGCGGCGGCGAAGGGGCTGGGCGCGCGCCGAGTGATCGTGCCCGCGCCCTCGGCGCACGAAGCGGGGCTCGTCTCCGGCATTGAAGTCCTCGCCTTCGAGCACCTCGCCGAGCTCGTCGGCGCAGCCGGGGGAGTGGCGCACAGGGCCGTGAGAACGGGGGCCCCGCACGCCGCACCGCCGCCGCGCACACGCCCCCGTCCCGAGCTCGACCTGCTCGACGTGCGCGGTCAGGACCATGCGATCGGCGCCCTCGAGGTGGCCGCCGCCGGAGGGCACCACCTCCTGCTCATCGGCGAACCGGGATCGGGCAAGACCATGCTGGCATCGCGCCTTCCCTCCGTGCTCCCCGACCTCGATGACGCCCTCGCCCTCGAGGTGTCGGCGCTCCATTCCCTGGCCGGCGCCCTCGGCGAGGAGGGGGCGCTGCTCCGCAGGCCGCCGTTCCAAGCGCCGCATCATTCGGCATCCACGCCCTCGCTCATCGGCGGGGGATCGGGGATCGCGCTGCCGGGCGCGGTCTCCCTCGCCCATGGCGGCGTCCTCTTCCTCGACGAGGCCGCCGAATTCGCCCCCTCGGTGCTCGACGCCCTGAGGCAGCCCCTCGAGGAACGCGCGATCACGATTCACCGCTCCAAAGGACGCGCCCGCTATCCGGCTGGATTCCAACTGGTGCTCGCCTCGAATCCGTGCCCGTGCGGCGGAGCGGGGCGGACATGCAGGTGCTCGTCGCTCCAGCGCCGCCGCTACATGTCGCGCCTGTCCGGGCCCCTGCTCGATCGGATCGACATCACCGTCGAGATGAGACAGCCGACCAGGGCGGACCTGCGCATGAGCCGAGCGCGCAGCTCCGCCGAGGTCCGCCTGCGAGTGGAGGGGGCGCGCAAGCGGATGCGGGAGCGCCTCGCGGGCAGCGGCTACTCGCTCAACGCGGAACTGCCGGGGGCGTGGTTGAGAAGACGCGGCCGGATGCCCGCCGCTCTCGTCGAGCGCCTCGACCGGGCGGTGGACGAGCGGCGCCTCACGATGCGCGGAGCGGACCGCGTCCTGCGGCTCATGCGCACCCTGGCCGATCTGGACGGCCGGGACCATCCGGACGAGATGGACCTCGCCCGAGCACTCAGCCTGAGGAACGGAGGGCGCGATGTCGACGAATGATGAGAAGCGCCTGCAGGCGGCCTGGTGGACCTGCATCGTCGAACCCGAGGACCCGCACGCGGCGGCCCTGCGCCGGGCCCTCGGAGACGAGGAGGCGATCCGCTGGGCGTGCGCGCCGACCCCCGGAGCGCTTCCCGGCCCATTGCGGGCCCTGAGTGCGAAGTGGCGGGAAGCCCACGAACGATGGCGGGCCAGGATCGCGGTCGCAGAGGCCGGGCGTGAACTCGACGCCGTGCGCCGACTCGGGGGAGATTTCCTCATCCCCGATGATCCCGACTGGCCGCCGCTCCTCGAGGCCCTGGGGGAGCGCGCGCCGATCGGCATCTGGGTCCTCGGCACCATGCCCGCAGAGCGCGCCGTCGCCATCGTCGGCTCGAGGGCCGCAACGGCCGCCGGATCCAGGACGGCGGCGGACATCGCCTCGCATCTTGCCGAGGAGGGCATCACGGTGGTGTCCGGAGGCGCCTTCGGCATCGACATCGCCGCGCACCGGGGAGCCCTCGCCCTCCACGGGCGCACGGCGGCCGTCATGGCGGGCGGCCTCGAGCAGCCCTACCCGACGGCCCACGTCGAGGACTTCCGGAGCATCGTGTCCGGCGGCGGGGCCCTGCTATCGGAGTGCCCGCCGTCGTGGAGACCCGCGAAGTGGAGATTCCTCTCGAGGAACCGCCTCATCGCCGCCCTGAGCCGGGCCACCGTCGTCGTCGAAGCGGGAGCGCGCTCCGGCGCCCTGGCCACGGCCAGGCGCGCCATGGAGATGGGGCGTCCGGTCGGGGCGGTGCCGGGGCCGGTGAGCTCCGCTTCGTCGAGCGGGTGCCATGAGCTCATCCGGAACGGGGCGACCCTGGTCCGGGACGGACATGATGCGCACGAGCTCGCCTTCCCCTTCGAGTCCCTCGAACAGGGCGCGCTCTTCGGCGAGCCGGTGGAGGAGGACCGGGGGATCGCCGCCCTTCCACCGATCAGCCGGCGCGTCTACGAAGCCCTGCCGAAGGCCTCGAAGACGACGCTCCCCAGGTTGACGCGCGCATCGGGCCTGTCCGAGCGCGAGGTCGTCGCCGCCCTCGCCGAGCTCGAGTTGCGCGGGCTCGTCGCCTCGTCGACGAGGGGATGGGGGCGCCGGCATTAGGCTGTGCCCCATGAGCGGAGGAGCGATCGAGCAGTGGAGCGACTACCTGGCTCACGCCAAGGGACTCGCGGCGAACACGATCCGCGCCTACTCGGGGGATCTCGGCGCGCTGTGGGCGGCGCTCGGCCTGGCTGAGGACGCCCCCTGGGAGCAGATCGCCCTGCGCCTGACCACCCGGCGCATCCGCCTGTGGTTGGGGGGCCAGGCCGAGCAGGGGGCTTCACGCTCGACGCTCTCGCGCCGCACCGCCGCTGTGCGCAACTTCTGCGCGTGGGCCGCCGAACGGGGGTTCTTGGACGCGGATCCCTCCGCGGGGCTCCAGAGCGCGCGTCCCGACCAGAGGCTGCCGCGCATCCTGTCGGCGGGGGATGCGGATCGGCTCTTGGAGGACGTCAGGAGCAGGGCCGGCCAAGGGTCCAAGGACCTGCGCGATTGGGCGATCCTCGAGACGATCTACGCCTCGGGGATGCGGGTGAGCGAGCTGAGCGGCCTCGACCTCGATTCGGTGGATGCCCTCGCGAAGACGGCCCGGGTCATCGGGAAGGGCGACAAGGAGCGGGTCGTTCCTCTCTCACTCCTGGCGGCGCAGGCCATCGAGGAGTGGATCGATCGGGGGCGGCCCGAGTTCGCGAATGCGCGATCCGGCCGGGCCCTGTTCCTCGGCGAGCGCGGGGGCCGGATCGACCCCCGGGTCGTGCGCAAGATGCTTCACGTCGAAACCGGTCGCGTCGGCGTATCGGATCTGGCCCCCCATGCGCTCCGGCATTCGGCGGCGACGCACCTCCTGCAGGGCGGGGCGGACCTGCGCACGGTCCAGGAGATCCTCGGGCACTCCTCCCTGCAGACCACCCAGCGCTACACGCACGTCGATTCCGAGCGGCTTGCGGCGATCTACCGGCAGGCGCACCCGCGGGCCTGAGCCCGCGCCATCCCCGATGCCCGCGCCGCATCCCCGTCACTCCCAGGGCTTGAGCCCGATGGGGCCCTGCAGCATCCGGAGCGGATCGATGTAGTGATCGCCCTCGAGTTTCGCGCCCCAATGCAATCCTGAAGGCTCGTGCCCATCGACGAGGACGGCGACCGCCTGGCCTGCTCGGACCTCTTCGCCGACCTCCACGAGCGCAATGACGGGCTCGTAAGTGGAGCGGATCCGCCCGTGCGAGAGCGCCAGTACCGGCCTGCCCGCCAGGACCCCCGCGAAGGCGACGCGCCCCGGTGCTGGGGCGAGGACCACCGCCCCGACGTCGAGATCGAGGTCGACTCCGCGGTGCCCCTTCAACCAGGGGAGCGGCGGCGGGTCGAAGGGCCGCACGACCGCGACCCGTTGAGCCGCGGGCCAGCGCCACGGCGCCGGCGCCTCGAGCCCCGGCGAGGGCCGGACGAGGAGCAGCGGCGCCACGAGGGGGATGAGGAGGGCGAGCATGCGGTGCATGCGCCCATGATCGGGCTGGAGCGCCGCGGAGCCGCTCGGCGCGGCATCAGGATTGTGGACGAGGGCGGGCGGGATGCGGCTGTGGATGCGGCGAGCGACGAGGGTCACAAGCCGGGCTCCGGGAGGGGCATCGCGCATGGTCTAGACTGGACGGGCACCTGCGTGCAGGTGACTTCGCGCGCCGTTTCCGCACCGCATCATCCGATCGGTCGGGACGCGTCGATCCGGTCCTCTTCGGAGGCTCTCGACGGTCACGGCGCCAGGGCCCCGGCGACAGCACCGGGGCGGCAACCGAATCGGGAGTCCGCTCCCACGATCCCGCGCGAGCGGGGGAAGGACGATCATGGCAGTCGTTACCATGCGTCAGCTCCTCGAGTCCGGCGTCCACTTCGGGCACCAGACCCGCCGTTGGAACCCGAAGATGAAGCGCTTCATCCTCACCGAGCGCAACGGCATCTACATCATCGATCTCCAGCAGACGATCGCCGATATCGACATCGCCTACGACTTCGTCAAGCAGACGGTCGCCCACGGCGGTTCGATCCTCTTCGTCGGCACCAAGAAGCAGGCCCAGGAGGCCGTCGCGGAGCAGGCCCAGCGCGTGGGCATGCCCTACGTGAACCACCGTTGGCTCGGCGGCATGCTCACCAACTTCTCGACCGTCTCCAAGCGCCTCCAGCGCCTCAAGGAGCTCGAGCAGATCGACTTCGACGACGTGGCCTCCTCGGGCCGCACCAAGAAGGAACTCCTCATGATGCGCCGCGAGAAGGACAAGCTCTCGCGCACGCTCGGCGGCATCCGCGACATGGCGAAGGTCCCCTCGGCCGTGTGGATCGTGGACCCCAAGAAGGAGCACCTCGCGGTCTCCGAGGCCCGCAAGCTCAACATCCCGATCGTCGCGATCCTCGACACGAACGCGGATCCGGACGAGGTCGACTACCGCATCCCGGGCAACGATGACGCCATCCGCGCCGTCGCCCTCCTCACCCGCGTGATCGCCGACGCCGTCGCCGAGGGCCTCCTCGCGCGCTCCGAGACCCGCAAGTCGGCCGACTCGGCCGAGACCGTCGCAGAGCCCCTCGCCGAGTGGGAGCGCGAGCTCCTCGAGGGCGAGGCCGCGCAGGCCCCCGCCGCCGAGGAACCGGCCGCCGAGGCCGAGACCCCCGCCCAGGACTGAGCTGAACGGAACGAAAGGAAACGTCAATGGCGAATTTCACCGCTGCCGACGTGAAGGCGCTGCGCGAGCAGACCGGCGCCGGAATGATGGACGTCAAGAAGGCTCTCACCGAGGCCGACGGCGACGCCGAGAAGGCGCTTGAGATCATCCGTCTGAAGGGCCTGAAGTCCCTCTCCAAGCGCGAGGGCCGTCAGGCCTCCGCGGGCCTCCTCGCCGCCCAGGTCGAAGAGGGCGTCGGCGTCCTCGTCGAGGTCAACTCCGAGACCGACTTCGTCGCGAAGAACCAGAAGTTCATCGATTTCGCGAACGAGGTCCTCGCGGCCGCGGTCGCCTCGAAGGCGGCCGACCTCGAGACCCTGCTCGCGGCCCCCATGGGCGACGAGACCGTCCAGGACAAGCTCAACGGCATGGCCGCCGTCATCGGCGAGAAGCTCGAGATCCGCCGCGTGGTCCGCGTCGAGGGCGAGAACGTCGATCTCTACCTCCACCAGACCAGCCCGGACCTGCCCCCGCAGGTCGGCGTCTTCGTCGTGACCGATGCCGCCGGCGCGGCCGTCGCCCACGACATCGCGATGCACGTCGCGGCCTACATGCCCGCTTACCTCGATCGTGACCACGTCCCGGCCGACGTCCTCGAGAAGGAGCGTCAGACCCTCGTGAAGATCACCCTCGAGGAGGGCAAGCCGGAGAACATCGTCGACAAGATCGTCACCGGCCGCCTCGAGGCCTACTTCAAGGACAACTGCCTGGTCGATCAGGCCTTCGCGCGCGATCCTTCGAAGTCGGTCGGCAAGGTGCTCGCTGAGGCGGGCGCGACCGTGACGGAGTTCGTCCGCGTTCACGTCGGAGCCTGAGCCAAGGTCGATGGCCCCGCCCTTCGGGCGGGGCCATCGCGGTGCATGAGCCCCTTTCCGGAATTTTCACCACAAGGAGATCCAGTCATGGCAAAGCCCCGTAGAGTTCTTCTCAAGCTTTCGGGAGAGGCCTTTGGCGGCGGCGCCGTCGGCCTCGACCCGACGATCGTCAGGGACATCGCCCGTCAGATCGCCACCGCCGTCCGGCGCGGCGTCGAGGTCGCGGTCGTCGTCGGCGGCGGCAACTTCTTCCGCGGGGCCGAGCTCGCCCGCGCGGGGATGGACCGCTCGCGCGCGGACTACATGGGCATGCTCGGCACGGTCATGAACGCCCTGGCGCTTCAGGACTTCATCGAGCAGTCGGGCGTCCCCGCGCGCGTGCAGAGCGCGATCACGATGACCCAGGTGGCCGAGCCCTACATCCCCCTGCGCGCGATCCGCCACATGGACAAGGGGCGCGTCGTGATCTTCGGGGCCGGCGCGGGCATGCCCTTCTTCTCCACGGACACCGTTTCGGCCCAGCGCGCCCTCGAGACGCACTGCGACGAGATCCTCGTCGCGAAGAACGGCGTGGACGGGGTCTACGACGCGGATCCCCGGACGAACCCCGAGGCCCGCAAGCTCGACCACGTCACCTACTCGGACGCCCTCGCGCGCGAACTCAAGGTCGTCGATGCGACGGCATTGGCCCTGTGCAGGGACAATGGACTGACCATGCGGATCTTCGGGATGTCCGAACCCGGAAACGTGACCGCGGCCCTCCTCGGCGAGGGAATCGGTACTCTTGTCAATGCCGAAGACTGAACGACATAGGAGCCACCAGTGATCGATGACATTCTCCTCGAGGCTGAGGACAAGATGGACCGCGCCGTTGAGGCGGCGTCGGGCGAGTTCGGGAACATCCGGACCGGCCGTGCGAATTCGGGGATGTTCGACAAGATCCTCGTCGACTACTACGGCGCGCCGACGCCCATGCAGCAGCTCGCCTCCTTCCAGATCCCGGAGGCGCGCACCGTCCTCATCTCGCCCTTCGACCGGACCGCCACCGCCGAGATCCTCAAGGCCCTGCGCGAGTCCGATCTCGGTGTGAACCCGACGGACGACGGGAACGTGATCCGCGTGGTCCTGCCCGCCCTCACGGAGGAGCGCCGCCGGGAGTACGTGAAGCTGGCGAAGACGAAGGCCGAGGACGCGCGCGTCTCCGTCCGCAACGTCCGCCGCAAGGCGAAGGAATCCCTCGATCGTCTGAAGAAGGACGGCGAGGCCGGAGAGGACGAGGTCGATCGCGCCGAGAAGAGCCTCGAAGCGACGACGAAGAGCCACGTCGACCAGATCGACAAGCTCCTCGCCTCGAAGGAAAGCGAACTCCTGACCCTGTGAGCCCGATGAATTCCCCTTCACTCCCGAGCCGGATCCTGCGTCCGCTTCCGACTCGGGAGGGGGAGCCCCTCGCCGCGACCGGTCGCGCCGGCCGCAATCTGCCCGCCGCCATCACGATGGGGGTCGTGCTGATCGCCGCGGCGGGCGTCCCCCTCTTCTTCGCGCCCGCCGTTTTCGTCGGCGTCATCTGCCTTCTCATCCTCGGCGCCTTGTGGGAGCTCGGCGGCGCATTCGCGCGCCTGGGCACCCACCTGACGATGGCCCCGCTCTACGCGGGCGCGATCGGCATGGCGGTGTGCGCCTGGACCCTCGGCGCGGAGGCCCTCCTCTTCGCCCTCTACGCGACCGTGTTCGCCTGCGTCGCGTGGCGGATCCTCGATCCCGAAGCGAATGGGCGGGTCAGTGATGTCGTCTCCTCGGTCTTCGCCGCGGTGTACGTGCCTTTCCTCGCCTCCTTCGTCCTCTTGATGCTGAGGGATTTCAACCCCCGGCTCATCCTCGTTTACGTCGCCCTCGTGGTGGCGAGCGACACGGGCGGCTGGGCCGCGGGCGTGATGCTCGGCAAGCATCACATGGCGCCCCGCCTCTCGCCGAAGAAGTCGTGGGAGGGGTTCATCGGCTCCGCCCTCGCGACGATCGCCGTGGGAGTGGGATGCTTCATCGCCTTCGACGCCCACTGGGCCTTCGGATTGCTCGCAGGCATCGGCGCATGCGTGATCGGCACGATCGGGGACCTCACCGAGTCGCTCATCAAGCGCGAGACGGGTCTGAAGGACATGTCGCGCCTGCTGCCCGGGCACGGCGGCCTGCTCGATCGTCTCGACGCCCTTTTGATGGTCGCCCCCTTCATGCACCTCGTCTACTCCCTCGCCTTCTAGGAGCCCCGTGACCGCGCTTGCTGGTACGCCCCGTCATGAGGTGCGTCCGACCGATCAGCCGCCCGAGGGCGCCTCGAGCCCGGACGCCAAGCCGATCGTCTCCTTCGCCCCGCGGCGACGGGGGAAGGCTCCGGCGCATCTGGCGGATCTCGATCTGCCAGCCCGCAAGAGCGCGCTCAAGGACCTGGGCTTGCCCGCCTTCCGCGCCGATCAGCTCTCGCGGCACTACTTCGACCGCTTCACCGCGGATCCGGAGCAGATGACGGACGTCCCCGCCTCGATGCGCGACGCCGTCGCCTCCGTGCTCCCGCCTCTCGTCGAGCGGGTCGTCACTCAGCGGGCCGACGGGGGGACGACCCTCAAGGATCTGTGGAGGCTCTTCGACGGCGCCACGGTGGAATCGGTCCTCATGCGCTACCCCCAGCGCACGACCCTGTGCGTCTCGTCCCAGGCGGGCTGCGGCATGGCCTGCCCCTTCTGCGCGACCGGGCAGATGGGCCTGACGCGCAATCTCTCGACCGCCGAGATCATCGATCAGGTGCGTCAGGCCCAGCTCGCATGCCGTGAGGGCGAGCTCTCGGGCGGGCCGGGCCGCCTCTCGAACGTCGTGTTCATGGGCATGGGGGAGCCCCTGGCGAATTACAAGGCCGTCATCGGGGCCTTGCACCGGCTCATCAATCCCAGCCCCGAGGGCTTCGGGATGTCGGCTCGCTCCATCACGGTCTCGACGGTCGGCCTCGTCCCCGCGATCGACAAACTCGCCCGGGAGGGGCTTGCGGTCACCCTCGCCGTCTCGCTCCACGCCCCCGACGACGATCTGCGCGACGAACTCATCCCGGTGAACTCGCGGTGGAAGGTGGGGGAGCTGCTCGATGCGGCGCGCCGCTACTTCCTCGCCACGGGCAGGCGCGTGTCGATCGAATACGCGCTCATCAAGGACATGAACGATCAGGTGAGGCGCGCGAAGCTCCTCGCCGACGAGCTCAATGCGCGCGGCAGGGGCTGGGCGCATGTCAATCCGATCCCGTTGAATCCGACGCCGGGCACGATCTGGACGGCCTCGACACGGCGAGCGCAGGACGCATTTGTCGCGACTCTGCGCGACAATGGGATCTCAACCTCGATCCGCGACACTCGCGGATCCGACATCGACGGCGCGTGCGGCCAGCTCGCGACGGCGGTGAAGGATTCCTTGAGATCCGCGGAGCCGAACACTTCGGGAAGGAAGCAAGGGACTCGATGAGTGACGCATTCCCCATGACGGGTTTTTGGAAGCATGGTTACGCGCCGGAACGCGTGGATGCCTTCTTCGAGGATGCGCGCCGTGCGTACGAGGGCGGGGTCCCCGCCGAGCAGTTCTCGGCCCAGCAGGTCCGTCAGGCGACCTTCCCCCTCAAGCGCCGGGGATATCGAGTCGACGCCGTCGACGCGGCGATGAATCGCCTCGAAGCCGCCTTCGTGCAGCGCGATCGCGCCGACCACGTCGCGGTGAACGGCGAGTCGGCGTGGCTGGAGAAGGTCGCCGACCGGGCGACGACGCTCTACGAGCGGCTCCTGCGCCCTCGCGGCGAGCGCTTCGCGAACCCGGAATCGGGCCGGGGCTACGACAAGGCCGAGGTCGACGACCTCCTCGACCGCCTCGCCGCCTATTTCGATGCGGGCGAGCCGCTCGGCGTCGATGAGGTCCGCTTCTCGGTGTTCCGCCCCGCTCGGGGCAAGAAGGCCTACGCCGAGGGCCCGGTCGACGCCTACCTCGGTCGCGCCGTTGAAATCCTGCTCGCCGTCGAATGAGCGCCATGGACACCGCTGACGCCCCCCGGCGGATCGTCATCCTGGGATCGACCGGGTCGATCGGCACGCAGGCGCTGGACGTGGTACGTCAGCACCCGGACCGTTTCGAGGTCGTCGCCCTGGCCGGCGGGGGAGGCAATCTCGAACTCCTGGCCCGCCAAGCGGTGGAGTTCTCCGTTCCCGTTGTCGGCGTCGCCGCCCCCCGCGCAGCAGAACTCGCCGGGCTGATCCGGGCCCTCGACCCGAATGCCGCCCCCGATATCCGCGAGGGGGGCGCCGCGGCGAGCGAGCTCGCGGCCCTCGTGCCCGAGGGAACGGTGCTCAACGGCATCACCGGGGGAGTCGGCCTCGAGCCGACCCTCGCCGCACTGCGATCGGGGGCGCGCCTCGCGCTCGCGAACAAGGAATCCCTCGTCGTCGGCGGCCACCTCGTCAAGGGGGCGTGCCGGCGCCCCGGTCAGATCGTCCCTGTCGATTCCGAGCACTCGGCCATCGCGCAGGCCCTGGCTTCGGGGGTCCACGAGAAGGGCCTGTGCTCACCCGTGCTCTCGGGGCTCAGCGAGGTGGCCGATCTCATCCTCACGGCATCCGGAGGCCCCTTCCGAGGCAAACGGCGAGCAGAGCTTCACGGCGTGACGGCCGCGCAGGCGCTCGCGCATCCGACGTGGAACATGGGGCCGGTCGTCACGATCAACTCCTCCACCCTCGTGAACAAGGGCCTCGAACTCATCGAGGCCCATCTCCTCTTCGACGTCGCCCCCGAGCACGTCCTCACCACCGTGCACCCGCAGTCCATCGTGCATTCGATGGTGACCTGGATCGACGGCGCGACGACCCTTCAAGCCTCCCCGCCGGACATGCGCCTGCCGATCGCCCTCGGACTGACCTGGCCGAAGCGCCTCCCAGGGATCGAGCGCCCGCTCACCTGGTCCGACCCTCAGGAATGGACTTTCGAGCCGATCGACGAGGAGACTTTCGCAGCGGTGGGGCTCGCCCGTGCGGCCGTTGCGGCTTCTGCGACGCATCCGGCGGTCTACAACGCGGCGAACGAGGTCTTCGTCGACGCCTTCTTGAAGGGGCGACTCGAATGGCTCGAGATCGTCGACTCCCTCGAGGAGGTCCTCCTCGCCCACGAGGGGATCGCGGATCCGACCCTCGATGACATCATGGGCGTCCAGGAATGGGCGCGTTCGCGCGCGCGCGAATCCGCATCGCGAGGACGCCGGGCGTGAGCGGGTCGCTTTGGGGGATCGGGGCGATCCTCGTGGGCCTGGTCCTGTCCGTCGCCCTTCACGAGTTGGGCCACCTCCTGCCGGCCAAGCGCTTCGGGGCTCTCGTCCCCGAGTTCGCGGTGGGCTTCGGCCCGGCGCTGTGGAAGCGGGAGCGCGGATCGACGGTGTATGCGATCCGGGCGCTTCCGCTCGGCGGATACGTCCGGATCCTGGGGATGTTCGGCCCGGGTTCGCCGACGCGGAAACGGAGGCGGCGCGACGGGAGGCCCACTCTCGCCGAGGAGGCCCGAATCGCTTCTCGCGAGGAGGTCCCGCTCGGCTGCGAGCACAGGGCCTTCCATCGCCTGTCGTGGTGGCGCAAGGCGATCGTCATGGTCTGCGGCCCGCTCGTCAATCTCGTCCTCGCCCTCGTCTTCCTGATGGGCGCGATGATCGGGATCGGTTCACCGGCGCCGAGCCTCACCCTGGAGTCCGTGTCGCCGAGCGTGTCCTCCTCGCTCGGCGAGGTCCCCGGGCCCGCGCACGAGGCGGGCCTGCGGGCGGGGGACACGATCGAGGCGGTCGACGGGCGGGCGGTCGAGGACTGGAGGCGCTTCCAGGAACTCGTGGCGGCGAGCGGCGGCGGGGAGATGGAGATCTCCTACCGTCGTGAGGGCCGGAGCCAGAGCGTGCGCCTCCATGCGGTCGAGACCCCCCAGGGGGCTCATGTCCTCGGCGTGGCCTCCGCCCTCGAGCGCCGCAGGGCGGGACTGTCCGAGACCCTCGCGGCGTATGCGCGTCTTGCGGGAGGGACCGCCTCGGCCGTCGTGAGGCTGCCCGCGGCCGCGTGGGACGTGGGGGCGGCGCTGGTGACCGGCGCGGAGCGCGACGGCGCGGGTCTCATGTCGATCGTCGGCGTCGGGCGGATCGCGGGCGAGGTCACCGGTGACGGGAGCGCCCTCGGCATCGACGGCGCCCTCCAGAAGTTCGCGGTCATCCTGTCGCTGCTCGCCTCGCTCAACATGGCGCTCGGCATCTTCAATCTCATCCCCCTGCCGCCCCTCGACGGCGGTCATATCGCCGGTGCGCTGGTCGAGGGTGCGCGGGGGCTATACTCGCGGCTTCGGGGACTCGATGCGCCAGGGAGCGTGGACACGGCCAGGCTCATGCCGCTGACGTGGTGCGTGGCGGCCGTGCTCATGGCGCTCACGGCGCTTCTCGTCCTCGCCGATATCATCTCGCCCCTGACGCTCCGATAGGACAGCCGTGACCATCGCTCATCCCTTCACGAACGATTACTCGCGTTCCGCCCACCCGCGGATCCTCGAAGACCTCGCCTCCTTGGGGGCGCGCGCCTTCGACGGCTACGGATGCGATGGGCTCACCTCCCGGGCGTCGGAGCTCATCCTCGAGGCGTGCGCCGCACCCGGGGGAGCGGTGCACCTCGTCCACGGCGGCACGCAGGTGAACGCCCTCTACGTCGACTTCGCCGTGCGCCCCTGGCAGTCGGTGGTGTGCGTCGAATCCGGTCATATCGCAACGCATGAGGCCGGCGCCGTCGAGCACCTCGGGCATCGTCTCGTCACCCTGCCCGCCGACGAGGGGAGGATGGACGCCGCGGTCTTGGAGGACTACCTCCGCGGATGGAGGGATTCGCAGCTGAGGGAGCATATGACGGAGCCGGGGCTCGTCTACATCTCGCAGCCGACGGAACTGGGGACGCTCTACTCGCTCGAGCAGCTCGAGGCGCTGTCCTCCGTGTGCCGCTCCTTCGGCGTCGGCCTGTACGTCGACGGGGCGCGCATGGGCTACGGCCTGGCATCTAAGGCGAACGACGTTTCGCTCGCCGACCTGTCCCGGCTGACCGACGCCTTCACGATCGGCGGAACGAAGTGCGGGATGCTCTTCGGTGAAGCGCTCGTCATCCCGGATGCGGCTCATGCGGGTTCGATGCGGACGCTCATCAAGGCGCACGGGGCGCTTCTCGCGAAGGGCTGGCTCCTCGGCGTTCAGTTCCTCACGATGTTCCGCGACGGCCTCTACACCTCGATCACGAGGACCGCGAATGAGCGGGCGGCGCGACTGTCGCGGGCCTTCGCCGACGCCGGTTTCGACATGCTCATCGCCTCGCCGACCAACCAGATCTTCCCCGTGCTGCCCGTCGGGCTCGCGCGCGAGCTCATCGAGGAGTTCGGGGTGTACGAGTGGGAGCCGGTCGGCGATTCGCGCCTGTGCGTGCGCGTCGTCGTCTCATGGGCGACCACTGACGAGGACGAGGCCGCTCTGATCGCCTGGATCGCCTCTCACACTCTGCGCTGAAGGGGAGGCGGTGCGGGCCTTGGATGGGGCCCGCCCCGCCCGGCGCTCACCAGCGGTCGTGCACGTGAGCGCGGATCCGCTCCTCGTACAGCGCCTCGAGGGCCTCATTCAACGCGGGGTCGAGCCGTGCGATCCGGGCGGCCGAGGCGTTGGCGACGGCCTGTTCGCGCGAGCGCGCCCCGGGGATGACGGTCGTGACCCCCGGACGCTCGATGAGCCACTTGAGGGCGATCTGAGCGGGGGTGGCGCCTTCGGGCCCGAATTCGGCGCAGAGGGCGGCGAACTCCCGGGCCGCCTCGACCCCGATGTCGAAGGGGACGCCCGCAAAGGTCTCGCCCACGTCGAAGGCGGAGCCGTCCCGGTTGTAGCTGCGGTGGTCCTTGGTGTCGAAGCGCGTCTCGCGCGTGTACTTGCCGGAGAGGAGCCCGGAGGCGAGGGGGACGCGCACGATGATGCCGACGCCCTGCTCGAGGGCGCGGGGCAGGACTTCATCGAGCGGCTTGCGGCGGAAGACGTTGCAGATGATCTGAATCGTCGCGGCGCCGTGGTCCATCGCGATGAGGGCCTGCTCGCAGGTCTCGACCGAAGCGCCGAAGGCCGCGATCCTCCCTTCGTCCCGCATGCGCTTCAGGGCGTCCCAGGTGCGGGCAGAGGCGAGGACCTCGGTGGGAGGGCAGTGGAGTTGGACGAGGTCTAGGGTGTCGACGCCGAGGAGGCGGCGCGAGCGCTCATTCCACTCGAGCATCGCCTCGGGCGTTTAGTTCTCGGGCTCTTGGGGCGCGCGGCGGCCCATCTTGGTCGCGACGAAGGGGCGCGCGCCCCCGTGATCCTCCAGTGCGTCTCGGATGATCGATTCCGAGCGGCCGTCGCCGTAGACATCGGCGGTGTCGAGGAAGGTCACGCCGGATTCGAGTGATGAGGCGATGACGCGCCCGGCCTCGTCGGCCGTGACCTCGCCCCAGTCCGCTCCGAGTTGCCACGTGCCGAGGCCGATGACCGAGACGTCCGCCCCGGTTGATCCGAGTGGGCGGATTTCCATTTCTCTCCTTCGAGTCGACTGCGCATCCATCATAAGTGAACGTTCACTGAGGTGAGGGCCGCATCACGCCGGCCTGCCGGCCCGGGGCCGTCCCTTCGTGGGCGAATGCGCGATAATGTCCGGGTGACTGAGATTTCCCTGGGGATGCCCCACGTCAAGCGCACGCCGTTCCCGCGCAGCAGGACCCGCCGGATCTCGGTGGGTTCGGTTCCCGTCGGCGGAGGCGCCCCCGTTTCCGTCCAGTCGATGACGACGACGAAGACGCATGACATCGGCGCCACCCTTCAGCAGATCGCCGAGCTCACCGCCGCCGGATGCGACATCGTCCGCGTCGCCTGCCCGACGGACAAGGACGCCGAGGCGCTGCCGATCATCGCGAAGCAGTCGCGGATCCCCGTCATCGCCGACATCCACTTCAATCCCAAGTACGTCTTCGCCGCGATCGATGCGGGCTGCGGGGCCGTGCGCGTGAACCCGGGCAACATCCGCAAGTTCGACGACCAGGTCAAGGAGATCTGCAAGGCGGCCTCGGACGCGGGCGTCTCCTTGCGCATCGGCGTGAACGCCGGCTCGCTCGACCCGCGCCTGCTCAAGAAGTACGGCAGGGCCACCCCGGAGGCGCTCGTCGAGTCCGCCGTGTGGGAGGCCTCCCTCTTCGAGGAGAACGACTTCCACGACTTCAAGATCTCCGTCAAGCATCACGACGTCCTCACGATGATCGAGGCCTACCGCATGCTCTCGGAGAAGGGCGATTGGCCGCTGCACCTCGGCGTCACCGAGGCCGGCCCCGCGTTCCAGGGGACGATCAAATCCGTCTCGGCCTTCTCCGTCCTGCTCTCCGAGGGGATCGGGGACACGATCCGCGTCTCCCTGTCCGCGCCGCCGGTCGAAGAGATCAAGGTCGGCACGAAGCTCCTCGAGTACATGGGCCTGCGCGATCGGACGCTCGAGATCGTCTCGTGCCCCTCGTGCGGCCGCGCCCAGGTGGATGTGTGGACTCTCGCGGAAGAGGTGACCGAGGGCCTCAAGGACCTCAAGGTCCCGCTTCGGGTCGCCGTCATGGGGTGCGTCGTGAACGGCCCGGGCGAGGCCCGCGAGGCGGATCTCGGCGTCGCCTCGGGCAACGGCAAGGGGCAGATCTTCATCCGGGGCGAGGTCGTCGAGACGGTTCCCGAGGATCGGATCGTCGAGACCCTCATCCGAATCGCGAACGCCCTGGCCGAGGAGATGGGGCTGGAAGAGGGGGAGGGCTCGGTCGAAGTCCTTCCCGTGATCCGCTGAATCGAAACCCGTACGACCGCAGGAGAGAAGATGAAGAAGCGCTGCGCCCTCGCCCTCGGGCTCGCCGGGACGGCCTTGGCCGCCTGGGCGACTGGATTCCCGAAACGGATCGGCCTGACCGCCTCAGAGGCGTCCGTCTCGCTTCCCGGCGATCTGCTCGTGCCCGACCCTGGCGTCGTCGTCGATCGGGGCATCCGCATCGATGCGCCGGTCGAGGCGGTGTGGCGCGTCGTGGAGGCCGCGTACGAGGGCGATGAAGCACGGGTCGCGGCTCGGGAGGAGAACTCCTGCCTCATCCTGCGGGTGCCCGCTCCGGGCCTCGGCGACGAGGATGAGCTCTCGGGCACCTGCGTCTTCGCCCTGCTGCCCCTGCCCAATGGGCGCACCCTCCTCCACCTGAGGGAGCGCCATGCCTCGAGGGACGACGCCTCCGACGGCTTCCTCCTCGCGCTCCTGGCCCTCGAGTCCGTGTCGACGATGCGCATGCTCTTCGGCATCCGTTCGGCCGCCTGCGCCTGATCGGCGCCGACTCGCCTCTTCCCGGGCGCCGGGTAGACTGGGCCGGGTCCCGCGCATCGGAGAGCGGGCTGCAGCCGAAGGAGGTGCGCGATGGCGCATTGGGGCGCGATAGCGATGCTCGTCGGCACTGGCGTCGCGATCCTCGCCGCCTGGGGCTGGATCTGGCTGGGCCTGACCCGTTCCATGCGCCGCATCGCCCTGGAACGCCTCTACCCCTGGTCGTCGACCGCCGCGATTCCGAAGGTGCAGGCGGTGATCTGGCCCGCGATGCCCCTGGTCGGATTCGCGTGGATCGGCGTCGGTGGGATGACCGTGCGCATCGCATCGGGCCACGATCCGATGTCCGCGGCCGTCCTCGTCGCCCTGCTCTTCGGCGCGGTCCTGGTCCTGGGCGTACTCGCCCTGCTCGATCAGGAGCTGCCCGGCTGCTGCTATCCCGGGTGGAGGGCGAAGCGGTACTACCTCAAGCATCCTGAGCGTGCTCAGGAGGAACTGGACGCGCGCGTCGGGCGCCGCCTTAGGGCCTCGCGGGCCGCTTAGCGCCCCGCGGAGGGGCGGACTCGCAGTGCTTCGGCCCGGTGGACTAATCTGGAGCGGTGCTGAGAACTCTGTCTACTTACTTCCTGCGAACGCTACGTGAAGATCCGGCCGACGCCGAAGTCGATTCCCATAAGCTGCTCGTGAGAGCGGGCTACGTGCGCCGCACGGCGCCCGGCATCTACACCTGGCTGCCGCTCGGCCTGAGGGTCCTGCGCAAGATCGAGGACATCGTACGCGAAGAGATGGATCGGATGGGCGCCCAGGAGGTGCTCTTCCCGGCCCTCCTGCCCGCGGATCCCTACAAGGCGACGAACCGTTGGGAGGAGTACGGGCCGACCCTCTTCAAGGTCGTGGACCGCAAGGGCGGCGACTACCTCCTCGCACCGACCCATGAGGAGATGTTCACCCTTCTCGTCAAGGACATGTACTCCTCCTACAAGGATCTGCCGACGACCCTGTACCAGATCCAGACGAAGCACCGCGACGAGGCCCGTCCTCGTGCCGGCCTGATCCGCGGCCGCGACTTCGTCATGAAGGACGCCTACTCCTTCGACATCGATGATGAGGGCCTGGAGGCCTCCTACCTGGCCGAGCGCGAAACCTACGAGCGGATTTTCACCCGTCTCGGCCTCGAATACGTCATCGTCTCGGCGATGTCGGGCGCGATGGGCGGCTCCCGATCGGAGGAGTTCCTCCATCCGAGCCCCATCGGCGAGGACACCTTCGTCCGCTCGCCGGGCGGGTACGCGGCGAACGCGGAGGCCGTGACCACTCCTGCGCCCGCCCCCGTGGACGCCTCGGGCGTCGGTCCGGCCAGGGTCGTCCCGACCCCCGACGCGCCGACGATCGAATCCCTGGTCGACCTCCTCAACGCCGAGTATCCGCGCGAGGACGGAAGGGCGTGGACTGCGGCGGACACGCTGAAGAACGTCGTCGTGCGCCTGACGCACCCGGACGGCACCGGTGAGCTGCTCGTCGTGGGCGTCCCCGGCGATCGGGAGGTGGACATGAAGCGCCTCGAGGCGGCGGTCGCCCCCGCAGAAGTCGAAATGGCCGTCGATGAGGACTTCGAGGCCCATCCCGAACTCGTCCGCGGCTACATCGGTCCGCAGGCGATCGGCCCGAACTCCCCGGCCCGCACCGTCGATGAGAACGGGGCGGCGAGCGGTTCGGTCCGCTACCTCGTCGATCCGCGCATCGTCGAGGGCACGAGCTGGGTGACTGGCGCGAACCTCGACCGTCACCACGTCCTCGACCTCGTGATGGGCCGCGACTTCGGGGTCGACGGCACGATCGAGGCCGCCGAGGTCCGCGAGGGCGATGAGGCGCCCGACGGCTCCGGACCGCTCCACCTGGAGCGCGGCATCGAGATCGGCCACATCTTCGCCCTCGGGCGCAAGTACTCCCAGGCCCTGGGGCTCAACGTCCTCGATGAGAACGGCAAGTCGCGCGTCGTCACGATGGGCTCCTACGGGATCGGGGTCTCCCGCGTGCTCGCGGCCCTCGCCGAGTCGAACCACGACGATGCGGGCCTGGCCTGGCCGGCGCGGATCGCCCCCTTCGACGTTCATGTCCTCGCCACCGGCAAGGACGACGAGGTCTTCGACACGGCGCGAGAGCTCGCCGAAAGGCTCGACGCCTCGGGCCTCGACGTGATCTTCGACGATCGGCGGAGGGTCTCCGCCGGCGTGAAGTTCGCGGACGCCGAACTCATCGGCATGCCGCTCGCCCTGGTCGTCGGTCGCGGACTGACCTCGGGCGTGGTCGAGCTGCGTGAACGCGCCTCGGGCGAACGCGCGGAGGTGCCGCTCGCCGAAGCCCTCGATGCGGTCCGGGCCGCCCATGAGCGTCTGATGGGAGGACAGCGATGACCCGCCGCGAGATCCGCGTCATCGGCGATCCGGTGCTGCGCACGCCCTGCGAGGAGATCCGGGAGATCGACCAGTCGGTCAAGTCCCTCGTCGAGGATCTGCTCGAGAACGTCGACATGGAGGGGCGGGCGGGCCTCGCCGCGAACCAGATCGGCGTGGGGCTGCGGGCCTTCTCCTACAACATCGACGGCGAGATCGGTTACGTCCTCAATCCGAGGATCGTCGCCCTGTCCGAGGATGAGTACCAGGACGGTGACGAGGGCTGCCTCTCGGTTCCCGACCTCTGGTACCCGACGCAGCGCGCATGGTACGCGCGGGTCGAGGGCATCGATCTGGATGGGAAGCCGATCACGGTCGAGGGCGAGGAGCTCATGGCCCGCTGCCTCCAGCACGAGACCGATCACCTCAACGGCATGATCTACATCGATCGCCTGGACCGGAAGACCCGGAAGAAGGCGCTGCGCGACATCCGCAATTCGAGTTTCTGAGCAGCGATCCCGATCCTTCGGCCGCGTCGTCCCCGGATGACGCGGCCGAAGGGCTATAGTGAGGGCGGACGCCGCGATTCGAAGCGACGGGTTGTGGAGGACGTAGGGGAAGACGCTCCTCAACGACAACCGGAGGTCACTTTGAGAGGGACATACACCCGCGGTGTGCTTTTCGTGCACTCGACTCCGCCCGCGTTGTGCCCGCACATCGAGTGGGCCGTCGGCGCGGCCCTGGGGCAAGAGGTCCATCTCCAGTGGACGAACCAGGAGGCCGCTCAGGGCCTCGTGCGCTCCGAATTCTCCTGGGTGGGCCCGACCGGCTCGGGCGCGCGTCTGGCATCGGCGCTGCGCGGATGGGAACACCTGCGTTACGAGGTGACGGAGGAGGCGACGGCCGCCACCGACGGCGGCCGCTGGTCGCACACCCCCGCCCTCGGCATCTTCCACTCGCAGATGGACTCCGTGGGGAACATCGTGGTGCCCGAGGATCGCATCCGCGCCGCCCTCGAGCGCGCGAGCACCCTCGAGGAGCTGCAGGAGGGACTCGATTTGGCCCTCGGTCAGGCTTGGGACGACGAACTCGAGCCCTTCCGCCACGCGGGCGCCGGCGCGCCCGTCCGCTGGTTGAACAACCGGGTCGGCTGATGGGGTCGATCGCGGAGCTCCTCGGGTACTCGCTCGTGCCCGAGCCCGATGCCGCCCCCGACGACGAGGCTCCCCGAGGGGCGCCCGCCGCATCGAAGGCGGATCTGGCGCGCGAGGCCGCCATTGCGGCCGTGCTCGAGGAGACCGGGCTGGATCCGGATGCCGCCCGGGTGGATCTGACCCTCAGGGGGGACCTGGATCTCGACGATCTGGGGCTGTACGCCATCGTCGCGAGGATCGAGCACGACCTGTCGCTGGTCCTCCCCGACGACCTCGTCGACTCGTGGGGGACTTTGGGCTCGATCCTGGACGATACCGCGAGGCTCGCCGCGGGGGAGTAGCGGTGCTCGGATCGTGAAACCCTGATACGACGATGCGCACCTCCTACTCTTGGAGTGGGAGGTGCGTCACATATGCCGAGAGCTTTCGCCGGGCTGCAAGCACCCGAGCGCCGTCCGCCCTCCTGGGTGCTGCGCTCCATCCTCGCGCTCAGCGGACTCGTGATGGCCGCCTTCGTCCTCGTCCACATGCTCGGGAATCTCAAACTGCTCATCGATCCCGAATCCATGGACGCCTACGCCGCCTGGCTTCGGGACGTGCTCGTCCCGCTCCTGCCGCGAGAAGGGGCCCTCTGGATCGCCCGCATCCTGCTCGCCTCGTGCCTCATCGCACACGCCTGGTCCGCCCTCGTCCTCAAGGCGCGCGCTGCGGCGACGAGGACCCGGGGCGCGCGGCGCAAGAGGCCCACCGGCATCCTCGCCGCGCTCATGCTGCCCAGCGGCCTCATCCTCCTCGCCTTCATCGCCGTTCACCTGCTCGACCTCACCCTCGGCCGGATCGTGCAATCCGAGGCCTTCGCCCCGCCCGATCCGCAGTTCCACGCCGCCGCCAACGTCATCGCCTCGCTCGCCCGCCCGGCGATGGCCGCCTTCTACGCGCTGAGCCTGCTCGCCCTCGCAGCGCACCTCCTTCACGGCATCGGACTGGCCGCTAAGGACCTGGGCGCCGTCTCACGGGGCTCCTTCGCCCTCTGGCGGATCGTGGGCGTCCTCGTGGCGGCGATGATCCTCCTCGGCGACGGGGCGATCGTGATCGCCTCACTCATGACAGGGGCTCCGGCATGACGATCCTCCCCCCGATCCCGCGCGCGACGGCCCCCTCGCCCCCCGAGGGCGCCCGAGGATCCCGGCCGCCGATCACCGAGGGCGAGGCCCTCAACCCCGGGGAACCGGACGGCCCGCCCCCGGGCATGTGGTCCGACTTCGTCGCCGGAGCCCGGCTCGTCGCCCCCTCGAACCGCAAGCGCTTCACGGTGCTCGTGGTCGGCACCGGCCTGGCCGGAGCGGGTGCGGCCGTGGCGCTCGCCGAACTGGGATACCGGGTCGAGGCCATCACCGTTCACGATTCGCCCAGGCGCGCCCACTCGGTCGCGGCTCAAGGGGGCATCAACGCGGTCCGGGGAAGGGGCGTCGACGGGGACTGCCTGGCCCGATTCGTCAAGGACACCCTCAAGGGCGGGGACTTCCGGGCCCGCGAGTCGGAGGTGTTCCGGCTCGCAGAGCAGTCGGCCCGGGTCATCGACTACATGGCGGCGCTCGGAGTCCCCTTCGCCAGGGAGTACGGTGGATCCCTGGCGACGCGTTCCTTCGGGGGCGTCCAGGTCTCCCGCACCTTCTACTCGCGGGGCCAGACGGGCCAGCAGCTCGAGATCGCCGCGGCGTCCGCACTCGTGCGCGAAGCCAGGGCGGGCCGGATCCTCCTGAGGACGCGCACGGAGATGCTCGAGCTCGTGGTCTGCGAGGGCAGGGCCGCAGGAGTGGTCGCCCGCGACCTCGTCACAGGGGAGCATCTCCTCCTCAGAGCCCACGCCGTCGTCCTGGCCACCGGGGGCTACGGGAATCTCTACTTCCATTCGACGCTCGCGAAGAACTCGAATGCGACCGCCGCGTGGCGGGCGCATCGCGCCGGCGCCGCATTCGCCTCCCCCTCCTTCATCCAGTTCCACCCGACGGCGCTGCCCGTCTCATC
The DNA here is from genome assembly GCF_014208035.1 of Schaalia hyovaginalis. Classification (NCBI taxonomy): domain Bacteria; kingdom Bacillati; phylum Actinomycetota; class Actinomycetes; order Actinomycetales; family Actinomycetaceae; genus Schaalia; species Schaalia hyovaginalis. The sequence goes on along the minus strand of NZ_JACHMK010000001.1, from coordinate 1,584,022 downwards.
CGACTGGCAGTCGAAGACGACTCTCATGTCGGAGTCCCTGCGCAACGACGGACGCATCTGGGTGCCGATGGATCCGCAGGATCCGCGCCCGCCCGGGGACATCCCCGAGGCCGAACGCGACTACTACCTCGAGCGCAGGTACCCGGCATTCGGCAACCTCACGCCCCGCGACATCGCTTCGCGGGCGGCGAGTGCCGAGATCCGCGCGGGCCGCGGGGTCGGGCCGGGGAGGAACTCCGTCTACCTCGACTTCGCCGACGCCCTCGCCGCCCAGGGGCGCGAAGCGATCGCCGGCAAGTACGCGAACCTCTTCACGATGTACCGCGACGCCACGGGCGAGGACCCCTACACGCGGCCGATGCGGATCGCTCCGGGCGCGCATTTCACGATGGGCGGCCTCTGGGTGGACTACCGCCTCCAATCGACGATCCCCGGCCTCTTCGTCGCGGGGGAGGCGAACGCGGCGTATCACGGGGCGAACCGCCTGGGCGCGAATTCCCTGCTCGCCGCCTGCGCCGACGGGTCCTTCACTATTCCGCACGTCGTCGCGGACTATCTCGCCCCACGGCTCGCCGACCCCCTGATCGACAGTGGGGATGCGGCCTGCCGGGCGGCCCTGGAGCGCGTCGAGTCGCGCATCGGCGCGCTCTTGTCGAACCCGGGCTCGACGCCCGCGAAGCGCTTCCACCGCGAGCTGGGCGCGGTCATGTACGAGGCCTGCGGAGTGACGAGGACGGCCGAATCGACCTCGGCGGGTGCGAGGAGGATCCGCTCCCTGCGGGCGGCATTCGACGAGGACGCGCGCGTCACCGGTCGAGCGGGGGAGTTCAACCCGGATCTCGTCGAGGCGATGAGGATCCGCGACTATCTCGAGCTGGGCGAGCTCGCGTGCATCGACGCCCTCAATCGCGAGGAGTCCTGCGGCGCGCACTTCCGGGCCGAGCACGTCTTGCCCGACGGCGAGGCGCGACGCGATGACGCGCATTGGATGTGCGTGTCGGCATGGCACAGCTCCGCGTGGGATTCGGGGAGCCCGGAATTCGTCCACCGCCGCGAGGAGCTCCGCTACCGCCTTGTCGAGCCGGGAACGAGGGACTACAGATGAAGCTCACGATCCGGGTCTGGCGACAGCCCTCGAGTGACCGGCCGGGATTCTTCGAGGAGCACGTCCTGGAGGAGGCCGATGCGAGGATGTCGGTCCTCGAGCTCCTCGATGCCCTCAATGAGCGCCTGTCCGAGCAGGGGCTCGCCCCGGTCGCCTTCGACTCGGACTGCCGTGAGGGCGTGTGCGGCGCCTGCGGACTGCTCGTCGACGGCCGGCCCAACGGGAGCGGGGACAATCTCCCCGCCTGTCACCAGCGGATCGGGACTCGGCGCGAGGGCGGGACCGTGACGATCGAGCCCTTCCGCTCCGCCGTGATGCCCGTGGTCAAGGACCTCGTCGTCGATCGTTGCGCCCTCGACTTCCTCCAGGGGGAGGCGGGGGCATCGGCTGCGGCGACGGGGAGGGCCCCCGATGCCGACGCCGTGCCGGTTGCCCGCGATGCCGCGGAGAGGGCGCTCGACTTGGGCGCGTGCATCGGCTGCGGCTCATGCGTGGCCGCCTGCCCCAATGGATCGGCGGCCCTGTACGCGGGCGCGCGCCTCGCCTCCCTCGCACTCGCCCCCATTCCGGCGAAGCAGCGCCGGGCGCGGGCGCGGGCGATGGCGAGGGCCGTCGAGATCTTCGGACCGTGCTCCGGGTACGGCGAGTGCGCCCTGGTGTGTCCAGCGGGCATCCCGCTCGCGGTCACCGGCTTCGTCACGCGTGAGCGCTGGGGAGCGCTCTTCGCGGGCGAGGACGAGTGATGGGTCATGACGAGGTCAAAGATTGACCGCCTCTCTTTCAGGACTTGCTGAAATTTCGACAAGGGGCGGACTTTCGTCCCTCATGCGTGCATGATCGTTGTGCGGCCGCGAATCGAAGGCCGCAAGCGCTGTGTACGAGGAGTTGACGTGGGACGAGCCTTTCGGACGGAAGAGGACCTCTTGGGAACCCGTGAGGTCCCGCTCGAGGCGTACTGGGGGATCCATACGCTCAGGGCGATCGAGAACTACAGGATCTCCGGCCTGACGATCGGCGACGAGCCCGCATTCATCCGAGGCATGGTGACGGTCAAGAAGGCCAGTGCGCTCGCCAACCTCGAGCACGGCATCCTCCCGGCTCAGATCGCGGAGGCGATCATCTGGGCGTGCGATCAGATCCTCGAGGACGGCCGCTGTCTCGATCAGTTCCCGATCGACGCCTTCCAAGGCGGTGCGGGGACGAGCGTCAACATGAACACGAACGAGGTCGTCGCGAACCTCGCACTCGAGCGCCTCGGCTTCGCCAAGGGGCGGTACTCGCACGTCAACCCGAATGATCACGTCAACAAATCGCAGTCGACCAATGACGCCTATCCGAGCGGCTTCCGCCTCGGGCTCCACGAGAAGGTCGAAGGGCTCATCGCCGAGCTGGAGCGCCTCATCGACTCCCTCGACTCCAAGGGGCGCCAGTTCGCGAACGTCTTGAAGATGGGGCGCACCCAGCTCCAGGACGCGGTGCCCATGAGCCTCGGCAAGGAGTTCGAGGCCTTCGGCGTCCTCCTGGGCGAGGAGATCCCGAGGCTGCGGAACAACTCCGCCCTCCTCCTGGAGGTCAACCTCGGGGCGACGGCGATCGGCACGGGGCTCAACACGCCCGAGGGCTACCAGGAGACCGTGGTCCGCCATCTCAGGGCGATCACGGGCCTGGACATCCGCGGCGCGGAGAATCTGCTCGAAGCGACGAGCGATACCGGCGCCTACGTCTCCATGCACGCCGCGATCAAGCGCCTCGCCGTCAAACTGTCGAAGATCTGCAATGATCTGCGCCTCCTCTCCTCGGGACCGAGGGCGGGGCTCGGTGAGATCCGCCTGCCCGAGCGCGCCGCGGGCTCATCGATCATGCCGGCGAAGGTGAACCCGGTCATCCCCGAGGTCGTCAACCAGGTCTGCTTCAAGGTCATGGGCAACGACGTCGCCCTCACCTTCGCGGCCGAGGCCGGTCAGCTCCAGCTCAATGTCATGGAGCCGGTGATCGCGCTGTCGCTCTTCGAGTCGATCAACCTGCTCACCAACTCGATGAGGACCCTGCGAGAATTCTGCATCATCGGGATCGAGGCGAACGAGGACGTCTGCCGGAACAACGTGCTCGATTCGATCGGCATCGTCACCTATCTCAACGAGGTGATCGGTCATGCGAACGGCGACATCGTCGGCCGCGAGTGCGCCAGGAGCGGACGGAACGTCCGCGAGGTCGTTCTGGAGATGGGCCTGCTCGACGAGGCGACCCTCGACGAACTCCTCTCCGTCGAGAACCTCCTGCGGCCCAAGTACCGCGATGCCCGCTACTACTCCGGCGCGGATCCCTCGGTCGTCGAGATCGTGGAGGAGCAGGAGGGGTGAGCGGCGCAGACGGGGGCCTCCTCGCCCTCGTCATGCCCGCGCTCGCGATGCGGCCCGGCCTCACCTGATCCCCTCGTCCCGCTAGGATCGAGGGGGCAGAAAGGAACCCTCGTGGCGAAACTCTATTACCGGTACGGGGCGATGAACTCGGGCAAGTCGACGGCCCTGCTCCAAGCGGCGTACAACTACGAGGAGCGCGGACAGCGGGTCCTCCTGGCCAAACCGCTCATCGACACCAAGGGGGACCGCACGATCGTCTCGCGCCTGGGCGTCGCCCGGGAGGTGGATCTGCTCGTCGAGCCGGAGGTCGACCTCTACGCCCTTGTGAGCGGGATCGCCGACGAGGGCGCCGCCCGCGGCGAGCCGGTCGCCTGCCTCCTCGTCGATGAGGCCCAGTTCCTCGAGGAGTCCCAGGTCGACGACCTCCTCGAACTGGCGGTGCGCGCGTCCATCCCGGTTCTCGCCTACGGGATCAGGACCGACTTCCGGACGCATTCCTTCCCGGGGTCCCGGCGGCTCCTCGAAGTGGCCCACTCCTTGGAGGAGCTCAAGACCATCTGCCGCTGCGGGCGCAAGGCCATGTTCAACGGGCGCAAGATCGGCGAGCGCTTCGTCTTCGACGGCGCTCAGGTGGCGATCGACGGCGTCGAGGTCACCTACGAGTCGCTCTGCCCCTCCTGCTATCTCGAGGCCGGGGGAGTCCTGCCCTATCGCGCCGCGAGGAATGCGCGCCGATGACGCCCGTCGCTTGAAATGACGGTGCCCTCGTCCTTGAGGACGAGGGCACCGTTCTATGCGGCGGAGCTCACTGCGCGCCGGGGCGGGCAGCCGCGTCGACGGCGTTGTTGAAGAGCTCGTACTTGGCGATCGCCTGGGCGACGAGCGCGCGGTCGATCCGCCCCTGGTCGGCGAGGGCCTGGAGCGTGCGGACCGCGAGGGACTCGGCGTCGATGTGGAAGTAACGGCGGGCGGCGCGTCGGGTGTCCGAGATGCCGAAGCCGTCGGCGCCGAGCACGCGGTACTCGCCGGGGATCCACGGCCGGATCATGTCCTGGGTGAGCGAATCGAAGTCGGAGGTCGCGAGGAAGGGGCCCTCGGCTCCGGCGAGCTGGCTCGTGAGGAAGGCGGTGCGCGGCTCCTCCCCGGGGTGGAGGAAGTTGTGCTCGTCGGCTTCGAGGCCGTCGCGGCGCAGTTCGTTCCACGAGGTCACCGACCACACGGCGGCGTCGACGCCCCAGTCCTCGGCCAGGAGCCTGCGGGCCTCGCGCGCCCACGGCACACCCACGCCCGAAGCGAGGAGCTGGGCCTTGGGGCCGCCGAAGCCCTGGTGGTCGTCGAGCTTGTAGATGCCGCGCTTGACGCCCTCGACGTCGAGGCCCTCCGGCTCGGCGGGCTGGTGGATAGGCTCGTTGTACACGGTGAGGTAGTACATGACGTTCGGATCGCGGCCGTCGTTGCCGTACATCCGCTTGAGCCCGTCCTCGACGATGTAGCGGATCTCGTAGGCGTAGGCGGGGTCGTAGGAGACGAAGGCCCGGTTCGTCGATGCGAGGACCTGGGAGTTCCCGTCCATGTGCTGGAGCCCCTCGCCGGCCAGCGTGGTGCGCCCCGCGGTCGCGCCGATGACGAAGCCCCTGGCCAGCTGGTCGGCGGCCGCCCAGAACTGGTCGCCGGTGCGCTGGAATCCGAACATCGAGTAGAAGATGTAGATCGGCACCATCGGCAGATCGTGGGTCGCGTAGGCGGTGCCCGCGACCTGGAAGGCGGCTGCGGAACCGGCCTCGGTGATGCCCGTGTGGAGCACGTGGCCCTGCTCGGACTCCTTGTAGGAGAGCATCATGTCGGCGTCGACGGCCGTGTAGTTCTGGCCGTGGGTGTTGAAGATCTTCGCCGAGGGGAAGATCGCGTCCAGGCCGAAGGTGCGCGCCTCGTCGGGGATGATCGGCACGAAGTACTTGCCGACGGTCTTGTCCTTGAGGAGGTCCTTGAGGAGTCGGACGAGCGCCATGGTCGATGCGACTTCGAGCGAACCGGAGCCCTTGGAGAGCGACTCGAAGGGCTTGGAGGGCAGCGGCGGCAGGACCGGGTTGCGGTCGGCGCGGCGCTCGGGGACCCACCCGCCGAGCTTCTCGCGGCGCTCCTTCATGTAGAGGAGGGCCGGGTCGTCATCGGCCGGACGGTAGTAGGGCGGCAGGTAGGGATCCGCCTCGAGCTGCTCGTCCGTGATCGGGATCTGCAGGCGGTCGCGCAGCTGCTTGGCGTCCTCGAGGGTGAGCTTCTTCATCTGGTGCGTCGCGTTGCGGCCGGCGAAGTGGGTGCCGAGGGCGTAGCCCTTGATCGTGTGGGCGAGGATGACGGTCGGCTGGCCGGTGTGCTCCATCGCCGCCTTGTAGGCCGCGTACACCTTGCGGTAGTCGTGACCGCCGCGCTGGAGGGCCCAGATCTGATCGTCGGTCCAGTTCTGGACCATCGCCTTCGTGCGGGGATCACGGCCGAAGAAGTGCTCGCGCACGTAGGCCCCGTCGTTCGCCTTGAAGGTCTGGTAGTCGCCGTCGAGGGTGTCGTTCATGAGATGGACGAGGGCGTCGTCCTTGTCCGAGGCGAGGAGCTGGTCCCAGCCGCGGCCCCAGATCACCTTGATGACGTTCCAGCCCGCTCCCTTGAAGAAGGCTTCGAGCTCCTGGATGATCTTGCCGTTGCCGCGCACCGGGCCGTCGAGGCGCTGGAGGTTGCAGTTGACGACGAAGGTGAGGTTGTCGAGGCCCTGCTGGGCGGCGAGCTGGAGCATGCCGCGCGATTCGGGCTCGTCCATCTCTCCGTCGCCGATGAAGGCCCAGGTGTGCTGCTGGGAGGTGTCCTTGATGCCGCGCAGGTGGATGTAGCGGTCGAACCACGCCTGGTAGATCGCTTCGGCGGGCCCCAGGCCGAGGGACACGGTCGGGTATTCCCAGAACTCGGGGAGCTGGCGGGGGTGCGGGTAGGAGGGGAGGCCGTTCGGCGTGGAGGCCTGCTGACGGAAGCCGTCCATCTGCTCCTCGGTCAAGCGGCCCTCGAGGAAGGCGCGCGCGTAGGGGCCCGGGGAGGCGTGCCCCTGGAAGAAGACGTGGTCGCCGCCGCCGGGGTGGTCCTTGCCCCGGAAGAAGTGGTTGAGGCCGACCTCGTACAGCGTCGCGACGGAGGCGTAGGAGGAGATGTGCCCGCCGACCTTGACTCCGGGGCGCTGGGCGCGGGTCACCTGAACGGCGGCGTTCCAGCGGATCCAGCGGCGGTACTGGCGCTCCATCGCCTCATCGCCGGGGAAGTAGGGTTCCTGCTCGACCGGGATCGTATTGACGTAGGGGGTGGTGTACTCCTGCGGCATCTGCACGCCCTGGCGCCGGGCCTGGGCGAGCATGTGGAGCAGGATGTAACGGGCGCGGGGCCCGCCCTTCTCGTCGATGAGCCCTTCGAGGGACTCGATCCATTCTGAGGTCTCTGCCGGATCGTTGTCGGGGACCTGGCTGAGCAGGCCGTTGACGACCGGGTGGTTCTCACTCGCGTGACTCACGGATTGCCTCTTCTTCCGGGTAATTCGGCTCTCGCGCACTGCTGCGTGCGCACCCCACCATTGTCCCCCGAATCCTGTGTATATGCGAGCGAATATGGGACCTCAGACCCATGATTCATGCCTCATTCGGTGGTTCCGCGCCTCGAGACGGCCTCTCCGATCGAGGACTTCGCGCGCGTTCGGCCCGAAGTCGTCGAGGAATGCCGGGAGTGCTCTACGATGAGCGCGTGTTTGAAACAGCAGCGCGCCAGGCGCTCTTCCCGAAGGGTGGTTGTTCGTCGTGGCGGTGAGCCTCGGATTCGCACCGGGACAGATCGTGCAGGAGTTCTACGTCGACGATGACGCCGACCAGGGCCTTCGTTCGCTCATCGAGGAGGAGACCGGCTCCGAACTCGTCGATCCCGATTACGGGGATGTGGTGGACGGCGCCGTCGTGTGGTGGCGCGCCGATGACGCCGAGGAGGAGGATCTTGCGGATCTCCTCGTCGACGCCTTGACCAATCTCGATGACGGGGGCCTGATCTGGGTCTTCATCCCCAAGCCCGGGCGGCCCGGAACGGTCGCCGTCGCGGACGTGGAGGACGCGGCGAAGACCGCGGGACTGCATTCGACCTCTGCGGCGTCGGTCGGATCCGATTGGGCGGGCATCCGCCTGACCGCCCGGCCCCGGAGCCGCTGATTCGGCGGATCGGGATGCCGTCCCCCATAATGGGACGGTCCCGCTCACGATGTCGGCGCGGGCGCGGGGCCTGTAGCTCAGTTGGTCAGAGCGCTGCGTTTACACCGCAGAAGTCGTCGGTTCGAACCCGGCCGGGCCCACATCCCGGAGTCGGCGCCCCTGCGGGCGTCGGCTCCTCTTCGCGCAGCGGCGATACGGCGCCGGACGCCTCCCCTCCGTCGAGGATGAGGGGGGAATCGATGGAGGGCATCAGCGAAGCGCTCAGCTCGGCGAGCCGGCGCCCCCTCGGCGAGGTCGTTCTCCACACGAACCGGATGTCCCGGTGCGGCGCATCCGGGCCCAGGCGCTTGAGGGCGATTCCGGGGAAGCGCGGAACGGGATCGATGACGGACAGGGCCGGCAGGAGGGCGATCCCCTGCTCGAGCATCACGGCGTGACGGAGGGTTTCCAGGCTGGTGGCCCGGTAGTCGTCGAGGAGGGGGACGCCCTCGGCGATGGCCCAGCGCTCGATCTGCTCTCCGAGGCAGTGCCCCTCGGTCAGGAGCAGGACCCGGCGGTCGGCGAGGTCTCGCGCGGTGACCGCGGGGGCCTGGGCGAGGGGGTCGCCCTGCGGGATCGCGAGGATGAACTCCTCCCGGAAGAGGGGGCGCTCCTTGAAAGGGGGAACGGGCAGGTCCGAGCCGACGAGCGCGCCGTCGATCTCGCCCGCGTCGAGCATGTCGATGAGGCGGGGGGTCTTCTCCTCGACGAAGAGGGGGCGCAGATCGGGGCGCTCGTCCTTGAAGCGGGGGAGGATCCGGGGGATGAGATAGGGGCCGAGCGTCGGGAAGACCCCGATGCGCAGGGGCGAGGCGGCCCCCTTGGCCTCGCGCGCGATCTGCTCGATCTGGGCGGCGCACTCGATCGCCGTGCGGGCGCGCTCGGCGATATCGCGGCCGATCGGGGTCAGTCCGATCGGGGAAGCGCAGCGGTCGACGAGGTCAACCCCGAGTTCGTCCTCCAGGCGCCGGATCTGCACCGACAGGGTCGGCTGCGAGACGCCGCAGGCGGTGGCCGCGGCGCGGAAACTGCGCCCTTCGGCCACCGCCACGAGGTATTCGAGACTCCTCAGGTTCATGCGTCGATGGTAGCGGGAGCGGCGGCCCCCTCCCGCATGAGGTGGTCGAAGGCCGTCAGGGCGGCCGTCGCCCCCGATCCCAGCGCGGTGAGGATCTGCTTGTAGGGGGTCGTCGCGCAGTCGCCGGCGGCGAAGAGGCCGGGAACGGCGGTCGCTCCGCGCGGATCGACGAGGATCTCACCGCGGGAGTTGGTGAGCGCGGGGGCTTCGAGCCATCCGGTGTTCGGCACGAGGCCGATCTGGACGAAGACGCCCGCAACGGGGATCTCCTCGCGAGTCCCCTCCGAACGGTTCTCGACCTCGAGTGCGGTGACCGCCTTCCCGTCGCCGAGGACGCTGAGCACGCGCACGCCGGTGCGCACGGTGACGTTCGGCAGGGAGTTCAGCGTCTTGACGAGGACCGCGTCCGCCTTGAGCTCATCGAGGAACTCGACGACGGTGACCCGGGAGGCGATGGCGGCCAAGTCGATAGCGGCCTCGATCCCGGAATTGCCCCCGCCGATGACCGCGACCTCCCGCCCGGCGAAGAGGGGGCCGTCGCAGTGCGGGCAGAAGGTCACGCCCTTGTTGCGGTACTCCTGCTCCCCGGGCACTCCCATGAGCCGGTAGCTCGCCCCCGTGGCGAGGATGACGCTGCGCGAGCGCAGGCGCGCCCCGCCCGTCGTGAGGCTGAAGAGGGGATCGGACTCGGAGGGGGCGGTGAGCGCGCTGACGCGGTGCCCCGTCATGATCTCGACGTCGTAGGAGCGCACGTGCTCCTCCAGGGAGGAGGCGAGGGCCGGGCCCTCGGTGCGCCGGATCGAGCTGAAATTCTCGATGGATGCTGTGTCGAGGATCTGACCGCCGAAGCGTTCCGCGATGATCCCGGTGCGCAGTGCCTTGCGGGCCGCGTAGATCGCCGCGGTGGCGCCGGCCGGTCCGGCGCCGACGACGAGCAGATCGAAGGGCTCGAGGGAGTCGAGGGCCTTCGAACGGGCTTCGGCCGAGGAGGGGTTGAGCTTGTCGAGGATGTCCCCGATCTCCATGCGCCCGTGGGCGAAGACCTCCGAGTCCTTGTAGACCGCGGGGACGGCCGTGATGCCCAGTCCTGCGACCTCCGCTTCGAAGGCGCCCCCTTCGACCGCGGTGTGCCGGATTTTCGGGTTGATGACGCTCATGGTGTTGAGCGCCTGGACGACCGTCGGACAGTTCTGGCACGTCAGGGACATGTAGGTGACGAATTCGCCCCCGTCGAGGGCGCGGATCGCCTCGATCACGTCCTCGTCGAGCTTCGGCGGGTGGCCGCCGACCTGAACGAGGGCCAGGACGAGGGAGGCGAACTCGTGGCCCATCGGCAGGCCCGCGAAACGGACCCCGACATCGCTTCCGATGCGCCGGATCGCGAAGGACGGGGTGCGCGCATCGGCTTCTTCGACGAGGGTGACCATGTCGCTGAGCGATGCGATCTCCTCGAGGAGTTCGCGCAGGCGCCGCGAATGAGTCGAGTCGTCGAGTGATGCGGCGAGTTCGATCGGCTCCCGGATGAGGGTGAGGTACTCGGAGAGCTGGGAGAGGGCTGCGGTGTCGAGCATCGAGCGGGCCTCAGATCTTCCCCACGAGGTCGAAGGAGGGCTTGAGGGTCTCCTGGCCCTCCTCCCACTTGGCGGGGCAGACCTCGCCGGGGTGGGAGCGCACGTACTGGGCGGCCTTCACCTTGCGGACGAGTTCGGCGGCGTTGCGGCCGACGCCCTCGGGCGTGGTCTCGATGTACTGGATGATCCCGTCGGGGTCGATGAGGAAGGTGGAGCGGTCGGCGAGACCGGACTCGGGCCTCATGGTGTCGAAGTTCGCGGTGATGACGCCGTTGACGTCGCCGAGCATCGGATAGGTGAGGGTGCCGACTTCGGGCGAGGTCTCGTGCCACGCCTTGTGCACGAAGTGGGAGTCGCGGGAGACGGAGTAGACCTCGACTCCGAGGGACTGGAGCTCGGGGTAGACCTTCTCGAGGTCCGCGAGCTCAGTCGGGCAGACGAAGGTGAAGTCCGCCGGGTAGAAGAAGACGATGCCCCACTTGCCCTGGAGGTCGTCGGAGGAGACGTGGATGAAGGAGCCGTTGTGGTAGGCCTCCGTCTCGAAGGGCTTGATTCGCGTGTTGATCAACGACATGAGCTGGCCTTTCGTCCGAGCGTGAACTGACGATAGAAAATCTATATCGATTCTGGTTCGAATGAGACATTGAGGCTATTAAATCCAGGGGGTCCCTGATTCCCGAGGAAGTCTTTCGCTCCGTTGAACGAAGAAGCAGGCGTCCTCCCGACTCACTCCTCCCGGGAGTCGCCGGGGCGCCCTTCGGAGCCCGTCGGATCCTGGCCCGCGACGAGTCTTCCGGAGGAGTGGGCGCCCAAGTGCTCGAGCGCGAGGCGGGCGACGAGCTGCTGGTTCGTCGTCGTCCTCTGCGAGCGCGCTCCGGAGGCGAAGCTGAAGAACCAGTGGACGAGCGTGCCGATCTGCGACTTGAAGCCGACGATGTAGAGCAGGTGGAGGAAGCACCACGCCGCCCAGGCGAGGAAGCCGGTGAGGCGGAAGCGGCCGATCTTGACGACGGCCTTGAATCGGGCGATCGTCGCCATCGAGCCCTTGTCGCTGTAGGCGAACTCCGCCGGCGCCCTGCCCGCGCCGAGGCGGGCGAGGATCGTCTTCGCCGCGAAGCGGGCGGACTGGATCGCGCCCTGCGCGACGCCGGGCACGCCCGGGACGGCCATCATGTCGCCGAGGACGAAGATCTCCGGGTGGTCCGGGAGGGTCAGGTCCGGTCCCACGATGACGCGGCCCGCACGGTCGAGCTCGGCGCCCGCGCGCTCGGCGAGCACCCGGCCGAGTTCGCTCGCCTGGACGCCGGCGGCCCACACCTTGCACTTCGACGGGATCGTCTCGCTCGAGCCGTCCTGGTGGCGCAGCGTGACCGTGTCGTGATCGAGTCCGATGACGAGGGCGCCTGTGCGCACCTCGACGCCGAGCCTTTCGAGCTCGCGCCGCGTGACGTCGCCGAGCCTCTCGCCGAAGGCGGGTAGGGGCAGGTCCGCTCCGTCGACGAGGAGGACGCGCGCGGCGCGCGGGTCGATCGCGCGGAATTCGTTCGCCAGGGTGTGCGAGGCGAGTTCGCGGATCTGGCCGGCCATTTCAACGCCGGTCGGTCCGGCGCCGACGACGACGAAGGTGAGTAGGCGCTCGATCTCGGCCGGGTCCTCGGCGATCTCGGCCTTCTCGAAGGAGCCGAAGATGCGGGCCCTCAGTTCGAGGGCGTCGTCGATGGTCTTCAACCCCGGCGCGAACACGGCGTAGTGGTCGTTCCCGAAGTAGGACTGGCCCGCGCCGGCGGCGACGATGAGCGTGTCGTAGGGGGTTTCGCGGACCTCGTTGTGATTGCGCCAGGTGACGATGCGCTTGTCGACGTCGATGTCCTCGACGAGGGCCTGGAGGACCCGCGCGTTCTTCTGCCTCTTGAGGATCTCGCGCGTCGTCGGCGCGATGTCGCCCTCGGAGAGGATCCCGGTCGCCACCTGGTAGAGGAGGGGCTGGAAGAGGTGGTGGCCCGTCCTGGCGAGGATCGTGATCTCGGCGTCGGCGCGCTTGAGGCCCTTGGCTGCGGCGAGTCCGGCGAAGCCGGATCCGATGATGACGATGCGGTGCATGGAAGACCCCTTCTCGGAAATTAAGTCACGAGAAGATTACCGAATTCGGTCGCGCGATCATGCGCGGTGTTCACCACATTCGGCGCTGCTCCGCCTCCATCAGCATCCGCTCGGCGGCCAGGGCATCCGGCTTGCCGTTGGGCAGCTGGGGCAGCGACTCGACCCAGGCGGCCCTGCGGATCCGCTCCCAGGGCGCGAGGTGGCGGTCGAGGACCGCCACGGTCTCGCGCGCCGAACCCGAGCGGAGGCCGGAGCGGTCGACGAGCAGGGCCGAGACGACCTGGCCCCAGCGCTCATCGGGGACGCCCACGACGATGGCGTCGTCGACCCCGTCCAATCCGCGGATGAGCTCCTCCAGGCGCGCGGGGGCGACGAGCTCGCCGCCGGTGTTGATCATCCGCGAGGCGCGACCGACGATGGTGTACCAGCCCTCCTCGTCCCGGGTCGCCAGATCCCCGGTGGCGAGCCAGCCGTCCCGCACGCGCGCCGGGCCGCGCTCGCCCGCCGAGATGAAGGTCTGCGCCACACCCGGCCCCCGCACCTCGATCTCCCCGATCTCGCCCGGCCTCGCGGGCGCTCCATCGGCGAGGACGAGGCGCGCGTCGACATAGGGGAAGGGCGCGCCGAGGGCGCCCGCGGGAGCCGCCGAATCGGGGGAGGCCATCATGCCCGCACCCGCGGTCTCCGTCATCCCCCACACGTGGATGGGCCTCAAACCGGCCGAGCGGAGGCGCTGGGCGAGCACCGGACCCATGGCATCGCCCCCCACCAAGGGGCGGTGCCAGGAGGACAGGTCCGCGCCGAGGGAGGCGTTCGCATCGAGCAGCAGGTGGCACATGACCGGGACGACGAACATCATCGAGATACGATCAGCCTCGATGGAGGTCAAGACCTCCACGGGGTCGAAGCCGGAGAAGACGCGGATCGCGCCGCCGTGACTGAAGACGTCGAGGGAGGTGCCGTTGAAGCCGCCGATGTGCGACACCGGGGCGCAGACGCCGACGACCTCCTCGTAGGGCGCGTATTCGAAGCCATCGCGGAAGCACATCGAGCCCCACCACAACTGGGCGTGCGAGAGCTCGACGCCGCGAGTCCTGCCCGCCGAACCCGAGGTGTAGACGATCGCCGCGGGCTCCGATCCCAGCGCCCGGGGGGCGCCCGGCGCGGGCGGGGACGCCAGGCTCAGCGAGGCGAAACCGCCCAGCTCCAGGACCCGCATCCCGGCGCGCCCGGCCAGGGCGGAATCGGGATCGGTCAGGACCAGTCGCGGCCGGATCGAATCGATGATCCCCTCGAGGACGTCGAGCGGAAGGCGCTCGGAGACCGGCACGGTGACCGCGCCGATCCATGCGCAGGCGACGTGGAGAAGGAAGACCCAGGCGCTGTTCGCCGCTGCGAAGACGACGCGATCGCCCTCGGCGATGCCGAGAGCGCGCAGGGCGCTGACCGTCCGCGAGACGACGTCGGCGCTGCGCCCGACCGTCCAGGGCTCTTGGCCGTCGGGCCAGATGATCGACTTGCGATCGGGATGCTGCTTGGCCGCGCGCAGGAGGGCGCGGGCGGGGGAGTAATCCGGAGCGATCACCTCAGGCCGACACTCCCGCTGCCCGGCGATCGGCCCGCTCGCGCATCTTGCGCAGGACCGTGCGGGCCTCCTGCAGGGTGGAGCCGGAATCATCGAGGTGGGACAGCCTCTCGGGGATCTCGAAACCCCGGGCCCGCATCCCCTTCGCCCACAGGAGCCCGGCGCGATACGAGGAGCGTACGAGCGGTCCCGCCATGACACCCGCGAAGCCGATCTCCTCGGCCTCGGCGGCGATCTCGACGAACTCCTCGGGATGCACCCAGCGGTCGATCGGGTGATGCAGCGGCGAGGGGCGCAGGTACTGGGTGATCGTCAAGAGGTCGCAACCCGCTAAGTGCAAGTCGCGCATGGCCTCGGAGATCTCCTCGCGGCTCTCGCCCATGCCCAGGATGAGATTCGACTTCGTCACCATCCGCCCGTCATGCGCGCGCCGGATCATGTCGAGGGAGCGCTCGTAACGGAAGGCCGGTCGGATCTTCTTGAAGATGCGGGGCACGGTCTCCAGGTTGTGCGCGAAGACCTGCGGTCCCGCTTCGATGACCATGTCGATCGACTCGGCCTGCCCCCGGAAGTCGTCGACGAGGAGCTCGACGCCGGTCGATGGGCTGAGCTCGTGGATGAGGCGACAGGTCTCGGCGTAGAGCCACGCCGCCCCGTCGGGCAGGTCATCACGGGTGACCCCCGTGATCGTGGCGTAGCGCAGCTCCAATTCGGCGACGGATTCGGCGATGCGGCGGGGCTCGTCCCGGTCGTACTCGCTCGGACGGCCCGTCGCGATGTCGCAGAAGTCGCAGCGGCGCGTGCACAGGGCGCCGCCCAGGAGGAAGGTCGCCTCGCGGTCCTGCCAGCACTCGTAGATGTTCGGGCACCCGGCCTCCGCGCACACGGTGTGCAGTCCCCTCGAATGCGACAGGCTCCGCATGTCCTGGTAATTCGCCCCGGCCTTCGCGGTCGTGCGGATCCACTCCGGTTTCGACTCGATGGGGGTCTGGGAGTTCCTCACCTCTACGCGAAGAAGCTTGCGGCCTTCGGGGTCGGGCAGGGTGCTCATGAAGCGCTCCAGTTCTCGAGAATGGGGTCGGGGTCCGCCAGTTGCGGGCGGATCGAGTCGAAGAGGCGGACGACGAGGGCGTTCGCGGCCTCGCGAACGGTGGTGCGCACGCCCTCCCACGAAAGCGAGGCCACATCGGCGTCGGCGAGGCCGCACGGGATGATGCCCGAGAAGGCCGCAGCCGGATCGATGTCGACATTGAGGGCGACCCCGTGAAGGGTCGCGCCGCGCGCGACCTTCAGTCCGATCGCGCAGATCTTCCGGTCCCTGCGCCCCTCCTCGGTGAGCCATACGCCCGCGCGGCCGTCGATCCTGCGGGCGTCCAGTCCCCAGTCCTCGCGGACGGTGCCGATGACCCCCGCCTCGACCGAGCGGATCCAGGCGTACAGGTCGACCGGCTCCTTGAGCTTGACGACGGGATAGCAGACCACCTGCCCGGGGCCGTGCCAGGTGGCCGAGCCGGCGCGATCGGTGCGGATGATGGGCAGCGTCGTGTCGGGGACGTCCTCGGGCTTCGTGTGGCGCCCCGCCGTCCACGTCGGCGTGAATTCGGCGAGGATGAGGAAGTCGCCCTCACCGGCAGCGGCTTTCCCGTGGAGCTCCCTTTGGAGGCGGTCCACTTCCGCGTAGTCCGTGAGGCCCGAGTCGATGAGATCGATGACGCGCACGGATCGAATCATAGCCCTGGGACATTGGCTCTACCCGCCGAGCGCCGAGGGCGCCACGAGCGCCAGGAGGCCCGATATCCTTGCCGGGTGAGCAGTTCATGGAGCGTGGGTGACATCGTCACCCGGATGAATACGTGGTACCCGCCCGAGCGCGCGGAGGCCTGGGACAGGGTGGGGCTCATCCTCGGCGATCCCCGGCGCCGGGCCGGAAAAGTCCTCCTCGCCCTCGACCCCGTGGCGGACACCGTTGAGGAGGCCCTCGACGAGAAGGCCGACATGATGCTCGTCCACCACCCCCTCTACCTGCGGGGCACGAGCTTCCTGCCGGAGTCGGATCCGAAGGGCCGTCTCGTGGCGAAGCTCATTCGTTCCGGGATCGCCCTCTTCGCCGCTCACACGAACGCCGACTGCTCGCACGAGGGCACCGGTGACGCCCTCGCCGCCCTTGTCGGCATCCGCGACGCCGTACCGCTCGTCGAATCCGGACGGGACGAGGAGGGGCGCCCCTACGGCCACGGACGGATCGGCGCGATCACCCCCGCGCGACTGGGCGACTTCGCCGATCTCGTGGCGAGCAGGCTCCCCGCGGGGCCGACGGGCCTGTTCAGCAGCGGAGACGAGGACGCCCTCATCGCGAGGGTCGCGGTGTGCCCGGGCGCCGGCGACTCCTTCCTCGAGGCGGCAAGGGCTTCGGGGGCCGATGCCGTCCTCACCGCCGACCTGCGCCATCACCCGGCCTCGGAGCATCGCGAAGGGGGAGCGCCGGCCCTGCTGTGCGCGAGCCACTGGGCGACCGAATCCGTGTGGCTGCCGCGCCTCGCCGAGCGCCTGAGGGCGGGTGCGCAGGGGGCGGATGTGGATCTCGACGTGAAAGTCTCTACGATTGCGACGGAGCCGTGGACGAGCCACCGGCCGACTCTAGGAGGACTCTTGTGAAAGCGACCTATCTCGATCAGTCGAGCCTGCTCGAACTCCTCGCCCTCGATCAACGCGAATCGGTTCTCCGCCACAAGCGTGACACCCACCCCGCCTTCGACACCGTGCGCGAGCTCGCGGGCCGGGCCGAGGACCTCCAGCGGGCTGCCGTCACCCAGTCGGCGGTCATCTCCGACATCGCGCGCGAAGCGGCGCGCATCGAGAAGGAGATCGAAGCGGTCTCGGCCCGCTGCGAGCGCCAAAGCGAACGCCTGAAGAAGAATCAGGTGCCCCTTCGCGACATCTCGGCTCTGGAGCACGAGATCGACCAGGTGAAGGCCCGACGCTCCAAGCTCGAGGACGATCTCATCGCCACCGAGGTCAAGCGCGAGGCCGCGGTTTCGGCGCGCGAGGCCATGCTCGCCGAGGCGCGAGCCATCAAGGAGGACGTCGAGGCCACCAAGGCGGCCTTCAACGAGGACGTCAAGGAGCTCGACGCGGAGCTGCGCGAGGTCATCAAGAAGCGCCGCGACCTGGCCGCCTCGCTTCCCGCTGAGCTCCTCGACGCCTACGAGTGCTCCCGGGCCCTCAACGGCGCCTTCGCCGTGCTCGAGTTGCGCAACGGGATCGCGGTGGGCATGGCGACCGAGCTCGCCCCGGCCGAACTGCAAAGGATCCGTCTCGCACCCGAGGACGAGGTGTGCTGGACGGAGGAGACCCGCGCGATCGTCGTGCGGACGAGGCGCGAATCCTGAAACCGGGCTGGTCGGCCGGTGACGATCCCGAATCCGGCTAGTCGGTGACGAGGACGAGTTCGCGGACGCTCCCTCCCTGCGATGCGGGGAGCGCATCGCCGATCTCGACGGCCCCGATCGCATGCGGAACGCCCTTCGCATCCGTGAAGGCGACCCGCCCCGCCATGCGCGCCACTGCGTCGAGCACCACGTCGGCACCGGCTTCGGGGGCGAGGCCCGCGAGCGCGCGCACCACGAGGCCCCGCCAGCGCTTCGCATCGTGCGAGATCGAAGCCCGTGCGCCCGCGCGCTCCCGCACCGCCTGAATCCTGATGATGCGGGCCCAGGGCGCCGGACACGCGGCGGCGTAGGGCCCCGAGCGCGCATCGATGACGGTCTCGCCTTCGGCCCGGACCCGCAGTTCCTCATCGAGCGCGGAGCGCCAGAACCCGGCGAGCCCTCCGATGCCGGGAAGGCGCACGCCCATGGCGAGACGATGATCGGGGAGCGCATCGTCGAGGGCGACGACCCCGAAGAGGCCGGAGAAGACGAGCGCGCACCGGCGCAGACGGGCCTGTTCCCCGTCGGTGAGCGAGGCGAAATCGAGGGCGTCGAAGAGAACGCCGGTGAAGAGCTCGGACGCGGGGGCGCACGCGGACGTGAGAAGGGCCTCGTTCGCCCGCGCTAAAGCCGCAGACGCGGGTCCCAGTCTGAGGACTTCGGCGGCGCGGGGCCCGCTGCCGAGCTCCGCGAGGGCTTCGATGAGCCTTTCGCGGGGCGCGCGCAGGCCGGGGAGAGTGAGGGAATCGAGATCGAGAAGCGGCCCCTGGCGAGGGGCGAGCTTCGATTCGGACGGCGGGAGCCAGATCAACACAGGGGGAATCGTAGCGGGAGGGGCTATGATCGAGGGCGCGGATGAGTCGGTCGGGCGGCCGCGTGGGGGAACCCACGAGGAACGTCCGGGCTCCACAGGGCAGGGTGATGGCTAACGGCCACCCGGGGCGACCCGAGGGACAGTGCCACAGAGAACAGACCGCCGCAGGAGACTGCGGTAAGGGTGAAACGGTGGGGTAAGAGCCCACCAGCGATCCGGGCGACCGGATCGGCTCGGCAAACCCCACCCGGAGCAAGACCGAGCAGCAGGCAGTGGGCGGCCCGTCCCCGTCCTGCGGGTAGGTTGCTGGAGGCTCGCGGCAACGCGGGTCCTAGAGAGATGGTCGCCGCCGTCGTCGACGGAACAGAACCCGGCGTACAGACCGGCTCATCCGCGCTCTAACGGGCGTGCCGCTGCTTCCACCGCGAGCCCCACGAGGACTCTGCGCGCGCGGCCAGGGCCCGTTTCTGCTCCTCCTCGAGCCGGGCGACCAGACTGCGCTCGGACACCCAGCCGACCGGACGCCCCTCGGCGTCGAGGACGGGGACCCCGGAGGTCCCCGATGTCAGCAGGCGGGACAGGACGAGATGCGGCGAGTCCTCGGCGTTGACGCTGACCTTCAGGGAGACGAGCTCCGCCAGGGCGCGGCCCTGCGAGGGATGAGCGCTCAGGAGGTCGAGCGCGGACACGAGGCCCGTGAAACGCCCCTCGGCGTCGACGAGGGGCAGCTCGGCGCTCCCGCTCGTGCGCATGAGCGCCGCCGCCCCGGCCGGCGGCGTCGTGGGGGTGAGCAGGGCGGGAAGCCCCTCCATCCACTGCTTGACCGGCTTGGAGCCGACCAGGGTCGCTTCGACGGGGTCGGCGAGCACATCGCCGCGCCTGCGGAGCTTCTCCGTGTAGATCGTGCCGCGGGTGAGGAAGCGCGAAACCCCGGTCGCCAGGACGACCGCGAGCATCATGGGCAGGATGAGGCTGTAGGTCCCGGTCATCTCCACGATGATGAGGACGGCGGTCATCGGTGCGCGAGCGGCTCCGGCGAAGGCCGCGCCCATCGCGATCACGCCGAAGACGCCTGGCGCCGATGCCGTCAGGGGATCGATGAGGGTGCCGAAGGCCGTCCCTGCCATGGCGCCGATGAAGAGGGTCGGGGCGAAAACGCCGCCGGACCCGCCCATGCCGATCGTGAACGAGGTGTAGAGGGCGCGCCCGAGCATCGCGAGGATGAGGAAGCCGAGGGCGTAGCGGCCGTCGAGGGCCGCCTCTTCGATCGGGGTGCCCGAACCGTACATCTGCGGGAAGCAGATGAGCCCGAGTCCCAGGAGCGGTGCGAAGACGATCGGGCGCGCCCACTCGGGGGCGGGGATCTTGGACCAGACGGCGTCGAGCCCGTCCTCGATCAGGTAGAGCAGTTTGGAAAAGCCCAGGCCGACGAGTCCGGCGAGGACCCCGAGGAGCGCCACCCACCACATATCGGTCAGGGTCCACGCTTCGAGGTCGGCGGCGACTCTCACGACGGAGGAATCGCCCTGGAGGGCGCGCGCGATGATCGAAGCCGCGACCGAGGAGATGACGACGTAGCCGAAGGTCTCGGCCGTGAAGCGCGTGAGGATGACCTCGAGCGCGAAGACCGCGCCGGCCAGCGGCGCGTGGAAGGTAGCGGCGATCCCGCCGGCGGCGCCGCAGGCCGCGAGGAGGACGACGCGACGCGCGTCCAGGCCGAGGAAGCGGGCTATCGACGAGCCGAGCGCGGCGCCCACCTGCACGATGGGCCCCTCCCGCCCGGCCGAACCGCCCGAGCCGATCGTGAGGGATGAGGCGATGAGCTTGACGACCGCGACTCGGCCGGGAATCGCCCCCTCCTTGCGGCGCACGGCGAGCATCACTTCCGGGATGCCGTGGCCCCGAGCCGACGGGGCGAAACGGTGCACCAGCGGTCCGTAGACCGCCGCGGCGACGAGCGGTGCCGCGAGGAGAAGGGCCCACGAGGGGATGGCGAGCACCCCGTGCGGAGCCCCGCCGCGCGTCGAGTACTCCTCGTAGCCCGTCGACACCCAGGTCCACCCCTCGATCATCAGGGTGAACAGGACCGAGGCGAGCCCGACGAGCACGCCGACGGCGGCGGCGACGAGGCCGATGAGCGAGCGGTGCCCGCCGATCCTCGCGCCGATGCGGCGCCTGGAGTCCGCGGCGCTCACAGGTTGGTGATGACGAGATCGGACTCGACCCGGGAGTCGATGCCCCACACCTGAGAGTAGAACGACAACTCGGCGTCCCAGGCGTCCCGGATCGTCGTCGCCTTCGTGAATCCGTGGCCCTCGCCCTCGTAGATCCTCATCGCAACGGGATTACCGCGGGCGACGAGCGCATCGTGCATCTCCTGCGCCTGATTCATGGGGACGACCCTGTCTTGAGCCCCCTGAAGGAGGAGGAGGGGGGCGCGGATGGCGTCGATGTGGAAGAGGGGGGAGCGCTCCTTCCAGACCGGATCGTCGACATCCGACGATCCGAGCAGGCGGAAGGAGTAGCCGACTTCGAACTTGTGGGTCTCTAGCTCGAGGCGCTTGAGGTCCGCGATGCCGTAGAAGGAGGTGCCCGCGGTGAAGACATCGGAATTGACCAGGGCCGACAGGGTCGTGAAACCCCCCGCGCTGCCGCCGCGAATCGCGACGCGCTTCGGATCGACGAGCCCGCGTTCGATGAGGGAACGGGCGCCATCGGCGCAGTCCTGGACGTCCATCAAGCCCCAGTTGCCGTTGAGGCGTTCGCGGTAGGCACGTCCGAATCCGGTCGAACCGCGGTAATTGACGTCGAGGACCGCGAAACCGCGACTCGTCCAGTACTGGAGGGGGATCCTGAGCCCGGGGCGGGTCGAGGAGGTCGGTCCGCCGTGGACATTGACGATGAGCGGGGGGAGCTCGCCCTCGGGGGCGGTGAAATCGGGGTTCTTCGGCGGGTAGTAGAAGCCGTGTGCCTTCTCGCCGTCGGAGGTGGGCCAGGTGACGATCTGGGCGGGCGAGACGAGGTCGGCCTCGATCTCGGCCTCGGTCGAGGGCCTCACGATGGAGGTCTTCCCATCCTCGACCTGCACGATCGCGGGCGTACGGGTCGGCGAGTCGGCGAGGAAGACCACCCGGGAATCGGATGCGGCGACATTGCCGATCGGCCACCAGCCCGTTGCCCATTCCTCGGTGAGCCCGTTGTCGATGCGCACGGTGCCGATGTGCCAGGTGAGGTCCTCGGCCCACGAGCAGATGAGATTCTCGTGGTCGAGGTTGTCGAAGGAGTGCAGGCCGAGCTGCCAGTGCGGGTGGGAGAAGGCGCGGGTCCCGGGATGAAGCGCGCGCGTCCGCAGACGCTCGGCCCACGCCTCGGCGTCCTCGTCCTCCTTCCAGGAGAACCCCTCGGTGCGGAACAGATTCGCCCAGCCGGTCGAATCGTCGACGTGGATGAGATCGCCGCGCAGAGTCCAGCGGGGCTCGTAGACGCACACCTCGGGGGAATCGACGAGGACGACCTCGCGGGTGAGCCTGCCTTCGAAATCGAGGGAGGCGACGTGGAGGGCCGATTGATTCCACGGCATATCCGGGTGGTTCCAGGTGAGCCATGCGAGCTTCGTCCCATCGGGGGACAGGGCCGGAGCTGCGACGAAGTCGGTACCCGAGAAGACCGTGATGAGGGCGGAATCGTTGCGGGCCGCGGAGCCGTCGAGGGGGATGGCGACGAGGGTGTTGACCGGCTCGCCCTCGGGCGAGTGGTCCTCGCGGACCGCGTAGACGAGACCGCGGACCTCATCGAGCTCGAAGTCGCCGAAGCGGGACTTCGACAGGGTCGTCAGCGGCTGCGCGGTGCGCTTGGGATCGCTCGGGTCGAATCGGTACACCCGGGAGTCGAAGCCGTCGGAGAAGACGACGAAGCCGTCGAGCACCGCGTAGGCGCGGCCGCCGTACTCGTGGACGCGAGTCCTCACATCGGCCAGGCGCACCCCGTCGATGAGGGGCAGGACCTCACTGGTCTCTCCGGCGCCGTTGCGCTTGAGCAGGGTGCCGCGCCCGTCCTCCTTCGGATGGCCCTCGACCCAGTAGGTGTCGGGGCCGTCGACGCGCACCTGCGACAGCGTGACGCTCCGCGCGGTGAAGGATTCTCCGGTGATGGGGGATGTCCATTCGCCATAGGGCGCGACGGTCACTGACATGCTTCCTCCTGGAGGACGATTCGAACGCTCGGACGACACGTGATCCACATCCTAGTCCGAGGCGTCGGCCGCGCGCGCGGGCCCGAGAGCCGCAGCCCGCGCTCAGGGCCATTAGACTCTTGAGCCATGCAGTCATCTGATCCGGCATCGTCCCTCCTGGGAAGAATCGACGCGCCCTCGGATCTTCATGAGCTCACGCCCTCCGAACTCGTCGATCTGTCCCACGAGATCCGCGGATTCCTCATCGAATCGGTCTCGAAGACCGGCGGGCATCTCGGGCCGAACCTCGGCGTCGTCGAGTTGACGATCGCGCTTCACCGAGTCTTCGACTCCCCCCGGGACACGCTCATCTTCGACACGGGGCATCAGGCCTATGTGCACAAGCTCCTCACGGGGCGCAAGGACTTCTCCCGGCTGCGTTCGCGCGGGGGCCTGTCCGGCTACCCCTCGCGCGCGGAGAGCGTCCACGACGTCGTGGAATCCTCGCACGCCTCGGCATCGATCGCCTGGGCGGACGGGATCTCATGGGAGAAGCGCCGCCGGGGGGACGACTCGTGGACCGTGGCGATCATCGGCGACGGCGCGCTCACCGGTGGCATGGCCTGGGAGGCGCTCAATCGCATCGCCGCATCGAAGAACCGCCGCGTCATGGTCGTCATCAACGACAACGGGCGCTCGTACGCGCCGACGATCGGCGGTCTCGCGCATCATCTCGACGCGATTCGCACCTCCGAGGGCTATGAGAGGGCGCTCGCCTGGGGGAAGCGGAGGCTTCTGGCGATGGGCGAGCCCGGGCGCGCGGCTTTCGACGCGCTCCACGGCCTCAAGACCGGCCTCAAGGACGTGTTTGTCCCCCAGGTGATGTTCGAGGATCTGGGCTTGAAGTACCTCGGCCCGGTCGACGGCCACGACATCGTCGCCGTCGAGGACCTCCTCAGGCTGGCCACGGGGCTCGACCAGCCCGTCCTCGTCCATGCGATCACCCAGAAGGGCAGGGGCTACGTGCCCGCCGAGGAGAACACCGCGGATCGCCTCCACGCGGTCGGCCCGATCCATCCGGAGACCGGATTGCCGGTGGTCCCCGAGCGCTTCGGATGGACGAGCGTGTTCGCCGAGGAGCTCACCGCTCTCGCGCGGGAGAACCCGAAGATCGTCGGCGTGACCGCCGCGATGATGGAACCGGTCGGCCTCGCCCCGCTGAAGAAGGAGTTCCCCGCCCGCGTCATCGATGTCGGCATCGCCGAGCAGGAGGCGCTCGCCTCGGCCGCGGGCATGGCCTACGAGGGCGCGCACCCCGTCATCGCCCTCTACGCGACCTTCCTCAACCGCGCTTTCGACCAGCTGCTCATGGACGCGGCGCTCCATCGGGCGGGGGTGACCCTCGTCCTCGACCGCGCGGGCGTCACCGGCGCCGACGGAGCCTCCCACAACGGCGTCTGGGACATCGCCATGTGCCAGATCGTGCCGGGCCTCGAGCTCTTCGCCCCCCGCGATGAGTCCACCCTGCGCGAATGCCTCCGGCTGGCCGTCTCGATCGAGGACCGCCCGACCGTGCTGCGCTACCGCAAGGGCGCCCTTCCAGAACCCGTGCCCCGACTGCGCAGCGTCCGGGGAGTCGACGTCGTCTTCGAATCCGATGAGTCCGATGCGGATGCGCTGCTCATCGCGAGCGGCTCCCTCGTCCCGGAGTGCCTGGAGGCCGCCCGCGCCCTCGAGTCGCGCGGGGTGAAGGTCCGGGTCGTCGATCCGGTCCGCCTGCTCCCGGTGAAGGCGGGTCTGGCGGATCTCGCCGCCGGAGCCGAGGTCGTCCTCACCGTGGAGGACGGGATCGTCGACGGGGGCTTCGGCTGGGCCGTGAGGGAGCTCCTGGCCGACCGGGGCAAGCGAGTCCTGTGCGCGGGCGTGCCCAAGGCCTTCCTCGCGCACGGCGAACGCTCCGAGATCCTGTCCGAGCTGGGGCTCGACGCGACGGGCATCGAGGCCCGCATCCTCGAGGCGTGCGCCGGAGCCGCTTCGCGCTGAGACCGGCCCGAAGAGGCTCCGGGGCGCTTCGGGGAAGCTGCGGAAGGGGCTCCGGACGGCCGGGCTCGCCCGAGGGCGGATCCCCCGGAATGCCGGGGGCGCGAGGGCCTCAGCCTTCGAGCGCGTCCGCGATCGGATCGAGGCTCAGATCCATCTGCCAGTCCCGGGCGCCCTTGTCGTACATGCGCTCCTCCACCTCATCGCCCGAAGGACGGGAGGGATCGAGCGGGGCCCAGGCGAGATAGCGCTGGATCCGCGGTTCCAGAATGACTTCGGGGGCGATGCCGATCCGCTCGGAGAGCGCGTGCATGGCCGAGCGGACCGCGGCGAGACGGGCCGCGGCCTCGGGGTCGATGCGCGCCCAGGATCGTGGCTCGGGTATCGCGCCCGGGGTCCTCGGGGGCCGCAGCGCCGGCAGCTCGTCCTCGTTGAGATGAAGGGCGCGGACGATCGCCCGCATCCACTCGTCGCCGTGCTGGCGCGCGACGGGGGAGCGGAACTCGGAGATGGCCTGCAGGGCGCGTCGATTCCGAGGGGGATTCATCGCGGCCTTCACAAGGGCGGCGTTGCGCACGAGGCGCCCCGGGGCGATGTCGATCCGCCGGGCGATGTCTTCGCGCACCTCCCACAGGCCCTTGAGGACGGCGAGCTCGCGCCGGGAGCGGATCTTGCCCGCGCCGGGCAGTGAACGCCAGCGCTCGGCCTTCGCGGGCGCTTCCGGCGAGGAGACGAGGTGGGCGTTCTCCTCGAGCGCCCACTCCCAGCGGCCGGCCTCATCGAGGGCGAGCGCGAGCCTGCGGTAGAGCTCGCTCAGCAGTTCGACGTCGAGGGCCGCGTAGCGCAGCCAGTCCCTCGGGAGCGGCCGCACGGACCAATCGGAGGCCTGATGGTCCTTGACGAGGCCGAGGCCGAGCACCTGCTCGCACACCGCCGACAGGCCGAAACGCTCGAAGCCGAGGAGTCTGGCCGCGATCTCCGTGTCGAAGAGCGTGGCGGGCGCGAGCCCGCACTGGCGGAGATTGGGCAGATCCTGGGCCGCATCGTGAAGGATCCAGATGTCCGCGACGCCCTCAGCGAGCCCCGAGAGGTCGGGGAGCGTGGCCGTGTCGATGAGAAAGGTCCCGACGTCCTCCCTGCGGATCTGGACGAGATAGGGGTCGCTCCCGTATCGGAATCCCTGTGCGCGTTCGACATCGAGGGCGATCGGGCTCGTCCCCTTCCCGAGGGCGAGCGCGGCCTCCTCCAGCCCCCGGAGCGTATCGATCACCTCGGGGATCCCTTCGCGCGGCGAGGCGATGAGCTCGGGGTTCTCGGTGTCTCCGGCGGGAAGACCGGCGGCGTTGACGATGCGCACGCCTCACACTCCTTCGAGGAATCGACTGGCGGCGACGCCCGCCGTCCGGGTCATCAAATCGGTCCAGGCGCTCAGGTGCGGGGCGAGATCGGGCGGGGACGGGGTCCAGGAGGCGCGGATCTCGACGTTGAGGGTCGAGCCCTTGAGCTCGAGGCCCCCGAAGGCCTCTGACAGCTCCCGCGTCACCGTGCCGGCCAGATCGTGGTATCCGGCCCCCGCTTGGAAGAGGCATTCGTCCGCCCATCCCCAGAGGGCTTCCGCGAGCAGGGGGTCGGTGCCCATCTCCGGATCGATGTGACTGCGGATCTGGGCGACGACCCGGAAGTTGCCGTTCCAGCCGGGCTGGCCCCCGGGGTCGTGAAGAACGACGAAGCGGCCGGTCGCGGCGGGCTCGCCGAATTCCTCGGCGAGGGTGCGCATCGCGAGGGCGGCGGTCAGGGGCGCCAGGCCTCGCGGAGGCGGGACTTCCTCGAATTCGACATCAGTGCGTCCGCTTGCTTCGCGCAGACCGAGCAGCGCCAGGCGAAACGCCTCGGGAATTGCTCGTGAGTCCACGTGCTCAGGCTAGGGGCGCATGAGCACCGAGTCCCTGCGGCGCGCCGTCGGGGAGGAGGATGGGCGCTGAGTAAGACAGGCACGAATCGAGGGTGCATACTCATGACAAACTGTCGAGCCTGTTCTCACGCACGCCGTGCACACTTTTTGGGGAGATGACGATGACGCGACCGCGATGGATCCTGCGCCGAGGTTCTCACGAGGAATTCGATGCGCTGGTGGCGGGGGCCGCCATCGATCCTCCGATCGAGCAGACCATCGAGTGGGCGCAATTCGAGGAGAGCGATGAGGATCGGCAGGCCCTCGGCGTCTTCGTCGTCGAGGATCCGGCCGGGCGTCCTCGCGCCGTCTTCCGTGCGACGCGCATCAACGATCACGGGACGCATTTCGTGTGGCTGAGGCACGGCCCGGTCTGGTTGGGCGATCCCTCCACCGAAGAGGAGCGCGAGCTCGTGGACGCCCTCGTCAACGACATGAAGATCATCGACGCGGGGGCGACCCACATCCGACTCGATCTTCGCTTCCCCGCGGAGGGGACGATCCTCCCCGCTTCGATGATCACCTACGACCGCACGGTCGTGGTCGACACCTCGATCTCCTCGCGCGGCCTCGGGCACGACGCGGCGGCGGAGGAGATCCTCTCGCGCTTCAAGTCGCGCGGCCGTCGGGACGTCCGCAAGTCCATTCGCGAGTCCGGGCTCGTCTGCGCCGATGAGACCGAGCGCGCGCGGGGGGACTTCGAGGAGTACCACGCGGTGATGCGCGAAACGGCTGAACGGGACGGTTTCGCGCCCTGGCCGAAGGCGACCTATGAACGGATGATCCGCATCCTGGGCCCGGATCGCGCGCGCGTGTACGCGGGGCGCATCGAGGGCGAGCTCGTGTGCTGGGCGATCGTCACGATCTCCGGCGCCCGCGGCTGGTACTTCTGTGCCGCATCGAAGTCCGCGGTTTCGCGGCGCCTCGTCGCCGATCGCCTCCTCCTCTTCTTCTGCACCGAGCTCGCCCTGTTGGGCGTGGAGCAGGTCGACCTGATGGGCATCGGCTCCGATGTCGCGCCCGGCCTCATGAGCCTCAACACATTCAAGACGAAGTTCTCCCCTAAGATCAGGGAGGTCCCGGCCGCTCGGGAGATCGTCGTGCGCCCCTGGCTGTGTTCGAGCGTGTCGAGGGCGCGGCGCCTCGTGCGTTCCCTCCGTCGATAGGCATCGACGCGGAAAACGGCGGAATCCAGCGGAAATACACGCTTGTGATCCGTGTTACGCCGCTTCGATTTCTCAAATCGTCTTCGGGGCTGCTAATGTCTTCCCTGTTCGCAGCGAGCCCCTCAGGGCGAAGGCGACACGCGGATGTGGCTCAGTTGGTAGAGCATCACCTTGCCAAGGTGAGGGTCGCGGGTTCGAGTCCCGTCATCCGCTCGGGCGATTGGCGCAGCGGGAGCGCGCTTCCCTGACACGGAAGAGGTCACTGGTTCGATCCCAGTATCGCCCACGGTCGTTCCGATTCCATCGGACTCGACGGGACGGATGTCCCAGGTCGCTTGGCGATCATTCGCGGATGTGGCTCAGTTGGTAGAGCATCACCTTGCCAAGGTGAGGGTCGCGGGTTCGAGTCCCGTCATCCGCTCGTAGTCCCGCCGCTGCGCGTCGCGTGTGCGACGGGCACCTGGTGGGTTGGCCGAGAGGCGAGGCAGCGGCCTGCAAAGCCGTATACACGGGTTCGAATCCCGTACCCACCTCGGGCGATTGGCGCAGGGGTAGCGCGCTTCCTTCACACGGAAGAGGTCACTGGTTCGATCCCAGTATCGCCCACCATTCAGATCCAATCTTCTGGATCCGAGTCTCATCGGATCCGGACGTTTCTGGGCAGTCCTTTAGACATTGGTTTTCTCGCCCGTGCCTTCTCGCAATGGATTTGCATTCTCATTCGGGTGCGATCGCTCACTCACCGGCAACGATGGGCAGCTTTCAGGCCTTCCCCCTTATCCTTGCCCTTGGAAACTCGACTAGATTCGCACTTCAGCAGTAAAGGTGATCAAGCATGAGCGAAAATCGTCTGACGCTCCTCCCGGTGATCCTCGGAGGCGATTTCGGTGTCTACGGTATCGGTCGCTCCTTTAATGAGGCTTTCGGATGCCGCTGCCTCTGCGTCGCTAATGAGCCGACCGTCTCGATCACCGCCTCCGGCTTCTTCGACGTCCACCACATCCCGGCTCGTTTGTCCGATGAGAACCTCCTCGCAGAACTTCTCGGGATCGCTGCGGCCAATCCGGACCGCGAGCTCGTCCTCATGGCGAACCACGACGTTCATTCCGCCTTCATTGCGCGCAACGCCTCTGCTCTTGGTGCCTGCTTTGCGCTTCCCTTTCCGTCGCTCGAGGTCATCGAACACCTCACGGACAAAGCCGCCTTCTCAAGGGCTTGCGCCGCAGAGGGAATCCACACGCCGACGATGATCGAGGTTGACTTTTCCGACTACTCGGCCGACTGGTGCGCTCCGCGTATCGACTTCGCCTTCCCCGTCGTTGCGAAGGCGGCGCGCGGCGAGGCCTATGACCTCATCAACATGCCAGGTAAGAAGAAGATTTGGTTCATCGAGTCCCAGGGTGAGCTCGATGTGCTGTGGGCTCACCTCGGAAAAGCGGGCTTCCGCGATGTCTTCCTCGTTCAGGAGCTCATCCCCGGTGACAACACGCAAATGCGCTCGATTACCGCCTACGTCGACTCTCGAGGCGAGGTCTCCCTCATCGGCTCGGCCCGAGTCCTCCTCGAGGATCATGCACCGACGATGATCGGCAACCCGGTCGCGATGATCACGGAGCCTTTCCCTGAACTGTGGGAAGCAGCCCAGTGCCTCCTCACGCACTCGGGTTATCGGGGCTTCGCGAACTTCGACGTGAAGATCGATCCGCGCGACGGGCGCGCCGTCTTCTTCGAGGTCAACCCCAGGATCGGGCGGAACAACTGGTACATGAGCGCCGCCGGCGCGAATCCGATGCCCGTCATGGTCGCCGACCTCCTCGACGGCAAGTGCCCGCCTCGGCGGACCGCCACGGAGGAAGTACTCTATTCGATGGTCCCTGATCGCCTTCTTCTCCGTTACATCCGCGATACCTATCTCGTCGCACGAGTCAAGCGCCTCATCTCCATGGGCCGTCGATTCGACCCGCTCCTTAATCCGAAGGAGAAGAATCTCCGCCGCAACATCACTGTGCGCCTCCAGAAGCTCAACCATTTCCGCAAATTCGCCCGCTACTACCCCGAAGCGACCGACCGGTCGTTCTGAGAGGACCGTCTCATGACCGCCGTTACCCGAATCGTCGAACTGAGCGCTGATGAGATGAGGTGCGCTGCATCCGGCGTGGGGGGGCTGCCGATCGAGCAGTCCGAGCACTGGGAGCTTTTCGCCCGCAGGAGGGGCAGCATCCCGACGGCTCGGATCGGATGGTTCGAAGGTGACAAATGCGCGGCCGTCCTCGCGCTCTACGAGCATCGGATCCGCCATTGGCGCTACCTGTGGGCCAAGAACGGCCCCGTATGGATCAAAGAACCGACACCCGAGCGGGAAGCGGCCCTTCGCGTAGACCTCGCCCGCTGGCTGCGCTCCCGTGATCGGGGAATCCTCTTCGTCCGACTTCACGCGTGGTATCGGGCCGGGGACCTTCACGATCTCCTCCAGACCCTCACTTTCGACCGGACCATCGTCATCGATTGCTCGGGCGGGACCGAAGATACGATCCTCGAGACAATGACGTCCGACGGGAGGCGGAGGATTCGACGATCGCGTGCAAAGGCGGAAAAGATCGGTTCACGGATCAGCGAAGAGACCGGCATCAGCCCGGAAGGCTTCGAGGAGTTCTATGCCGTCCTCGATGAGACAGCGAAACGCGACGGATTCCGCCAGCACCCCAAGGAGGTCTATCTCGACCTCCTTGAGGCTCTCGGCCCTGATCATGCCCGGCTCTTCGCCTCGCGCGACGCGAGCGGGGCGATTCTCTCCTGGGATCTCGTTCTCACGAACGGGAAGCACGCCCAGGTCGAGTACGGCGCCTCGAGCGAGCGAGGACGAGCCCTCGGCGCGACCCAGCTCCTCGACCTCGAAGTCGCGATCCGACTCGCTGCCGAGGGCTTCGAGGGCCTCGACCTGCGAGGTGTCCATTCTCCGCGCGTTCCCGAGCTCTTCAGCGTCGGAAAGTACAAACGCTCCTTCGCCTCGCACTACACTGACGTCGCTGGGGCATGGGACATGCCGCTGTCGAACGCGCGCTACGCTCTCGTCCGTACCCTCCTCGCCGCGAAGCGGCGCCTCGTCGCACCGAAAACCCTCGACTGAGAATGAAGTGTCGAGAGCCTCGACCCGAATCCGCGGCGCAGGCCCGAGGCGAGTAGACTCATGGGGCAATAGAATCCGACCCCTTCGAGGAGGACCATCGTGCCCGTGATTGAGCTCGTCATCGACGGAGAATCTCAGACCGTCCCGGCAGGCACCACCGGCACTACGTGGTACGAGGGGAGGAACGAGGTCGTCGCCCTGTCGGTCGACGGCGCGCCGAAGGATCTCGACTCCGCCCTCGTCGCCGGGACCTCGGTCGAGGCGATCACCCTGGACTCCCCGGCGGGACTCGACATCCTGCGCCACTCGACGACCCACGTGCTCGCCCAGGCCGTTCAGGACCTCTTCCCCGAGGTGAACCTCGGGATCGGCCCCTTCATCACCGACGGCTTCTACTACGACTTCGGCAACATCGACGCCGTCACCCCCGAGCTGCTGCGCGAACTCGAGAAGAGGATGAAGCGCATCGTCAAGGAGGGCCAGGCCTTCCGCCGCCGCGTCATCTCCGAGGAGGAGGCGCGCGTCGAACTCGCCGAGCAGCCCTACAAGCTCGAGCTCGTCACGACGAAGGGCAAGGGCGATGAGAGCGCGAGCGTCGAGGTCGGCGCCGGCGAGCTCACCATGTACGACAACGTCCGGCGGGACGGCTCGGTCGCGTGGTCGGATCTGTGCCGCGGCCCGCACCTGCCCTCGACCCGCCTCATCGGCAACGGCTTCGCCCTCACGAAGTCCTCGGCCGCCTACTGGAAGGGCGATCAGGCCAACGACCAGCTCCAGCGCATCTACGGCACCGCGTGGAAGTCGAAGGAGGACCTCGCCGCCTACCAGGAGCGGATCAAGGAGGCGGAGCGCCGCGACCACCGTCGTCTCGGCGCCGAACTCGACCTCTTCTCCTTCCCGGAGGAGCTCGGCGCGGGCCTTCCCGTCTTCCACCCCAAGGGCGGCGTGCTCAAGCGGGTGATGGAGGACTACGTCCGCCAGGCGCACATCGCCAACGGCTTCCAGTACGTGGGGACCCCCCACATCTCGAAGGAGGACCTCTTCCACACCTCGGGGCACCTGCCCTACTACGCGGACGGCATGTTCCCCCCGATGGACGACGACGGGCAGCAGTACTACCTCAAGGCCATGAACTGCCCGATGCACAACCTCATCTTCCGTTCGCGCGGGCGCTCGTACCGCGAGCTGCCGCTGCGCCTCTTCGAGTTCGGCACGGTCTACCGCAATGAGAAGTCCGGTGTTCTTCAAGGGCTCACCCGGGTCCGGTCCATCACTCAGGATGACTCCCACAGCTACGTGATGCCCGAGCAGGCGGCCGATGAGATCACCCACCTCCTCGGATTCATCCTCACGCTCCTGAAGGACTTCGGCCTGGAGGACTTCTACCTCGAGCTGTCCACGCGCGATGAGGACGGCAAGAAGAAGGACAAGTTCATCGGTTCGGACGAGCAGTGGGAGCAGGCGACCTCGATCCTGCGCCGATGCGCCGAGGAGTCCGGACTCGAATGCGTGCTCGATCCGGGCGGCGCGGCCTTCTACGGGCCGAAGATCTCGATCCAGGCCAAGGACGCCATCGGCCGTACCTGGCAGATGTCGACGATCCAGTACGACTTCAACCAGCCCGCGCGCTTCGGACTGTCCTACACGGCCCCCGACGGCTCCCACCAGGAGCCGGTGATGATCCACTCGGCGAAGTTCGGGTCCATCGAACGCTTCATCGGGGTGCTCACCGAGCACTACGCGGGCGCATTCCCCGCCTGGCTCGCCCCCGTCCAGGTCAAACTCGTGCCCGTGGCCGAGGCCTTCGACTCCTACGTCGACGAGGTCGCGGCGAAGCTGCGGGCCGAGGGCCTGCGCGTCGAGGTCGATCACTCCGACGACCGCTTCGGCAAGAAGATCCGCAACGCATCGAAGGAGAAGGTCCCCTTCACCCTCATCGCCGGCGGCGAGGACGTCGAGGCGGGCGCCGTCTCCTTCCGCTTCCGCGACGGCTCCCAGGACAACGGAGTGCCGGTCGACGAGGCCGTCGCCCGCATCGTCCGCCACGTGCGGAACCGCTCGAACTCCGACCTCTTCGAGACCGAGGCCTGAGATGACCGAGGAACCCCTGCCGGTCGAGGATTCCCGCTCGCTGGCGGGGGTTCCCGACGCCTTCGGCCGCTTCTGGACGCCCTACCGGATGGCGTACATCCAAGGGGAGGGCAAGCCCGCCGACGCGACGGATGCGGCCTGCCCCTTCTGCGCGGCGCCCGGGAAGACGGACGAGGAGGGCCTCATCGTCCACCGGGGCCTCAGCTGCTTCGTCCTCATGAACCTCTACCCCTACAACTCCGGGCACCTCCTCGTCTGCCCCTACCGCCACATCTGCGACTACACGGAACTGGAGCGCGAGGAGCGCGTCGAATTCGGCGAGCTCACGGCGAAGGCGATGAGGGTCATCCGGAGGGCGAGCGGGCCGGGGGGATTCAACATCGGGATGAATCAGGGCGAGATCGCCGGTGCGGGCATCGCTGCCCACCTCCACCAGCACGTCGTGCCGAGATGGCTCGGGGATGCGAACTTCCTCCCGATCATCGCGCGCGTGAAGGCGGTCCCTCAGCTGCTCGATGACGCCCGGCGGATGCTGGCCGCCGCTTGGCAGGAGGAGGACTAGTGCTCGGCAACCACGGACGCTCGGTGACGAAGGCGGTCTTCACGCCGCTTGCCCGAGTCCTGGCGCGCGCGGGGGTCACCCCGAATCAGGTGACGATCGCCGGCACCCTCGCCTCGGTGGCGGTGGCGGTCTCGACCCTGCCCTTCGGGCACGTGTGGGAGGGCGCCCTCCTCCTCGGCATCGTGCTCTTCGGGGACTCGGTCGACGGCACCCTCGCGCGCATGACCACGGGCGGATCCCGCTTCGGGGCCTTCCTCGATTCGACCCTCGACCGCCTGTCCGACGGCGCCGTCTTCGCCTCCCTCACCGCGTGGGCGATCTTCTCCTTCCCCGAGGGCGCGGCCCGGACGTGGGCGATCGTCGCCGGACTGGCCGCGATCATCGGAGCGGGCACAGTGCCCTACGCCAGGGCGCGCGCCGAATCCATCGGCATCGAGGCGAAGCTCGGGATCGCGGAGCGGACCGATCGTCTCATCGCGGCCCTCCTCGGAGGGCTGCTCGCCGACTGGGGGTGGGGCGAGTGGTGGCTCACCGCCGGACTCGGGTGGGTCGCCCTAGGCTCCTTCATCACCGTCGTGCAGAGAATCGTCTTCACCGCCGCCGAAGCATCCCGGCGGGAGCGAGAAAGCGCCGATCCCGGCGCGGAACGGGAGAGATCCTGAGTTTCGGTCACTCGATGCCGGCGCCGGGCGCCCCGACGCCGAGCTGGAGCATCCCTCACGCCCCTCGCAGGCGGACTGGCGCCTTCGAGATCGTCGTGAGCATCATCGGCGCATTCGCGATCGGATTGTCGATCCTCGGCTACCTCGGACTAGCGGGCTACTCCACGACCCTCCACGTCGCCGTCTACGCCCTCGTTCCCCTCATGATCGTCATCGCCGTCCTGGTGCGGATCGACCGATGGGAGCCGGAGCCCTTCTGGACGAAGGCTACGGCGTTCATATGGGGAGCCGGCCTCGCCATCGTCTTCTCCTCGGTGGTCAACACCGTCTTCCTCCTCTCGGCCGAAGCGGCCCTCGCCGATGCGGGCACGGCGATGCGGCTCACCACCGTCGCGGTGGCGCCGATCGTCGAGGAGAGCGCGAAGGGCCTCGGCGTGCTGCTCATCGTCCTCGTGAGGAGGGAGACGATCCACTCGGTGCTTGACGGCGCCGTCTACGCCGGATTCGCGGGCGCGGGCTTCGCCTTCATCGAGAACATGCAGTACTTCATCGCTGCCTCTCAGGAGTCCATGACCTCTCTGACGGTCACCTTCATCCTCCGAGGGGCCTTCAGCCCCTTCGTGCATCCGATGGCGACCTCGATCACGGGAATGGCGCTCGCCTGGGCGCTGCTCCACGCGGGGACGGCCCTCGGCTGCCTCGCCCTGAGCGCATCCGGCTGGCTCGGAGCGGTCCTCCTGCACGCGCTGTGGAACTTCCTCGCCGGGCTGGCGACCTCCGAGTGGTTCCTCGCCTACCTCATGATCGAGGTGCCCCTCTTCATCGCGTGGCTCGCGTTCCTCCTGCGCCTGTCCCGACTCGATGCCCGGTCCATCCGCATCGGTTTGGAACCCTACGCCCGCACGGGATGGATCCTCCCCGGCGAGATCGATCTGGTCACAGACGCTGCGGCGAAGAAGGCGGCACGGGCTTGGGCGAAGGCCGGGGGTCTGCGCGCGACCCGCGCCTTGGACGAGTTCCTCGTCGCACTGGCCGCCCTCGGACTCGACGCCGCGATCATGAATCGACGCGGCCCCCAGACGGCGCGAATCGCGAAGGATCGGGAGCTCCTCGCATCCGCGGCCTCGAACCGGGCGGAGTTCCTCGACCTCGTCGCGCGCGGAGGAAGGCGATGACGAGCCCCCTCGGCGACGAATGGCCGCTCGACGCGGAGGGCTACCCGCACCGCGAAGCCGCGCGCGTCCTCCTCTTCGACGGGGCCGGCAGATTGCTCCTGGCCCGCGGGCACGACGCGGATCAACCGGGCCGTTCGTGGTGGTTCACGATCGGAGGCGGGATCATGCCGGGGGAGGGCCCTCGCCAGGCGGCAGTGAGGGAGCTGGAGGAGGAAACGGGCATCCGTGTCGCCCCGGACTGCCTCGAGGGGCCCGTCGCCTACCGCAGCGCCGAATTCGATTTCCTCGCCGTCACCGCCCGGCAGGACGAGTGGTTCTTCCTCGCCCGGACGACTTCGGTCGACCTCAGCTCCAGGGGCTGGACCGAGCTCGAGAAGGACGTCATCGACGAGCAGAGATGGTGGGACCTCGATGAACTCGAAGAGGCGATGAAGGACCCGGATCTGGAGGTCTACCCGCGCAGGCTGGTCGCCCTTGCCCGCCGGTGGATCGCCGGCTGGGACGGGGGCGTGACGCGCATCATCGAGCGGGAGTATTAGAGCCCCCGCTTCGTCGCCTCACCCCAAGCCGAGGGGGCCGATGAGCGCATCGAGCCGACGCAGGTCGAGAGCGTGCCGGGCGGCTTCGCGAACCGCGGGCTTGGCGCAGAACGCGATGCCGATACCCGCCGTCCGCATCATCGGAATGTCATTGGCCCCGTCCCCGATGGCGACGGTGAGGGCGAGGTCGGCGTCATGGAGGCGCGCCCACTCCTTGAGCGCCCGCGCCTTCGCCTCCGCCGTGACGATGTCGCCCAGGAGCCGGCCGGTGAGGCGGCCCGCGCTGATCTCGAGGCGATTGGCGAGGAAATGATCGATCCGCATCCGCCGGGCGAGGGGGGCGACGACCTCCTCGAAGCCCCCGGACACGACGCCGAAGGCCCCGCCGTGGGCGTGCACGGCGTCGATGAGCTCCTGGGCGCCCTCGGTGGGATGCACCTCATCGAGGACCTGCGCGAAGACGCTCTGCGGAACCCCGGCGAGCGTGGCGACGCGCTCGCGAAGCGAATCGGCGAAGTCGATCTCGCTGTTCATCGCCCTCGCGGTGATCCGGGCGACGCGCTCACGGGTTCCGGCCCGGGCGGCGAGCTCTTCGATCACCTCCTCGGCGATGAGCGTCGAATCGACGTCCGTCACGACGAGGCGCGGCGGAGGGGAGGCGGCGCTCCTGCCGAGTGAAGCGGCGGTCGGGACGAGGGGGTCGCGGGCCTGCCTCACCGGCTGACGACCGTGCCCTTGGGAACGATCGTGATGCCCGACTCGGTGACGGTGAATCCGCGCTGGCGGTCGTACTCCAAGTCCACGCCGATCGCGGCGCCCTCCTCGACGAGGACGTTCTTGTCGAGGATGGTCTTGGCGACGACCGCATGGCGCCCGATGCGGCAGCCGTGCATGAGCACCGAGTCGGTCACCTGCGCCCACGAATGGACGTAGCAGTTCGGCGAGACGATCGAGTGGTAAACCTCGCCGCCCGAGACGATGACGCCCGGGGAGACGAAGGAATCGACCGCATGGCCCATCCGGGAGTGCTCGTCGCCGTAGACGAACTTGGCGGGGGGCAGGGAGCCGTCGATCATCGTCATCGTCGGCCAGTCGCGGTTGTACAGGTTGAACACCGGGTGGACCGAGATGAGATCCATATTGGCGTCGTAGTAGGCGTCGAGGGTGCCGACGTCGCGCCAGTAGTTCCGATCGCGATCGGTCGATCCCGGCACGTCGTTGTCCTTGAAGTCGTAGACGCCGCATTCGCCCCGTTCGACGAACCAGGGCACGATGTTCCCGCCCATGTCGTGCTTGGAGTCGGGGTTGTGCGCGTCTTCGCGGAGTGCCGCGATGAGGTCCTTCGTCGTGAAGACGTAGTTGCCCATCGATGCGAGGACCTTCGTCGGGTCGTCGGGCAGGCCCTCCGGCGCCTCCGGCTTCTCGAGGAATTCCTTGATGACTCCGTCCTGGGCGTCGATCACGCCGAGGGCGGAGGCGATCTCGATGGGCTGGCGGATGCCCGCGACGGTGGCGGGCAGACCGGAATCGATGTGGTGCTGGACCATCTGCGAGAAGTCCATCCGGTAGATGTTGTCCGCGCCGATGATGACGATGTAGTCGGGCTGCTCGTCGTCGACGATGTTGAGCGACTGGTAGATCGCGTCCGCGCTGCCGAGGTACCAGTGGGGGCCGCGCCGCTGCTGGGCCGGCACCGGCGCGATGAAGTTGCCCAGGAGGGGGGACGTGTACCAGGTCTTCGTCACGTGGCGGTCGAGCGAGTGCGACTTGTACTGGGTGAGGACGACGACCTTGAGGTATCCGGAATTCACGATGTTCGACAGGGCGAAATCGATGAGCCGGAAATGACCGCCGAAGGGAACGGCGGGCTTCGCGCGGTCATCGGTGAGCGGCATGAGCCGCTTGCCCTCTCCGCCGGCGAGAACGATAGCGAGCACGTGATTCTTGGCCATGAGCACAGACTATGCGGCAATGGTCCCGGCGCGCAGGAGTTCCGCGGGTGTGGCGCCGATCATAGACCGCGGGGCGGGGTGAGGGCGCGCTCCGGGCCCCGCTCGTGCGTGACCTCAGTCACGGCTTGGTACGCTTGGAGCGCATATGCCGGTCGCTCGGAAGGAAACCCATGCGCGTCGACCTCCTCACCCGTGAATATCCTCCGCACGTCTACGGAGGAGCCGGTGTCCACGTCCTCGAGCTCGCCAAAGTCCT
This sequence comes from Schaalia hyovaginalis, assembly GCF_014208035.1. Classification (NCBI taxonomy): domain Bacteria; kingdom Bacillati; phylum Actinomycetota; class Actinomycetes; order Actinomycetales; family Actinomycetaceae; genus Schaalia; species Schaalia hyovaginalis. The sequence continues at coordinate 1,546,024 of NZ_JACHMK010000001.1, read as the reverse complement.
GAGGGACAGGGTCGCCGACCTGCGCGTCCACGCATTCGACGGCCCCCGGGTCGACGGGGGGCCCGGAGCGGACCCGGGCGTGACCGGGCACGCCGATCTCGCGGAGCTCGCGGGCGCGAATCCCGCCCTCAAGACCCTCGGCGTCGACCTCGCGATCGCGGATGCGACCTCGGGCGCCGACCTCGTGCACTCCCACACCTGGTACGCGAACTTCGCGGGTCACCTCTCGGCCCTCCTCAATGACGTTCCGCACGTGATCTCCGCCCATTCCCTCGAGCCCCTGCGGCCGTGGAAGGCCGAGCAGCTCGGCGGGGGCTACCGGGTCTCCTCCTTCGTGGAGCGCACCGCCTACGAGGCGGCCACCGCGATCGTCGCGGTGTCGAAGGGGATGCGCGACGACATCCTCCGCTGCTACCCGGCGATCGACCCCGAACGCGTCCGAGTGATCCACAACGGCATCGATCTCGAGAAGTGGAGGGCCCCGCGGACCCAGGAGGAGCTCGAACGCCAGGAGCGCGTCCTGAAGGAGCACGGGATCGATCCGCGGCGGCGCACGGTCGTCTTCGTCGGGCGGATCACCCGGCAGAAGGGGCTCCCGCACTTCCTGCGCGCCGCCCGCCTCCTTCCCGACGACGTCCAGATCGTCCTGTGCGCTGGCGCCCCCGATACGCCCGAGATCGCCGCCGAGGTCGAGGGGCTCGTGAAAGAGCTCCGCCGAGGCCGAGCGGGCGTCGTCCTCATCACCGAGATGCTGCCCCAGCCGGAGGTCGCGGCCATCCTCGATGCGGCGACCGTCTTCATCACCCCCTCGGTCTACGAGCCCCTCGGGATCGTCAACCTCGAGGCGATGGCCCTGGAGCTGCCGGTCGTCGGAACGGCCACCGGGGGCATCCCCGATGTGATCGTCGACGGGCAGACCGGCTACCTCGTTCCGATCGACCAGCTCGATGACGGGACGGGGACCCCGCTCGATCCCCGGCGATTCGAAGGGGACATGGCCGAAAGGCTCACGGCGGTCCTGGACGACGCCGAGCTGGCGGCGCGGATGGGCGCGGCGGGACTGGCCAGGGCCCGTGACCTCTTCTCGTGGGAGGCCATCGGCGATGCGACCGCCGCCCTCTACGGCGAACTCCTGGGTACCGAATGACCCGGGCGGATCTCGCAGGTAGGGTTGGGGCATGAGCTCTGTACTCTCACTCGACGCCGCGGTGGTCGCCCGCAGGGGGCACCCGATCCTCGACGGCGTCTCCTGGACGACGGCGCCCGCGCAGCACTGGGTGGTCCTGGGGCCCAACGGCGCGGGGAAGACGAGCCTCGCGCGCGCCGTTTCGGGGCGTCTGCGCCTCACCTCGGGGACCGCGACCCTGCTCGGCGAGGACGTCGCGCGCATCCGTCCGGCCGAACTGGCGACCCGCGTCGCCCTCGTGTCGAAGTCCTCGGCCCCCTCGATCCGGCCCGGGAGCACGGTGCGCGACCTCGTGCGCACGGGGGCATGGGGCGTCACGGTGCATCGGGACGAGCAGTACGAGGCGCTCGACGACGCGCGCTGCGAGGACCTTCTCTCGGCCTTCGGGGTCGCCCGCCTGGCGGACCGCGAATTCTCCACCCTCTCGGAGGGGGAGGCCCAGAGGGTGCTCCTCGCGCGCTCGCTCATGCCCGATCCCGAGGTCCTCATCCTCGACGAGCCCACCGCCGGACTCGACCTGGGGGCGCGCGAGCTGCTCGTCGGCGCCCTCGAGGAGATCATCGCCGCGCCCGACGCGCCCCAACTGGTCCTCATCACTCATCAGGTCGAGGAGATCCCGGCAGGCGTCACTCACGCGGCCCTCATGTCCGGGGGATCGATCCTGAGCGCCGGTCCGATCGACCGGGCGATCAACGGCGTCGACCTCTCGGCCGCATACGGATTGCCGCTCCTGGCGGGCCGTGGTGATTCGGGCCGCTGGTGGGCGCGGGGCGCCGCACGGGCCCGATAGGGAGGGAACGCCATGGGACACGCGATGTGGTGGCTCGCCGGGGCCGTCGTCCTCGGCATCATCGAGGTCGGCACGGTCGACTTCGTCTTCCTCATGCTCGCGCTGGGCGCGCTCGGAGCGGGCGCCGCGAGCGCCCTCGGGGCGGGATTCGCGATCGAGGTCGCGGTATTCTCCCTCGTCGCCGTCCTCGGCCTCCTCCTGGGGCGGCCGTGGATCAAGGCGCGCCTGGCCGCCTCGACGCCGGACGTGAGGACCAACGTCCACGCCCTCGTCGGCGCCCGGGCGGTCGTCCTCGCCGAGACCGATGCGCACGACGGGCGCATCAGGCTCGAGGGCGAGGTCTGGTCGGCCCGCACCGAGGGCCCGCCCCTCGCCCAGGGCGCGCAGGTCCGCGTCCTCGCGATCGACGGGGCCACGGCGCTCGTCGAAGCCTCAGATGACGGTTCCGAACCATCGAAAGGAAGACACCCGTGACCGAGCTCCCGCAGATCTTCGGAGGATGGATCGTCCTGATCCTCCTCGTTCTCCTCGTCGCATTCGCCCTCGGACGGGCGATCCAGATCGTCCCGCAGTCCCGGGCCCTCGTGATCGAGCGCCTCGGCAAGTTCCACACCGTCATGTACGGGGGCTTCCACGTCCTCGTGCCCTTCGTCGATCGCATCGCCTCGCGCGTCGATCTGCGCGAGCAGGTGACGAGCTTCCCGCCCCAGCCGGTCATCACGGCCGACAACGTCGTCGTCTCGATCGATTCGGTCATCTACTACCAGGTGACCGACCCGATGCACGCGACCTATGAGATCGCCAATTTCATCCAGGCGATCGAGCAGCTCACCGTGACGACCCTGAGGAACGTCATCGGCTCCCTCGACCTCGAGCAGACCCTGACCAGCCGTGATTCCATCAACACTCAGCTGCGGGGGGTCCTCGACGAGGCGACTGGCCGTTGGGGCATCAGGGTGAACCGCGTCGAGCTCAAGGCCATCGATCCGCCGCCCTCGATCCAGCAGGCCATGGAGCAGCAGCTGCGCGCCGAACGCGACAAGCGCGCCGCCGTCCTGACCGCCGAGGGCGTGCGCCAGTCCCAGATCCTCCAGGCCGAGGGCGAGAAGGAGTCGGCGATCCTGCGGGCCCAGGGCCAGGCGGAGGCCGCCGTCACCCGCGCGCGGGGCGAAGCGGAGGCGATCGCCACGGTCTTCGCCTCGATCCACGACGGCAACCCGACTCCGGATCTGCTGAGCTACCAGTACCTCCAGATGCTGCCCGAGCTCGCCAAGGGCGAGTCCTCGAAGGTGTGGGTCGTGCCGACGGAGCTCACCGCCGCACTGGATTCGATCTCGAAGGGCTTCGGCGCCGCGAAGCAGGACTGAGCCTCGTCGGGCGAGGCGGCCAGGAGGAGACATGGACCATCAGCAGGAACAGGTGATGCGGGAGGTCGCCCAGCGTGACATCCGCTTCATCCGACTGTGGTTCACCGACGTCGCCGGCGTCCTCAAGTCCGTGGCGATCGACCCGGGCGAACTCGAGGACGCCTTCACGGAGGGCATCGGTTTCGACGGCTCCTCGATCGAGGGGCTCACCCGTGTGCACGAGTCCGACATGCTGCTCCGGCCGGACGCGCAGACCTTCCAGCTCCTCCCGTGGAGGGGCACCGCTGATCCCGTCGCCCGCATGTTCTGCGACGTGTACACGCCCGACGGTCAGCAGGCCCACTCGGATCCTCGGGCGGTCCTGGAGCGGGTCGTGGCGCGCGCCAGGGAGCTGGGCTTCACGGTGATGGTCCATCCGGAGATCGAGTTCTACCTCCTGCGGCCGCCGGTCTCGGTCGACCGCATGGTGCCCGTCGACAACGCCGGCTACTTCGATCACGTCGCGCGGGGGGATTCCAACGACTTCCGCCGCCGAGCCGTGAGGATGCTCGAGGACATGGGCATCCCCGTCGAGTTCTCCCACCACGAGGGCGGGCCGGGGCAGAACGAGATCGATCTACGCGCGGTCGATGCGGTGACCGCGGCGGACAACATCATGACGGCGCGCACGGTCATCGAGGAGGTCGCGCTCCGCGAGGACCTGGTCGCGACCTTCATGCCCAAGCCCTTCATCGATCACCCGGGATCGGGGATGCACACGCACCTGTCCCTCTTCGAGGGCGAGGAGAACGCCTTTTACGACCCCTCGGGCGAGTACCAGCTGTCGCGGACGGGGCGCTGGTTCATCGCGGGCCTGCTCGCGCACGCGCGGGAGATCACGGCGGTCACGAACCAGCACGTGAACTCCTACAAGCGTCTGTGGGGCGGGGGAGAGGCGCCCTCCTTCGTGTGCTGGGGCCACAACAACAGGTCCGCGCTCATCCGCGTTCCGGTGTACAAGCCGGACAAGCGGCGGGCGGCCCGCATCGAGTACCGGGCCCTCGATCCCGCGGCGAACCCCTACCTCGCCCTCGCGGTCCTCATCGCGGCCGGGCTCGACGGGATCGAACGGCGCCTCGAGCTCATGGACGAGGCGGAGGACAACGTCTGGGACCTCACCGACCGCGAGCGCCAGGTCCTGGGCATCGAGGCCCTTCCCGCGTCGCTCTCGTCCGCGGTCAGGCTCATGCGTGAATCCGACCTCGTCGCGGCGGCCCTCGGCGAGGAGGTCTTCGACTACGTCGTGAGGAACAAGGAGAACGAGTGGCTGGAGTACCGTCGCCAGATCACTCCGCAGGAGATCCGCCAGTTCCTCAAGGTCTACTGATGCCCGTGACCTCGAAGGACCTGCGGCAAGCGGGGTTCCTGGACCCCCTTCGCGCCGAGTCCTTCCTCGCCGGCCTCCCGGGCGACCCGAAGACGTGGGTGCGGGTGTGCGCCCGCTGCGCGGATCCGGATTTCGCCGTGCTGACGGCGCTGCGACTGGCCGAGGCCGATCCGCCGATGCTGTCCGGCCTCATCGACGAGGGCGGGGACCGGCTCGCCCGATTGGTCGGGGTGCTCGGCGCCTCGCCGTGGTGGGGCGATCATCTCGTCGCGGAGCCCTCGCGCGCCGAGGGCGTCTGGGTCGAACCCCCGCCCGCCCGCCGCGCGCTTCTCGAGTCGCTCGGAGCGGATCCGGGTGCGGATCTCCCGATCGCCGCGCCCCGGGCGAGCGCCGATGACATGAGGCGGGCCTACCGGAGGGTCCTCCTCGACCTCGTCGCCGACGACCTCGCGAGCCCGGATCCCGTTCGGGACATGCCCTCGGTGGGCAGCAGGCTCTCGGATCTGGCCGATGCGGCCTTGGAGGCCGCGCTGGCCCTGGCGAGGAGGGATATCGATCCCGAGGGGCGCGCGCGCCTGGCCGTCATCGCGATGGGCAAGACCGGGGCGCGCGAACTCAACTACGTGTCCGATGTGGATGTCGTGTATGTCGTGGAGCCCGCCGAGGGCGTCGATGAGCGCGAGGCGGTGGAACTGGGGGCCCGTTTGGCGGCGATCGCCGCCCAGGCGTGTTCGGGGGCGGGCGCCGAGCAGCCCCTGTGGACGGTCGATGCGAATCTGCGTCCCGAGGGCCGCAACGGCGTGCTCGTGCGCACCTTGGACTCCTACGTCCAGTACTGGAGGAAGTGGGCGCAGAACTGGGAGTTCCAGGCGCTGCTCAAGGCGCGCCCGGCCGCCGGCGATGCGGAGCTCGGCAGGCGATTCGCCCTGACCGCTTCGGAATTCGTCTGGTCGGCCGCCGGGCGCGAGGGCTTCGTCGAGAACGCGAGGGCCATGCGCCGGCGGGTCGAGGACTCGATCCCGCGCAACCAGGCCGATCGGGAGCTCAAACTCGGCAGGGGCGGGCTGCGCGACGTGGAGTTCACGGTCCAGTTGCTCCAACTCGTCCACGGCAGGACCGACGAGTCCTTGCGGGTCGCCTCGACGGTCGAGGCGATCGACGCGCTGAGCGCGGGCGGCTACGTCGCCCGGAGCGATGCGGCTGAGCTCAAGGAGCACTACTGCTTCCTGCGGGCCGTCGAGCACAGGGTCCAGTTGACCCGGATGCGAAGGACGCACCTCGTCCCCACCTCCGCTGCGGAGCTGCGCAGCATCGGCCGGGCGATCGATCCGGAGCGCTTCGCCACGGAGGCCGATTTCCTGCGCGAACTGGAGCGCGTCCGTTCCAGGGTGCGCGAGTTGCACGAGGAGGTCTTCTACCGGCCGATCATCACCGCGACGGCGGGGCTGAGCCCGGACGAGGCGGCCCTGGATGAAGAGGGCGCGCGCGCCAGGCTCGCCGCGATCGGCTACATCGATCCGAACGGGGCGCTCGGGCACATCGGGGCGCTCACACGGGGGACGAGCAGGCGCGCGCTCATCCAGCGCCATCTGCTCCCCGTGTTCATCTCCTGGCTCGCCGATGGCGCCGATCCCGATCTCGGCCTGCTGTCCTTCAGGACCCTGTCCGAGCAGATCGGCGACTCGCACTGGTACCTCGCGCTGCTCCGCGATTCGGGGGTCGCGGCCTCGCGCCTGTGCCGGATGCTCCCGAATTCGCGGTGGATCGCCGAGGCGCTGTCGACCGCCCCCGAGGCGGTCGCCTGGCTCGACTCCGATGCGGACCTCGAGGCCCGGATGCCCGCGGCCCTCGGGAGGGAAGTCGATTCGCTCATCGGCAGGCACCCGGATGCCGAGGACGCGGCGGCCCGCACGCGCGCCGTGCGTTCGCGCGAGCTCCTCCGCTCGGCGATGGCGGATCTGCTCATCGGGATCGCGCCGACGAGGAAGGCGATCGCCCAGGCGACGGACGCGGCGCTCATCGGCGCGCTGAACATCGCCCAGCGCGAGGACGCGGAGCGCCACGGCGCCGATAGGGCGCGCGTCGTCTTCTTCGCGATGGGCCGCTACGGGGGATCGGAGTCCTCCTACGCCTCGGACGCCGACGTCATCGCCTGTCACGCCGAGGCCGGGGGCGCGAGCCCCGCGGAGGCGGCGGAGTCGGCGACGTGGATCGTCAACCGCGTCAAAGCGCTCCTGGGCAGGACGACCTCGCAGATGAGCGTCGCCCTCGACCTCGATCTACGCCCCGAGGGCAGATCGGGGCCGATGTCGCGGACCGTCGATTCATTGAGGGACTACTACTCGAAGTGGTCCTCGACCTGGGAGCGCCAGGCGCTCCTGCGGGCCCGCCCCGTCGCCGGACCGGCCGAGCTGATCGCATCCGCGGGGGACGCGATCGACGCTCTCCGCTGGTCCGGGCCCCTCGGCGCCGCCGGGCTCAAGGAGATCCGCCTCCTCAAAGCGCGGATGGAGAGCGAGCGCCTCCCCCGGGGCGCCGAACCCGCGAGGCACGTCAAGCTCGGCCCCGGCGGGCTCAGCGATGTCGAGTGGGTCGTTCAACTCCTCCAGCTCCGCCTGGCCTCCGATCACCCGGCATTCCGCTCGCCCTCGACGATGGAGGCCCTGGAGGCCCTCGTCGCCGAGGGGGCGATCAGCGCCGAGGACGGGGAGGTCCTGTCGGCCGCGTGGAGCCTCGCCTCGCGGATCCGTGCGGGCAACGTCCTCACGACGGGTAGGATGTCGGGCGCTAAGCTCGACGCCCTGCCGCGCGATGCGCGCGAGCTCATTCCGCTCGCCCGCGTGCTCGGCTACCGTGCCGGTTCCGAGGCGGATCTCGAGGAGGACTGGATGAGGGCTGCGAGGCGGAGCCGGGCCGTGATGGACCGGCTCTTCTGGGAATGATTGAGGGAACGAATGGAACTTGTCCTCGTCCGTCACGGCGAGACCTACGCGAACAGGGCGCACGCCCTCGATACGGGCAGGCCCGGCCTGCCGCTGACTCCCGATGGCCTCGCTCAGGCCGAGCGCCTCGCCGAGCGCTGGGAGAGGGAGGTCGCGGGCCCGCCCCTCGTCCTGGCGGTGTCCCCCTTGACGAGGACGCGCCAGACCTGTGCGCCGCTGTGCGCGAAGTACGGCCTCACGCCGCTCATCCGCCCGGGGATCCGGGAGCTGCGCTCGGGCGATGTGGAGATGAACGCCGATCCGCATTCGGATTCGCTCTACGTCGAGGGCACGGGGCGCTGGTCGCATGCGCGTCCAGACTTCAGGATGCGGGGAGGGGAGACCGGGAGCGAGGCGCTCTCACGCGCGCTCCCCGTGGTGGCCGAGGTCGCCCGGCGCGTGCGCGCGATCGACGCCGGGGGAGTCGGGGTGATCGTCGCGCACGGCGCGCTCCTGCGGCTGCTCGCCTCGACGCTCGCCGACAACATCTCCGGGGGCCTGGTGATGACGCATTTCATGGGGAACACGGGCACCGTCGTATGCGAGTGGCCCGAGGATCTGGGCGCCGAGGACCCGGGCCGCCTCATCGGCGCGCTCCACGCGCGCACCTGGAACGATCGCCCGGTGGACGCCTGGGAGCGCCCTCAGTCCTGAGCATCCCCGATCGGCGCGATCTCGAAGGGGAAGCCCCGGTATCGCATGTAGTCGGCGAGGAAGGCCTCATGCTCGGCGCATGAGAGCCAGACCTTCGACACCGCCCAGGGGATCTTCGGGTTCGACCACTCGATGCGCAGGGTCGCCGGTCGCGAGCACTCCCGCGCCGCGCACACCCCCTCTTCGGGTCCGCGTGCCAAAGACATGTCGACCACCTCCTCCCTGCGGCACTGTAGTGTTCCCGCATGGAACAGCGCACCCTCATCCTCGTCAGGCACGCCGATGCCTGCCCCGGCGGGCCCCGCGACGAACTGCGCGACTTGACGCCTTCGGGGGCCATGCGCGCCCTCGAGCTCGGAAGGATGCTCGCCCCCGTCTCAGGGGCCGTCGATCTCGCCCTCGTCTCCCCGGCGCTGCGGGCACGGCGCACCTTCGAGGGGATCGCCCGGGCCCTCAGCGTCTCGCAGTCGCTCACGCACTCCGCGCTCTACCTCGAGGGCGCCCGCTCGCTACTCGCGGATGCGCGCGCACTCGACGCCGGAACGCTGCTCGTCGTCGGCCATGAACCGACGATCTCCCAAGCGGGCCTCCTCCTCGGCGATGAGGAGGCGAAGGCCTTGCTCGCACGGGGCATGCCGACTGCGAGCGCGCTCGTCATCCGCTACCCGTCCGCGCTCGAGGCCTTCGAGGGCGCGGGCCTCGGCGTGGAGATGCTCATCGCCCCCCGCTTCGAGTGATTCGTCACCTCGTCCCACGCGGAGCGCTCCATCTCGAAGTGGGCTTTCGCGGTCGGTAGAATGGGCCGGTATTCAATCCATCCCAAGAGGGAGCACTGATGTCGGGACACTCCAAGTGGGCGACCACCAAGCACAAGAAGGCCGCGATCGACGCCAAGCGCGGCAAGCTCTTCGCGCGACTCATCAAGAACATCGAAGTCGCCGCGCGCACGGGCGGTGGCGACCCCGCGGGCAACCCGACCCTCTTCGACGCGATCCAGAAGGCGAAGAAGAACTCCGTCCCCGCCGACAACATCACGCGCGCCGTCAAGCGCGGTTCGGGCGCCGAGGCCGGCGGAGCGAACTACGAGACGATCATGTACGAGGGCTACGGCCCCAACGGCGTCGCCTTCCTCGTCGAGTGCCTCACCGACAACCGCAACCGCGCCGCCTCCGACGTCCGACTCGGCTTCACCCGTCACGGCGGCTCCCTCGCCGATCCCGGTTCGGTCTCCTACCTCTTCTCGCGCCGGGGCGTCATCGAGGTCCCCGCCGAGGGCGTTGATGAGGACGCGCTCACCGAGGCGGTGCTCGACGCGGGCGCCGAGGACGTGACCGCCGCGGGCGAGCTCTTCGTCGTCGAATCCGATCCCTCCGACCTCATCGAGGTCCGCAAGGCCCTCCAGGCCGCCGGCATCGATTACGACTCCGCCGAGGTCCAGTTCGTCGCCTCGACCGAGGTCGAGCTCGACCTCGAAGGCGCCCTCAAGGTGAACAAGCTCATCGACGCCCTCGAGGATTCCGATGACGTCCAGAACATCTACACGAACATGACGCTGCCCGACGAGGTCCGCGTGCAGCTCGAAGAAGAGGAGTGACCATGACCGAGGTCGAGTCCACCCGCGAGGTCGGAACCGCTCGCGTCAAGCGAGGAATGGCCCAGATGCTCAAGGGCGGCGTCATCATGGACGTCGTCACCCCCGAGCAGGCGAAGATCGCCGAGGACGCGGGCGCGGTCGCCGTCATGGCGCTCGAGCGCGTCCCGGCGGACATCCGCGCCCAGGGAGGCGTCGCCCGCATGTCGGACCCCGACCTCATCGACGGCATCATCAACGCCGTGTCGATCCCCGTCATGGCGAAGGCCCGCATCGGGCACTTCGTCGAGGCCCAGGTCCTCCAGTCCCTCGGCGTCGACTACATCGACGAATCCGAGGTCCTCACCCCGGCCGACTACTCCCACCACATCGACAAGTGGAACTTCACCGTCCCCTTCGTCTGCGGTGCGACCAACCTGGGCGAGGCCCTCCGCAGGATCAACGAGGGCGCGGCGATGATCCGCTCCAAGGGGGAGGCCGGGACCGGCGACGTCTCGAACGCGACGACCCACATGCGCAAGATCCGCGACGAGATCCGCCACCTCACGAGTCTTCCCGAGGACGAGCTCTACGTCGCGGCCAAGGAGCTCCAGGCCCCCTACGAGCTCGTCGCCGAGGTCGCCCGCGAGGGGCGCCTCCCCGTCGTCCTCTTCACCGCCGGCGGCATTGCGACCCCCGCGGATGCGGCGATGATGATGCAGCTCGGCGCCGAGGGCGTCTTCGTCGGCTCGGGCATCTTCAAGTCGGGCGATCCCGCCAAGCGCGCCGCGGCCATCGTCAAGGCGACGACCTTCTACGACGACCCCTCGGTCATCGCGGAGGTCTCGCGCGGCCTGGGCGAGGCGATGGTCGGCATCAACGTCGACGACGTCCCCGTCAGCCACCGCCTCGCGGAGCGCGGATGGTGACGATCGGCGTCCTCGCCCTTCAGGGCGATGTCGGCGAGCACGTGCGGGCGCTGGAGGAATCCGGCGCCCGCGCGCTCGCAGTGCGCAGGCCCGGGGAGCTCGAAGCGGTCGACGGCCTCGTCATCCCCGGCGGGGAGTCGACGACCATGTCGAAGCTCCTCCTCGCCTTCGGCCTCTTCGACCCCCTCAAGGCGCGGATCGACGCGGGCCTGCCCGTGTGGGGCACCTGCGCGGGCATGATCATGCTCGCCTCGCACATCCTCGACGGCCGCCCCGACCAGAAGAGCCTCGGGGCGATCGACATGGTCGTGCGCCGCAACGCCTTCGGGCGCCAGGTCGACTCCTACGAGGAGGACCTCGAGGTGAAGGGCCTCGCCGACCCCTTCCACGCCGTCTTCATCCGGGCCCCCTGGGTCGAGTCCGTGGGGGAGGGCGTCGAGGTGCTCGCCCGTGCGGGCGACGACCCTGCCGGGCCGATCGTCGCGGTTCGCTCCGGCAGGGCGCTCGCGACGAGCTTCCATCCGGAGATCGGAGGGGACCGCAGGATGCACGGGCTCTTCGTCTCCCTCGTGCGGGGATCCTGAGGACCGGCCCATGAGGGTGATGGGGATCGACCCCGGACTCACGCGCTGCGGCATCGGCGTCGTCGACGTCGACGCGGCCCGCAGGGCGCGCCTCGTTCACGTATCGGTCGCCCGTTCCGACAAGGACCTCGCCACGCACTTCCGCTTGCGGACGGTCGCCGACGCGATCGATGAGGCGATCCGCCTCTACGAACCGGAGGTCGTCGCCATCGAAAGGGTCTTCGCGCAGGACAACCTGCAATCGGTCACGACGACGATGCAGGTCATGGGGGCGGCGATGACCTGCGTGGGCAGGGCGGGACTGCCGATGGCGGTCCACACGCCCTCGGAGGTGAAATCCGCCGTCACGGGCAACGGGCGCGCGGGCAAGGCGCAGGTCCAGGCGATGATCGCCAGGATCCTCGGTCTCGACGCTCCGCCGCGTCCCGCCGACGCAGCCGACGCCCTGGCCATCGCGATCTGCCACTCATGGCGGGGGACCGGACTGCTCGGGGCGGGCGACGACTCCTCGGTGAGCGTCTCCCTCTCGGGGCGCCTCACATCGAAGGGGAGCATGACCCCCGCCCAACGGGCCTGGGCGGAGGCCCAAGCGGCGCAACGCCGCACCGGAGCCGTCGATCCCAGGCTGCGCCGGGGCTAGAATCGTACAGGTGTTCGCCCTCGGCAAGAGAAAGCAGGGACCTCAGTGATCGCTCAGCTCACCGGAACGGTCGCGTCGACCGATCTGGAATCGGTCGTCCTCCTCGTCGGGGGCATCGGATTCTCGGTGAGGGTCGCGCCCGCGCTCTCGCAGTCCCTGACGCCCGGTGAGGAGACGACGATCCATACGAGTCTCATCGTGCGCGAGGACTCGCTGTCGCTCGTCGGCTTCGAGACCCCCGACGAGAGGGAGGTCTTCACCGTCCTTCAAACGGTCTCGGGCATCGGTCCCAGGATCGCGCTCGCCGCTCTCGCGGTGCTCACCCCGAACGAACTGCGCCGGGCCGTCCGCGATCAGGATCTGACGACCCTCCAGCGCATCCCCGGAGTGGGGAAGAAGTCCGCTCAGCGCATGGCCCTCGAGATCGGGGACAAACTCGGCGTTCCCGCGGCGCTCGAGGGCATCCGCGAATCGGCCCCCGCCTCCTCGGGCGCCGTCGAAGCGGAGGTGCGCGCCGCCCTCGTCTCCCTCGGATGGTCCGACGCGCAAGCGGGAGGCGCGATCGACGCCCTCGGGGGTCAGGGGCTGGGCGCATCCGATCTCCTGCGCGCCGCGCTCGTGAGACTGGGAGGCGGACGTGCCTGAACCCATGGACATGCTCGGGCCCGAGGCCGCGCGGATCGTCGCCCCCGACGCCGGGGAGCTCGAACGGGCCGCCGAAGCCGCGCTGCGGCCCAAGCACCTCGCGGAGTTCGTCGGCCAGAGGGTCGTCCGCGACCAGCTCCAACTCGTCCTCGACGCGGCGCGCGGCCGGGGCGCGCCCCCCGATCACGTCTTGCTCGCAGGCCCCCCCGGACTGGGCAAGACGACGCTCGCCATGATCATCGCGGCGGAAATGGGGACATCCCTGCGCCTCACCTCCGGCCCGGCGATCCAGCACGCGGGTGATCTCGCCGCGATCCTCTCGGGCCTTCAGGAGGGCGACGTCCTCTTCATCGACGAGATCCACCGGCTCGCGCGGACCGCCGAGGAGATGCTCTACCTCGCCATGGAGGACTACCGCGTCGACGTCATCGTCGGCAAGGGGCCTGGCGCGACCTCCATCCCCCTCACGCTTCCGCCCTTCACCGTCGTCGGCGCGACGACCCGCTCCGGCCTGCTGCCGGCCCCTCTGCGCGATCGCTTCGGGTTCACCGCGCATCTCGAGTACTACGAGACCGACGAACTCGAGTCGGTGGTCACCCGTTCGGCGGAGCTGCTCGGGGCGCCGATCGCCGCTTCGGCGGCGCATGAGATCGCGTCGCGATCGCGCGGGACGCCGCGGATCGCCAACCGCCTGCTCAGAAGGGTTCTCGACTACGCGCAGGTGCGGGGCTCGGGCTCGCTCGATCTGGAGGCCGCGAAGGGCGCCCTCGCCCTGTTCGAGGTCGACCCGCTCGGACTCGACCGGCTGGACCGCGCTGTACTCGACGCGGTGTGCCGGCGCTTCGCGGGCGGCCCCGTGGGCCTGACGACCCTCGCGGTCACGGTCGGCGAGGAGGCCGAGACGGTGGAGACGGTCGCCGAACCCTATCTGGTGAGGGAGGGCTTCCTCGTGCGGACGAACCGCGGCCGGGCGGCCACGCCGAAGGCCTGGACGCATCTGGGCCTCACCCCTCCGCCCGATTCGACTCTCTTCGGCTGATCGGCGTCTTCGTCGCTCAGCGGCGTCGACTACGGGTAGACTGTCCCGGGCGCGTCAGCGCATACCGACGAAAGAGGCGATCAGTGGAGCAGTTCATCAGTCAGTACGGCATGTTCATTATGCTCGGCATTCTTCTCATCGCGATGATGTGGTTCTCGAACCGCTCGCGCCAGAAGGCTGCGGAGAAGCAGGCGGAGCGCGAGCGCCAGCTCGCCGAGGAGCTCGTGCCGGGCGCGTGGGTCCGCACCGCGGTCGGCTTCTGGGGCCGTTTCGTCGATCAGGACGGCGACGTCGTCGTCCTCGAGACCGTCGACGGTACGGAGATGTACTGGGACCGCCAGATGATCCGTGAAGTCGGAACGCAGCCGCCCTTCGCCGCCGAGTCGCAGGAAGCGGATGAGGAGCCCGAGGCGATCGAACCGGTCCTCGGCCTCGACATGCCCGAAGACGCGGCAAACGAAGAAAAGAACTGAAGTCCCGCAATCCGGGATCGGGAGAATCATCGTGTCAACTCGTAAGCGCCGACCCCTGCGCTCGCTCGTCACCCTGTTCGTCGCGATCATCGCGGCCGTGACGGCGCTCGTCATTGGCAACCTCACACAGGGGGCGTCCTACGTCCCCTCGCTCGCACTCGACCTGCAGGGCGGAACGCAGCTCATCCTCACCCCGACATCGACCGAGGCCGATGACCGGCAGATCACCGAAGAGGACATCACTCAGGCGATTTCGATCATCCGCAATCGAATCGACGCCTCCGGCGTCGCCGAATCGGAGATCACCTCGATGGGCCAGGACAACATCGTGGTCTCGATCCCGGGAACACCTTCCCAGGAGACCCTCGATCTCATCCGCTCCTCTTCGCAGATGAACTTCCGGCCCGTGCTTCAGATCGCGGCCGCCCAGGCCGCCGCCCCCTCGGCGGCTCCCGCGGTGACCGCTCAGTCGGGCGCGACCGGCGCTCAGTCGGGCGAGGCGCCGCAGTCGGCCGAAGTGGCCCAGTCGGGCGATCAGCCTCAGTCGACCAAGCTCACCTCGACGGCCCTCGATGAGGCCTCGGCGATGCAGCTCGCCGACACGAACGGGGACGGCGCGCTCTCTGCCGATCCCGCCTCCTCGCCCGAGAACGCCTCGGACCTCGCGTGGGTGACCGAGCAGGCGCTCTTCGACTTCTACACGCTCGACTGCGCGGCGGGCGATTCGGCGAAGCGCCGCGAGGGCCCGGCCGACAAGCCCTTCGCCGCATGCGACGACTCGGGCGCGATCAAGTACCTCCTCGGACCGGTCTCCGTCGCCGGGGCGAACCTCGATTCGGCCAACGCCGGTCAGATCACCAACTCGACCGGTCAGACGACCGGCCAGTGGGGGGTCGATCTTCAGTTCGACAAGACCGGGACCCAGCAGTTCGCGGACTCCTCGAAGATCCTCTACTCCTTCCAGACCCAGGACGCGCAGGGCCAGTCCTTCTTCGGCAAGCCCGACCGCAATCACTTCGCCGTCGTGCTCGACGGCGTCGTCATCACCGCGCCCTCGATGAACGCGATCATCTCCGACGGCCGCGCGCAGATCTCGGGCAACTTCACGGCGAAGTCCGCGACGGCCCTCGCCAACCAGCTCAACTTCGGTTCGCTGCCCCTGAACTTCGAGGTCCAGTCCGAGCAGAGGATCTCGGCGACCCTGGGCTCGGATCACCTGGAGAAGGGCCTGCTCGCCGGTGCGATCGGCCTGCTCCTCGTCATCTGCTACCTCATCTGGCAGTACAGGGGCCTGTCGATCATCTCCGCGGGTTCGCTCATCCTCGCAGCGGGACTGACCTACCTCACGATCGCGATCCTGTCCTGGACGCTCGGCTACCGCCTCTCGCTCGCGGGCGTCGCGGGCCTCATCATGGCGGTCGGCGTGACGGCGGACTCCTTCATCGTGTACTTCGAGAGGGTGCGCGATGAGGTCCGCGACGGGCGCCCGCTCGTCGCCGCAGTCGACGAGGGCTGGGATCGGGCCAAGCGGACGATCCTCGTCTCGGATGCGGTCAACATCGTCGCGGCCGTCGTCCTCTACCTGCTCGCGGTCGGCGGCGTCCAGGGCTTCGCCTTCACGCTCGGCGTGACGACTCTCATCGACCTCGTCGTCATCTTCCTCTTCACGCACCCGATGATGAAGCTGCTCATCAGGACCCGTTTCTTCGGCCAGGGCCACCCCCTGTCCGGCCTCGATCCGGAGCACCTCGGCGCGAAGTCCGGGCTCGTGTACGCGGGCCGCGGCCGGGTCGCCGTGCGCGCCCCCCTCGCCCAGGCGGCGGGCGAGGATGCGCTCCCCGAGGGCGAGGGCTCCTCGATCGCTCAGAGGCGGCGCGCCGCGAGGCTCGCCGCGAAGGCCGAGGCGCCCGCGCCCTCGGGCCTTGAATCGAACGCCGACACGGACGGAGACAAGTGATGATGTCCTTCGCTCAATGGGGCAACGCCCTGTACTCGGGTGACAAGTCCTACGCCGTCGTCCCCAAGCGCAGGCTCTTCGTCGGCATCGCGGCGGTCGTCATTATCATCGGCCTGCTCCTGCCGCTCTTCGTGGGCCTCAATCGCTCGATCGAGTTCACCGGCGGCGCCCAGTTCGACGTGGCGAACGTCTCCGACCAGTCGGAGACCAAGGCGAGCGAGATCGTCACCGCCACGAAGATCGTCGACACGGCGAAGGTGACGCGCGTCGGCACGAGTTCCGTGCGCATCCAGACAGCCTCGGTGGACTCCGATCAGGCGGCTCAGATCCGCGATGCGCTGGCGGCCGGTTACTCGGTCGATCCCGCCGACGTGCAGTCCTCGTCGATCGGCCCTTCGTGGGGTCAGTCGGTGACCTCGAAGGCCGCTCAGTCGCTCGTCATCTTCATGGTGCTCGTGGCGCTCTTGATGACGGTGTACTTCCGCTCGTGGACGATGGCGGCGGCCGCGCTGCTCGCCCTCGTGCACGACGTCGCGGTGACTCTGGCGGTCTTCGTCATCACCCAGGTGGAGGTCTCGCCGGCGACGGTGATCGGCTTCCTCACGATCCTCGGCTACTCGCTCTACGACACGGTCGTCGTCTTCGACAAGGTCCGTGAGCTCACTCAGGACTTGTACGACCAGAAGCGCTACACCTTCGCCGAGTACGTGAACCTCGCGGTGAACCAGACGATGGTGCGCTCGATCAACACCTCCGTCGTGGCCCTCCTGCCCGTGGGCGCGATCCTCATCATCGGCTCGCTCATGCTCGGCACGGGCACGCTCACCGACATCTCCCTCGCCCTCTTCGTCGGCATGATCGCGGGCACGTACTCCTCGATCTTCATCGCCTCCCCGCTCCTCGTAATGTTCCAGGAGCACCTGGCGCGCACGAAGGAGCACGATGCGGTCGTCGCGAAGGAGCGCGCGGGCCGGCTCGCCGTTTCGGAGGGCCCGGGCCGGGGCGCATCGGCCGCCGTGAAGGTGGCGCCGATCGCACCGGGGCACCGCCTGCCGAACGCCTCGCAGCCCAGAAGGAAGAAGGCCGGACGATGAGCGGTGAACTCGGCGCGCACGTGGGGGACCTCGTCTCCTCGAATCTCGGCTCGATCCCCGACTTCCCCGAGCCGGGCGTCCTCTTCAGGGACATCACGCCGCTCATCGCGAACGGTCCCGCTTTCAAGGAGCTCATGGAGATCCTGGGGGAGCGCTACGCGGGCACGATCGATGCGGTTGCGGGCCTGGAGTCGCGCGGCTTCATCCTCGGGGCGCCGCTGGCGACGGAGCTCGGCGTCGGCATGCTCACGATCCGCAAGGCCGGGAAGCTGCCCGGGCACGTGATCGGGGTCGACTACGCCCTCGAGTACGGGACCGCCCGCATGGAGATCCGTCCCGAGTCGGTCCGCCCGGGCTCCCGGGTGCTCGTCGTCGACGACGTCCTGGCGACGGGCGGGACGGCGAACGCCTCGGTGGAGCTCCTGCGCCGTTGCGGCGCCGAGGTCGAGACGATCGCGGTGCTCCTCGAACTCGAGGCCTTCAACGGGCGGGAGGTGCTCGCCGGATCGGGCGTGAAGGTCGAGTCCGCCCTGCTCGTGTAGCGCCCTCGTTTCGTGTATCCCAGGTCACAAGCCCTATCATGGGGGCATGACCGACCAGACAACTGACGCAGGCTCCAAGCCTCCCGCGGCCGGATCGTTCGTACGATCCGGCCTCGTCTGGTTCGGTGCGCGCTCACGCCCGACGATTCCCGAGATCGAACCCCTCGTTCGCGCTCTGAGGGCGAATCATCCGAAGGCGGACGTCTCCGTCATCGAACGCGCCTACCGGACCGCTGAGGAACATCACCGCGGACAGGTGCGCAAATCCGGCGAACCGTACATCACCCACCCGGTGGCGGTCGCGACGATCCTCGCCGAGATGGGGATGACGACCCC
This sequence comes from Schaalia hyovaginalis, assembly GCF_014208035.1. Taxonomy (NCBI): domain Bacteria; kingdom Bacillati; phylum Actinomycetota; class Actinomycetes; order Actinomycetales; family Actinomycetaceae; genus Schaalia; species Schaalia hyovaginalis. Next base: position 1,527,871 of record NZ_JACHMK010000001.1, on the reverse strand, counting down.
GACCCTCGTCGCGGCCCTCCTCCACGACACCGTCGAGGACACCGACTACACGGTCGAGGAGCTGCGCGCCGATTACGGCGAGGCGATCGCCGCCCTCGTCGACGGGGTGACGAAGCTCGACAAGGTGCGCTACGGCGCGGCGGCGCAGTCGGAGACCCTCCGCAAGATGATCGTCGCGATGAGCCGCGACATCCGCGTCCTCCTCATCAAGCTCGCGGACCGGCTCCACAACGCGCGCACCTGGAAGTTCGTGCCCGCGGCGTCCGCGCAGGCCAAAGCCCGCGAAACGCTCGAGATCTACGCGCCGCTGGCTCACCGCCTCGGGATGAACATGGTCAAGTGGGAGCTCGAGGAGCTCTCCTTTAAGACGCTCTACCCCGAGATCTACGAGGAGATCGATCATCTCGTCTCCGAGCGGGCGCCGCAGCGCGAGATCTACCTGCGCGAGGTCGTCGGCCAGATCGAGGAGGACCTGAGGAAGTCCGGGACGAAGGGGACGGTGTCGGGCCGCCCGAAGAACCACTACTCGATCTATCAGAAGATGATCGTGCGCGGGAAGGCCTTCGACGAGATCTTCGACCTCGTCGCGGTCCGCGTGCTCGTCGATTCGGTCAAGGACTGCTATTCGGTCCTCGGCTCCCTTCACGGGCGATGGAATCCGATCCCTGGTCGCTTCAAGGACTACATCGCGATGCCGAAGTTCAACCTCTACCAGTCCCTGCACACGACGGTCGTGGGACCGGGCGGCAAGCCGGTGGAGATCCAGATCCGCACCTACGAGATGCACGAACGGGCCGAGCACGGCGTCGCCGCACACTGGAAGTACAAGCAGAACCCGAATGCGACGGGCCCGGATTCGGACAAGATGACCTCGGACGAGCAGGCGAACTGGCTGCGCGCCCTCGTCGAGATGGAGCGCGAGACGGGAGACCCCGAGGAGTTCCTCGATTCCCTGCGCTACGAGATCGCCGGCGACGAGGTCTACGTCTTCACGCCCAAGGGCGAGGTCGTCGTCCTCCCGGCGCGTTCCACCCCCGTCGACTTCGCCTACGCGGTGCACACGGAGGTCGGGCACCGGACGGTCGGTGCGAAGGTCAACGGCCGTCTCGTCTCCCTCGACACCCGCCTGGAATCGGGCGAGACCGTCGAGGTCGTCACCTCGAAGTCCGATAAGGCGGGGCCCTCCCACGATTGGCTCGCCTTCGTCGCATCGCCGAGGGCGAGGTCGAAGATCAAGGCCTGGTTCTCCAAGGAGCGCCGCGAGGAAGCGGTCGAGGACGGGAAGGAGGCGCTCGCGAAGGCGATGCGCAAGCTCAACCTTCCGCTTCAGCGCCTCATGAACCACGAGTCGATCCTCTCGGTCGCGAATTCCCTCGGCTACCCCGATGTCTCGAGCCTGTACGCGGCCGTGGGGGAGAACCAGGTATCGCCCCGCAACGTCGTGACGAAGCTCGTCGACAACCTGGGCGGGGGCGACGGCACCGAGGAGACCCTGTCGGAGGCGGTGACGCCGGGGGCCGCGGGCCCGCGCCGGGCGGCTTCCTCGGATTCGGGCATCACCGTCGCGGGAATGGACGCGAAGGACATCTGGGTCAAGCTCGCGAAGTGCTGCACGCCGGTGCCCGGAGACGAGGTCGTCGGCTTCATCACGCGCGGCCAGGGCGTCTCGGTCCACCTCGCGAGCTGCCGGAACGCGGTGCGGCTTCAGGAGCTGCAACCGGAGCGCTTCATCGACGTCGCCTGGGAGGAGGGCGTGACGGGCCAGGTCTTCCGCGTCCAGATCCGGGTGCGGGCCCTGGACCGTTCGGGACTGCTGTCCGATCTCACGCGGGTGATGAGCGACTACGGTGTGAACATCATCACCGCGACGACCCGCACTTCGAACGATCAGGTGTCGACGGCGCAGTTCTCCTTCGAAATGGCGGACATGGGCCACCTCAACGCGGTGCTCTCGGCATTGAGGAGGGTCGACGGGGTCTTCGAGGCGGTCCGCCTGTCGGGACAGGACCGGGCCTGAATCCCCGGCGAATGTGACATCCAGGACTCGATTCGGTCACTGCGTCGAGTTGGAGCCCCTCGTGGTCCTAGACTGGGAGAGGTGCGCCACATCGGAGCACCTCGCGCCACCACGCGTGGAGCATCTTCCATGCACGGGTGCCCCGCACCCTCGTCCTCGAAAAGGAATACCGTGACCACGACGCCCAACGAGCAGGCCAACGTCCCCGCCACCGATGCCGGATCCACGGCGACCAACGAGGCGCCGGCCGCGGCGAGCGCCTCCGCCCTCGTCCACGAGTTCGCCCGCATCGACGAGAACGGCAGCGTCTACGTGATCGACGCCGGCGTCGAGCGCGAGATCGGCGGATACCCGGAAGGCGCTCCCGCCGAGCCCTTCGCCCTCTACGAGCGCCGCTTCGCGGATCTTGAGGCGACGGTGAAGCTCTTCGAGGACCGCCTCGCGACCCTGTCGCCCAAGGACATCGATCAGACCCTCGCGACCATCGTGGAGGCGGTGAGGGAACCCGCTGCCATCGGCGACCTCCAGGGCCTGCGCGACCGGGTCGAGGCGGTGAAGGCGCGGGCGGAGGCCCGGAAGGAAGAGGCCAAGGCGGAGCGCAAGGCCGCTCGTGAGGAGGCGCTCGCCCAGCGCACCCGGGTCGTCGAGCAGGCCGAGGCGATCGTTGAGCAGGACCCCGAGAAGACCCACTGGAAGCAGTCCGGCCAGACGCTGCGCGAGCTGCTCGACGAGTGGAAGACCCTGCAGCGCAAGGGGCCCCGCCTGGACAAGGCGACCGAGGACGAGCTGTGGAAGCGCTTCTCCTCGGCGCGCACGCAGTTCGACCGGCATCGCCGCCAGTACTTCTCCGCCCTCGACCAGGCCCAGTCCGAGGCCAAGCGCGTGAAGGAGGCCCTGATCGCCGAGGCCGAGGCCCTGTCCTCCTCGACGGATTGGGGAGCGACCTCGGGCGCCTATCGGGAGCTGATGAACCGCTGGAAGGCCGCCCCGCGGGCCTCCCGCAAGGAGGACGACGCCCTGTGGGCGCGTTTCCGCGCTGCTCAGCAGGTCTTCTTCGACGCCCGTCGGGCCAAGGACGAGGCGACGGACAGCGAATACCGTGAGAATCTCGTCGCCAAGGAGGCCCTCCTCGAGGAGGCCGAGGCGATCGTGCCGATCGGCGATCTCGAAGCCGCCAAGGCCGCCCTCCGTTCGGTCCAGGACCGCTGGGACGAGATCGGCCGCGTGCCGTCCTCGGATCTGCACAGGATCGAATCGCGTCTGCGCGCGGTTGAAACGGCCATCCGCGAAGCGGAGGAGAAGGAGTGGCGTCAGACCAACCCCGAGACCCGCGCCAGGGCTCAGGGCATGCTCGGCCAGCTCGAGGCCCAGATCGAAGGGCTCGAGGCCGACCTGGCGGCCGCTGAGACGGCGGGCGACGAGGGCTCGGCGAAGGCGCTGGCGGAGGCCCTCGCGACGAAGCGGAGCTGGCTGGAGCAGATCCGCTCGACGATGGCCTGAAAATGCGCATCAGCGTCATCCCGACCCCCTACTACGGGGCGAATTGCGTGGTGATCGTGCCCGATGAGGGCGCGGACGCCCTCGTCGTCGACCCGTCGTGGGGGGTGACGGATCGGATCCGCGAAGTCCTCGAAGGGACCGGATCGCGCGTCGGTGCGGTGCTCGCGACTCACGGGCACCCCGACCACGTGTGGCAGTGCCGGGAAGTCGCCTCCTGGGCGATCGAGGAGCAGGGGCGCGAGGCCCCCGTCTTCATCCCGGGTCCGGATCGCTACCGCATGCAGGATCCGGGCGCGCATGTGCCGCTGCCCGTCCCAAAGGAGGCGGGCGAATGGATCGCCCCCGCTGATCTCCGCGATGCGCCCGGCGGCGCATTCGAAGCGGTCGCGGGAGTCCGTCTGCTCATGGTGCCGGCACCCGGTCATACCGAGGGCTCGTCGGTGTTCCTCGGCGAGGCGCGCTGGTCGGTGGACAGCGGGGGAGTCGAACTCGCGGCGGCCGATGCGCCCGCGCCCTTCGCCCTGAGCGCCGATGTGATCTTCGCGGGTTCGGTGGGGCGCACGGATCTTCCCGGGGGCGACGAGCAGACGATGCGTCATTCCTTGAGGACCCTGGCCAATGCCCTGGATCCCGCGACGCTGCTCATCCCGGGGCACGGTGCGCTGACGACGATGGCGGCCGAACTCGAGTCGAACGCGTACCTGCGCAGGGCCCGGATGATCGGCTGAAGGGCTCGCGACTCGACGTCGAATCGTAAGGGGTGCGTGTGTCGTGGGAGAATGCCCCCATGGCACGCGCATCTCTTTCCGGATTTCCCGAATGGCTCCCCGAGGGCCGTATCATCGAACAGTTCGTCCTCGACCGCATCCGCGAGGTCTTCGAACTCCACGGCTTCAGCGGCATCGAGACCCGGGCCGTGGAGACCCTCGAGCAGCTCGAGGCGAAGGGGGAGACCTCGAAGGAGATCTACGTCCTCGATCGCCTGCAGGCCCTGAAGGACGCCGAGGCGGGGCGGCACTCGGGCAAGGAGCGCAGGATCGGCCTCCACTTCGATCTGACGGTGCCCTTCGCGCGCTACGTGGTCGAGAACGCGAATGATCTCGACTTCCCCTTCAAGCGCTATCAGATCCAGAAGGTCTGGAGGGGCGAGAGGCCGCAGGACGGCCGCTTCCGCGAGTTCATCCAGGCCGATATCGACGTGGTCGGCGATGGCGCACTGCCCTTCCACTACGAGGTCGAATTGCCCCTCGTCATGGCCGAGGCGCTGTCGCGGCTGCCGATCCCCAAGGTGACGGTTCTGGTGAACAACCGCAAGGTCGTCCAGGGCGTGTGCGAGGCGCTCGGGGTCGAGGACGTGGAGGCGGCGCTGCGCGGCCTCGACAAGATCGACAAGATCGGTCCCGAGGGCGTGGCGGCCGAGCTGGCGGAGTCGGGGATCACGGGCGAGCAGGCGGGCGCGCTCCTCGACATGGCGTCGATCCGCAGCGCCGATCCGGCCGAGATCCGCGCTCGGATCGAGGCTTTGGGAGCGTCGGGGGAGATCCTCGAGGAGGGCCTGGACGAGCTGTGCGCCCTGCTGGAGACCGCCGCCGCGCGCATGCCCGGTGCGATCGAGGCCGATTTGAAGATCGCCCGCGGTCTCGACTACTACACGGGCTCGGTGTACGAGTCCGTGGTCGAGGGCCACGAGGACCTCGGATCGATCTGTTCGGGCGGGCGCTACGACTCGCTCGCCAAGGACGGGAAGCGCACCTATCCCGGCGTCGGCCTGTCGATCGGCGTGTCGCGCCTCGTGTCGCGGATGATCTCCGCGCCGATGGTGCGCGCCACGCGCAAGTCGCCCGCGGCGGTCGTGGTCGCGGTCATCGACGAGGACGACCGTCAGCGCTCCGAGTCGATCGCGCGGATCCTGCGCGACCGCGGAATCGCGACGGAGGTCGCCCCCACGGCCGCGAAGTTCGGCAAGCAGATCAAGTTCGCCGACAAGCGCGGCATCCCCTTCGTCTGGTTCCCGGGCGGGCCGGGCGAGCCGGACACGGTGAAGGACATCCGCTCGGGAGAGCAGGTCGAGGCCGCGCCTGGGACCTGGACGCCCGCGGCGGAGGATCTCGCGCCGCGGGTTGAAGCGATCGGCTGAGATGGACGCGATCGCGGCGCTCGAGGACCTGCGAGGCGCGCTCCGCTCGGTCTTGCTCCCCCTCGGGACTCCGGGCGCCGCCCGGGGCCGGGATGCGCGCGAGCGCGCGCTGCGGCGCCTGGACGACTTCGTCCTGCCCCGGGCCTCCTCCCTTGACGCGCCCCTGCTCGCCGTCGTGGGGGGATCCACGGGATCGGGCAAGTCGACCCTCGTCAACGCCCTGGCGGGAGCGCGGGTCTGCGCCTCCTCGCCGCTCCGTCCGACGACGCGCCGCCCCGTCCTCCTGCACAGGGGCGATGACCGGTCCCATTTCGACTCGCCCCGAGTCCTTCCGGGCCTCGTGCGCGTGCATCGCGGCGCTTCGGATCCGGTCGCGCCCGCGGGAGCGGGGAGCGCCGGTGAGCTCGAAATGCGCGAGTGCCCGGAGCTGCCCGAGGGGCTCGCCATCCTGGATTCGCCCGATGTCGATTCCATCTCCGATGAGAACCGGGCGCTCGCCCGCCGCCTTCTCGACGCCGCCGATCTCTGGGTCTTCGTGACGAGTGCGGCCCGTTACGCCGACGAGGTCCCCTGGAGGCTCCTCGATGAGGCCGCGGTCTCGGGGATCACCGTGCTCGTCGTCCTCGATCGCGTCGCCCCCGGAGCCCGCGAAGCGGTGGCGGGGGACCTGCGCGCCCTCATGGATCGTCGGGGCCTCGAGCGGGCCCCCTTGCTCGTCGTGGAGGAGTCCGCCCTCGTTGACGGGATGCTGGAGCCCGGGGCGGTCGCGGAACTGCGCGCACGCCTCGCCGAAGGCGCAGCGAGTGCGGATTCGCGCAGGGAGCTCGCCCGCATCGCCTTGACCGGGGCCATCGGCGAGGTCGTGAAGCTCGCGGAGCTCCTCGCCGATGCGATCGATCGCGCCTCCCATGCGCGCGCCGAGGCCTTGACGGTCGTCGACCGGGCCGAGGAGGCGAGCCTGGCCCGCCTGCGCGCTGCGACCGCCGACGCCTCGGAGCTGAGGGGGGAGGTGCTGGCCCGTTGGAACGAGGCGGTGGGAGCCGCCGACGCGACGCGCCTCCTGTCGACCTCCTTCCTAAGGGCGCGCGACCGCTTCGGCGCGTGGCTGCGCGGACGGCCGGCCCCGATCACGCCGGTCGAGGATGCGATCGAGGCCGGGCTCGTCTCACTCGTCCTCGAGGAGCTCCACCGCGCCGACGACGAGGCCCGCGCGGGCTGGGAGGGCCCCGAGTGGACGCGTCGCCTGTCCCGATCGCTTCCGCGCGCCCCGATCGACGAGGTCGAGGCCCGTGCTCTAGATGTGATGTCCAGGGACGTTGTTCTGGCCCCCGCCCGTAATGACACCGTGCCGATTCAAGAAGTATCTGTCCAGACCGCTTGCCATTGAAGGCATGTTAGAGTTTGGGGCATGTCGAGTCCCGAATCAGACAGGTCAGGGGTTGTCGGTCACACCGCCAGCCCCTTGAACCACTAGTTACGACGCCCACGATCTGTGTGGGCGTATGTCTGGCGTACCCGGGGCGCTGGCCGTGGTGACAAGAAGAACCATTTCTTGATCTCACACCTCGGAGTACTCGATGCCTTTTGCCCTCTACATGCTTGCCCTGGCGGTCTTCGTCATGGGCACTTCAGAATTCATGCTCGCGGGATTGCTCCCCGCGATCGCGACCGAACTTGACGTCTCGGTCGGCACTGCGGGCCTGCTGACCTCCGCATTCGCAGTCGGTATGGTCGTCGGCGCGCCAGTGATGGCGGCATTCGCTCGCCGTTGGCCACCGCGGCTCACATTGATCGTTTGCCTTCTCGTGTTCGCGGGAAGCCACGTCATCGGAGCGATGACACCAGTGTTCTCTCTCCTGCTCATCACCCGGGTGCTCAGCGCTCTCGCAAACGCAGGATTCCTCGCCGTAGCACTGAGCACGGCCACTACCCTCGTGCCAGCGAACCAGAAGGGGCGTGCACTGTCGATCCTGCTCTCCGGCACGACGATCGCAACCGTCGTGGGCGTCCCCGCCGGGGCACTGCTCGGCACAGCGCTGGGCTGGCGAACGACGTTCTGGGCGATCGCCATCCTCTGTATTCCCGCGGCCGTTGGAGTCATTCGTGGCGTCACGAACAATGTTGGTCGGAGCGAGACTAGCGCGACCTCACCAAGGCTCCGTGTCGAGCTCAGCCAGTTGGCGACGCCGCGGCTCATCCTGGCCATGGCACTCGGAGCGCTGATCAACGGAGGGACCTTTGCGGCATTCACCTTCCTGGCACCCATCGTGACCGAGACCGCGGGCTTGGCCGAAGCGTGGGTGTCCGTCGCGCTGGTGATGTTCGGCATCGGATCGTTCCTTGGCGTCACGATCGCAGGACGACTATCAGATCAACGACCTGGCCTCGTGCTCGCAGTCGGCGGACCGCTATTGCTGACAGGCTGGATCGTGTTGGCAGTGGTCGCATCTCATCCCGTTGCGCTTATCGTCCTCGTCCTCGTTCAGGGATTCCTGTCGTTCGGCGTCGGCAGTACTCTGATCACGCGTGTGCTGTATGCAGCATCGGGTGCGCCAACGATGGGCGGTTCGTACGCAACCGCAGCATTGAATATCGGAGCTGCAGCGGGGCCCGTGCTTGGTGCGCTCGGGCTCGCGACCGGGCTGGGGCTGCTCGCGCCGGTTTGGGTCGCTTCGGTGCTGACAGCGATCGCTCTCGTCATCATGCTTCTCACCAGACGCGCGCTTACGAAGACCGCGGCGGAGGCCAATTGATGACCCATCCGAACGCTCTTCTCACTCCTCGTGCCCGTCTCCGGTTAGCTCGGCTGATTGTCGAAGACGGCTATCCGGCCACGATCGCCGCAAAGATGTTCATGGTCTCCCCGATCACTGCCCGGAAATGGGCAGGCCGCTACCGGGAAGAGGGTGAGTTTGGGATGCAGGATCGCTCCAGCAAGCCGCACCGGATCCCAGGCAGGACGCCCGAGCATGTCAAGAAGAAGATCATCAACCTGCGCTGGCGGCTTCGACTGGGGCCAGCCCAGATCGCTGCGCGACTTGGTCTCTCGACGTCGACTGTTCACGCGGTCCTCGTCCGTTGCCGCGTGAACCGCCTCTCGCATATCGATCGTGTCACTGGCGAGCCATTGCGGCGATATGAGCATCCTCATCCGGGATCGTTGATTCATGTCGATGTCACGAAGTTCGGCAACATCCCCGACGGCGGTGGACATCGTTACGTAGGTCGGCAGCAAGGCGCACGGAACAAGCTCGCGACTCCGGGATTACCACGAGGAAAAGATCACAAGCCGCGCACCGGGACGGCGTTCGTTCACACAGTCATCGACGACCACTCCCGCGTCGCATACGCAGAAATCTGGTCGGATGAGCAGGCGAGCACAGCGGTGGGAGTTCTCGAACGCGCCGTGGCCTGGTTCGCCGAACGAGGCGTGACCGTCGAGCGAGTCCTATCCGACAACGGGTCGGCATACAGATCCCACGCATGGAGGGACTTCTGCGCTCGGCTCGGCATCCGACACAAGCGGACACGCCCCTACCGGCCGCAGACGAACGGGAAGATCGAGCGATTCCACCGCACGCTCGGGGACGGCTGGGCCTATGCCAGGTTTTACGGTTCAGAGGCCGAACGACGCCTGGCGCTGCCCGGCTGGCTCCACTTCTACAACCACCACCGACACCACTCTGCGATTGGCGGCGTACCCTTCGACCGACTCAACAACGTCCCTGGACATCACATCTAGAGCTCACGCGCGCCTGGCAGCGGCGCCTCCTCGAGACGGTGCGCGCCGAGGGGAGCGACCGGAGGGCGAGGGCCCGGATCGCGGCCGTCGGGCTCAATGCCGTTTCCGTGGCGCTCATCATCGCGGTCTTCGCCTCCACGGGAGGGCTCACTGGTGCCGAGGTCGGCATCGCGGGCGCATCGGCGGTGCTCGCCCAGAAGCTCCTCGAGACCGTCTTCGGCGATCAGGCCGTGCGGGCGATGACGAGGGCCGCGAGGAAGGATCTGGAGGACAGGATGAGGGCGGCACTGGCCGAGCAGCTCGGCCCGCTGAGGAGGGCGCTGCCGCAGGAGCAGTCCTCGACGGCGCTCCTGGAATCGATCGCTCAGGTGCGCGGCTCATGGCTGTGAGGATCCTGGAACGCGCAGAAGGGCTCGAGCGGGCCTTCGAGCTCCTCGGCGACGAGCTTGCGAAGCCCGTGAGAGACGAGGCCGCGGCGGATCTCCTCATCGTTCGCGAGCGCGCGGTCCTGGACCCCGAGACGGTCGTCATCGCCCTCGTCGGCGCCACGGGGTCGGGCAAGTCCTGCCTGTTCAACGCCCTCGTCGGCGATGTGCTCGCCGAGGTCGACGTGCTGCGGCCCACCACCCGCGCGCCCCTGGCCGCGCACTCGCCGGGCCTCGATGCGGCGGAGCTCCTCGACTGGCTCGGCGTCGAGCGCCGTGCGAGCGTCGAGGGGATGCGGATCCCGGGGAACGTCGTCATCGTCGACCTGCCCGATATCGATTCCCGCGCCGCTGAGCATCGCGAGGTCGCCCGGCGCGTCTCGGAGCGCGCGGACATGATCCTGTGGGTCGTGGACCCGCAGAAGTACGCCGATGAGGTGATCCACTCCGAGTGGGTCGCGCCGATGGCGCACTCCGCGCGGGCAACGGCGACCGTGCTCAATCAGGTCGATCGCCTCGACCCGTCCGAGCGCAGGGCCGTCGTCGAGCATCTGCGCCGCCTCCTCGACGAGGACGGCGCCCGCGGCAGCGCGGTGCTGGCGGTGTCGGCACTGACCGGCGAGGGGATCGCCCCGCTCGCCGACGTCATCGACGCCGTTGCGCGGATGGTGCGCGCGAGTGCCGTGAAGGCCGTCGGGGCCCTCGGGCGGGTCGGGGAGCTGTTGCGATCGGGCGCCGAGATCCCCGATTCGCTCCCCGCCTTCGACTCGCGGGGCCTTGCGGGCGCCTTCGCCGACGAGATCGCGCGCTCCGGCGGGCTCGACGGGCTCGCCGATGCGGTCGGGGACTCCTACCGGCATCGGGGGGTCACCCGGGCGGCGTGGATCCCCACCCGGTGGATCCGTCATCTGCGCGCCGATCCGGCGCGCCGGGCCCACCTTCGGAGGAACGAGGGGCATCCCGGGGCGCCCGTCGTCGACTTCGCTGTCGATCCGGCGATGCGCGCCCGAACGGCGACCGCCCTGCGCAGGGTCGGTGCCAAGATCGGACGGGGCCGGCCTCATGCCTGGGCGGCGGCGATGTCGGCGATCTCCGCCCGGCTCGTCGATGCGGTTCCCGATCTGTGCGACCGCGTCGTCGGCAGGTCCGGAGTCGATCCGAATCCGATCCGGCGGTGGTGGCGCGCATCCTCCGGGCTTCAGGCCATCGCGTGGATGGTGGCGATTGCGGGCGCCGGCTGGTTGGCAGCGGCCCGCATCGTCGAGGACGCGCTCCTCGTCGCGCTCCCCGTCCCCCTGAGGCACGGCGTGCCGGTGCCGACGTGGTGCCTGCTCCTCGGCGTCGGGGCGACGGTGCTGATCGCTCTCGTGTCACGGATCGGCGTCGCCTGGGGCGCTGCGAGGGCGTCGGCGGCGGCGCGTCGGCGCTTCCGGAGCCTCCTCGCCGACGAGCTCCTCGAGGGCCCGGTTGCGGCCTTCGAGGCGGAGGACGCCCGCCAGCGCGAGATCGTGCGACTGCTCTCCGATCGGGGCTCCGGGCCCGCCGGCGGTGAGTGAACTCACGGAGGGGCGTCGCTGCGGCGCATCGCTCCTCGGCTAGGCTGGAAGGGCGATGAGGCGCGCCTTTCGTGTTGTGATGGGCACCTGCGGGTGAGTGTTGTGTGTACGAGGCGGCGCCGAAGGCCCCGATGGGCCCGGTCCGGTGATACCGGCCTCGAATGACCACGACTCCAAGGATGATTGTGCCCGATACCCCCATGCCCGAAACCCCCGACGCTGAAGACTTCTCGGCCCCTGTTGAACTTGACGGGCCCGCTGCTGCGCCCCCGGTCGACCTCGACGAGCCCGTCGATTCCGAGGAGGCGCTCGACGCCGGGATCGAGGATGCCGACGAGGAGGAGGCCGGGGACCGTGTGAGCTTCGCCGATCTCGGTCTGCCCGAGGAGATCCTCGCCGCCGTCACCTCCATGGGCTTCGCGACCCCGACCCCGATTCAGGCCGAGGCCATCCCCGCTCTGCTCGAACTGCGCGATGTCGTCGGCATCGCGCAGACTGGCACCGGCAAGACGGCCGCCTTCGGCCTTCCGATGCTCGCGATCGTCGACGCCGAGGAGCAGGGCGTTCAAGCCCTGGTCCTCGCGCCCACGCGTGAGCTCGCGATGCAGTCGGCTCAGGCCATCGAGGACTTCGCCGCGCGCACGCGCGGTCTCGTCGTCGTCCCGGTCTACGGCGGCTCCCCCTACGGCCCGCAGATCTCGGCCCTGAGGCGCGGCGCCCAGGTCGTCGTCGGAACTCCGGGAAGGGTCATCGACCTCATCGACAAGGGGGCGCTCGACCTCTCCGGAGTGCGGATGCTCGTCCTCGACGAGGCCGACGAGATGCTGCGCATGGGCTTCGCCGAGGATGTCGAGACGATCACCTCCGAGGTGCCCGAGGACCGCGTGACGGCCCTGTTCTCGGCGACGATGCCTGCGGCCATTGAACGGATCGCGAAGACCCACCTCACCGATCCGGTGAAGATCGCCGTCTCGGAGGAGTCCTCGACGGTCGACACGATCCATCAGACCTACGCGGTGGTTCCTTACAAGCACAAGATCGGGGCTCTTTCGCGCGTCCTGGCCACCCGCGCCCAGCACATCGCGAAGGGCCAGGAGGAGGCGGACGCCGCGATCGTCTTCGTCCGCACCCGGGCCGACGTGGAGGAGATCTCCCTCGAGATGTCCGCCCGGGGCTTCCGCGCGGCGGGCATCTCCGGCGATGTCGCCCAGACCGAGCGCGAGCGCATGGTGGAGCGCCTGCGCTCCGGGTCCCTGGACGTCCTCGTCGCCACGGACGTGGCGGCCCGCGGCCTCGACGTCGAGCGCATCTCCCTCGTCGTGAACTTCGACGTGCCCCGCGAACCCGAGGCCTACGTGCACCGCATCGGCCGGACCGGCCGGGCCGGCCGCCAGGGCCGCTCCCTCACCTTCTTCACGCCCCGCGAGCATTCGCGGCTCAAGCGCATCGAACGCCTCACCGGCACGCCGATGGAGGAGGTCGCGATTCCCTCCCCGGCCGCGGTTTCTGAATTCCGGGCGGGTCGCGTCCTCGAGACGCTCCCGGCGCGGATCGAGAAGGGCCGCCTCGAGATGTATCGCGAGCTGCTCGACACGGCGGTGCGGGCCGAGGGCCTGGAACTGGTCGATCTCGCCGCGGCCCTCATGGCCGATGCGGTGGGGGACGAGGGCCCCAAGCCCCGCGTCGAGAAGGGGCGCGCGAAGGGCCGCCAGCGTGATGAGGGCGAGGTCGATGAGACCGGTGAGTTCATCGGCGCCTCCTTCGAGGGCCAGCGCGACAAGGACCGTCCCCTGCGTCCGGGGCGGGATTCGGCGAAGCGGCGCGCGGGCGGCCGGCCGGTTCACGGGCCGAGCGTGAAGTACCGCGTCGAGGTCGGCAAGAAGGATCGCGTGAAGCCCGGTTCGATCGTGGGCGCCATTGCGGGCGAGGGCGGGATCGACGGGCGCGACGTCGGCCATATCGAGATCTATCCGACCTTTTCCCTGGTGGAGATCACCGCTGACTTGTCGCAGGAGCAGCTCGACAAGATCGGTCGCGGCTACGTCCAGGGCAGGCCCTTGAGGATCCGTCTCGACGAGGGGCCGGGCGCCCGGGGCGCGGAGCGCTCCGAGGGCGCGCAGCGCTTCGATCGTTCCGGCCGTCCGCCGCGCGACCGCGAGGAGCGCGAGTACGCGAGGCGCTATGAGAGGCGGGACTCCTTCGGCGAGCGCGAGGACCGCGGGCGCGGTTTCAAGGGGCGCGATTCGCACGGCCTGAGGGGGCGGCGTTTCGAGCGCCATGAACGAGATGACCGCCGGGATTCTGACGGTCGCGGACAGTCTGGAGGCCGATCCTTCGGGAAGCGCCACTACCGTTAAGCGATGAGGAGCGCGGCTGCCGGGAACTTCCCGGCAGCCGCGTTCATTGTCGGTGTGGGTTGCGTTCGACGATCCTCATGACGGTGACGAGGGTATGCCGAGAGGGGACACAGGACGAGTTGAGGAATGTCGAGTAGGGGATGACGGCGAGAAAATGGGATGGAAGGGGCTGATTACTCGGGGCTTGCCCCTGTACGGCTCTCTATCAGGTCGCATCGAACGCGTGTGCTAGCCTGCTGACGTGTAGTGATTTAGGACACAATGGTGGTGAGGTGATGGTCCTGTGAGCGACTTCCATATGGATTCTGACGAGATGTCCGCTTTGAAGGGCAGGCTCGGCGCTGGCGCAGATGCGTATGCAGGGCTTGTACTTCCCGATGATGTGGGTGTCGCGACATGGGGTTTCCCCGTGACTCAGAGTGCGTACGGGAGTTTTCGTTCAGATGCTGGGGAGCGCGTGCGGGCTTTGGGGCGGTGGTGTTCGCGAGTCGCGGATGCAGTCGGGGACACTTCGAATCAGACCCAGGCGATGGAGGAGGAGTTGCAGGTCTTGTTCGCTTGGGACGAGAACGCGTATCAGTGAGGAGATCCAATGGGCGTGTTCGCAGGGTGGATCGAAGATATTCCCGGGGATGGACCGCGTCTGCATGCTGTTGCGGATGGATTGTCATCGGCCTCGACTGAGGCGTGGCGGATTCGTGATGAGATGCGCGACAGCGGGCGTGCTGCACCTTCGTGGGAGGGGCGGGCGCGCGATGCTTTCGACGATGAACTCGATCAGGTGTGTGCGTCGGGCGCATCCTTGGCTTCAGGAGTGGATAGCGCACTGAGGGCGGTTGACACCTATGCGTGGGTCGTGGATTCGGCGAAGCAGAGTGTTGCGGATCTGAGGGGGCGGATGGCGGATATTGATGAGGCGTGGGAGCTGGCTCCTCAAGATGAGCGCCGCGCTCAGTTCTTCTTCCTGCTGCCCGAGGCGATGTCTTTGTTGGGCCGGTATCACGAGGTTCTTTCGCGGGTGCGTTCAGAAGCGATCGCCTGCGGGGCCGTTGTGTGCGAAGCCGTGCATCTTGAGCCTGTGAACCTGGATCCCAATGGGAACAACGTCGGTGAGTTGCACGTTCTCACCGTTGATGAGATGACGGCGATGTGGGAGGGCTTTGATTCGCTCTCGTACAGGGATGTTCGGCAGGGAGGTATCGGGGATTGCTACTACCTGGCCGGTCTCATGGCTGTGTTGGCATCCCCTGAGGGCCGGGCGTGGTTGAAGTCCTGCGTTCGGGTGAGACGCAGGCCGCGCACCGATGGGGTTCCCGGTTTCGTTGTGGATGGCTTCTTCGTCACGGTTTACGATGATCCTCTTCATCCTGAGGAGTCCGCGAAGAGGGAGGTCTTCGTCGACTCGACGTATCAGCGCGGGGTCAATGGGCTGAAGCCGAATATGGTGTCCGTATTCGAGTCGGCTTATGGGCAGATACATCCCGGGGGGACTCTCGACAGCGGCCCGTACAACGGCATCGGTGGGGGCAGCCGCGCAGAGGCGCTCCAGGACATCACGAATGTCACCCCAGGCGGCGTGTCGCGTCATCAGGGGTTCTTCGGCTGGGGCGAGGGCTATCACTCAGAGGATCAGGAGCAGATCATGCGGGCCCTGTCGGAGCGCCGACCGATGACTGCGGGAACGGGGAGCGCGCCCGAGGCGCACTTCCCTGATGCTGGATGGGCAGATGTGGAAGTTACGATCAACGGGGCCGAGCAAAGCATCCGCATCCCGCACGGTCACGCCTTCATGGTTGAAGAGGCGACGAGCGAGGGCGTGACCCTGCGCAATCCTTGGGGCTGGAATGATCGCCCCAAAGGTGTGGTGAAGGCTCCTGCGTCCTTTGTCATGTCGTGGGAGGATTTCGGCCATTACTACGGGGATGTGGCGATCGGAGGGCCTTACCGGTGATCAATATGAGAGCAGTCGTCGGTTTCGCTGTCTTGGCGGTGGCGTTGAGCGGTCTTGTGTCGGGGTGCGGGTATCGTGACGCTTCGAAGCAGTATCCGGATTCGCCGACCTTTATGAGGGAGGATGATTTCATGTCATGTACGAACGGGCATCTGATTAGCGTCGCTGAGAATACTAACTTCGATCTTGGGGAAGATATTTCGCTTACTGTTGCCGGAGTTCGGATTGAAGACGGAGTGATGAAGGCATCCTTTGTCAGCATCGGTTATACCAGTGGTGTTCATGCGTCGTTGGTGGTGGGTGAGGCTGTGACGCATGCGGGGGTGGGGACGTTTACGTTGTTGGATGTGGTGCCGCGTACTCGTCCTCCGGGTTTTGATGGTGGTGGTGGTACGGCGACTTTCTGTTTCGAGCCCGATCCGGATTTCGTTTTGGATCCCCGTGTATCTTGATCCGCCAGGTGAAGGTCTTCAAAGGCGAGGGTGAGGCATTCGTCGGCGGCTCCCGGTCTTCAGCGGGAACCGGTGCCACTGGTCCGTGTGATTGGCGGGTTTCGGTGGGGGTGCTCTGTGCTAAGCGGGGATTGTTGTAGGGGTGTGCTGATTGGGGGCGGTATCGGTGAGCGGGGCGCGTAGGACGGTTTGCTGTGCTGTTGTTGCGGTTGTGGTGGGTGGTCTTGTGTCGGGGTGCGGGTATCGTGACGCTTCGAAGCAGTATCCGGATTCGCCGACCTTTATGAGGGAGGATGATTTCATGTCATGTACGAACGGGCATCTGATTAGCGTCGCTGAGAATACTAACTTCGCTCTTGGGGAAGATATTTCGCTTACTGTTGCCGGAGTTCGGATTGAGGATGGCGTCATGATGGCTACGCCGGACACTGTTGACCTAAGTGGGGCTACTCGTGGTGTTCATGCGTCGTTGGTGGTGGGTGAGGCTGTGACGCATGCGGGGGTGGGGACGTTTACGTTGTTGGATGTGGTGCCGCGTACTCGTCCTCCGGGTTTTGATGGTGGTGGTGGTACGGCGACTTTCTGTTTCGAGCCCGATCCGGATTTCGTTTTGGATCCCCGTGTATCTTGATCCGTCAGGTGAAGGTCTTCAAAGGCGAGGGTGAAGCATTCGTCGGCGGCTCCCGGTCTTCAGCGGGAACCGGTGCCACTGATCCGCAAGGCGGAGGCGAGTGCGAGGATCGAGAAGACCAGTGCGATGAGCGGAGCGGGTAGGTAGGCGAGGCTGCCGCCCGTCCCGAGGGAGTTCCAGGCAGCCATGACGATCGACATGATCGCCAGTTCGATCGCGGCGCCCGAGGCGTCGGCCACCTGGAGCCAGCTGGCGACCTTGCCGTGCTCTGCCGGACGGGTCAGATCCAGGGACAGGACGGACAGCGTGGAGTGCATGAGTCCCGTGCCCGCCCCGGCGATGAACCAGCCGAGCATCGCGACCCAGATCCATGCCCGCGGGTGGGCCAGCGCGACGATGGGAACGATGCCGAGCGTCAGCAGGGCCACGCCGATCAACGGCAGGCGCAGCCGTCGTCCGGAGCCCGTGATCCGGGATTGAAGGGTCGCCCCGGCGGACCATGAAACGGTGCCGATCGTGACGGCGAGCGCAGCGGATTCGGGCTCCCAGTCGTGGACCCGCTGAAGGACGAGGGGGAGGACGGCCGCGGCGCCCGCCTGCGCCCCCATGGCCAGGAGCCTCGTCATGATCGCTGCGGGCAATCCGGGCCGAAGCGCGAACGCGCCCTTCGGCAGGAGTCGGGGGAGCGTGAGCCCGGTGAGCACGAGTCCGAGGAGCGCGACCGCGACCAGGGGCAGGCCGCCGAGCGCGCCCGACAGCTGGAGGAGGACCACGCCGCCCCCGGCGAGGACCGCGAGGCGGAGCAGGCGCGCGAGGGAGGAGGGCGAGCGCTCGTGCGCGCCGAGGGCGCGGAGCACCCCGATGAGGGGGAAGAGGGCGATGAGCGCGAGCGCGGGCACGGAGAGGAACACCGGGCGCCAGCCCACGAGTGAGACCGCGTATCCGGCGATCGCGGGGCCGACGAGTCCGGGCAGGACCCAGGAGAGGGAGAAGGCGGCGAAGAAGCCCGGTCGGTGCGAGGGGGCGGCGATCGACCCGATGAACACGTAGAGGGGGACGATGATGAGGCCGCCGCCGACTCCCTGGATGATCCTCCCGATGACGAAGATCTCGATCAGCGGCGCGCACCCGGACACGAGGAGGCCGAGCGCGAAGAGGGCGACGCCGTATCCGAGGACGCGCCTGGGCCCCCGAGAGTCCGAAAGGCCGCCGGCGACCACCGTGGCCGAGAGCTGGGCGGCGAGGGCCGCGCCCGAGGCGATCGAGAACCAGGAGTCGGCGTGGAACTCGGCGACGACGTTGGGCATGATCGTGGTCGTCGCGAGGCCCTCGAAGGCGGCGAGGGTGATGAGGAGGACGGATCCGATGAGGAGGGAGATCTCGATCGGGCGCCAGGGCTCCTTCGCGGGGGTGTCAACACTCACCAGCGAATCCTCCCACCCGTCTTGGGGGCGTCCAAACTCGGGCGTAGAATTCCCGGGTGCCTCCGCCCGTCTCGCGGTCGGCAATGATGAAAGGAATGCACGTGCTCCGAACCCATAACATCGGCTCGCTCGGTGTCGAAACCATCGGCCAGACGGTCACCCTCACAGGCTGGGTCGACCGTCGCAGGGATCACGGGGGCGTGGCCTTCGTCGATCTTCGCGACGCCTCCGGGATCGCCCAGGTCGTGGTCCGCGACGAGTCGGTCGCACACGAACTCCGCTCCGAATTCGTCCTCAAGGTGACCGGCGAGGTCTGCGCCCGCCCCGAGGGCAATGAGAACGCGAATCTCGCGACCGGAGCGATCGAGGTGATGGGGGACGAGATCGAGATCCTCAACACTTCGGCCCCCCTTCCCTTCCAGGTGTCCGCGCACGCCGAGGACTCCGGGAACGTGGGCGAGGAGACCCGTCTGAAGTACCGCTACCTCGACCTGCGCCGCGAACCCGAGCAGTACGCGCTGCGCCTGCGTTCGAAGGTCTCGCGGGCCGCCCGCGACACCCTCTACGCGCACGACTTCGTCGAGATCGAGACTCCGACCCTCACGCGCTCGACGCCCGAGGGCGCGCGCGACTTCATCGTGCCCGCGCGCCTCAATCCGGGTTCGTGGTACGCGCTGCCGCAGTCGCCCCAGCTCTTCAAGCAGATGCTCATGGTCGCGGGGATGGAGCGCTACTTCCAGATCGCGCGCTGCTACCGGGACGAGGACTTCCGCGCGGACCGTCAGCCCGAGTTCACCCAGCTCGACATCGAGATGAGCTTCGTCGACCAGGACGACGTCATCGCGGTCGCCGAGGACGTCATGAAGAACGTCTGGTCCCTCATCGGCTACGACCTGCCGACTCCGCTGCCGCGCATGACCTACAAGGACGCGATGGAGAAGTACGGCTCGGACAAGCCCGACCTGCGCTTCGGACTCGAGCTCGTCGACCTCACCGAGTACTTCGCGAACACGGGCTTCCGCGTCTTCCAGGCGCCCTACGTCGGCGCGGTCGTCATGCCCGGCGGCGGCTCGCAGCCGCGGCGCACCTTCGACAAGTGGCAGGAGTGGGCGAAGGCCCGCGGCGCCAAGGGGCTCGCCTACGTCACCGTCGGCGAGGACGGGACGCTCGGCGGTCCGGTTGCGAAGAACATCACGGAGGCCGAGCGCGAGGGCCTCGCCGAGGCGACCGGGGCCAAGCCCGGCGATTGCATCTTCTTCGCCGCAGGCAAGGCGACTCCTGCGCGCGAGCTGCTCGGCGCCGCGCGTCTCGAGATCGGCAAGCGCTGCGATCTCATCGATCCCGATGCCTGGGCCTTCACCTGGGTCGTCGATGCGCCGCTGTTCAAGCCGACCGGCGATGCCGAGGCCGAGGGGGACGTGGCGCTCGGGCACAGCCCGTGGACGGCCGTTCACCACGCCTTCACTTCTCCGAAGCCCGAATGGCTCGACAGTTTCGACGAGGATCCGGGCAATGCCCTCGCCTACGCCTACGACATCGTCTGCAACGGCAACGAGATCGGCGGAGGGTCGATCCGCATCCACCGCCGCGACATCCAGAACCGCGTCTTCAACGTCATGGGCATCGGCGAGGAGGAGGCGCAGGAGCAGTTCGGATTCCTGCTCGACGCCTTCAAGTTCGGTGCGCCGCCGCACGGCGGAATCGCATTCGGGTGGGACCGGATCGTCGCGCTCCTGACGAAGGCGGATTCGATTCGCGACGTCATCGCCTTCCCGAAGTCGGGCGGCGGCTACGATCCGCTCACCGATGCGCCGGCTCCGATCACGGCCCACCAGCGCAAGGAGGCGGGCGTCGACGCCGAGCCGAAGAATCGCGGTGAGCAAACGGCGCAGGATGAATCCGGGAAGACCGAGTGAATTGAGGGGCGTGCGCTCATCCCCACGGGGATGAGCGCAGCGGGGCGGCATGCGCGTCATGCCGCCCCGCTGCGTTTCCTCACCGACATGCGCAAGTCATATGCCTGTTGATGGCATATGACTTGTTGTATGGTTATTCCATGAGCACTTCGCTGACGCGCAACTCCTTCTGGATCCTCACCGCCCTCGCGCAGGGGCGCAGGCACGGCTACGACATCATGCGCGAGGTCGCGAGCCTCTCCGATGGGGGCGTCGTCTTGAAGGCCACCTCCCTGTACGCCGCCCTCGAGCGTCTTGCGGGCGAGGGGCTCATCGTGAGCGACGGGGAGGAGATCGTCGACGGTCGGGCCCGGCGCTACTACCGGCTCACGGACGAGGGCGGGGACGCGCTCGACGAGGAGGTCCGCGCCCTCGAGGCGAGGGCCGCCATCGCCAAGGCCCGCATGAATGCTCTGAGGCGGCTCAAAGCGGGCCCGGCGCGGCCTGCTCGCGCGCGGGGCGCCACGGCGTGACCCGCGTTCCGGCGTTCCGTGAGATCGAAGAAAGGGGATGAGGGGCATGCCGCTGAACGAAGGGGCTTTCGCCCGGCTCCTGCGCTTCTACCCGAAGCGCTGGCGTGAGGACAAGGGTGAGGAGTTCCTCACGACGCTTCTCGAGGACGCTCGGGCTCGTGGTCTCGAACGGCCGGACGGGGCGCTCGTGCGCTCGGCGATCGTCCACGGCTGGGGGAGTCGGCTGACGCTCGGGGTCGCGCTCGCCGCGGCGGCCCTGGGGTGTCTTCTGGCGATCGTGCATCAGTGGCTCTACACCGGCCTCCTTCCCGGATTCGACGCGGGAACGTTGACGAGAGTGATGGAGGCGCATCGCGGGGCCTACCTGCTGGTCGAAACCGCGATGGGGGGTCTCGTCGTGCCCTTCGTCTCCCTGCTGGCGATCGCCGCCCTCATGCGCGTGAGGGGCAGGCTGTCCCCTCCTCGGGCCCTCGGATTCGTCGTCGGCGCGAGCGCCTCCTTCGCCTGCGGGTGGCTCGCCGGCGCTATTCGACTGATCCTCGAGGAAACGCGGGGCGCTCAGGATCGAGTCCTCTTCGAGGCCGTCGGCGTGATCGGCGTATGGGCGATGGTGCTCGTGATGGCCGTGACGCTCGCCTTCGCGGTCGACGAGATTCTCGAGGGCGCCGTAGCGCACAGGGCGGTGCGCTGGATCATCGGGCTCGCCCTCGGGGCGCCCATCGGGGCGATCGCGATCGGGCTCGAAGCCTTCGTCATCGGCTGGTTCGTGATCGATGCCGCGGCTCTCGCGGCTGCGATCGTCGTCGCCCTCGTGGTGCGCTTCCCGAGCGGCGATTCATCGCCGGCGGCGAACGGGCAGGAAAGACGCAAGCCGAGCATCTCATCGCGCCGATTCGAGTCCCTCCCGATGCACGTGAGGATCCTCGCAACGCTCGGAGCCGTCCTCGCCCTCGTCCTCGCCTCGTGGACAGACCTCCTCGGATTCCTTCCCGGCCTGTCGAGCCTCGTCGCAGGAGAGGGTGGCGCCGGAGGGCCCTGGGACCAGGCGTTCCTCTTCATCGGCCGGATCGTCCTGCTCCTCTCCCCGATCGTCCTGTTCGTGGCATGGGCCAGCGTCGACTCGGCGCTCGGGCGCCATTCGCTCGCGAGCATCTGGGGTCCGGCGGTGTTCCTCTCCGCGGCGTGGGGGCTCGTCTGGCTCCTCGTCATGAGCGGCACAAGTATCGGTGGGGCTCTGTGGCGCGCAGCGAAGACCCTGCCCTTCTTCACCGATCCCAAGGGCTTCGACATCATCGCGACTGCGATGTTCATCGTCGGCCTTCCCGGCGTCGTCTGGCTGGTCGAGCGCTACATTCCGCGTCGAAGGGCGATCCGGGTCCTCGTCGCCCTCCTCGTCGCGCTCGCCTGGTACTTCGCCGCGCTCTTGGTCTTCTTCGGACTGGCGTCCTTCTTCGTCCCGTTGGGAGCGCTCATTCTGCTGGTGCGCGCATGGAGTGCGAAGAGACTCGTCAGCGACGAGCCGAAGACGGGATGCGCTGAAGCTCGGGGTAATGACCGCGCGTTCACCGGCGCGAATCCGTGAGGTGGGACACAATAGAGGCATGTCGTACGTGGAGATGCACCCGGAGAACCCGCAGGCCCGATTCGTCACCAGGGCTGTCGACCTGATTCGGAAAGGGGGAGTGATCGCGCTGCCGACCGATTCCGGTTACGCGATCGCCTGCGCCCTCGGGAACAAGGCCGGAATGGATGCGATCCGGCAGATCCGCAAGCTGGACGACAAGCACAACTTCTCGCTCCTGTGCCACTCCTTCGCCCAGCTCGGCGAACTCGTCATCGTGGACAACTCCCAGTTCCGGACGATCAAGGCCCTCACGCCCGGCCCGTACACCTTCATCCTCCCGGGCACGAAGGAAGTGCCCCGCATGACGCTGAACAAGAAGAAGCACACGGTCGGAGTGAGGATCCCCGATCACGTCATCACCCAGGCGATCGTGGCGGAGCTCGGCGAACCGCTGCTGTGCTCGACGCTCATCATGCCCGGGGATGAGGATCCCCTGATCGACGGCTTCGAGGTCGATGATCGGATCGGCTCGCTCATCGACCTCGTCATCGTCGGTCCCGTGGGCACGGCCGGCGCCACCACCGTGGTCGACTACACGGACGGGGCGGGGCGCATCGCCAGGCGCGGGGCGGGCGACTATTCGCTCTTCGAGTAACCATTCCCACTGCCCGCGCTCCCCGACGGCTGATACGCTGAGTCACTGGTGCGCCTCGCGGATGCGGGGCAGGAGAGGATGAGATGCCACGAGCGGGCCGTTTGCGGGGCGTTGCGCCCGTGCGCGTCCTCGCCGTGCTCGCGATGATCCTCACCGTGTTCGCCCTCGGATTCTCCGCCGCTCAGGCGACCCAGATCGCGCCGAGCCCGGTGTCGAACGCAGTCGTTCGGGGCGACGGGCGCACGGCCGATACGCCCGCCTTCAAGTACGAGGGCGCGAGCTCCTTCACCCTCAGGCTCTCGGGCTGCCAAAAGGCCATCGGCGAACCCGTCGCGGTGATCGTCCGCATCGATCCCTCATCATCGGAGGGGCCCGAAGAGCGGCGCGAACCCCTCGTCGACGAGGCGGGCGCAGCGCTCGCCCCGACGATCTGGGCGTACGGCTCCTCACTTCCCGATACCGGCGGTTTCGCAATCGTCGCCGAGATACCGAACGCGCAGAACTCGGCGTCGGGCATCGGCTGGCGACCCGGCGATGTGCACGTCTTCGAGGTCTCCTACGACGCACCGGGTCTCAGCGCGTGCACCAGGCGCTTCTACGCCGGCGTTCTGGAGAACCCCGATCGACCGAAGGAGCCTGAAGCCGCGCCCGAGGCGCCGAACGGCGGCGAGGACGCTCCTCAGTCGCCTCCCGCAGTCCAGGGGGAGGACGAGCCCGCGCCCCGGGGCGACGCCGTCCAGGAGCCGGCTGAAGAGGAAGAAACGCCCGAAGAGGAGGAGGCGCCGCTCCAGGAGCCCGCCCCCTCGTCGAACACCGGCGCTCAGATCCGGGCGGACTCCGCTCGCGCCGCGTCCGAACCGGCTCCGTCCCGCTCCTCCTCCGGGCGCCAGACCCTCCCCGCGCCGCCCGTGAGCGTGGAGCCCGCGAAGCTGTCCGAACCGGCCCGTCGACTCCTGAACTCCCAGGTCCGCACGTCGAACTCCTCGGCGCTCCGGGCGCACGAGGCCCAGACCACCTCCGATGCGGTTGCGCAGTCGCTCACCGCTCTTACCGGTTCGGTGGTGGCCGCAGGGAGCGTCCTCGTCCTGGTCTCCGCCGCCGTGATCACGCACGTCCTGAGATCGGCGAACGCGAAGCCGGAGCTGTGAGCATGGACCTGTTCGAGGCTCAGAGCCTCGATGCCCTCGGCACGCCCTCCTTCGATCCGAATGCGCCCCTCGCGGTCAGGATGCGCCCCCGCACGATCGCCGAAGTCGTCGGTCAAGAGGCCGTTCTCGCCGAGGGCTCGCCCCTGAGGCGCTTGCTCGAGGGCGCCAAGCGCGGAGCGCCGCAGGGCTCCTCCCTCGTTCTGTGGGGCCCTCCCGGAACGGGCAAGACCACCCTGGCCTATCTCGTCGCTCGTGCCGAAGGGCGCCGCTTCGAGGAGCTCTCCGCCGTCTCGTCCGGAGTCAAGGACATCCGCGACGTCGTCAGCGCTGCGAGACGACGCACCGCGACCACGGGCGAGCAGACGGTCCTGTTCATCGACGAAGTGCACCGCTTCTCGAAGTCCCAGCAGGACGGACTCCTGCCCGCCGTCGAGAACCAGTGGGTCACCCTCATCGCGGCGACGACCGAGAACCCCTCCTTCTCTGTCATCCCGCCGCTCCTGTCGCGATCGCTCCTCCTCGTCCTCGAGCCCCTGGACGAAGACGCGATCGGAACCCTCATCGATCGGGCCCTCGACGACGAACGCGGCCTTCGCGGCGCCTTCGGAATCGAAGAGGAGGCGAAGGACGCGCTCATCCGTTTGGCCGGCTCCGATGCGCGCAAGTCCCTCACGCTTCTCGAGGCGGCCGCAGGGGCCGCGGCGGACACCTCATCCGCGATCATCAATGCCTCGCACATCGAGATGGCGGCGAATACGGCCCTGGTCGCCTGGGACCGGGACCAGCACTACGACGTCGCCTCGGCCTTCATCAAATCGATGAGGGGATCGGACGCGGACGCCGCGATCCACTACCTCGCCCGCATGCTCGAGATGGGCGAGGACCCCCGTTTCATCGCGCGGCGCGTCATGATCTGCGCTGCGGAGGACGTGGGCATGGCGGCCCCCGAAGTCCTGTCCACAACGGTCGCGGCAGCGCAGGCCGTGGCCCTCATCGGGATGCCCGAGGCCCGGATCATCCTCGCCGAAGCGGTGATCGCGGTGGCCACGGCGCCGAAGTCGAACGCCGCCTATCTCGCGATCGACGAGGCCATCGCGGATCTGCGCGCCGGCAAGGGGGGCCCGGTCCCCAAGCATCTGCGCGATGCGCACTATGCGGGGGCGAAGCGCCTGGGGCACGGGAGCGAATACCTGTACGCCCACGACGCCCCGCACCACGTCGCCGCCCAGCAGTACCTGCCCGACGACCTCGAGGGCGCCCGCTACTACCGGCCGAGTGCCAACGGGCATGAGGCGCTGCTCACGAAGAGGCTCGCCGCGCTTCGCGAGCTCCTCGCCATGCGCTAGACTGCTCGGGTTGCCGTTGCGGCACCCCTGGGGCCTTAGCCGATGGAACACCCCGTTCCGGGAGTCGGCCCCGTGGTCCGGGAATCCGCCCGGGCCATGACATGAGAAACAGGAAAGACAGAGGAAATGGCTCAGAACCGTTCCCGCAAGCAGGTGCGCGAGTCGCGCGCCCTCGGCCTCGCCCTGACCCCGAAGGCCGTCCGCTACTTCGAGAAGCGCCCCTACGGACCGGGCGAGCACGGCCGTTCGCGCCGTCGGCAGGATTCCGACTACGCCGTCCGCCTCAAGGAGAAGCAGCGTCTGCGCGCCCAGTACGGCATCCGCGAGGCCCAGCTGCGCCGCGCCTTCGAGGAGGCCCGCCGCACCGCCGGCCTGACCGGTGAGAACCTGGTCGAGCTCCTCGAGATGCGCCTCGACGCCCTCGTCCTGCGTGCGGGCTTCGCCCGCACCATCCAGCAGGCCCGCCAGTTCGTCGTCCACCGTCACATCCTCGTCGACGGCAAGATCGTCGACCGCCCCTCCTTCCGCGTGAAGCCGGGCCAGACGATCCAGGTCAAGCCGAAGTCGCAGACGACGGTCCCCTTCGAGATCGCCGCGCAGGGCATCCACCGCGATGTCCTCCCCGCCGTTCCCGAGTACCTCGATGTCGAGCTCGAGCGTCTCAAGGCCACCCTCGTGCGCCGTCCGAAGCGCGCCGAGGTGCCCGTCACGGTCGATGTCCAGATGGTCGTCGAGCACTACTCGCGCTGATTCCGACTCTACGGACCCCGGGAACTCGGTTCCCGGGGTCCGCCATATTCCACCGTCGCGCCGGCGATGTGCTCGTCGCGGCCCGACCCGACTACGATGAGGACCCATGCGCACCTCTGAGATCCGCTCCCGCTGGCTCGACTACTTCCGGTCCAAGGACCACCACATCGCCGAGTCGGTCCCCCTCATTTCCCCCGATCCTTCGATCCTCTTCACCGTCGCGGGGATGGTCCCCTTCATCCCCTACATCCTGGGAACGGAACCCGCTCCGTGGCCCCGCGCCGCCTCGGTTCAGAAGTGCATCCGGACGAACGACATCGACAATGTCGGCAAGACGACGCGTCACGGCACGTTCTTCCAGATGAACGGCAACTTCTCCTTCGGGGATTACTTCAAGGAAGGCGCGATCGACTTCGCCTGGGAGCTGCTCACGACCCCTCAGGACCGCGGCGGCTACGGCCTCGACGGCGATCGTCTCTGGATGACGATCTGGGAGGAGGACGAGGTCTCCTTCGATCACTGGACGAAGACCATCGGGCTGCCCGCCGAGCGGATCCAGCGCCTTCCCTTCGCGGAGATCTCCTGGTCGACGGGGCAGCCCGGTCCGGCCGGCGCCTGCTGTGAGATCCACTACGATCGCGGTCCCGAATTCGGGCCCGACGGGGGTCCGGTCGCGGACCTCGCCGGTGATCGCTTCCTCGAGATCTGGAACCTCGTGTTCGACGAGTTCGTCCGGGGCGAGGGCGAGGGGCACGATTTCGAGCTCGTCGGCAAGCTCGACAAGACGGCCATCGACACGGGTGCGGGCCTGGAGCGCTTGGCGTTCATCATGCAGGACAAGCCGAACATGTACGAGATCGACGAGGTCTACCCCGTGATCGCGGCCGCTCAGGAGATGTCCGGCAAGACCTACGGGCTGGGAGCCGCCGGCCCCGCGGCGGGCACCGCCTACGACGACGACGTGCGCATGCGCGTCGTGGCCGACCACGTGCGCTCGGCCCTCATGCTCATCAACGACGGCGTCAGGCCCGGCAACGACGGCCGCGGCTACGTCCTGCGCCGCCTCATCCGCCGCGCCGTGCGCTCGATGCGCCTGCTCGGCGTCGACGAGCCCGCCCTGCCGACGCTGCTCACCGCGTCGAAGAACGTGATGGCCCTGTCGTATCCGGAGCTCAACGGGAACTGGGCGACGATCCAGGACGTCGCCTACGCCGAGGAGGAGGCCTTCAGGCGCACCCTCAGCGCCGGGACCTCGATCCTCGATCTGGCGGTCGCCGACGCGAAGGCATCCGGGTCGAAGGTGCTCGACGGCGCTTCCGCCTTCTCCCTCCACGACACCTACGGCTTCCCGATCGACCTCACCCTCGAAATGGCCGCTGAACAGGGGCTCAAGGTCGATGAGGACGCCTTCAAGGCCCTCATGCTCGAGCAGAAGGAGCGCGCCCGCGCCGATGCCCGCGCCAAGAAGACCGGGCACACCGATGTCCGCGTCTTCCAGGAGATCGGCAAGCGCATCGGAGGGGCGAGCGAATTCCTCGGCTACACCGACCTCGCGGCGGAGGCGACGATCGAGGCGATCCTCGTCGACGGCGTCGACGTCCCGGCCGCATCGGCACCCGCCGAAGTCGAGATCGTCCTCGACCGCACGCCCTTCTACGCCGAGATGGGCGGCCAGCTCGCCGACCACGGCGTCATCCGGCTCGCGGACGGGGCGATCATCGAGGTGCATGACGTCCAGGCGCCCATCCGCGGCCTCTTCGTGCATCGCGGCACGATCACGGAGGGGACCGTGCTGCCCGGTGCGAAGGCGTGGGCCGAGATCGACGCCCAGCGCCGACTCGCGATCGCACGCGCGCACACGGCGACCCACATGGTCTATGCAGGTCTGCGCCGCGTGGTCTCCGAGGACGCGGCCCAGGCCGGTTCCGAGAACTCGCCGTCGCGCCTGCGCTTCGACTTCCGCCACTCCTCGGCCCTCGAATCCTCGCAGCTCAACGATATCGAGGCGCTCGTGAACGAGAAGCTCGCCGAGGACCTCGTGGTCTCCACGGAGATCATGTCGCTCGATGCTGCGCGCAAGGCGGGCGCGATCGCCCTCTTCGGTGAGAAGTACGGCTCCGAAGTGCGCGTCGTGACCATCGGGGATGGATTCGACAAGGAGCTCTGCGGCGGGACGCACGTGCCGACGACCGGTCGGATCGGACGGATCGCCGTCCTGGGCGAGGGCTCGATCGGTTCGGGGGTGCGCCGCATCGACGCGCTCGTCGGGGACGGGGCCTACGACTTCCACGCGAAGGAGCACGCGCTCGTCTCGCAGATCACGACTCTTCTCGGCGGGCGCCCGGAGGACGCGCCATCAAGGATCGAGCAGGTCCTCGCCAAGCTGAAGGAGGTCGAGAAGGAGCTCGATCGTCTGCGCCTCGAGCAGACGCTCGCCGGAGCGGCCTCACTCGCGGAGTCGGCCGAGGACCACCCGCGGGCGAGGCTCGTCGCCGAGGACGCGGGAGAACTCCCCTCGACGGACGCCCTGAGGACCCTCGCCCTCGATGTCCGGGATCGACTCGGCGACCGTCCGGGCGTGGTGGCGCTCGTCGCGAGGGTGAAGGACAAGCCCGCGATCGTCGTCGCCGTGACCCCCAAGGCCCGCGAAGCCGGTTTCAAGGCGGGCGCCTTCGTGCGATCGGTCGGCGAGTACCTCGGAGGCGGAGGCGGAGGCCGCGACGACATCGCCCAGGGCGGCGGTTCGAGGACGGACCGCATCCACGAGGCGATCGCGGCGATCCGCGCCGAGGTGGCGGCTTCGTGACCCTTCGCCGGGGAGTTCGACTCGGTGTCGATGTGGGGACCGTCAGGGTCGGGGTATCGCGCTCCGACCCTGAGGGGATCCTCGCCGTGCCCGTCGAGACGGTTCTTAGGCGCGACGACTGGTCGGACATCGGCGACATCTGCCGCATCATCGACGCATTCGACGCCTTCGAGGTGATCGTCGGCCTGCCCCGCCACCTCAAGGGGGGCGAGGGCGTGTCGGCGAAGGGGGCCCGCAAGTACGCGCGCCGCATCAAGGCGGAGCGTCCGGGCGTTCGCGTCGCCCTCGTCGATGAGAGGCTGAGCTCGAACCAGGCGCACGCCCGGCTCCGGCAGTCCGGGATCCCGGAGAGGGAGCACCGGCAGGTCATCGATCAGGTGGCCGCACAGATCATCCTTGAACTTGCGCTCGACGAAGAGCGGATGTCGGGGCGTGCTCCCGGTATCGAGATCACGAAGGAAGGGAACGACCGTTCATGACGACGCCGCCCCCGAGGCCCCCGTTCAAACCTCGCCGTGAGATCCACTCCCACGGCGCTCACGCAGGCTCGCGCAACGAGGCGCCCCGGCGCGCGCCGAGGGCGGACGGCGCCGTTCAAGCCCCCGATGCGGTGGGCCTCGAGACCACGGGAATGCGCTCACGGAGGTTGGAGCACGAACGCCTCCGCGTGAAGCGGCGTCGGAGGAACCGGCGGATCCGATCCGCTTTCGTGATCCTCCTCGTCCTCGTCCTCCTCGGAGGCGCCGGATGGTTCGCGATCAACCAAGTGATGGATTCGAGCTCTCAATCGGCCCACCTGGCCGACGACTACCCGGGACCGGGCGAGGGCAGCGTCGAAGTGACGGTGGATGTCGGACAATCCGGCGTGGAGATCGGCCAGACCCTCGTGAACGCGGGCGTCGTCAAATCCCTCGACGCCTTCACCCGCGCCTTCAACGCGAATAAGGCGTCGACCTCGATCCGTCCGGGCACCTACACGCTCAAACTGAAGATGAGCGCTTCGGAGGCAGTCGCGGCCCTGCTCGACGACGCGAACCGTTCGGAGAACACGGTGACCGTCGCGCCGGGGCAGACCGCGGCGCAGATCGTCGAGCGCATCGTCGCCGTCACCGACTTCACTCAGGAGGAGGTCGACTCGGCGCTGGCCGACTCCGCGGCCATCGGCCTCCCGGCCGAAGCGGGCGGCAACGCCGAGGGCTGGCTGGCCCCCGGATCCTACGAACTCGCCTCGACCGACACGCCCGCGACTTTGCTGGGCCAAATGGTCGCGAAGACGGTCGCCGAGCTCGACGCCCTGGGCGTCGCGGTCGCGGATCGCCAGGCCGTTCTCATCAAGGCGTCGATCCTCGAACGCGAAGTCAACATCGACGAATACCTGCCGAAGGTCGCCCGAGTCATCGAGAACAGGCTCGCCGATTCGGAGGGCGAGACCAAGGGGCTCCTCCAGATGGATTCCACGGTGCTCTACGGCGTCGGGAAGACCGGCGGAGTGCCGACGGTGGATGATCTCGCCGACGAGAATCCCTACAACACCTACCTGTACAAGGGACTGCCGCCCACGCCCATCGCCCAGCCGGCCAAGAGCGCGATCGAGGCCGTCATCAACCCGGCATCGGGGCCGTGGCTATACTACGTGACCGTTGATCTCGACACGGGGGAGACCCTCTTCGCTCAGACCCATGCCGAGCAGGAGGCCAATGTCGAGAAGTTCAAGGCCTACTGCACGGCGAACCCGGGGAAGTGCTGAAGCGTGCGCTGGGCCGCGGTCATCGGTTCGCCGATCGCGCATTCCCTGTCGCCGATCCTCCATCGAGCGGCCTGGGACGGCCTCGGCCTGCCGGCCGAGTGGAGGTACGAGCGGATCGAGACCGGCCTCGACGGCCTCGGCGCCCGCTTGTCATCGCTCGATGACGACTGCCTCGGCCTGTCGGTCACGATGCCGTGCAAACGCGCGGTCCTCGACTACTGCGACGCCGTCGATCCCGTCGGCGCCGCGGTCGGGGCCGTGAACACGCTCGTCCCCTCCGCGGGGATCCTCACGGGCTTCAACACCGATGTCCACGGCATCGCCGAGGCCCTGAGGGAGGCGGTCGGAGCCGCCGGGATCACTCCGCACAGGGCTCTGGTCCTCGGCTCGGGCGCAACCGCCGCATCAGCACTGGCCGCATTGGGCACCCTGGGCGTTGCGGACCTGAGCGTGGCCGCGCGACGATTCGGCGGCCCGGCCTCGATCCTCGCCGCGGCCTCCCGCCTCGGCGTCGCCGTCGAGCAGGTGATGTGGGGGGACGGGGACGCGGTCCGCCGAGCGATCGACGCCGCGGATGTCGTCGTCTCCACGCTTCCCGCCGGAGTCGCCGATGACTTCGCCCGCACCATCGCCCCCACGGGCCGGCGGGCCTTCCTCGACGTCGTCTACGCGCCCCGCCGGACCCCGCTGCTGGAGTCCTTTAAGAACGGCGGCGCCGCGATCGCCCACGGCCTCGACATGCTCGTCCATCAGGCCGCCCTCCAGGTCCGTCTCATGACCGGATCGGATCCCGACCTGGATCGAATGAAGGCGGCGCTCGAACCGTGGAGATGAACGAACGGGGCTTCGCGCTGCTCGCACCGCTGCTCGGCGACGTCTGCCTGCTCTCCGGGTTCGCGACGTGGATCCTCATCGTCTGGTGGCTGTGGCTCAGGGGATGGCGCGTTCAGAGGCGCTACTTCATCGAGGCCACATTGCCGCCCCTGAGGCGCACCCAGATCACCTGGATGTCCGCGCTCATCGGCATCCTCGCCGTGATCGCGGCTCATTCGACTCCTTCCGCCGCCGCCCTCGTGAGCGTCGCGATGATCGGAACCCTGTCGGCGCTGACGGATGTGCGCACCCACAAGCTGCCGAACGCCTACACCGGGGCGATGGCCGTCGGCGTGTCCATCGGATGCGTTTGCGCGGTCCTCGTCTCGGACTCGCCGACCTCGGTGCTCGCCGACGTCGCCTGGGGCGGCGCGATCTGGGCGGTCCCCATGTGGCTCCTCTCGCGATTGCCGGGCGGCGTGGGTTTCGGCGATGTGAAGCTCGCCCCCGTGCTGGGCGCGATGCTCGGGACCGAGGGCATCACCGCCGCCGTCTTCGGAGTGTTCATGTCCGTCATCGCCGCGGGGCTGGGCGCGGTCTGGCGGCTGGTCATCGGTTCGGCGGGGACCAGTTCGCGGATGCCCCTGGGCCCCTGGCTCGTGGTCGGCTCGATGACCGCCCACATCCTTCACGGCGTGATCCCGCAGTGGACGTGAGCTCGGCGCATGCGCCCGGGTCATGACCGTGGCAGGATGATCCGGTGACTCTCGATCCGATTCTCGCAGCGCGCTTGAAACGCGATTCCGCCGGACTCGTCGCGGCGATCATCCAGCAGTACGACACCCGTGAGGTGCTCATGCTCGGGTGGATGGACGACGAGGCCCTGCATCGGACCCTCACGACCGGGCGCGTCACCTTCTGGTCGCGCTCGCGCCGGGAGTACTGGCGCAAGGGGGACACATCGGGGCACGCCCAGTACGTGAAGTCCGTGTCGATCGACTGCGACGGGGACGCGCTGCTCGTGGAGGTCGATCAGGTCGGGGCGGCCTGCCATACGGGTCAGAGGACCTGCTTCCTCGAGGGCGGGGACTTGGGCGCTTCGGTCTCTGAGCGGCCGGAGCGCTAGGCCCCGATCATTCGCCGATGCGGATCCGTTCGCTGAACCGATTCGGGCTGCGCGCCGCAGTCGGGATAGCATCGAAGGAGTCGTCGACGACGGGAGGAGGGATCCGTGAACGTCTTGGACGAGATCATCGCCGGCGTCGTCGATGATCTGAAGAAGCGCGAATCCGAGGTTGCGCTGTCGGATGTCAAACGGCGCGCTCAAAAGGCCCCCGACGCCCATGATGCCCTGGCCCTCCTGCGCGAGCGCGAGGGCGCGGTCGCGATCATCGGCGAGATCAAGCGGGCGACTCCGATGATCGGGCCCCTGGCGCGCATCGACGACCCGGGCGCCCTGGCCGCTGCCTACGAGGCGGGCGGGGCGAGCGCGATCTCCGTCTGCACCGAGTCCCGTCATTTCCTGGGCTCGCTCAAGGACCTCGATGCGGTGCGCGCCGCCGTGGACATCCCGGTGATCTGCAAGGACTTCATCGTCACCTCGTATCAGATCCATGAGGCGAGGGCCCACGGGGCCGACCTCGTGCTCCTCATGACTCAGGCCCTGGACCAGCCCGCGCTCGTCTCCCTGCTCGAGCGCGCGCACTCGCTGGGCATGCACGCGCTCGTGGAAGTGCATTCGCGCCTCGAGGTCCTGCGCGCGCTCGACGCCGGGGCGAAGATCATCGCGGTGAACGCCTGCGACCTCACGACGATGGACGTGGATCGCGATGTGATCGAGCAGGTCATCGACATCATTCCCTCCGATGTCGTCGCGGTCGCCGAGTCGGGGGTGCGCGGCCCTCATGACGTGTTCGAGTACGCGAAATGGGGGGCGGACGCGGTGCTCGTGGGTGAGGCTCTCGTCACTTCGCGCGATCCTCAGGCGTGCCTGTCCGATATGGTGAGCGCCGGA
Organism: Schaalia hyovaginalis; assembly: GCF_014208035.1. NCBI lineage: Bacteria > Bacillati > Actinomycetota > Actinomycetes > Actinomycetales > Actinomycetaceae > Schaalia > Schaalia hyovaginalis. The sequence continues at coordinate 1,494,408 of NZ_JACHMK010000001.1, read as the reverse complement.
TCGCATCCCGCGCTGCGCACCGATCGCAAGGAGCGCGTTCGGTGGGCGCTGGAGGGCGATGCGGAGCGCCGTCCCCACGGCTCGAAGCCTCCAGGCACTTAAGGAGCACACATGTTCGTCGCATCCATTCCCTCTCCCGATCGGGGCGTGTGGTACATCGGCCCGGTTCCCCTGAGGGCCTACGGCCTCATCATCGTCACCGGGATGATTCTCGCCGTGTGGTGGACGGCGAAGCGTTATGGCAAGCGCGGGGGAGACCCCGAGCTGCTCTACGACGTCGCGATGTGGGCGATTCCCATGGGCATCGTGGGCGCCCGCCTCTACCACGTGGTGACCACGCCCGAGAACTACTTCGCATCGCCCGAGTCGATGCTCCGCATCCTCAAGATCTGGGAGGGCGGGCTCGCCATCTGGGGCGGGGTCTTCTTCGGGGCGCTGGGGGCCTGGATCGCGGTGCGCCGCGCGGGACGACGCTTGGGCCCGATCGCGGACTCCCTGGCGCCGACGCTCCTCATGGCTCAGGGCATCGGCCGATGGGGCAACTACTTCAACCAGGAGCTCTTCGGTTCGCCGACGACTCTTCCCTGGGGCCTGGAGATCGATGACGCGCACCTGCCGGCGGGTTACGCCTCGGGGACCCTCTTCCACCCGACCTTCCTCTACGAGTCGCTGTGGAACTTCTCGATGGCCGCCCTCATCGCCTGGGCGGATCGCCGTTTCCGTTTCAAGGCGGGCCAGGTGTTCGCCCTGTACCTCTTCGCCTATCCGGTGGGGCGCATCTGGATGGAGACGATGCGACTCGATGCGGCGCGCGAGTTCCTCGGGATCCGCCTCAACGCCTGGACGTCGATCGGCATGCTCGTCCTCGGCGCGGCGATCTTCATCATCGCGGGCAGGCTCGGTCGTTCGACGCGGCTCGTCGGCGATGAGAGATTCGTCCCCGCGTCTGAGGGGGATCCGGGTGCTGAGGGCGGGGCGGCGCCCTTCGAGGAGCCTCAGAACGAGGCGGCGGGCGCAGGGCTTCATGGCGACCATCACGACGCCGACGCCGAGTCGGCGGGGGTGGGACCTTCGTCGTCACGCTAGAATGGCCCCATGCGCCGAGCAAAAATCGTCTGCACCATCGGACCCGCGACAGATTCCGCCGAACAGATTCAAGCTCTGGTCGACGCCGGAATGGACGTCGCCCGGATCAACCGCTCTCACGGCAGCGCCGCTGAGCATGAGGCGGTCATCGAGAAGGTGCGCCGCGCGTCGGCGACTTCCGGTCGGGCCGTTGCGATCCTCGTCGATCTCCAGGGCCCGAAGATCCGTCTGGAGACCTTCGCGGAAGGGCCTCAGGCCCTCGAGGTGGGGGATACCTTCACCATCACGACTCGTGACGTCCCGGGCACGAAGGAGCTCGTGGGGACGACCTTCAAGAGCCTGCCCGGTGATTGCGCCCCCGGCGATCGCCTCCTCATCGATGACGGGAACGTCGCGGTGCGCGTCATCGAGGTCACGCAGACCGATGTCGTGACGCGCGTCGAGGTCCCCGGCGTCGTCTCCGACCACAAGGGCCTCAATCTTCCCGGCGTCGCGGTGTCGGTCCCCGCCCTGTCCGAGAAGGACAAGGAGGACCTGCGCTGGGCGCTCGAGCAGGAGGCCGATTTCATCGCCCTGTCCTTCGTGCGCTCGGCCGCGGACATCGAGGACGTCCACGCGATCATGGACGAGTACGGCCGTCGCCTCCCGGTGATCGCGAAGATCGAGAAGCCGCAGGCCGTCGATGCTCTCGCCGAGATCGTCGAGGCCTTCGACGCGATCATGGTCGCCCGCGGCGACCTGGGCGTCGAGATGCCCCTTGAATCGGTTCCGCTGGTCCAGAAGCGCGCGATCGAGTTGGCCCGCCGCGCGGCGAAGCCGGTCATCGTCGCGACCCAGGTGATGGATTCGATGATCAAGAATCCGCGTCCGACTCGGGCCGAGGCCTCGGACTGCGCGAATGCGATCCTCGATGGCGCCGACGCCGTCATGCTCTCGGGCGAGACCTCGGTCGGCGCCTTCCCGATCGAAGCGGTGCGCACCATGGCCCGGATCGTCGAGTCGACCGAGGAGAACGGCGGCGAGATGATCGCCTCCCTCAACGGCTTCTACGCCCTTGACCGGGCCTCTGTGATCTGCGAGGCGGCTGCGGGCATCGCCGAGCACCTCGATGCGCGCTACCTCGTGACCTTCACCCAGTCGGGCACTTCCGCGCGCAAGATTTCGAGGCTCCGCCGCCCGATCCCGATGCTCGCCTTCACGCCTCTTGAATCGACGAGGCGCCGTCTCGCCCTCTCCTGGGGCGTTCAGACCTACCGGGTGCCCGAGGTCCGTCACACGGACGACATGGTGTGGCAGGTCGATCAGGTCGCGCAGTCCTCGCATCTGGCTGAGATCGGCGATCAGCTCGTGATCGTCGCGGGCATGCCGCCGGGGACGGAGGGCTCCTCGAACATGCTGCGGATCCATGAGGTGGGCGACGAAGTCGACTACCAGATCGGCGGAACGCACCGCTGAGGCTGAGATCCTGTGGACGCCGGGCCCGTTGGGCCCGGCGTTCCTGCGTTGCGCCGATGAGCGCCGCCGCCCTCTTGCACTTGCGCGAGCGGGCGCACATGGATATGCTTGCATCTTCGCCGAGATTCGGAGCGCGCTGAAGATGCTGCGCACGACGGCGGACACACCGACTTCGGCCCACATGGGTTGCCTGCGCGACCGACGCGCATACCCCAAGGGCTCGGATGAATGAATGATGGAGAAGTGAAATGAATACGAATACCCGGACCGTGTCGGTCCATTCGACCCTGTTCGATCGTCAGGCGAACAACCTGGACCTGGAGGGCCTGTCGCAGGCCGTGAGGCCCTGGTTCGATGAGCTCGCCGACGCTGAGATCGCTCGTGCGATCGACAACCTCGATGTTCCCAAGTCGCGGTGCGCGGCTGCGCGCTTCCTCGGCCTGGAGCTCATCCCCGTGGCCTGATGCCAAGGGAGAGGGCGCTGAGGATCATTCCTCAGCGCCCTTTCTCATATGATCGCGAGCCCCTCTAGAAGAAGCCCTGCCGCGCGGCCTTCCCCCGATCGATGTCCCGCTGGATGTCCGCAAGCGCCTCCCGCTCCTCGCGCGGGGCCTCGTGCATGCGCGCATCGATCCGCCGCCTAAGCGAGAAGCGCCATCGCAGGGCGACGCACACGACGGCGAGGGAGCCGAAGAAGATCCAGGAACCGATGTCCACGCCCCCATTATCGCACGAGGGCAGGCGCCGGTCCGGGGTTTCAGTCGTCGACCTGGTCGATGACCGCGTCGGCGACCTCGCGCATGGAGAGGCGACGGTCCATGGAGGTCTTCTGGATCCAGCGGAAGGCCTCGGGCTCGGTCATGCCCATGTTCTTCATGAGGAGGCCCTTGGCGCGGTCGACGCGCTTGCGGGTCTCGAAGCGATCGGACAGGTCGGCGATCTCCTCCTCCAGGGATTCGATCTCCTGGTGGCGCGACAGGGCGATCTCGACGGCGGGGATGAGGTCGGCCGGGGTGAAGGGCTTGACCACGTAGGCCATGGCGCCGGCGTCACGGGCGCGCTCGACGAGCTCCGTCTGGGAGAAGGCGGTGAGCATGACGACGGCGCAGGAGAGCTCGTGGAGGATCTTCTCAGCCGCCGTGATCCCGTCCATGCGGGGCATCTTGACATCCATGACGCACAGGTCGGGCTCGAGCTCGAGGGCGAGCTGGACCGCCTCCTCGCCGTCCGCAGCCTCCCCGACGACCGTGAACCCCGCAGCGGTCAGGGTCTCGACGATATCGAGACGAATGAGACCCTCGTCCTCGGCGACGAGTACGCGACGCGGTTCGTTGCGGTTCTCAGCAGTCATGGCACATCCTCGTTTGGTGGTTCAAGCACCGCTATCATAGTCTGGTCGTGCGTTTTCGCGCGCTGCCCCGATAGCCCAACTGGCAGAGGCGGTCGGCTCAAACCCGGCTTGTTGTGGGTTCGAATCCCACTCGGGGTACTCTATCAAGCCCGTTCGGAGGATCCGCGGATCCCCGGCCGGGCTTTCGTGTTCATTCCCCTCGCGTGGCGCGCGTGCGCCTCGCGAGGATGCGATTCGTCACGCGCGCCGTGGAGACGAGCCCGCCCTCGGACGTGCGGATCTCGACGAGGTGGACGGTCTGCGATCCGCCGAGCCGCACGGCCTCGGCGACGGCGCGGACGCGACCCGAATCGACGCTCGAGATGTGGGAGATCGACAGCTCGGTGCCGACGGCGAATCCGCGTTCGGGGCCGAAGACCCGACGCGCGTGGATCTGGGCGGCGAAGGAGGCCGCCGTCTCGGCGAGGGCCGCGGAGGCGCCGCCGTGCAGGATGCCGAGCGACTGGGTGTTCCCCTCGACCGGCATCTCGATGACGGTGCGCTCGGGGGAGTGCTCGAGGACCTCCATCCGCATGGCCTCCATGAGGGAGCCGGGCCAGTGCGCGCCGACGAAGCCGCCGACGCGCGCGGGATCGGGAGCGGGGGATGAGGATTGCGGGACGGAATCGTTCATGGGCTCTAGGGTTACACCTATGACGGACACTCTGCTCATCATCGACGGACATTCGATGGCGTTCCGCGCCTTCTTCGCCCTGCCCGCCGACAAATTCGCCACGAAGACCGGTCAGCACACGAACGCCGTGTACGGTTTCGTGTCGATGCTCGTCAAGCTCATCGAGCAGGAGCGCCCGGACAGGATCGCCGTCGCCTTCGACGTCTCGCGCCGCTCCTTCAGGACCGAGGAGTACCCCGAGTACAAGGGCACGCGGGACGAGACCCCCGAGGAGTTCAAGGGGCAGGTCGAGCTCATCTCCCAGGTCCTCGGGGCGATGGGCATCGTCTCCCTCCGCAAGGAGGGCTATGAGGCCGACGACATCCTGGCGACCCTCGCCAAGCGCGGCGCCGATGAAGGGATGGAGGTCCTCGTCGTCTCGGGGGACCGCGATACCTTCCAGATGGTCAATGAGCGGGTGACGGTCCTCTATCCGGGGCAGGGGCCCGGCGATCTTCGCCGGATGACGCCTGCGGCGGTCGAGGAGAAGTACGGGGTGCCGCCGCAGCGGTATCCCGAGATCGCCGCCCTGGTCGGTGAGGCGAGCGACAACCTGCCGGGCGTGCCCGGAGTCGGCCCGAAGACCGCCGCGCAGTGGATCACCTCCTTCGACGGTCTCGACAACCTGCTCGAACGCTCCGCCGAGGTGAAGGGCAAGCGGGGCCAGGCCCTGCGCGAGCACCTCGAGGACGTGCGGCGGAACCGTCGCCTGAATCGTCTTCTCACCGATCTCGACCTCGGGGTCGGCCTCGACGATCTCACTCGCGGGGCGACGGATTCCGGCGAACTCTTCACCCTCTTCGACGCGCTCGAATTCGGCGGTCTGCGTTCGCGCGTCATGGCGATCTCGGGGGACGAGGGCGCAGCCGTCCGCTCCTCGGGCGCTGAGGAGGAGGCCCTCGCGGTTTTCGACTTCACGGCGGAGTTCGAAGCGGATCCCGTCGATGCGGATCGCGACATCGCCGAGTGGATCGAGGCTTTCGGGCCGATCCGGGCGCTCTGGGCCGAGGGGTCCGGCGCTCCCGCGAAGGGCAGGACGGACCTGCTCGCCCTCGTCGCTCAGGACCGGGTGCTCGTCGTGGACCCGACCGAATTGTCCCCCGGGCAGGAGCGGGCCCTGGGCGAGGCGCTGGGCGAGGCGCGGGACCTCATCGTCCACGACGCGAAGGCGCTGAGCCACGCCCTGAGGGCCCAGGGGTGGGCGACGCCCTGGCCGAGCCGGGACGCCCACCTCGCCGCCTACCTCGTGCGCCCCGATTCGAAGTCCGTGGAGCTGCCCGTGCTCCTCGAGCGCTATCTGGGGGTCGACCCGAAGGAGCTCGAGCCGAAGGAGGACGTCCTCTTCGACGTGGGCGGGCAGATCTCGCTTCGCGCGCTCCTGGCCGCCCGGAAGGCCCGGTCGCTACCCGCGCTGTGGGAGCGCCTCGAACCCGAACTCGTCGAGGCCAAGGAGGCGGAGCTCCTGGAGACGATGGAGCTCCCGGTCGCCCGGGTCCTCGCGACGATGGAGGACACGGGGATCGCCGTCGATGAGGACGCCCTGAGGCGGCAGTCGGAGTCCCTGGGCGCCGAGGTCGAGTCGGCGCGGGCAGGGGCGATCGGGGTCATCGGCGAGGACGTGAACCTGTCGAGCCCGAAGCAGTTGCAGCGCATCCTCTTCGAAGTGCTCGACCTGCCCAAGACGAAGAAGACGAAGACGGGCTACACGACGAACGCCGAGGCCCTCCTCGATCTGCGCGAAAGGACCCGCGGGCAGGCCGGGCCGGGCTTCGTCTTCCTCGACAACCTCCTCATCCACCGCGATCGCATCAAGCTCAAGCAGATGGTGGACTCGCTCATCGCGAGCATCGGCGACGACGGGCGCATCCATTCGAGCTTCTCGCAGGTGGCCGCCGCGACGGGGCGCTTGGCGTCCTCCGATCCGAATCTTCAGAACATCCCCGCCCGCACGCCCGACGGAGTGCGGATCCGCTCCGGCTTCGTACCCGGTCCCGGCTACTGCGCGCTCATGAGCGTCGACTACTCGCAGATCGAGATGCGGATCATGGCGCACCTGTCGAAGGATCGGGGGCTGATCGAGGCCTTCGCCTCCGGCGAGGACCTCCACCGGACGATGGCGTCGATGGTCTTCGGCGTTCCCATCGACGAGGTCACCCCGGAGCAGCGCTCGAGGATCAAGGCGACGTCCTACGGCCTCGCCTACGGCCTGTCGCCCTTCGGCCTGTCGCAGCAGCTGCGCATCCCGGTGCCCGAGGCCTCCGCGCTGCGGGACCGCTACTTCGAGCGCTTCGGCGGGGTCCGGGACTACCTCGCCGCGATCGTCGACGACGCGCGCGCCCGGGGCTATACCGAGACCATGTTCGGCAGGCGCCGATACCTGCCCGACCTGACCTCCGAGAACCGTCAACGGCGTGAAATGGCCGAGCGAGCGGCGCTCAACGCGCCGATCCAGGGCAGTGCCGCGGACATCATCAAGATCGCCATGGTGAACGTGGTCGACTCCCTGGAGGCGGCGGGCCTGGACTCGCGGGTCCTCGTCCAGATCCACGACGAGCTCCTCCTCGAAGTCGCGCCGGGCGAGGCCGAGGCCGTCGAAGCGCTCGTCCGGGAGCAGATGGCGCAGCCCGTCCGGATGAGCGTCGCGCTCGAGGTCTCGGTGGGCATCGGGGAGAACTGGATGGCGGCCGCGCACTGAGGCCCGGGGCGAATCGAGACGGGGGCCACGAATTCACCCCGTCCCGGACTTCACTTTTCGCGCGCGACGCCTGATAGAGTAGTTCGCGGTGGTTTCGGGCCTGCGCGCCCGGATCGCCGGTCCATTCACCTACTATTCAGTCCGTTTCGGAGACACAACTACATGACCACCAACACGCCGCAGGTCGCGGTCAACGACATCGGTTCCACCGAGGACCTGCTCGCCGCCATCGACGAAACCATCAAGTACTTCAACGATGGCGACATCGTCGAGGGCACTGTCGTCAAGGTCGACCACGATGAGGTCCTCCTCGACATCGGCTACAAGACTGAGGGCGTGATCCTCTCTCGCGAGCTCTCCATCAAGCACGACGTGAATCCCGACGACGTGGTCGCCGTCGGCGACAAGGTCGAGGCTCTCGTCCTCCAGAAGGAGGACAAGGAAGGCCGTCTGCTCCTGTCGAAGAAGCGCGCCCAGTACGAGCGCGCCTGGGGCCAGATCGAGAAGGTCAAGGAGGAGGACGGCGTCGTCACCGGCACCGTCATCGAGGTCGTCAAGGGCGGCCTGATCCTCGACATCGGCCTGCGCGGCTTCCTGCCCGCCTCCCTCGTCGAGATGCGCCGCGTCCGCGATCTCCAGCCCTACATCGGCCGCGAGATCGAGGCGAAGATCATCGAGCTCGACAAGAACCGCAACAACGTGGTCCTGTCCCGTCGCGCGTGGCTCGAGCAGACCCAGTCCGAGGTCCGCACGAACTTCCTCCACACCCTGGCCAAGGGCCAGGTCCGCACGGGCAACGTCTCCTCGATCGTCAACTTCGGCGCCTTCGTCGATCTCGGCGGCGTCGACGGCCTCGTGCACGTCTCCGAACTGTCCTGGAAGCACATCGACCACCCCTCCGAGGTCGTCGAGGTCGGTCAGGAAGTCACCGTCGAGGTCCTCGACGTCGACATGGATCGCGAGCGCGTCTCCCTCTCGCTCAAGGCGACCCAGGAGGATCCGTGGCAGGCCTTCGCGCGCACCCACGCGATCGGCCAGGTCGTGCCGGGCAAGGTCACCAAGCTCGTCCCCTTCGGCGCCTTCGTGCGCGTCGAGGACGGCATCGAGGGCCTCGTCCACATCTCCGAGCTCGCGCAGCGCCACATCGACCTGCCCGACCAGGTCGTCAAGGTCGGCGACGACGCCTTCGTCAAGGTCATCGACATCGATCTCGAGCGCCGCCGCATCTCCCTGTCGCTCAAGCAGGCGAACGAGGGCGTGGATCCGACCTCCGAGGAATTCGATCCCTCGCTCTACGGCATGGCCGCCGAGTACGACGAGAACGGCAACTACAAGTACCCCGAGGGCTTCGATCCGGAGACCCAGGAGTGGATGGAGGGCTACGAGGCTCAGCGCGAGGCCTGGGAGGCCCAGTACGCCGAGGCCCAGGCCCGTTGGGAGGCCCACAAGGCCCAGGTCCTCAAGGCTCAGGAAGAGGATGTCGAGGCGGTTCCCTCCGTCGAAGAGCAGGCCTCCTACTCCACCCCCGTGGACAACTCCGGCACTCTCGCCTCGGATGAGGCCCTGGCGGCCCTCCGTGAGAAGCTGACGAACAACAACTGAGTCCGATCCGGGTTCATCCCGCTTCGATCGCTCAGGGGGCGCGCCCCGCGAAGAGATTCGCGGGGCGCGCCCCTTTGGTGGAGGATGGGGGCATGAGCCCCTACGATCTCGACTCGGCGCCGCGCTCCCTTGAGGAGGGCGGGGCGAGGGCCCGCCTGCTGCGCCCCTTCGACCGCCCGCGATCAAGGGCGCTGAGGATCGGCCTGACCGGGGGCATCGGGTCCGGGAAGAGCACGGTCTCCTCGGCGCTGGAGGGGATCGGCGCCACGCTCGCCGATGCCGACCGCATCGCGCGCGAGGTCGTCGAACGGGGGAGCGGGGGCCTTCAGCGGCTCGTCGACCGCTTCGGGCACGGCATCCTCCTCAGCTCCGGAGAGCTCGACCGCGCCGCCCTCGCCGCGATCATCTTCGCCGATCGCGAAGCCCGGGAGGAGGTGGAGGGGATCCTGCATCCGCTCATCGCCGAGCGCGCCGCCGCGATCCTCGCGCGGGCGCCCGAAGACGGACTGGCGGTCTACGACGTCCCCCTCCTCGTCGAAGCCGGACTCGCCGGGCGATTCGACGCGGTCATCGTCGTCGGGGCCCCCGTGGACCTGAGAATCGAGCGCCTGGAAGCCCGGGGGATCCCCCGTGACGACGCCCTGAGGCGCATGGCCGCCCAATCGGCCGATGCCGATCGCGAGGCCCTCGCCCATATCCTTGTCGACAACTCCGGCACCCGTGAGGACGTGATCGGCCTCGTCGAGGCGATCGATCGCTCCTGGCTGCGGCCCTCAAGGCCCCCGGCGGGCGATCGGGCCCGGAAGCGTCTACGGTGAAGGCGTGAACGAACGGACGATCCTGCGCCAGGAGCAGCCCTTCGAGGTGATCTCCGAGTACACGCCCTCGGGCGATCAGCCGACGGCCATCGCCGAGCTCGCCCGCAGGCTCAACGACGGCGAGCAGGACATCGTCCTCATGGGCGCGACGGGCACGGGCAAGTCGGCGACCGCCGCGTGGCTCATCGAGCGGGTTCAGCGCCCCGCCCTCGTCATCGAGCCGAACAAGACCCTCGCCGCCCAGCTCGCCGCCGAATTCCGCGAACTCCTGCCGAACAACGCGGTCGAGTACTTCGTCTCCTACTACGACTACTACCAGCCCGAGGCGTACATCCCGCAGACGGACACCTACATCGAGAAGGACTCCTCGATCAACGACGAGGTCGAGCGCCTGCGCCACAGCGCGACGAACAACCTGCTGACGAGACGGGACACCGTCGTCGTCGCCTCCGTCTCGTGCATCTACGGCCTGGGCACGCCCGAGGAGTACGTCGCCCGCATGGTCGAGCTCGAGCGCGGCATGCGGATCGACCGCGACGACATGCTCCGCGCCTTCGTGCGCATGCAGTACGTCCGCAACGACATCGCCTTCACGCGCGGCACCTTCCGGGTCCGCGGGGACACGATCGAGATCATCCCCGTCTACGAGGAGCTCGCGATCCGCATCGAGATGTTCGGCGACGAGATCGACGCCCTCGCCGTCCTCCACCCGCTCACCGGCGACGTCATCTCCGAGGTCGATCACGTCTACCTCTTCCCCGCGTCGCACTACGTCGCGGGCGAGGAGCGGATGAAGCGCGCCATCGCCTCGATCGAGGCCGAGCTCACCGAGCGCCTCGCATGGTTCGAGTCCCAGGGCAAGCTCCTCGAGGCCCAGCGCCTGCGCATGCGCACGACCTACGACCTCGAGATGCTCCGGGAGATCGGCTCCTGCGCGGGAGTCGAGAACTACTCGCGCCACATCGACGGCCGCGAGCAGGGGACGCCGCCGCACACGCTCCTCGACTACTTCGCCGACGACTTCGTCCTCATCATCGACGAGTCCCATGTCACCGTCCCCCAGATCGGCGCCATGTTCGAGGGCGACATGTCGCGCAAGCGCACTCTCGTCGATCACGGATTCCGACTGCCCTCCGCGATGGACAACCGGCCCCTGAAATGGGACGAGTTCGTCGAGCGGATCGGCCAGACCGTGTACCTCTCGGCGACGCCGGGGGACTACGAGCTCGAGCGCTCCGACGGCGTCGTCGAGCAGATCATCCGCCCGACCGGCCTGGTCGATCCGAAGATCGTGGTCAAGCCGACGAAGGGGCAGATCGACGATCTCCTCGAGGAGGTGCGGGTCCGCGTCGACAAGGACGAGCGCGTCCTGGTGACCACCCTGACGAAGAAGATGGCCGAGGACCTGACGACCTACCTCGCTCAGCGCGGCGTGCGGGTCGAGTACCTCCACTCCGACGTCGATACGCTGCGCCGCGTCGAGCTCCTGCGCGAGCTGCGCATGGGCGAGTTCGACGTCCTCGTCGGCATCAACCTGCTGCGCGAGGGCCTCGACCTGCCCGAGGTCTCGCTCGTGTCGATCCTCGACGCCGATAAGGAGGGATTCCTCCGCTCGACGCGCTCCCTCATCCAGACGATCGGTCGCGCCGCCCGCAACGTCTCCGGCGAGGTCCACATGTACGCCGACCGGATCACCGACTCGATGGAGTCGGCGATCTCGGAGACGGAGCGCCGACGCGCCAAGCAGATCGCCTACAACGAGGAGCACGGCATCGACCCGAAGCCGCTGCGCAAGAAGATCGCGGACGTCACCGACATGCTCGCCCGCGAGCAGATCGATACCGAAGAGCTCCTCGAGGGCGGCTACCGCAAGGAGCGCAGCGCATCGGCCCGTGCGTCGGCGACCGCACGGGGGGCGCGATCCGCGGCGGGCGCCGAGGACGAACTCGTCGCCCTCATCGAAGAGCTCTCCGAGCAGATGATGACGGCGGCGGGCGAGCTCCAATTCGAAGTCGCGGCCAGGCTGCGCGATGAGATCAAGGACCTCAAGAAGGAGCTGCGCCAGATGCGGGCGGCCAACTGACGGCGGCGGCGAGGTGAGGAATCCCGCCGTGCGCAGGCGGGTTCGAGGGGCGCTTCGGGCCTGCTCGGGGGTAGAATGATTCCCGAGGGGAGTAATCCCAAGAAGTGCTGGTTCGTCACCACGGCGTTGGAGACGAGCAATGCTCGGACCAGCCGCCCATTCGGGTGGGAAGAGACCTCATCCGATCGCTCGTACCTCTAAGGGGTTCCCACACCGTGCATGTTCACGCCCTCGGCTGGTTCGGTCTGGCCGTTGTCATCCTCGCGCTCATCACCGTCGACATCGTCGGCCACGTCCGCAAGCCCCACGCCCCCACGCTCAAAGAGGCCACCTGGTGGTCGCTCGGCTACGTGCTCCTGGGTCTCGGCTTCGGCCTCATCATCTGGTTCGTCTACGGCGCCCAGTACGCCGGCGAATACTATGCGGGCTTCCTCACGGAGAAGGCCCTGTCGCTCGACAACCTCTTCGTGTTCATCATCATCATGACCTCGTTCCGGGTCCCCCGGAACTACCAGCAGAAGGCGCTCCTCTCGGGGATCATCATCGCCCTCGTCCTGCGCCTGGTCTTCATCCTCATCGGTGCGGCCCTCATCGAGCGCTTCACCTGGGTCTTCTTCATCTTCGGCGTGTGGCTGCTGTGGACCGCGTTCTCCCAGGCGCGCGAGGGCGTCGGCGGCGAAGAGGAATCCGAGGACGAATACCGTGAGAACTCCTTCGTCAGGATGATGCGGCGGGTCTTTCCGGTCACCGACGGGTTCATGGGGCAGAAGTTCCTCCACCGGCACGGCGGCCGGACCTATCTCACGCCCATGCTGCTCGTGGTCTTCGCCCTCGGCACCGCGGACCTCATGTTCGCCTTCGACTCGATCCCCGCGATCTTCGGCCTGACGCGCGAGCCGTACATCGTATTCGCCGCCAACGCCTTCGCCCTGCTCGGCCTGAGGCAGCTCTACTTCCTCATCGACGGGCTGCTCGAGAGGCTCATCTACCTCCACTTCGGCCTGGCGGCGATCCTCGGATTCATCGGCACGAAGCTCGTCCTGCATGCGATGCACGAGAACACCCTGCCCTTCCTCAACGGGGGCGAGGGGATGCACTGGGCGCCCGAGATCGGGATCGTCCCCTCGCTCGTCTTCATCCTCGTCACGATCGCCCTGACGGTCGTGGCCTCGATCATCGGGTCGAAGGTGAAGGCGAAGAAGAAGCAGGCGGAGCTTGTGCGCGACTGATCCGCCGCGCGCCGATGGAGACGAACACGTGGAGAAACTCATCGATATTCAGCAGGGGCTGACGGCCGCCGACGTTCGCGAGCGCATCGCTCGGGGCGAGGTGAACACGACGACCTCGAAGACCTCCCGCTCCCTGGGATCGATCATCCGCGAGAACGTCTTCACCGCGTTCAACGCGATCCTGGCGACCGCGGCCGTCCTCATCCTCGTCTTCGGCCACGTTCAGGACGCCGTCTTCGCCGGAGTCATGATCTTCAACGCGGTCATCGGCATCACGTCCGAGATCAGGGCCAAACGCACCCTCGACTCCCTCGCGATCGTGGATGCGCCGCGCGCGCGGGTGCGCCGCGACGGGAGCGTCGTCGAGGTCCCGGCGTCGCAGGTCGTCCTCGACGAGGTGATCCTCATCGAGCTCGGCGATCAGATCTGCGCCGATGGGGTCGTCGCGGCCTCCGGGGGACTGGAGGTCGACGAGTCCATCCTCACCGGGGAATCCGAGCCCGTCAAGAAGCAGGAGGGCGACCCCCTCCTCGCCGGCACCTCGGTCGTGTCGGGGTCGGCGACCATGCGGGCGACGACCGTCGGCGATCGCGTCTACGCCCAGGACCTCGCCCGAAGGGCGCGCGTCTATTCGCCGACCGTTTCACAGATCCAGACGAGCATCGACCGCGTGCTCAAGGTGATCTCGGCGCTCCTGCTGCCGATGATCGCCCTCACCATCTGGTCGCAGACGCGAATCGCCGAGGGCGCGGACTGGTCGGGCGCGATCGTCCTGGCGGTGGCGAGCGTCGTGGGCATGATCCCGCAGGGACTCGTCCTGCTCACCTCGATGAACTTCGCCATCGGATCGGCGACCCTGGCGAGGCGCGGAGTGCTGGTCCAGGAGCTGCCCGCGGTCGAGGTGCTCGCGCGCGTCGACGCCCTGTGCACGGACAAGACGGGGACCCTCACGACCGGGCGGATCGCGGTGCGCGAGCTCAGCCTCTTCGAGGAGGCCCCCGAGGAAGCCGGGGCGGCTCTGGCCGCGCTGACCGCGCTCTCGTCGAATGAGACCTCGCGAGCGATCGAGCGCGCCCTCGAACAGGACCTCCCCGCCCTCGAGCCCGAGTGGAGCGTCCCCTTCTCCTCGGCCCGCAAGTGGGCCGCGATCGGGACGGGGTCGGCGAACTGGTACCTGGGCGCCCCCGAGATCCTGCTGCCCGAGGGCCCGTCCACCGAGCTGGGTAGGAGGATCGACTCCGAAGCCGCTTCGGGCCGACGCGTGGTCGTGCTCGTGGCGGCCGCGCCCTCGGCCCCCACGGAGGAGCTTGCCCCGCAGCGGCGGCCCCTCGGCCTGGTGATCCTCGAGGAGGAGCTCCGTTCGGATGCCGCAGAGACGATGGCCTACTTCGAGGAGCAGGGGATCCGCCTGCGGGTCATTTCGGGCGACAACGCCCTGACGGTGGGCGCGCTCGCGCAGAGGGCCGGCCTTCACCGGCCCGACGGGGGCGAGTTGCGCGTCGTCGACGCGCGCGAGCTCCCCGACGATCACCTCTCGGACGAGTTCGCGGATGCCGTCGAGGGGGCCGACGTCTTCGGCCGCGTCACGCCCGAGCAGAAGCGCGCGATGGTTCAGGCGCTCCAGGCGCGGGGCCACTGCGTCGCGATGACCGGCGACGGCGTCAACGACGCACTGGCGCTCAAGGACGCCGATCTCGGCATCGCGATGGGGGAGGGCGCGCGGGCGACGAAGGCCGTCGCTCAGATCGTCCTCGTCGATTCGCGCTTCTCCGTCCTCCCCGGGGTGCTGGCCGAGGGGCGGCGGATCATCGCGAACATGGAGCGCGTGGCCGCCCTGTTCCTCTCCAAGACGGTCTACGCCGCGATCACTGTCATCGCGATCGCGATCGCCGCGGCCCCCTATCCCTTCCTGCCGAGGCACTTCACCTACATCGGGGCCTTCACGATCGGGATCCCCGCCTTCGCCCTCGCCCTGGCGCCCAATGCGAGGCGCTACGTTCCGGGATTCCTCTCCCGCATCCTCTCGCTGGCCGTGCCCGCGGGCATCGGCCTAGCCGTCGCCTCGTTGAGCGCCTACCACCTCGTGGGGGTCGGCACGGTCGAAGGCCGCACCGCTGCGACGCTCGCGCTCATGATCGGCGCGCTGTGGCTGCTGTCCATCACGGCCCGGCCCCTGGTGGGGTGGAGGATCCTCCTCCTCGCGGCGATGGGGGCGATGGCGGCCCTCGGCGTCCTCGTGCCGGTGACGCGGGATTTCTTCGCCCTCGCAGTGCCGACGCCCGGGCAGTGGGCGGTGATCGTCGTCGCCGGCGTCCTCGCGGGCGCGGCGATCGAGGCCGCCTACCGGATGCTCAACCGCCGTCTCGTGAAACGGGCGGAGGAAGCCGGAAGGGCCTGAAAGACGACCTGAAAGGCGATCCGAGGAGCCGGGTCAGAACCGCGAGATCACCGGATTCCACGGATGGACGGATCGGCCGGTGACGACTCCGCAGACCTTGAAGGGATCCTCGTCGAGCAGCTCCTCGACGGTCTGAGCGGAATCGGCCTCGAAGATGAGGAGCGCATTCGGGCCATCGCCGCTCAGCGGGCCCGAGGCGACGTTCGCGCCCCGCTCCTTCAGATCCGCCAAGAAGGCGCGGTGGCGCGGACGGATCTCATCGGCGAGCTCGGATTTCGAAGGATCGTACTCGTAGAACACAGCGAAATAGGCCATGGCCCAACGATAGGCCGCCGGGCGCGGCCGCGGCGCCCGAATCGCCGGAACGGGGCCTCGGGCGGCTTAGGAGATCGGGAACTCCGTGTCGAAGCCGTCCGCCGCCATGCCGATGGTGGGCACCCATTCGCGGATCCGCTTGGAGAGGATGAAACCGTTCGTCTCGAAGGGATCCTCCGCCAGGATCTCCTCGACCCTTAGGGCGGAGGAGGCGGAGAGGATGATGAGCGCATCGTTGGAGCGGCCGTCGCGGAGGAACCCGGAGGCGACGAGCCGACCGCTTCCGTGCAGACGGCGCAGGAACTCGCGATGCGCCGGGCGGAAGGTCTGGATGAGGGAATCCAGCGTGTGGTCGTAGGTGTATTCGATCACGTAAAGGCTCATTCGCCCATCATGCCAGTGATCGCACGGAGTCCGCGATGGAACACATGTACGACGGATGGGCGCTCGTCCGGGTAGAATCGCGGTGTGCACGACTCACTCATCATCTCCGGCGCCCGCGAGCACAACCTCAAGGACGTGAAGCTCGAGCTCCCCCGCGATGCGATGATCGTCTTCACGGGCTTATCGGGGTCCGGCAAGTCCTCCCTGGCCTTCGACACGATCTTCGCCGAGGGCCAGCGGCGCTACGTCGAGTCGCTGTCGTCCTACGCGCGCCAGTTCCTCGGGCAGATGGACAAGCCCGATGTCGACTTCATCGAGGGCCTCTCGCCGGCCGTCTCGATCGATCAGAAGTCGACTTCGCGCAACCCGCGCTCGACCGTCGGCACGATCACGGAGATCCACGACTACCTCCGCCTCCTCTACGCGCGCGCGGGCACGGCGCACTGCCCGGTCTGCGGCGCGCGCATCCAGGCCCAGACTCCCCAGCAGATCGTGGACAGGGTGCGCGCGATGGAGGAGGGCACGCGATTCCAGGTGCTGTCGCCCGTCGTGCGCGGTCGCAAGGGCGAGTACCAGGACCTCATCGATGAGCTGCGCTCATCGGGCTTCACCCGGGCCATCATCGACGGCGAGGCCGTCCGGCTCGAGAACGCCCCGGTCCTGGAGAAGAAGCTCAAGCACACGATCGAGGTCGTCGTCGATCGCCTCGTGGTGCGCTCCGGGATGCGCCAGCGCCTGACCGATTCGATCGAGACGGCGCTGCGCCTGTCCGACGGGCTGGTCGTGATCGACGCGGTGGATCTCGCCGAGGACGATCCTGAACGGCGCAGGCGCTATTCGGAGAAGCGCGCCTGCCCGAATGATCACCCCCTCGCCCTTGAGGAGATCGAGCCGAGGACCTTCTCCTTCAACGCGCCCTACGGGGCGTGCCCGGACTGCACCGGACTGGGAACCCGACTCGAAGTGGATCCGGACCTCGTGGTTCCCGATGAGGAGCTCAGTCTGGCCGAAGGCGCGGTGATCCCCTGGAACTCCAATTTCACCTACCACAAGCGCCTGCTCGCCTCCTTGGCGGGTGAGCTGGGGTTCTCGATGTCGACGCCGTGGAAGGAGCTCGCGCCCGAGGCGAGGGAGGCGATCCTCTTCGGGCGCGACTACGAGGTGAAGGTGAAGTTCCGCAACCGCTGGGGGCGCGAGCGCTCCTACACGACGGGCTTCGAGGGCGCGGTGTCCTACATCGAGCGCAAGCGTCAGGAGACCGAATCGGAATGGGTGACTGAGAAGCTCGACGCCTTCATGCGGGAGATCCCCTGCCCGGTGTGCAAGGGGGCGCGCCTGCGCCCCGAGGTCCTGGCCGTGACGGTGGGGGGACTGTCGATCGCCGAACTGTCCGACCTGTCGATCACCGAGGCCAGGGCCCACATCGAGGATCTCGATCTCGAGGCCCGCGCCGCGGCCATCGCCGCCCCGATCCTCCAGGAGATCAAGGCCCGTCTCGATTTCCTCATCGACGTCGGTCTGACCTACCTGACGCTCTCCCGGGCCGCGGGCACCCTCTCCGGCGGGGAGGCCCAGCGCATCCGCCTGGCGACCCAGATCGGTTCGGGGCTCGTCGGCGTGCTCTACGTCCTCGACGAGCCCTCGATCGGCCTGCACCAGCGCGACAACCGCCGCCTCATCGATACGCTCAAGCGCCTGCGCGACCTCGGCAACACCCTCATCGTCGTCGAGCACGACGAGGAGACGATGGAGGCTGCGGATTGGATCGTCGATATCGGGCCGGGCGCGGGGGAGGCCGGCGGCTGGGTGGTGCATTCGGGCACTCTCGCCGATCTCAAGGAGAACACGCGCTCGATCACGGGCGATTACCTCTCCGGGCGCAGGGCCATCCGCACGCCGAAGGAGCGCCGTCCCGTCGATCCCGAGCGGATCCTGACCGTCAAGGGCGCCAAGGAGCACAATCTCCACGATGTGACGGTGGACTTCCCCCTCGGATGCTTCGTCGCGGTGACCGGCGTGTCCGGTTCGGGCAAGTCGACCCTCGTCAATTCGATCCTCTACCGCTCGCTGGCCTCGAGGCTCAACGGGGCCCGGCTCGTTCCCGGCCGTCACCGTTCGATCGCGGGCGTTGAGCAGCTCGACAAGGTCGTCCACGTCGACCAGTCGCCGATCGGCCGGACTCCTCGTTCGAATCCGGCGACCTACACGGGCGTGTGGGACGCGATCCGCAAGCTCTTCGCCGAGACGCCCGAGGCGAAGGTGCGCGGATACGGTCCGGGGCGCTTCTCCTTCAATGTGAAGGGCGGGCGTTGCGAGGCCTGCAAGGGCGACGGCACCCTGCGCATCGAGATGAACTTCCTGCCGGACGTCTACGTCCCCTGCGAGGTGTGCCACGGGGCCCGCTACAACCGGGAGACGCTGGAGATCCTGTACAAGGGCAAGTCGGTCGCCGACATCCTCGATATGCCGGTCGCCGAGGCGGCCGAGTTCTTCGCGCCGATCACCCGGATCGCCCGCCACCTCAATACCCTCGTCGAGGTCGGCCTGGGTTACGTGCGCCTCGGCCAGTCGGCGACGACCCTGTCGGGCGGCGAGGCCCAGCGCGTCAAACTCGCCTCCGAGCTTCAGCGGCGCTCCACGGGACGCACCGTGTACGTGCTCGACGAGCCGACGACCGGCCTGCACTCCGAGGACATCCGCAAGCTCCTGCTCGTCCTCCAGTCGCTGGTCGACAAGGGCAACACGGTGATCGTCATCGAGCACAACCTGGATGTCGTCAAGTCCGCGGACTGGATCATCGACATGGGCCCCGAGGGCGGGGCGGGCGGCGGACTCGTCGTCGCCGAGGGCACTCCGGAGTCGGTCGCGGCCGTCCCGGGTTCGTACACCGGGCGCTTCCTCGCCGAGATCCTGAAGAAGGATCCGGTCGGGGCGGGCGTCTGAGGGCCGAGGCCGAGTACGGCTAGAGCTTGACTTCCGTGGTCCGCATGTGGATCTCGTCGAGGTTCGTCGAGACGGGCAGATCGACGGCCATGCGGATCGCGGCTGCGACGTCCTCGGCCCGCATGTGCTCTTCCGGGCGATAGGACCGCCCGGCCTGCATCTGCATGCGGACCTGCATGTCGGTGTCGATCCGGCCGGGGTGGACGGAGACGACCCGTATGCGTCCGCGTTCGGATTCGCGCAGGCACTCGGTGAATGAGCGCAGCGCCCATTTGGAGACCGTGTAGGCGGCGTCGCCGGGGTAGATCCGCACGCCCGCCCCGGAGTTCACCATGACGACGGTGCCCTTGGAGTCCCTGAGGGCGGGGAGGCACAGCCGTGTGAGATCGGCGACGGCGATGAGGTTCGTCTCGAGGATCTCGCGCCACTGATCGCGGCTCGTGTCCTCGATGCTCGCCTTCCATCCGATGCCCGCGTTGTTGACGAGGACGTCGAGGCCTCCGCTTCGGGCCAGGGCGCCGCGGAGCGCCCGCGCGGTCGCGTCTTCATCGGCGAGATCGGCCACGAGGCCGAGCGCGTCGTCGTATTCCGCGCACGCCTTCGCGACGGCCTCTTCGGAGCGGCCCCCGATGATGAGGCGGTGCGTGGGCGCCAGAGCGCGTGCGATGGCGCTTCCGAGGCCGCGCGTGGCTCCCGTGACGAGGGCGACGGGGCGATCGGGCATCAGCGCTCCTTCGTACCGTCGGCGTAGAGGGCCTCGACTTCGTGGCTGAAGTCGCGCAGGACCGCGCGGCGCTTGAGCTTGAGCGACGGGGTGAGGTATCCGTTCTCCACGGTGAATGCGGCGTTGACGATCCGGTAGCGGCGGATCGACTCCGCCCTCGAGACCTTCTCGTTCGCGCGGGCGATCGCCCGATCGAGGGATCGGCGGACGATCGGCAGTTCCGCGGCGCTGGCCGGATCGGTCGCCTCGATGCCCTTGGAGGCGAGCCACAGGGGGAGCATCTCGGGATCGAGGGTGATGAGGGCGCCGATGTAGGGCCTTGCGTCGCCGACGACGACGACGGTGGAGATGAGCGGATGCGTCTGGAGGGAGTCCTCGAGCACTTCGGGCGAGACGTTCTTGCCCCCGGCGGTGACGATGAGCTCCTTCTTGCGGCCCGTGATGCGCAAGTGCCCCGATTCGTCGATGGAGCCCAGATCACCGGAATGGAACCATCCGTCGTTGAAAGCGGACGCGGTCTCCTCGGGGAGGTTGTGATAGCCGCGGGTGACGCAGACGCCCTTGAGGAGGATCTCCCCGTCCTCGGCGATGCGGATCGTGTTGCCGGGCCAGGGGAAGCCGACGGAGTCCGGCGGGAAGTCGGAGGGCCACTCGACCGCGATGGGGCCCGTCGTCTCCGAGAGGCCGTATCCCTGGAGGAGGGTGATTCCCAGGCCGCGGTAGAAGTGCGCGAGGTCCGCGGCGAGGGGCGCGCCGCCGCAGATGATGGTCTTGAGATTCGGGCCGAGGACGGATTTGACCTGGCGGAGGACGAGGGCGTCCGCGAGCTTCAGCTTCGTCTTCAGCGCGAGGCTCGGCCCGGGCGAGGGGCGCAGCGAGGGATCGTGAACGGCGGAGGTGTCGGTGATGGGCGCGTCGACGCCGGGCGCCTTTTCGATCTCGGGCGGAGCGGCGTAGGCGGAGGCCTTCGATGCGGCCTTCGCCTGCGCGGCGGCCCAGGAGAAGACCGAGGCCTTCATGCCCTTGCCGGCCTTCGCGGTCGCCGAGTTGTAGACCTTCTCGAGCACCCGGGGGACGACGAGGAGGAGGGTCGGCTTGAAGCTGCGGATGTCGGAGACGAGGTTGTGCGTGTTCGGCACGAAGGCCACCCGTCCCCGTCCGGACATGAGGGCGTACATGACGAAGCGCGCGAGGGAGTGGGCGAGGGGGAGGAAGAGGAGCGTCCGGCTCTTCGCAGAGGCGATGAGGTCGGGGAGGAAGTCGTAGGCCTGGATGAAGGACTCGATGAAATTGGCGTGCCTGAGCTCGATGCCCTTGGGCAGGCCCGTCGTGCCGGAGGTGTAGATGATCGTCGCGACGTCGTCGATGCGGACCTTCGCGCTGCGCGCGCGGACCTCCTCGACCGGGATGCCGCGCGCGGCCGCTGCGATCTCCCTCTCCGCTCCCCGGTCGAGGGAGAGGATGCGGATCGAATCCGCTGCGACGGTGCGGACGAGATCGGCCTGCTGGCTCGTGGCCGTCAGGACGAGGCAGACCTGCGCATCCTTGAGGATGTGATCGATCTGCTGGGCGGAGTCGGTCTCGTAGATGGGGACCGTGATCGCCCCGCAGCTCAGCGCCGCGTAGTCGAGCAGCGCCCAGTGGAAGGAGGTCGGTGCGAGGATCGCCACGCGGTCGCCGACGTCGACGCCCATGCCGATGAGCCCGCGCGCGGTGTCGTCGATGCGCCGGACGAATTCGTCGATGCTCATGGGCAGCCATTCGCCGACCGCTCCGCGGATCTCGATGGCGATTTCGCCGGGGTGCTCGTCGAGGCGCTTGCGGAGCATGCCCGGCAGGGTCCAGCTGGGATCGGCCTCGCGGGTCGCGGGGTTCTCCCAGGTGTTGGCGTCGATTCGACGGAGTGTCATCGCTTCTTCAGGCTCCTCTTCTGCTTGTCCCCTTCGGAGTACAGGGCGTCCACTTCGTGGGCCCAGTCGGCGAGCACGCGCGACCTCTTGAGCTTCATCGAGGGGGTCATGTATCCATTCTCCACCGTGAAGGTCGCATCGATGATCCTGAAGCGCCGAATGGACTCGGCTCGGGACACCTTCTTGTTGGCGCGGGCGATCGCGCGTTCGAGGGATTCGAGGACCCTGGGGTGCTCGGCGGCGTTGCCGGCCTCGGCGGGGTTGATCCCGTGCGAGGCGAGCCATGAGGGCGCCATGTCGTGGTCGAGGGCGATGAGCGCTCCGATGTAGGGGCGGGCTTCGCCGACGACGATGACGGATGCGATGAGGGGGTGGGTCGCGAGCGATTCCTCGAGGACCTCGGGGGACACGTTCTTCCCGCCGGCGGTGACGATGAGCTCCTTCTTGCGGCCCGTGATGCGCAACCCGTGCTTGCGGTCGATCGCGCCGAGGTCGCCGGTCTTGAACCATCCGCGGTCCAGGACGCGGGCGGTCTCCTCGGGCAGGCCGTGATAGCCCCGCATGACGGAGAGGCCCTTGACGAGGATCTCGCCGTCCTCGGCGATCTTGATCGCGTTGCCGGGCAGGACCGGCCCGACGTAGCCCGAGGCGCGGTCGTTCGGGAGCTGGACCGTGATGGGACCGGTGGATTCGGACAGGCCGTATCCCTGGAGCAGGGTGATGCCCATGCCCGAGAAGAACTGGGCGAGGTCGGGGGAGAGGGGGGCGCCTCCCGAGACGATGTAGCGGAGCTCGGGGCCGAGGAGGGCGCGGATCTTCTTGAGGACGAGCGCATCGGCGACGCTGCGGCCGATCTTCTTGGCGGGGGAGGGGCCGAGCAGTGATTCCTGCGCGACGGCGTAGGCCCTTGAGCGCTTCGCCGACCACGCGAAGATCTTGCCCTTGATGCCGCCGCCGGCCTTGGCGAGCGCGGCGTTGTAGACCTTCTCGAGGACTCGCGGGACGACGAGGAGGACGCTCGGCTTGAACGCCGCGATGTCGGGCAGGAGATTCTTGATGTCGGGCGAGAATCCGATCACGCCTCGGCCGGAGATGACCAGGTGCATGACGAATCGGGCGAGGACGTGCGCGACGGGGAGGAAGAGGAGGAGGCGGGTCGAGGGCGAGTCGATGATGTCTCCGAGGACCTGCCGGGTGGCGTAGGCGGTTCCGACGAAGTTCTGATGGGTGAGGACGACTCCCTTGGGCAGGCCGGTGGTGCCCGAGGTGTAGATGATCGTCGCGATGTCGTCGGCGCGGACTCCGCGGCGGCGGATGTCGAGTTCGCGGGCGCTCACGCCTTTGGCCGCGGCTGCGACGTCGAGGAGGGCTCCGGATTCGAAGGAGTGGACGCCGAGGAGGGAGTCGGTCGACACGGATTCGACGAGTGCGGCCTGCTGGGCGTTCTGGGTGAAGACTCGGGTGATGGAGGCGTCGGACAGGATGTGGGCGATCTGCGCCGCCGAATCGGATTCGTAGACGGGGACCGAGATCGCGCCGATGGAGAGCAGGGCGAGGTCGAGGAGCATCCATTCGTAGGAGGTCGCCGAGAGGATGGCGACCGAGTCGCCGTGGGCGACCCCCATCGCGATCAGGCCGCGCGCGGTCTCGTCGACCGAGGCCTGGAGCGCTTCGGCGGTGATCGGCCGTGTCGAGCCGACCGGTGTGCGCTGCTCGACGACGACGTGGTGGGGATGCTTGCGGGCGCGTTCGAGGAGGAAGGAGGCGATGGTGTCGCCGGGATCGACGCGGAACTTGGGCTCAGTGGAATAGGAGCCGTCGCGGTGCTTCTTCATGTGCGCTCTTCTCCGGATTCATTAATTCAAGATTTGGAGTACTTGTGTGAGCGTAGCGCGTTCCGCCCCTCCGCGCTGCGACGGCTCGCCCGCGGAGTGCGGGGCCGAGCGAGGCGCCCGGTCCCGTCCGTGCGCGACCGCGGGCCCCAGCGCCAAGCTGGGGCCCGCGACTCGAGTCGGCTCAGAGATCGTAGTACATCTGGTACTCGTAGGGGTGCGGGTAGACCCGCATCGGCGCGACCTCGTTCGTCTCCTTGTAATCGAGCCAGGTGTCGATGAGGTCCTGGGTGAAGACGTCGCCCTCGGTGAGGAACTCGTGATCCTGCCTCAGGGCCTCGAGCGCGGCTTCGAGGGAGGAGGGGAGCTTCGCGATGTCCTGGTACTCGGTCGGCGGGAGCTCGTACAGATCCTTGTCGATGGGGGCCGCCGGTTCGATGCGGCGCTTGATCCCGTCGATGCCGGCCATGAGGCAGGCGGCGAAGGAGAGGTAGGGGTTCGCCGAGGGGTCGGGGACGCGGTACTCGACGCGCTTGGCCTTCGGGGAGGTGCCCGTGACGGGGATGCGGATGCACGCGGAGCGGTTGCGCGCCGAGTACACGAGGTTGATCGGAGCTTCGAAGCCGGGGACGAGGCGGCGGAAGGAGTTGACCGAGGGGTTCGTGAAGGCGAGTAGGGCGGGCGCGTGCTCGAGGAGGCCCCCGATGAACCAGCGCGCCGTGTCCGACAGCGAGCCGTATCCGCGCTCGTCGTAGAAGAGGGGCTCGCCGTTCTTCCATAGGGACAGGTGCGTGTGCATGCCCGAGCCGTTGTCGCCGAAGAGGGGCTTGGGCATGAAGGTCGCCGAATGGTCGAATTCGAGGGCGGTGTTCTTGATGACGTACTTGAACTTCATCATGTCGTCCGCGGCCTTCTGGAGGGTGGCGAAACGGTAGTTGATCTCCTGCTGCCCGCCGGAGCCGACCTCGTGGTGGGCGCGCTCGATGTCGAGGCCCACCGCCTGGAGGTTGCGGACCATCTCATCGCGCACGTCGGCGTACTGGTCCTGGGGGGAGACGGGGAAGTAGCCGCCCTTGACGCGGACCTTGTACCCGCGGTTGCCGCCCTCCTCCTCGCTTCCGGTGTTCCACCAGGCTTCGGGCGAGTCGACCGAGAAGAAGGTGTTGTTCGGGCTCACCTGGTAGCGCACGTCCGAGAAGAGGTAGAACTCGGCCTCGGCGCCGATGAAGCACTCGTCGGCGATGCCGGTCGAGCGCAGATACGCCTCGGCCTTCGCGGCCACCTGGCGAGGGTCGCGGGAGAAGGGCTCGTCGGTGAAGGGGTCGACGATCGAGAAGTTCACGACGAGCGTCTTGGCGACGCGGAAGGGGTCGACGAAGGCTGAGGTGATGTCGGGGATGAGCTTCATGTCCGATTCGTGGATCGCGGTGAATCCGCGAACCGATGAGCCGTCGAACATGAGGCCGTTCTCGAGGGCGTCCTCGATGAACTGCTTCGCGGGGATCGTGAAGTGCTGCTGGACGCCGGGGACGTCGCAGAAGCGCACGTCGATGTACTCGACGGATTCCTCTTCGATGAACCTCGCGACCTCGGTCGAACTCGTGAACATATTTCGTCCTTCCCTCACGATGAGCGATGTGAGAAGCGGCTTCGCGGAAACGGTAAAGGATCGGTCAATCAACTACCAAGGAAATGGTAGTGCACTCTCGTGCGCTCATGCGCCTCCGCGTCCGCATGTCGATCACCAGGGTAGGCGCTGGGGTGGGGAAGTGTGATCATTGGCGAAGCTTTTTCGATACTTTGCAGAGCCTTTACCATCACTCCGCGAAGCGCGGCGTGACCCAGGGAGGGAATATGAGCGTCCTCGCTCCGAATGCCACGAGAACCGGACTCTACGATCCGGCGTATGAACACGACGCCTGCGGCCTGGCCCTCGTCGCGGCGCTGAGCGGACCCCCCACGCACGCGATCATCCGGGCCGGACTCACCGCCCTCGAGCGCCTCGACCACCGCGGCGCCGTGGGCGCCGAGGAGAACACGGGCGACGGAGCGGGCATCCTCATCCAGATGCCCGACGCCTTCCTCAGGGAGGCGATCCGACCCGATCTGCCCGCACCCGGCTCCTACGCCGCCGGCCTCGTCTTCCTCCCCGGAGCGGCCCACCAGCGCGTCGAGCTCTCCAAAGCGGTCGCCGCCGTCGAGCGCATCGCGAGGGAGGAGGGCCTCAGAGTGCTCGCATGGCGCGATGTGCCCGTCGAGGACGGCCCCATCGGCCCGACCGCCCGAGGATCGCTGCCGACCTTCCGTCACCTCGTCGTCGCCGATGCGAACTCCCAGCGCCACGGACGCGCCCTCGACATCGCGGCCTTCCGCCTCAGGCGCCGGGCCGAGCGCGAGCACGGCGTCTACATGTCGGGCCTGTCGACCGCGACCATGGTCTACAAGGGGATGCTCACGCCCCACCAGCTCCCCGACTTCTTCCCCGACCTGCGCGATGAGGCCATGACCTCCCGTCTCGCCCTCGTCCACTCGCGCTTCTCGACGAACACCTTCCCGTCCTGGGACCTCGCCCAGCCCTTCCGCATGATCGCCCACAACGGCGAGATCAACACCGTTCGCGGCAACCGGAACTGGATGGCCGCGCGCCAAGGGCGCCTCGCATCCGAGGCCCTCGGAGACCTGGCGCCCCTCATGCCCGTGACCACCGACGGCGCCTCGGACTCCGCCTCCCTCGACGAAGTGCTCGAACTCCTCGTCCTCGCGGGGCGCCCCCTTCCCCTCGCCATGGCCATGATGGTCCCCCAGGCCTGGGAGAACGACCCCCGCATCTGCGAGGACCTGC
Source organism: Schaalia hyovaginalis (assembly GCF_014208035.1). Classification (NCBI taxonomy): domain Bacteria; kingdom Bacillati; phylum Actinomycetota; class Actinomycetes; order Actinomycetales; family Actinomycetaceae; genus Schaalia; species Schaalia hyovaginalis. The sequence continues at coordinate 1,468,029 of NZ_JACHMK010000001.1, read as the reverse complement.
GCGCCTTCTACCGCTACCACCAGGCGCTCATGGAGCCCTGGGACGGGCCCGCGGCCGTGACCTTCACCGACGGCCGGCAGATCGGCGCCCTGATCGACCGCAACGGCCTGCGCCCCGGACGCTGGCTCGTCACCGAGGACGACATCGTCGTCCTCGCCTCCGAGACCGGCGTCTTCGACGTCCCCGAGGACCGGATCCGCTCCAAGGGCCGCCTCGAACCCGGCCGGATGTTCTTCGTCGACCTCGACAAGGGCCGGATCATCCCCGACTCCGAGATCAAAACCGGACTCGCATCAGCGGCGCCCTGGCGGGAATGGCTCGAAAAGGGCATCGTCTCCCTGAGCGACCTGCCGCCGCGCGAGCACATCGACCACTCGCGCTCCTCCGTCCTACGCAGGCTCCAGGAATTCGGCTACACCCAGGAGGACCTCGACGTCATCCTCGCGCCGATGGCGGCCTCCGGCGCGGAGGCCATCGGCTCGATGGGCCAGGACACGCCGCTGGCGGTCCTCTCGAAGCGCTCGCGCCTGCTCTTCGACTACTTCAAGGAGCTCTTCGCCCAGGTCACGAACCCGCCCCTCGATGCGATCAGGGAGGAGATCGTCACCTCCCTCGCCCAACTCATCGGCCCTCAGCCGAACCTTCTGAGCGACGGCCCCGAGCACGCCCGCAAGCTCGCGCTCGACTTCCCCGTGCTCGGCTCCGACGACCTCGCCAAACTCACGCACATCGGCTCGGCCAAGGCCGGCAAGGGCTTCTCCTCACGGACGATCTCCTGCCTCTACCGCTGCTCGGGCGGGGGAGAGGCCCTCGAGGCCGCCCTCGAGGACATCTGCGCTCAAGCGGATGCCGCGATCGACGAGGGCGTGTCCTTCCTCATCCTGTCCGACCGCGAGACGAACGCGGAAATGGCCCCGATCCCGTCCCTGCTCGCCACCGCGGCGGTCCACCACCACCTCCTGCGACGCCAGACCCGCACGCGCGTCGGCCTCATCGTCGAAGCCGGGGACGTCCGCGAGGTGCACCACGTGGCGACCCTCATCGGCTACGGCGCATCGGCGGTCACCCCCTACCTCGCCATGGAGGCCGCGGAGGAGCTCGCACGCGCAGGACGCCTCGGGCCCACGAGCGCCGACGAGGCCGTCGCCCACCTCATCAAGGCCCTCGGCAAAGGGGTGCTCAAAGTCATGTCGAAGATGGGCATCTCGACCGTCTCCTCCTACTGCGGCGCCCAGGTGTTCCAGGCCATCGGCCTCGACGAGGGCTTCGTCGCCCGCTATTTCACGGGCACGCCCTCACCGCTGGGCGGCATCGGCATCGACGTCATCGCCCAGGAGGTCGCCGAGCGCCATGCGATCGCCTACCCGCCCTCGGGGATCTCGCCCGCCCACCGGGCGCTCGACGTCGGCGGCGAATACCGGTGGCGCCGGGAGGGCGAGGAGCACCTCTTCACGCCCGAGAACATCGCCCGGCTCCAGACCTCCACGAGAACCGCGTCGCGCGAGATCTTCCGCGAATACACCCGTGGAGTCGACGACCAGGCCAAGCGCCTCATGACCCTGCGCGGCCTCATGCGCCTGCGGACCGACGAAGTCGAACCGGTGCCCCTCGAAGAAGTCGAACCGGTATCCGAGATCGTCAAGCGCTTCGCGACCGGCGCGATGTCCTTCGGCTCCATCTCCCGCGAGGCGCACGAGACGATGGCGATCGCGATGAACACCCTCGGCGCGCGCTCGAACTCCGGCGAGGGCGGCGAGGCGCCGGAGCGCCTCCGCGACCCCCTCCGCAACTCCGCGATCAAACAGGTCGCCTCGGGCCGTTTCGGGGTGACCGCGGACTACCTCTCGCACGCCCGCGACATCCAGATCAAGATGGCCCAGGGGGCCAAGCCGGGCGAGGGCGGCCAGCTGCCCGCCGCCAAGGTCTACCCATGGGTCGCCCAGGAGCGCCACTCGACCCCCGGCATCGGTCTCATCTCACCGCCGCCGCACCACGACATCTACTCGATCGAAGACCTCAAACAACTCATCTCCGACCTGAAGAACTCCAACCCCGAGGCGCGCATCCACGTCAAGCTTGTCTCCGAAGTCGGGGTCGGGACGATCGCCGCGGGAGTATCGAAAGCCAGGGCCGACGTCGTCCTCATCTCGGGAGCCGACGGCGGAACCGGAGCCGCTCCCCTCACATCCCTCAAGCACGCGGGCGCGCCCTGGGAACTCGGCATCGCCGAAGCCCAGCAGACCCTCGTCCTGGGCGATCTGCGCGACCGCATCGTCGTCCAGGCCGACGGACAGCTCAAGACCGGACGCGATGTCGTCATCGCCGCCCTGCTCGGAGCCGAGGAATTCGGTTTCGCGACCGCCCCGCTCGTCGTCTCCGGCTGCGTCATGATGCGCGTCTGCCAGAAGGACACCTGTCCCGTGGGCGTCGCCACGCAGAACCCCGAGCTGCGCGAACGCTTCACCGGCAAGCCCGAGTACATCATCACCTTCTTCACCTTCATCGCCGAGCAGGTCCGCGAGATCCTCGCCTCGCTCGGCCTGCGCTCCATCGATGAAGCCGTCGGACGCGTCGACCTGCTCGACGCCAGGGAGGCGATCGACCACTGGAAGGCCTCCGGCCTCGACCTGACGCCCATCTTCCAGAGGATCGAACCGCGCCCCGGCTCCTCGCTCCACTGCGTCAGGCCCCAGGAGCACGGGCTCGATTCGGTCCTGGACCAGCGCTTCATCAAGCTCGCGAGCCCCGCCCTCGAAAGCGGACAGGCGGTGTCGATCTCCTCTCAGATCGCCAACACCGACCGCACGACCGGAACCATGCTCGGGCACGAGGTCGCCCTGCGCTACGGAGACCACGGACTCCCGGCGGACACGATCGACATCGAACTGACGGGCTCGGCGGGGCAATCGCTCGGCGCCTTCCTGCCCCGGGGCATCACGATCCGCGTCTTCGGAGATGCCAACGACTACGTGGGCAAATCCCTGTGCGGAGGCACGATCGCCCTCGCGCCCGCGCGCCGGGCCCGCTTCGAAGCCGCGGAGAACACCATCGCGGGCAATGTCATCGGCTACGGCGCGACCTCCGGCGAGCTCTTCATCGCCGGCCGGGTCGGCGAGCGCTTCGGCGTGCGCAACTCCGGCGCCACGCTCGTCGTCGAAGGCGCGGGCGATCACGCCCTCGAATACATGACGGGCGGCGAGGCCGTCATCCTCGGACCGACCGGCCGCAACATCGGAGCCGGAATGTCGGGAGGCGTGGCCTACATCCTCGACCTCGACCCGCAGGCGATGAACGGCGCCGCCGTTGCGACGCTCACCTTCAGCGCGCTCGGGGACGAGGATCGCGAGCGGGTCGGATCGCTCCTCGAACGCCACCTCGCGCTCACCGGTTCTAGCACCGCCGCCGACCTCCTCGATGCGGGCGGTCGCGGTCTCGATCGATTCACCCGCATCGAACCTGCCCACTACGCCAGGGTCACTGAGCTCCTGGCCGAGGCCGACGCCGCCGGCACCCCGCGTGAGGACGCGGAACTCTGGCGCACGATTCTGGAGGTGTCCAATGGCTGATCCGAAAGGCTTCCTGACCATCCGCGAGCGCGAACTGCCCGGGGAGCGCCCGGTGGCCGAACGCATCCGCGACTACCGGGAGGTCCACGGCCTCCTGCCCCTGAGCGTCGTGTCGGATCAGGCGTCGCGCTGCATGGACTGCGGCACGCCCTTCTGCCACATGGGCTGCCCGCTGGGCAACGTGATCCCCGACTGGAACACGCACTCCTGGCGGGGGGACTGGCACTCGGGCATCGAGCGCCTCCACGCGACGAACAACTTCCCCGAGTTCACCGGGCGGCTGTGCCCGGCACCCTGCGAGTCCGCATGCGTCCTCGGGATCAACCAGGAGCCGGTGACGATCCGCAACATCGAGCAGACCACCGCGGACACCGGCTGGGAGGAGGGCTGGGTCACTCCGCAGATCCCGCAGCGCCTCACCGGCAGGACCGTCGCGGTCGTCGGTTCGGGACCCGCCGGGCTCGCCGCCGCCCAGCAGCTCACACGGGCCGGTCACACGGTCGCCGTCTTCGAGCGCGATGACGCCCCCGGCGGGCTCCTGCGCTACGGAATCCCCGAGTTCAAACTCGAGAAGGCCCTGCTCGACCGGCGCCTCGACCAGATGCGCGCCGAAGGCACGCGTTTCCACTGCTCGGTGAACATCGGCGAGGACCTCACGGGCGAGGACCTCCTCGAGCGCTTCGACGCGGTCGTCCTCGCCCTCGGATCCAGGCGGGGCCGCGACCTGCCGGTGGCGGGCCGCCAGCTCAGCGGCGTCCACCAGGCCGTCGACTACCTCACGGCATCGACGAAGCACGTGCTCGACGGGGTCGAAGACGCTTTCATCAGCGCGAAGGACCGGCACGTGGTCGTCATCGGGGGCGGCGACACCGGTTCGGACTGCGTCGGCACGGCGATCCGGCAGGGCGCGTCCTCCGTGACGAGCCTGGAGATCATGCCCGAACTGCCCAGGCAGAGGCCGGATTCCGAACCCTGGCCCGCCTTCCCGAGGCTCTTCAAGGTCTCCTCCTCGCACGAAGAGGGCGGGGAGCGGCTCTACTCGGTCTCCACCGTCGAGCTCATCGGCGACGAGTCCGGGAAGGTCGTCGCCCTCAGGCTCGCCGATGTGTCGATGGAATCCGGTCGGCCGACCCCGATCGAGGGCAGCGAGCGCCAGATCGACGCCGATCTCGTCCTCCTGGCGATGGGCTTCACCGGAGTCGAGAAGGAGGGCCTCGTCGCCCAGCTCGGGCTCGCAGTCGATGAACGTGGCCGGATCGAGAGGGACGGCGACTGGAAGACCTCGGTACCCGGGGTCTTCGTCGCCGGTGATGCGGGCCGGGGGCAGTCGCTCATCGTCTGGGCGATCGCCGAAGGGCGCTCGGCGGCCGCCTCGGTCGACGCCTACCTGCGCGGCCGCACCGAACTGCCCAGTCCGATCGCGCCGACGACGATGCAATACCGCCCCTGAGGCGGTCGAATACGGGAGGGACGGCGCTGCGGGCGTCCCCTCCCGTATTCTGTCGCCGTGGCAGATCCGGCTAGCTATCGACCCAAGACGAGCGAGATCCCGACCTCGCCGGGCGTCTACCGATTCAGCGACGAGCAGGGGCGCGTGATCTACGTCGGAAAGGCGAAGAATCTTCGCAACCGGCTGGTGAACTACTTCCAGGACCCGGCGAATCTGCACCCCCGGACGCGGCAGATGGTCTTCACCGCGGCTCGCGTGCAATGGACGGTCGTGCGCACCGAGGTCGAGGCGCTCGCCTTGGAATTCACGTGGATCAAGGAATTCGATCCCAGATTCAACGTGATGTTCAAGGACGACAAGACCTACCCCTACCTCGCGATCACGATGGGGGAGGAGATCCCGAGGGTCCACGTGACCCGCCAGGCGAAGAGGGCCGGCACGCGCTACTTCGGCCCCTACACGCAGGTGTGGGCGATCAGGGAGACCATCGATCTCCTCTCCCGCGTCTACCCGGTGCGCACCTGCTCGCCGGGGGTGCTCGCGAGGGCGAAGGCCCAGCGCCGTCCCTGTCTGCTCGCCGACATCGGCAAATGCGCCGCTCCGTGCGCGGGCAGGATCACGATCGAGGACCACCGTCTCCTCGCCGAATCCCTCTGCGACTTCATGGAGGGGCGCTCCGATCCCGTGGTCTCTCAGTTGAGGCAGCGGATGAGCGAGGCCGCGGCCAAGCTCGACTTCGAAGAGGCCGCCCGGCTCCGCGATGACCTCAAGGCGATCGAAACGGTCCTGGCCAAGAGCGCCGTCGTCCTCGACGAGGGCACCGACGTCGACGTGTTCGCCCTCGAGGCCGACGAACTCGACGCCGCCGTTCATGTGTTCCACGTGCGAGGAGGCAGGATCCGCGGCACCCGGGGATGGGTGATCGACCGCCTCGACGACGCCGATGAATCGGTGCTCATGGCGCGCCTGCTCGAACAGGTCTACTCCCAGCTCCCCGCCGCCGAGTCCGAGCGGAGCGGCCCGAGGAGGAGCGCCGCGCCCTCGTCGGTCGACGACATCGCCCACACGCCGACGACCGCCGTCCCGCGGGAGATCCTCGTCTCCGTCTTGCCGGAGGAGCCCGAGACGCTCACCCGCTGGCTCTCGGGGCTGAGGGGAGCGCGGGTGGGCCTCCGCGTGCCGCAGCGGGGGGCCAAGGCGGCCCTCATGGGGACCGTCGCCGAGAACGCCCGCCAATCCCTCGTGCTTCACCGCACCCGCAGGGCGTCCGATCTCACGGAACGCTCGAAGGCCCTTGAGGAGCTCGCGGAGTGCCTCGGCCTTGAGGCCGCCCCGCTTCGGATCGAGTGCTACGACGTGTCCCACACGATGGGGACCCACCAGGTCGCCTCGATGGTCGTCTTCGAGGACGGGGGGCCGCGCAAGGACGCGTACCGCGCCTTCAACATCCGGGGTGAGGACGGCGCCGGCGCGGCCGATGACACGAGCGCGATGACCGAAGTCCTCACACGGCGCTTCACGCGCCTGCTCGCCGAGGAATCGGGCCTCCAGGGCGAGGACGAGGAGGGGATCGCCTTCGCATCCGGACCGATCGACGCGCACTCGGGCCGGCCCAGGCGCTTCTCCTACCGTCCCGACCTCGTGGTCGTCGACGGCGGTCCTCCTCAGGTGAACGCCGCCAGACGCGCACTCGACGCCATCGGCGTGGACGTCGCCGTCATCGGTCTGGCCAAGCGGCTCGAAGAGGTGTGGATCCCCGGCGACGAGTTCCCGGTCATCATGCCCAGGGCATCCGCCGGCCTCCATCTCCTCCAGTACCTCCGCGATGAATCTCACCGCTTCGCGATCACGAAGCACCGTTCGAAGCGGACGAAGGCGCAGACGCGCTCCGTGCTCGATGAGATCCCGGGCCTGGGCCCCTCGCGTCAGAGCGCCCTGCTCGCCGCATTCGGCTCCGTGAAGCGCCTGAGGCGCGCCTCCGTCGAGGAGATCGCCTCCGTGAAGGGCATCGGCCCGGCGCTCGCCGCGCTCATCTGCGCTGCGCTCGCACCCGCACCCTCCGAGTCCTCCTCGGCTAACCTGGGCGAGTAGCCAGTGAAGGAGCCGACGATGACACCATCGAGACCCGCATCCACCCCTCGCCGAATCCTCCTCCTCGGCTCGGGCGAGCTCGGCAAGGAGGTGGCGATCAGCCTCAAGAGGCTCGGACGCGAAGTGATCGCCGTCGACTCCTACCCGGACGCCCCCGCGATGCAGGTCGCCGATTCGCACGCCGTCATCGACATGACCGATCCCGATGCGCTGCGCGCCCTCGTGGAGCGGGTCGCCCCCGATCTCGTCGTGCCCGAGGTCGAGGCGATCGCCACCCGGGTGCTCGTCGAGATGGAGACCCGGAGCGGTCTGCGGGTCGTGCCGACCGCCAATGCCGTGCTCGCGACGATGGACCGCCAGAGGATCCGCGCGCTCGCCGCCGGACTCGAAGGCGTGAGGACCTCGGCATTCGCCTTCGCCTCCAGCGCCCAGGAGATCCGCGAGGCCCTCGAGATCACGGGGATGCCCGCTTTCGTCAAGCCGACGATGTCCTCGTCCGGTCACGGCCAATCCCGCATCACCTCGATCGATGAGGCGGAGGCGGCCTGGAGGAAGGCCCTCGACGGCGCCCGCTCGACCACCGGCCGGGTCATCGTCGAGGAGGAGGTCCGTTTCGACTCCGAGATCACGCTGCTCACGGTGCGCTCCCTCGATCCTGCGAGCGGCGAGGTCGTCACCTCCTTCGCCGCGCCCATCGGGCACCGTCAGGTCGACGGCGACTACGTGGAGTCCTGGCAGCCGGCCGAGATCTCGCCCCTCGCCCTCGCCCAGTGCCAGGAGATGGCCCGCACGGTCACCACGGCGCTCACGGCATCGGGGCCCGGCCCGGGGCTCGGGCTCTTCGGGGTGGAGTTCTTCATCGCGGGCGATCGGGCGTGGTTCTCGGAGCTGTCCCCGCGCCCGCACGACACGGGCATGACGACGATGATCACCCAGGACCAGTCCGAGTTCGACCTGCACGCCCGAGCGATCCTCGGCCTTCCCGCGGATCCGGCTGCGACGACGGCCGGCGCCTCCGCCGTCATCACCTCGACGAGGGCGGTGGCGGATCCCGAATACCGGGGGATCGGCCGGGCGCTCTCGCTCGCGGACGACCTCCGGATCTTCGGCAAGCCCGTGTCCCGGGCGGGGCGCAGGCTCGGGGTCGCCCTCGCGAAGGCGGGGACGACGGCCCGCGCCAGGCAGCGCGCCCGAGCCGGGGCGAAGGCCATCGAGGTCGTCGAAGCCGCCGCACTGACCGAAGGAGACGCCAGATGAGGACCAGCCAGCCGCTCGACGACGAGAATCCGCCCACGGTCCCGGCGGGAATCCCCCTTCTCGACGGAATCGCGCCGCCGCCGGCGCCCACCTCCAACGAGGTCTTCATCATCACCGGTTACTCCGGCGCGGGCCGCACCGGGGCGGCGCGCGCTCTCGAGGACCTCGACTGGTACGTCGTCGACAACCTGCCGCCGATGATGATCCCCGCCCTCGTGGGCATGATGTCGCCGGACGGGGGAGGTGTGCACCGTCTCGCCGTCGTCGTCGACGTGCGTTCGCGCACCTTCTTCGCCGACTTCGTCAAGGCCCTCGAGCAGTTGAAGTCCACGGGCACGAACTATCGCATCGTCTTCCTCGAGGCGAGCGTCGAGGCGCTCGTCAAGCGCTATGAGGCGAACCGGCGCCCGCACCCGCTCCAGGGGGGCGGGACTCTCCTCGACGGGATCTGCGCGGAGGAGCGCCTGCTCGCGCCGGTGAGGAGGATCTCCGATGAGATCATCGACACCACCTCGATGAACGTCCACGATCTCGCCCGTCACGTCCGCGACGTGGTCGCGAACGAGGCGGCGCGGCCACTGCAGATCACCGTCGAGTCCTTCGGCTTCAAACGGGGCATTCCGATCGACGCCGACCACGTCCTCGACGTCCGTTTCCTCAAGAACCCGTATTGGGTCGATGAACTCCGCCATCTCACCGGACGCGATCGCGCGGTGGCCGACTACGTCCTCGATCAGCCCGGGGCCAGGGACTTCGTCGTCGGCTACGCGAACCTCCTCTCGCCGATGCTCAAGGGCTACCTCGTCGAGCTCAAGCCCTTCGCCACGATCGCCGTGGGATGCACCGGCGGCCAGCACCGGAGCGTCGCCTGCGCCGAACTCATCGCGGACACCCTCAAGACGAACGGCTATTCTGTCCGGGTTCACCATCGCGATCTCGGGAGAGAATGATGACCTACCTCGATGCCGCAGGCTGGGCCCTAAGGGGCGAGGCCGGCGATCCGGTCGTGGCGCTCGGCGGGGGGCACGGCCTTTCGGCGACCCTGCGCGCGCTTCGGCACATCACTCGCTCCCTCACGGCCGTGGTCACGGTCGCCGATGACGGTGGCTCCTCGGGCCGTCTGCGCAAGGAGATGCCGATCTTGCCCCCGGGCGACCTCCGGATGGCGCTGGCGAGCCTCTGCGAAGAGTCAGAATGGGGACTGACCTGGCGCGATGTTCTTCAGACCCGTCTACGCACCTCGGGTCCGCTCGACGGTCACGCCCTCGGCAACCTGCTGATCTCCGGACTCTGGCAGCTCCTGGACGATCCCGTCGAGGGCCTCCAGTGGGTCGCCCGCCTGCTCGGGGCGAGCGGCCGCGTGCTCCCCATGTCGACCCAGCCCCTCGACATTGAGGCGGACATGGACGACGACGGCCGACGCTACACGGTCTCGGGCCAGTCGAAGGTGGCGATCGCCCCGGGAACGGTCGAAGGCGTCCGGATCACACCGGAGAATCCCGAAGTCCCCGAGCAGGTGATCGAGGCGATCTCCGAGGCCTCGTGGGTCGTCCTCGGCCCCGGCTCCTGGTACACCTCGGTGATCCCCCACCTCCTCGTCCCCTCGATCCATCGCGCCCTCGTCACCACCGATGCGCACCGGGCGCTCATCCTCAATCTCTCGCGCCAGCGGGGCGAGACCGATCGCCTCTCCACCGCCGACCACGTTCGCGCGATCTCCCGCTACGCGCCCGACTTCAAGCTGGACGTGGTGATCGCCGATCCGACCGCGACCGACGACATCGACGACCTCATCGTCGCGAGCGAGGAGCTCGGCGCCCGAGTCCTTCTCCGGCAAGTCCGGACGGGCGACGGCCAGCCCCATCATGATCCCCTGAGACTCGCCGCCGCCCTGCGCGACGCCTTCGACGGCTTCCTCGGCGAAGTCGGCCGCACCGAGACCTGGCTGCCCTGAATCCGAGGAGAACCGTGTCACTCACCACCGACTTGAAAGAAGAGCTCGCGCGCATCACGCCTGCGAGCGTCCAGGCGATGGCCGCGGAGGTCGCCGCCACGCTCAGGTTCGCGGGCGGCCTGCACCTCGTCTCCGGCAGGATCCTCATCGAGGCCGAACTCGATTCGCCGGCTGCTGCGCGGCGCCTGAGGGGCTTCCTCCACGCCTTGTACAACGCGGAGTCCTCGGTCGTCGTCGTCTCGGGGGGCACCCTGCGCAGGGGCAAGCGCTACGTCGTGCGGGTGGTGCGCAAGGCCGATGACCTGGCCAGGCTGACGGGCCTCGTCGATGCGCTGCGCAGGCCCGTGCGCGGCCTGCCGGCGGTTCTCGTCGCATCGGGTCCGGAGGAGGCGGCGGCGATCTGGCGGGGGGCCTTCCTCGCTCGGGGATCGCTCATGGAGCCGGGGCGTTCGAGCTCCCTCGAGGTCACCTGCCCCGGCCCGGAAGTCGCCCTCGCGATGGTCGGATGTGCGCGCAAGCTCGGAGCCGCTGCACGTTCGAAGGAGGTACGCGGCGCCGACCGCGTTTCCGTGAGGGATTCCGAGGCGATCGGCGCCCTCATCCGCGCGATGGACGCCGAGGAGACCCACAAGGTGTGGCAGGACCGTCGCGAGCGGCGCGAAGCCCGGGGGAGCGCGAATCGCCTCGCGAACTTCGACGACGCGAATCTGCGCCGTTCCGCCCGCGCCGCAGTGGCCGCCGGAGCACGAGTCGCGCGGGCCTTCGAGATCCTCGGCGACGACGTGCCCGCGCACCTGGAGGAGGCGGGGCGCCTGCGCCTGCAGTTCAAGCAGGCCTCGCTCGAGGAGCTCGGCAGGCACACGGACCCGCCGCTGACGAAGGACGCCGTCGCCGGACGGATCCGCAGGCTCCTGGCCATGGCGGACAAGGCCGCGCGGGAGCGGGGCGTCCCCGATACCGAAGCCGCCCTCACGCTCGACATGCTCGAAGACGACTGAGGACCAAAGTCCAGGGTGACCTCCCGGAAGTAACGGGCGCCACTGTCGAAGGCGGGGCGCCATGATGCCCGCAGATGACGCCGGGTGTAGATTAAGGGGTGCTGGAACCGCAGAGATCTGCGGGCCGCCTTCGCATCCCGCGAAGCCGGTTGCATCGAAAGAACGTGCCCGCGCAGGGCACGAGCAGGAGGACAATAGTGACCACCCGCGTTGGCATCAACGGCTTCGGCCGCATCGGCCGCAACTTCTTCCGCGCCGCCCTCGAGCAGGGCGCGGATATCGAGATCGTCGCCGTTAACGACCTCACCGACACCAAGACCCTCGCTCACCTCCTCAAGTACGACTCGATCCTCGGTCGTTTCTCCGGCGAGGTCTCCTACGACGAATCCTCGATCATCGTCAACGGCAAGGCCATCAAGGTCCTCGCCCAGCGCAACCCCGCCGACCTCCCCTGGGGCGAGCTCGGCGTCGAGGTCGTCGTCGAGTCCACCGGCTTCTTCACCGACGGTGAGAAGGCCAAGGCCCACATCGAGGCCGGCGCCAAGAAGGTCGTCATCTCCGCCCCGGCGAAGAACGTCGACGGCACCTTCGTCATGGGCGTGAACGAGGCCGACTACGACGGCGCCTCGATGAACATCGTCTCGAACGCGTCCTGCACCACCAACTGCCTCGCCCCGCTCGCCAAGGTCCTCCACGAGAACTTCGGCATCGTCCGCGGCATCATGACGACGATCCACTCCTACACCGGCGACCAGCGCGTCCTCGACGCCCCGCACGGCGATCTCCGCCGCGCCCGCGCCGCCGCCCTCAACATGATCCCGACGAAGACCGGCGCCGCCCAGGCCGTCGCCCTCGTCCTCCCCGAGCTCAAGGGCAAGTTCGACGGTCTCGCCGTCCGCGTTCCCACCCCGACCGGCTCCCTCACCGACCTCACCTTCCAGGCTGAGAAGGAGGTCTCGGTCGAGGCCATCAACGCGGCCGTGAAGGCCGCCGCCGAGGGCGAGCTCAAGGGCATCCTGGCCTACACCGAGGATCCGATCGTCTCCACCGACATCGTCGGCGATCCGCACTCCTCGATCTTCGACGCCTCCGAGACCAAGGTCATCGGCGATCTCGTCAAGGTCCTGTCCTGGTACGACAACGAGTGGGGCTACTCCAACCGTCTCGTCCAGCTCACCGCTCTCGTCGGCTCGAAGCTCGCCTGAGCTGAAACCGACGCTGTGATCGGCTGACACCGGCGCCCGTCCGCCCTTTGGGCGGGCGGGCGCCCGTGTTCTCCAGACATACGGGTGGATCATCCGCCCCTGACGAAAGGCTGGTTCTATGAGGACCATCGAATCCCTCGGGGACCTGCGCGGCAAGCGCGTCCTCGTCCGTTCGGACTTCAACGTTCCGCTCAAGGACGGTGCGATCACCGACGACGGCCGTATCCGCGCCGCCCTGCCAACCCTCACACGCCTCGTCGAGGCCGGCGCGAAGGTCGTCATCATGGCCCACCTCGGCCGCCCCAAGGGCCAGGTCGACCCGGCGTTCTCCCTGGCTCCCGTCGCGGCCCGCCTCGGCGAGCTCATCGACGCCCCCGTGACCCTCGCCGGCGATGTCGTCGGCGAATCCGCCAAGGCCACCGTCGCCGGGCTCGGCGACGGTGAGATCGCCCTGCTCGAGAACGTGCGCTACGATGCCCGCGAGACCTCCAAGGTCGATGAGGAGCGCGCCGAACTCGCGGCGGCCTACGCCGAACTCGGCGACGCCTTCGTCTCCGACGGCTTCGGCGTCGTCCACCGCAAGCAGGCGTCCGTCTACGACATCGCCAAGCTCGTGCCCTCGGCCGCGGGCCTCCTCGTCTTCAAAGAGATCGAGTCCCTGCGCAAGGCGACCGACGATCCTGAGCGACCCTACGGGGTCGTCCTCGGCGGCTCGAAGGTCTCCGACAAGCTCGGCGTGATCGCCAACCTCCTGAAGAAGGCGGACCGCCTCTTCATCGGCGGCGGCATGGCCTTCACCTTCCTCGCGGCCAAGGGCTACTCGGTCGGCAAGTCTCTCCTCGAAGAGGATCAGATCGAGACCGTCAAGGGCTACATCGCCGAGGCCGCCGAGCGCGGTGTCGACCTCGTCCTTCCCGTCGACGTCGTGGTCGCCCCCGAGTTCGCCGCCGACGCCCCCGCCACCGTCGTGGCCGCCGATGCGATCCCCGCCGACCAGATGGGCCTCGACATCGGTCCCGAGTCGCGCGCGCTCTTCGCCGAGAAGATCACCTCGGCGAAGACGGTCGCCTGGAACGGCCCGATGGGCGTCTTCGAGTTCCCGGCTTTCGCCGAGGGCACGAAGGCCGTCGCTCGCGCGCTCTCCGAAGGAGACATGTTCTCCGTCATCGGCGGCGGCGATTCGGCCGCTGCCGTCCGTCTCCTCGGCTTCGACGAAGAGACCTTCTCCCACATCTCCACTGGCGGCGGCGCCTCCCTCGAGCTCCTCGAGGGCAAGACGCTTCCCGGTATCGCAGTTCTGGAGGACTGAACCATGGCACGCACCCCACTCATGGCCGGCAACTGGAAGATGAACCTCGATCATCTCGAGGCGAATCACCTCGTCCAGGGCCTCGCGATGGAGCTCAAGGATCACAATCACGACTACTCGCGCTGCGAAGTCCTCGTGATCCCGCCCTTCACCGACATCCGCACCGTCCAGACGATCGTCGACGCCGATGAGCTCGGCATCAAGTACGGCGCCCAGGACGTGTCGATCCACGACAACGGCGCCTACACGGGCGAGATCTCGACTTCGATGCTCGACAAGCTCGGCTGCACCTACGTGGTCATGGGCCACTCGGAGCGCCGCGAGTACCACAACGAGTCCGACGAGCTCGTCGGCGCCAAGGCCCGCAAGGTCCTCGATGCCGGCATGACGCCGATCCTGTGCTGCGGCGAGGCCCTCGAGGTCCGCAAGGCCGGCACGCACGTCGAGTTCGTGCTCGGCCAGATCCGCGCGGCCCTGGCCGGCTGGTCGGCCGAGGACGTTGCGAAGATCGTCATCGCCTACGAGCCCATCTGGGCGATCGGCACCGGTGAGACCGCGACCGCTGATGACGCGCAGGAAGTGTGCGGTGCGATTCGCGCCGCCCTCGCCGAGGACTTCGGCGCCGAGACCGCTGAGGCCACCCGTGTCCTCTACGGCGGCTCCGCCAAGCCCGGCAACATCAAGGAGCTGATGGCTCAGCCCGACATCGACGGCGCCCTCATCGGCGGCGCTTCGCTGAAGGCCGACTCCTTCGCCGAAATGGCGCGCTTCTACGCCTGATCCTCAGGATCTTTCACATCGTTGGGGCCAGCCGGTGCGCCGGTTGGCCCCAACGCCCTTTCGGGAAGTAGACTTCATCCGTCAGCCCGTCGTGGCAACGGCCCCGAGCCGACGCCGACACAGAAGAATCGGAAGCCAAGTGACCGCACTCAAGATCGCCCTGCTCGTCCTCATCGTTCTCACGAGCATTCTCCTCACGCTCACGGTGCTCATGCACAAGGGCAAGGGCGGCGGCGTTTCCGACATGTTCGGCGGCGGTCTCTCGTCGACGGCGGGCTCCTCCGGCGTCGCCGAGCGCAATCTCAACCGCATCACCCTGGGGATCCTCATCGTGTGGGTCGTGTCGATCATCGGCTTCGGCCTCATGCAGAAGTGGGTCTTCTGAGGACTGGCCGTCCCTGATCGGGGCGTCTTGGACCGCCCGTGAGCCCGTTCGGACATGCGCTCCGACCGGGCTCGTCGTTTTCCGGAGGGCATCCGCGAACCCTGCTTGCTGACGGGATTGATGGGATTGACGGGATGCCTCGCCTTGCATGTGGGCATGTGGAGGGATTCGTTCTTCGCGGTCCTGCTCAGGGCTTGCTGTCGGACCGGCTCTGACGACACGGCCCGTCACCCTCGCACTTAATGCTCCAAGCCCGCAGCAAAGGGCCAACCCCGCAGTCTCGATCTTGCATGTGGGCTTAGCCCTTCAAAACCACCCGCCAACCCCGCACTCAGGGGTCCAACCCCGCATTCAAGGGTCCAACCCCGCAGCTTCCATTTTGTGTGCGGACTTAGGCGATCAATCCCTTGAAGCCCGCCTCAATCGCGCCCCCGCCGCACGCGTGGGCCTTCGTGGCGTTCCTCGTGCGACATCATCGGAGCAGGATCAGTAGTCGTCATCGACGAGGGCGATGCTCGCTTCCCTCACGTTGAAGGGGTCGCTGGACTCCACGGTGGTGACCACCCCGTTGATCGTCGCGGTCTCGCCCGTGAAGGGGCTTGTGATCGTTCCGCTCCATGTGGTCGTCAGCGTGATGACGACGTGATCCTGCGTCCTCTCATAAGAGTGGCTCAGCCGATGATCGGGGAAAGGCCGTCCCGGATCGCTCGTGATGAGGGGAGCGCTCCCGTCTCCGAAGTCGTATCTGAAGCTCGTGGCCCTCAAGCTCACGGAAACGGGCGTTCCGAAGATCTCCGTTTCGAGGACCTGAGATGCGGCCTGCGCATAGACGATCGTGGGAATGCCGGCGAGGACGTCGCTCTTCGGCTGAACGGTCAATCCCGAGCCCTGGGCGCGGACCGTCGCCGTCGCGTATTCAATGAGCTCACGCGGACTCGGCACGGGAATATTGGCACCGGGTTCGGGCCTACCGGGAGACCCGTGCTCGAGCGGCTGCGGTCCATCCGGACCCTCGATCCAGAAGTAGGACTCGCATTCGGCGACCATGGGATCGCCCAGGGCATTGGCCACCTCCCAGCAGCGCGCGAGGCCCGTCTTGGGCGGCGGGGGCGTCGTCTCACCAATGACCCAGGAGACGGGTGTAACACCGCTACCTTGAATGTAGTAGTGCCAAGCTTGAATGGCGACGTTATCTGCAGATGTTGTGGTTTCCCAATCGTCGAAAACCGGTACTGCGAGAGCTGAACGGAAAGGGATCAGGAGAGTTCCGGCAGCGAAGACGAGCAGTAGGCAACATCTATTCAATCGACTTGGCATCTTCATCAACAACTTTCCAATTCGCATCATTCCAATGGATGAATAGCGCCATGTCCAGCTCCTTAGTCGCCCGTTGATGTAATGTCCCATCTGAATAGGCAGTGCTTGCTCCTTGACTGACAATTAGTTGAACACCAAATGTGGCAGGACGGTCAGAGATTTCCTCGATACGGACTATTTCCTTCGTGACATATTTAGTTCCATCCATCCACCCGCCTGAGGCGTACAGTTCATCCACCCGGTCCGCCATGCTCTTGCATGGAGTGCACTCGTCGGTGAAGAAGGCCCGCATCGTGGAGGTGTCCCCGGTCGCCCAGGCGTACTCGGTCAGGGCGAGGAAGTGGCGGGCCGCGAGTTCGGCCCCCTCGGGGGAGTACTCCAGGGCCGCCGGATCGAGCACGGGCGCGGGCATGTCGACCTCGGGCTTTTGCAGGGTCCCGTCCTCGTTCATGACGTACCCGCCGGACATGCGCACCTCGGCAGTCGGGGGAGGCGAGGGTCGCGACTGCTCGGAATCACCCGATCCCGTCGAACACGCTGAAGCGCCAAGGGTGAGCATGCATGCAGAAGCGATGATCGCGAAACGGCGCGCGGCATTGAGCGTCATGCACACAAGGTAATCGACTCCGCCGCCCCGAGGGGAGGGATCGGCGCGCCTGTGGAAAGAACGGGCGGCGCTCGAGGCCGGATGAGGACAGACGAGGCCGGGGGATCAGCGGGGGAGGAGGCGCGCGCCCGGCGGGGATGGGGGTCGGCCCCGCCCTCGTGAATCGAGGACGGGGCCGCAAAGACGGCTCGAGCAGCCGGACCTCACTTCGCCGCGGCGAGGGACTCCTTGGCCGCTGCGACGACGTTCTCGGCGGTGAAGCCGTAGTCGGCGAAGAGGAGATCGCCGGATGCGGACTCGCCGAAGTGCTCGAGGGACACCGAACGGCCGGCGTCGCCGACGAGGGCGCGCCACGGCATCGCGATACCGGCCTCGACCGAGACGCGGGCCTTGACGGCCGCGGGCAGGACGGACTCCTTGTACTCCGCGGACTGCTCGTCGAACCACTCCATGCAGGGCACGGAGACGACCCGGGCCTTCACGCCCTCGGCCGCGAGGAGGTCCTTGGCCTCGAGCGCGTACTGGACCTCGGAGCCGGATCCCATGAGGATGACGTCCGGCTCGCCCTCGGCATCGGCGAGGACGTAGGCGCCCTTCGCGAGTCCCTCGGCGGAGGCGAGGGCGCCTTCGCCGCGCTCGGGAACCGGCAGGTTCTGGCGCGAGAGGATGAGCGCGGCCGGGTGGGCCTTCTCGAGGACCGTCTTCCAGGCGACGATGGTCTCATTGGCATCGGCCGGTCGCACGATCGCGAGGTTCGGGATGGCGCGGTAGGCGGCGAGGTGCTCGACCGGCTGGTGCGTCGGACCGTCCTCGCCCACGCCGATCGAGTCGTGGGTCCACACGTAGGTGACGGGCAGATCCATGAGCGCGGCCAGGCGGACCGCTCCGCGCATGAAGTCGGAGAACACGAAGAAGGTGCCGCCGTAGGGGCGGGTGAGGCCGTCGGCCGCCATGCCGTTCATGATGGCGCCCATCGCGAACTCGCGGATGCCGAAGTGGAGGTTGCGGCCGAAGGCGTCGCCCTGGAAGGCGCCGGTCGAGTACTCGGCGGGGATGAAGGAGGGCTGTCCGGGCATGATCGTGTTGTTCGATCCGGCCAGGTCGGCCGATCCGCCCCAGACCTCCGGGAGCGCATCGGCGAGGGAGGCGATGACCTTGCCCGATGCCGAGCGCGTGGCGACGGCCTTGCCCGCCTCGAAGCTGGGGAGCGCGGTCTCCCAGCCCTCGGGGAGCTTCTTGTCGAGGACGCGGTCGAGGAGTTCGGCGCGCTCGGGGTTGGCGGCCTTCCACTGGGCGAATCGGGCGTCCCATTCGGTGCGGGCCTGTTCGGCGCGGGCGGCGACGTTCGCGCGGGCGTGCGCGACCGCTTCCTCGTCGACGCCGAACATCGCGTCGGGATCGGCGCCCAGGGCCTCCTTGAGGCCGCGAAGGGCCTCGTCGCCGAGCTTGGATCCGTGGATGCCGCCGGTGTTCTGCTTGCCGGGGGTGGGCCAGCCGATGATCGTGCGCAGGGCGATGATCGAGGGCTTGTCGGTCTCGGCCTTGGCGGCTTCGATGGCGGCGTCGAGGGCGGTGACGTCCTCGGCGTAGGAGCCGTCCTCGGAGAGCCAGTCGACCCGCTGGGTGTGCCATCCGTAGGCCTCGTAGCGCTTGAGGACGTCTTCGGTGAAGGCGATGTTCGTGTCGTCCTCGATGGAGATGTGGTTGTCGTCCCACAGGAGGATGAGGTTACCGAGCTTCTGCGTGCCGGCCAGCGAGGAGGCTTCGGATGCGACGCCCTCCTGGAGGCAGCCGTCGCCGGCGATGACGTAGACGTAGTGGTCGAAGGGGGACTCGCCCATCGGAGTCTCGGGGTCGAAGAGCCCGTGGGAGCGGCGCGCCGACATGGCGAAGCCGACGGCGGAGGCGATGCCCGTGCCGAGCGGGCCGGTGGTGATCTCGACGCCCGCGGTGTGCCCGTACTCGGGGTGGGCCGGGGTGAGGGAGCCGCGGGTGCGCAGCGCCTTGAGGTCGTCGAGCTCGAGGGTCTGGCCCGCGAGGTACATCTGGCAGTACTGGGTGAGGGAGGAGTGCCCCGCGGACATGACGAAGCGGTCACGGCCCAGCCACTTCGGATCCTTCGGATCGATGCGCAGGTAGCGCTGGAAGAGGAGGTAGGCGGCGGGCGCGATGGAGATCGCGGTGCCGGGGTGTCCGGAGCCGACCTTCTCGACGGCGTCCGCCGCGAGGATCTTCGCGGTCTTCACCGCGCGGTCGTCGAGTTCGTCCCACTTGAGTGTCACATCGGCCTCCAGCCGGATCGGGCCCCTTCTTCGGAGCAGGGTGTTTTCTTATGAAAGTGTAGCGAAAGAAAAGCGAAAATGGAGTGGGCAGATCCAGCGCTACCTCAGTGTGATCGTACGCCCACGCACCGCCGCGCACCCATGCCCTTCGGCCTCCGCGGTATCGTCGTCATGTGAACGAGTTCGAGGAGCTGCAACGCGAGTGGCTCAGCCACCTGCGGATCGAGAAGGGCGCTTCGCCTCACACCCTCTCGAACTACCGCCGCGACCTCGACCGCTATCGCATCGACCTCGAAGAACGCGGAATCGGGACGCCCGGCGCAGTCGGCCCGCAGGACGTCGAACGCCACCTCGCCGACTTCGCCTCCGGAGTCCTCAGCGGCAAACCCGCAGCCCCCTCCACCGTCGCCAGGGCATCAGCCGCGATCCGCGGATTCCACAAGTTCCTCGTCGCCGAGGGCGTCACCGCGCACGACCCGGCGGCGGGCCTTCACGTTCCGAAGCAGGGGATGAGGCTGCCCAAGGCGCTCTCCGTCGATCAGGTCGACGCCCTCCTGAAAGCCGCCCGCCTCGGCGACGACGCATGCGCACTCAGGGACGCGGCCCTGCTCGAAGTGCTCTACGCGACGGGCGCCCGAGTATCCGAGGCCCTCGGACTGACGATCGACGACCTCGACCTCGATGACGAGACCCCCGTCGTGCGCCTCTACGGGAAGGGCCGCAAGGAGCGCTTCGTCCCGCTGGGATCGATGGCTCAAGACGCCCTGGCCGCCTACCTCGTACGGGCGAGGCCCTCCCTGGCGAGCAAGGGGAGGGGGACGCCCAGCGTCTTCCTCAATTCCCGCGGAGCCCCCCTCTCGCGCCAGAGCGCATGGGAGGTCATTCAGAAGGCGGCCGACGCCGCCGGCCTTCACGGACACGTGTCGCCCCATACGCTCCGGCATTCCTTCGCAACGCATCTTCTCGAGGGCGGCGCCTCGATCCGCGATGTCCAGGAGCTCTTGGGGCACGCTTCGGTCCAGACCACCCAGATCTACACGAAGGTCACCCCGACGATGCTCCTCGAGGTCTACCGCTCGAGCCATCCCAGAGCACTCGCGAAGGGTGAAACGCATCCTCAATGACCTAGAATCGCAATGTGACGAACGACGTACAGCTCGCATTGCCCGGTGAGATCGGTCAGAACCCCGATGACTTCCCGATCCCTGCGCCCCTCGGCGGGCACGGGCCGGCTCGGATCATCGCGATGTGCAACCAGAAGGGCGGCGTCGGCAAGACGACCACCACCATCAATCTGGGTTCGGCCCTCGCCGAGTACGGCAGGCGGGTCCTCATCGTCGACTTCGATCCGCAGGGCGCGGCCTCGGTCGGTCTGGGGATCAACACCTTGGAGATGGAGGACACGATCTACACCCTCCTCATGAATCCGAAGGCCGATGTCCATACGACGGTGTGCCGCACGAGCGTCGAGGGGCTCGACATCATCCCGGCGAACATCGATCTGTCCGCTGCGGAAGTGCAACTGGTCAACGAAGTCGCGCGCGAGTCCGCGCTCGCCAGGGTGCTCCGGCACATCGAAGACCAGTACGACGTGATCCTCATCGACTGCCAGCCTTCGCTCGGCCTCCTCGCGGTCAACGCTCTCACGGCCGCCCACGGCGTGATCGTGCCCGTTGAAGCGGAGTTCTTCGCCCTGCGCGGCGTGGCGCTGCTCGTCGAGACGATCGAGACCGTCCGCGATCGCATCAACCCCCGTCTGAAGATCGACGGCATCGTCGCGACCATGGTCGATTCGCGCACCCTGCACTCCCGCGAGGTGCTCGACCGCCTGGACGAGGCCTTCGGGGATCTCGTCTTCACCACCAGAATCGGTCGGACCGTCAAGTTCCCGGATGCGAGCGTCGCGAGCGAGCCCATCACGACCTATGCGCCCAACCACCCCGGGGCCCGCGCCTACCGCAGGCTCGCCAGGGAGCTCATCGCCCGTGGTGACGCCGCCTGAGGCCGAGGCCCGTCAAGGGGCGATCGACGACTTCCACGTCGCCCTCGACGTCTTCGAGGGCCCTTTCGACCTGCTCCTCCAGCTCATCACGCGCAAACGCCTCGACATCACCGAAGTGGCCCTGGCGGAGGTCACCGATGAGTTCATCGCGCATATGCGGATGTTCCCGGATCTGTCCAAGACCACGGAGTTCCTCGTCGTCGCCGCGACGCTGCTCGACCTCAAGGCGCAGAGCCTGCTCCCCAGCACCCAGATCGACCGCGAACTCGCGGTCGAGGACCTGGAAGCGCGCGATCTGCTCTTCACCCGGCTGCTGCAATACCGCGCCTTCAAAGGCGCATCGGCGCAGATCGCCGCCTCTCTCGAGGAGAACGCGGGATTCATCCCGCGGACCGCGCCCCTGGAACCGCAGTTCGCAGCCCTGCTGCCCGAGCTCGTGTGGACGGCGAGCCCGCTGGACCTCGTGAGGGCCGCCGCCGCTGCTTTCAGCTCGGCCGAGCCGCAGGTGGTCACCGCTCACCTTCACGATCCCGTCGTGCCCGTGCGCGAACAGGCCAGAATCGTCGTCGAAAGACTCGCCCGACTCGGCAAGATGACCTTCCACGAGCTCGTCGAGGACGCTGCGACCACGCCCGTCATCGTTTCGCGCTTCCTCGCCGTCCTCGAGCTCTATCGCAGGCGCGTCCTCGACGTCGCCCAGGACGAGCCCCTGGGCGAGCTCGTCCTCGTATGGGCGGGCGGGAACGCGCAGGACGTCGACTTCACCGACATCGATGCGACCGAGGACCCGGGAGAACAGGGGAGCGCTGATGCCTGAACCGCACGAATCCGAAGAACTGTTCGCCCCCTTGGAGGCGATTCTCATGGTCGTGAGCGAGCCCGTCGCGGCCCTCGACCTCGCCGACGCCCTCGGCATCGATGTCGAAGAGGCCGAGTCGGCGCTGCGCGCCCTCGCCGCCCTGTACCGGGGCGAGGGCGGCAGGCGCCCGGCCGGCTTCGAGCTCCGTGAGAACGCCGGCGGCTGGCGGATCTACTCCGCCCGAGAATGGGCGGGCCTCGTCGGGCGCTTCATCGTGGGCACCGCTCAATCGCGCCTGTCGCAGGCCGCCCTCGAGACCCTGGCCGTCATCGCCTACCGGCAGCCGATCTCAAGGTCGCGCATCTCGCATATTCGGGGCGTGAACGTGGACGCCGTGGTGCGTACCCTAGTGACAAGGGGACTTGTCGAAGAGGTCGGGGAATCCGACTCGGGCGCCAGGCTGTACGGCACCACGCGCGAGTTCCTCGAGAAGATGGGATTCGCATCCCTCGACGACCTGGTGCCCCTGGCGCCGTACTTACCGACCGGCGAGGAGCTGGACGAACTGGAGGAACAGCTGTGAGGAACGATCCCTACGTCGAGGGCGGAATCCGTCTGCAGAAGGCCCTGTCGCAGGCGGGCGTCGCCTCGCGCCGCGCCGCCGAGCAGCTCATCGAGGACGGCCGGGTGCAAGTCGACGGTCAGGTGGTGCGCTCGCAGGGCATTCGCATCGACCCGATGACCCAGGCGGTCCACGTCGACGGCGAGCGCGTCTTCTTCGATGAAACGCGCCACGTCGTCCTGGCCGTGAACAAGCCGGTCGGGACCGTGTCGACGATGAGCGACCCTGAGGGCCGGCCCACTCTGTCCGACCTCATCGTGGACTACCCGGAGCGGCTGTACCACGTGGGCCGACTCGACATTGACACCTCCGGCCTGCTGCTGCTGACCAATGACGGAGAGCTGGCGAACCGCCTGACGCACCCGAGCTATGAAGTGCCCAAGACCTACGTCGCCCGACTCCACGGCGAGGTCAAGCCCTATGTGAAGCGGCGCCTGATGGACGGCATCGAACTGGAGGACGGCCCGATCAAGGTCGATTCCTTCCGCGTCGTCGACACCTACGGTGAGATCACGACGGTCGAGATCGTCGTCCACGAGGGCCGCAATCGCCTGGTCCGTCGCATGATGGCCGAGGTCGGCTACCCGGTTCGCGAACTCGTCCGCACGGCCTTCGGCCCGATCCGGCTCGGGAACCTCCAGCAGGGGACCTCCCGCCGCGTCAAGGGGAACGCCCTCAAGGCCCTCTACTCGACCGTCGGCCTGTGAGCGCCTCCTCACGCCCCTTCGCCACGCGGGGGCCCGTGCTCATCATCGGCTCGGGCCTTCTCGGAGCATCCCTCGGCCTGGCACTGCGGGCCGGAGGCGTTGAGGTCATGCTCCGGGACACCTCGCCGACGGCCCTGCGGCTCGCCCAGGACATCGGCGCCGGCACTCCCTTCGCCGAAGCCGCAACCGCCGAACCTCGCCTCGTCGTCGTGGCGGCCCCGCCTGACGTCGCCGACCTGTGCGTCGTGGAGGCGCTGAGGGAATTCCCCGGCGCGGTCGTCACGGACGTCGCTTCGGTGAAGTCGGCCGTCGTCGAGGGCGTCCTCGCAGCCGCCGCGGATGACCCCTCCCTCGCGCGCCGCTACGTCGGCAGTCATCCGATGGCGGGCCGTGAGCGCTCCGGCGCGGGTGGCGCCGACGCAGATCTCTTCTACGGACGGCCCTGGGTCGTCGTCGCCCACCCGGATTGCGATCCCGCGGCCGTCCTCGCCGCGCGCACCCTCGCAACGGACGTGGGCTCCGTGCCGATCGAGATGGATGCCGCGACCCATGACGAATCGGTCGCCCTCGTCTCCCACGTGCCGCAGCTGCTCTCCTCGCTCCTGGCGGCCCGCCTCGTCGAGGCGCGCGGCGAGAGCCTCGGCCTGGCGGGTCAGGGTCTGAGGGACACGACCCGGATCGCAGCCTCCGACCCCCGCCTGTGGACGGCGATCCTCGCGGGCAACGCCGGTCCGGTCGTCGAGGTGCTCGAGCACGTGCGGAGCGACCTCGACGAGCTCCTCGTCCACCTTCGCGCGGCGGCCGAACGCGGCCCCCTGCGCGGCGGAAGCGTGGGAGCCGTCAATCGCGTCATGCAGGCGGGCAACGCCGGCGTCGCACGGATCCCGGGCAAGCACGGAGGCGCGCCGAGGCGCTATGCGGAGCTCGAGGTCCTCATCCCCGACGAGCCGGGCGAGCTCGGGCGCCTGTTCACCGAATTGGGCGAGATCGACGTCAATATCGAAGACCTGGCCCTGGAGCACTCGGCGGGCCAGGCCGTCGGCCTGGCGCGGGTCTGCGTCGACCCGTCGAGGATCGCAGCCGCCGAGGCCGAACTCGAAAGGCGCGGATGGCGCCTCATCACGCACGCGCTCTGAAGCGCCGGGCAGGAACTCCCAGGAAGGCTCAGCTCATGGACGATGCACTCAGACGGCTCAAGATCGCCCGTTCGGGCATGACGATCGCGATCGACGGGCCGGCGGGCTCGGGCAAGTCGACGATCTCCAAGGCGCTGGCCCGCAGGCTCGGGATCGGCTACCTCGACACCGGAGCGATGTACCGGGCCCTCACCTGGTTCGCCCTGGACAGGGGCATCGACCTCGACGATGAGGCGGCCGTGCGCGCAGCCGCCGATGCGATGCCCCTTGAGATGCACGCGGACCCCGACGCCCCTGTTTACCGCGTCGACGGAATCGACGTGACGCGGGCGATCCGCGAGCCGCGCATCGCCCTGGCCATCCCGAAGGTGTCCACGAATCTCAGCGTTCGCCGCTGGATGGCCGTCGAGCAGCGGCGCCGCATGATGGAGGCGCGCGAACGCGGCTCGGGGATGATCGCCGAGGGGCGCGACATCACGACGGTCGTGTGCCCCGATGCCGATGTCCGCGTCCTGCTCCTCGCCGACGAGGAGGAGCGCCTGCGCCGCCGCACGATCGAGCTGCACGGGCGGGCGACGCCGGAGCTCATGGAGGCGGTGCGCGAGCAGATCACGAAGCGCGATGAAGCGGACTCCACCGTCTCCCAGTTCCTCACCCCCGCCGAGGGGGTCGAGGTCGTCGACTCGACGGGCCTGGGGATCGACGGGGTGACGCAGGCGGTCCTCGCCCTCGTCGATCAGGACCTCGAGGCGCGCGCAGGGCGCTGACGCCCCCGCTCAGGGGGCGCGCCCGTCAGCCCGCGACGAGCGGGGCGAGGCGGGCGATGCCCTCCTCGATGTCCTCGATCGAGGCCGAGCATGACAGCCGCACGTGCGTATCCGCTGTGAGCGGCCCGAAGTCACGGCCCGGGGTGAGGGCGACGTGGCATTCTTCGAGGGCCCGCGTGCAGAACTCGTCGGCGCTCATGCCGGTCCTCGTGACGTCGAAGTACACGTAGAACGCCCCGTCCGGTGCCACGGGCACCGTCAGGCCGAGCCCGGAAAGCGCCGATGCCGCGGCGCGCCGGCGCTGCGAGAACAGCTCCCGGCGCTCCTCGCACCACGCGAGCGATTCCGGCGTGAAGCATTCGAGCGCGGCGATCTGGGCGGGCGTCGGGGCGCAGATGAGGAGGTTCTGCGAGAGGCGATCGACGGCTTCGACCATGTCCTCGGGGACGATCGTCCAGCCGAGGCGCCACCCCGTCATGCCGAAGTACTTCGAGAAGCTCGAGATGATGACGGCCCCCGGATCGATGGTGAGCGCCGTGGCCGGGCGACCCCCTCCCGGAAGGTCGTCGGCGAGCTCGAGGTAGATCTCGTCGATGACGCGCCATCCGTCACGACGCGCCGCGAAGTCGCAGATCCTGCCGAGTTCCTGAGGCGGAACGCAGGTGCCGGTCGGGTTCGAGGGCGAGGCGAGGAGCACGCCGCGCGTCTTCTCGCTCCAATTGCTCTCGACGAGATCCGCATCGAGCTGGAAACGGCTCGCGGGGCTCGTGGGGATGAGACGGACATCGGCGCCGAAGGCCGCGAGGAACTGACGATTGCACGGATAGGAGGGGTCGCCGAGGAGGACCTCGTCTCCCGGATCGACGAGGGCGGCCGAGATGAGGAGCAGGGCAGCGGAGGCGCCGGCGGTCACGCACACGCGTTCGGGCGCGATCTCAAGGCCGTGGAGCTCCCCGTACCGCTTCGCGATCGCCTCGCGGAGCGCGGGCAGGCCGAGGGCGTCCGTGTAGGGGAGGGGGCGCTGCTCCGCGCCGATCCTCTTGAGCGCCTCGAGGACTTTCGGCGGGGCCCCGGAATCGGGCTCGCCGAGGGAGAGGCGGATGACGTCGGCGCCTTCCTCGGCGAGTCGGCCGGCCCGCGCGGCCACGGCCATGGCGTAGAAGGGCTGGAAGTTGAGGGCCCGTTGGGACAGATTCGTCATGGGGGGATTCTCCCATCCGCCGCAGGCGCGGACGTGGGCCTTTCGCCGATGGCCGCTCAAGCCGGATTGGCCTGTGCGAACGCCGTCCGGAGTTCGGAATTGAGCCGCGCGACGAGCGCGGAATCGATCTTCACGATCCGACGGTCGTAGGTGACGAGCCCGTTCGTCTCCTGCTCGACGTCGGACAGCTGCGTGTACGTCGCCGCAGTGAGCCCCTTGCTCGCCAGCGGGATCAGCTGCTCGCGATAGAGGGAGGTCAGGGCCCGTGCGAGGGATTCGGCGTCGTCGTGGAAGCCGTAGCCGAAGGGGAGCAGCCCCTCGCGAGTATGGCCTTCGACGGCGAGGTTGAGCCCGCCGAACTCGGAGAGGTAGTAGGGCCTCGGATCGCGGTGCGTCGGCGCTACGAGTTTGAGGACGTACCGGTGGCGGGATCGGAAGTCGCCGCAGGAGGCGCCCTGGTCGAACCAGCCGGAAGCCGCATCGACGAGCCTGGTCGGATCATTCGCCCGGGTGAGCGCGTCGACCGCGCGCGCATCGAACTGCCCCCATCCTTCGTTGAAGGGCACCCACACGAGGATCGAGGGGTGGGCTTCGAGATGACGGATCGTCGCCACCCACTCGGAGAGGAATTCGCGCCGGTCCTCGATCCGGTTCCGCCCCGTGCGCCAGGCGAAGATCCGCGAGCGATCCGGGCTCGAGACATCGAGGGCCTGGATGACCCCGGACATCTTGATGTTGAGCGGCGCTTTGCCCCCGGAGACGGCGTCCTGGACGAGGACGAGGCCGAGCCGGTCGGCGAGGTGGTAGAAACGGCGGGACTCGACCTTGATATGGACGCGAACGCCGTTGAACCCCATCTCCTTCATCGTTCGCAGGTCGAAGGCGAGCGCGTCCTCGCCGGGCGCAGTCATTCCGGATTCGGGCCAATACCCCTGGTCGAGGGGCGCATTGAGGAGGAAGGGCCTCCCGTTGAGGAGGATGCACCGCCCCTGCCCGGACCTGCACTTCTCCTTGGAGAGCGCGTCCTTCGGGGCGGGATCCGAGATCTTGACGGTGCGAATTCCGAACCAGGATTCGGCCTCGTCGTCCTCGGTCTCGATGCGCAGACGGTAGAGGTGGGGATCGTCGGGCGTCCACGGGCGCGCATCGGGGATGCGGATCGAGCGGGGAGCGCCGGAGATGCACTCGAAGGCGAGGTCGTCGCCTTCCGGGAGCTCGATGACGCCCTTGACGGGAACGCCCTCGGATCGTGTCGTCACCAAGAGCTCGATGGTTTCGAGATCGTCGTGAGTCCGGACCCTCACGCCTGTGAGGGGGTTGTCGGGCAGGGGCTCCATCCAGACGGTCTGCCATATTCCCGAGGTCGCCCGGTACCAGATCGTCGTGGGCGCGAGCGCCTGCTTGCCGCGCTGCTGGCGTCCCGAGTCGCTCGGGTCCACGACCCCGACTCGGACCCGGATCGTTTCACGCCCGGAGTCCGGCACCTCCACTGAAAAGGGCAGGTATCCGCCCCGATGCGTTCCGACGAGCACACCGTCGATCCACACCGCGCATCGGTAGTCGACTGCCTCGAAGTTGATCGCGATCCTCCGGCCCCGCCACGCCCGGGGGATCTCGACTTCGCGCTCGTAGTGGAGGAACTCGTTAGGGTTCAGTGCGCGCTCGACCCCCGAGGCCGGGGTCTCGATCGCGAAGGGGACGAGGATGTCGCCGTCCCATGCCTCGACATGCGGTTCGGCCGCGCCCGATGATCCGACGTCGGTCATGGGCGTGACGGCGTAGCGCCACGGCCCATTGAGACAGCGCCACTGAGCGCGGCGGAGCATCGGCCTGGGGTATTCGGGAAGGGGGATTTCCGGCAGGTCCTCGCCCCACGGGGTCACGAGGCACGAGGTCGTCGACATGACTTCGATCATATTGGCTCCGAACTGCGGCGAATCAGTGAAACGGCGCGGTGCTGCCGATTGGCGTTGCACGCCCTGCCTGGGCTATCATCATCTGGTCGCGGTGAGCGACGAACTGAATACGGGCTGTGGCGCAGTTTGGTAGCGCACTTGACTGGGGGTCAAGGGGTCGTGGGTTCAAATCCCGCCAGCCCGACGATTTGCCCGGAATCTCAAGGATTGAGGTTCCGGGCTTCGTCGTTTTTCGGTCAATGGGAGGTTGACGAAACCCTCTTCCTTTCCTGCATCTCATCCCCTTCGTCGAGCTCGCGAGAGTCTGCCTCGATGGTCTGTGGAAGCCGTCCGGCTCGGATGCCTTCACCGCTGCACCTAAGCCGCACACGGGGGAAGGAGCGCGCTGATAATCGCTCAATGACGTGAACAGCCCATGACCCAGCGTCTTTGCCGGGATCGAGTGCCCCGGCAGGACATCCCGCCGGATCCGATTCAGGCGCCCGTGAGATCGCGGCGGGCGAAGCCCTCGACGCCGATGACGAGGAGGAGCAGCGCCGCGGCCGCGAGCCCGAGCAGCGCAAGAGCATCGAAGGACTCCATCGGCATATACGGCGTCGCCGCGAACGGGAGAGCGTCGAGGAGCCTCCGGGGGAGGGAGAACACCTCGCCGAACACCGTGAGGAACCAGGTCGCCGCGACGAACGACCAGGAGATCGGGACGGCGAGACGGGGGAGGAACGCCCAGAGGACGACGGCGATCCCGACGTAGACCATGACGGCCGGCCAGTAGGCGAGGGAGGCGAGCGCGAGAGCCCCCGCCTGAGAGGCGTCCGAGATCGACGCACCGTACACCCCGCCGAGAAGCCCGCCCCCGAGAAGGAGGAGCAGTGCGGAACCGCACGCGGGGATGAGGAGCCGCTCGAGCGCCCACCGGCGCCGCGATACGGCCCCCGCGAACTGCGCTTCGAGGATCCCGCCCGCCTCCTCGCCCCGCAGGGTGAGGGCCGATTGAAGGGCGAAGACCATCGTGAGGAGTCCCATCACCGAGACGAGGAGGCTGACGAGGGCCGTCACCCCGCTCCCGCGAAGGAGAGCGTCGACGTTCCCTCCCGCATTGTCGAGAAGCGAGGTCATCGATTCGACGAGCGAGCCGAAGAGTATCCCGGACAGGCCGATCGCGAGCGTCCACCCGAGGATCGCATTGCCTTGGAGGCGCAATCCGAGGCCGAGGGGCGAACCGAGGAAAGCGGGCGCTCCGGCGCGTCCGAGTCTTCCGGGGAGGAGGCCGGTGCCGAGGTCGCGCCTCGATTCGATCGTCCGCGCGACGAGGAGCAGGAATGCGGCCAGGGCGAGCATGAGGGCGAAAGGAGCCCAATCGTCGTCCGCATACGGCTGCATCCTCACGCCCCATCCGATCGGGGAGAGCCACGTCAACCACTCGGGCCCGAGGTCGCCGATCATCCGGAGGACGTAGAAGGCGATGATCGTCGCGGAACCGAGCGCGTTCGCGCCCCGGGAGGTCCTCGCGAGCTGCCCGGCGAGGGCGCCGACGCCGAGTCCCATGAGTCCGATGCCGGTCGTCGAAGCGCCGAGGACGAGCGAGCCCGAGATCCCCGTCCCCGCCGGATCGAGGCCCCACAGGAGCGACACGGCGCTCAATCCGATGCCGACGGCCGCCGCGAGGAGCGCGACGAGGAACGCATTCGCATGAGACGAGGCCCGGATGCCGAGGGCTCCCGCGCGCAGCAGCTCGGTCCGGCCGGCCTCCTCGTCGGCGCGCCCCGACCTCGTGATGAGGAAGACCGACCCGATCGCGAGCGAAAGGGCGATCGTCATCCATCCTTTCGTCCACACCGCCCCGCCGAGGGTGTCGGCCGCCTTCGACAGGCCCGTGATTGCCTTCATGGCGGGAGTCGCCGAGAGCGCAGCGTAGTCCTCGAGGGCGCGCGCAGTCGTGAAGGTCTCGGCGTAATAGGCGGCGATGTAGGCGTACATGCCGACGAGGGAGAGGAGCCACACGCCGAGCCGGACGCGGTTGCGCCGCCACGCGAGAGCGAGTGCCGTCCCGAACCCCGCCATCGCCCGATCGGGGACGCCGATGCCCGTCGTCCTCACGAGGGCGTGCGCCGGGGCGCTCATCGCGAACCCGCCGCGTTCGTGCGCGCCGTGAGCTCGTCGCCGTAGTGCCGCAGGAAGAGCTCCTCGAGCGAGGGCGGGTTCGCGACGATCGACGCGGGGCCGAGCGGCGCCAGGGCCGCGAGGACGCGCGGGATGTCGGCATCATCGACCGAGAAGGAGACGTGCGCGCCCTCGGCGACGAGGTCGTGGACCTCGGGCATCGAGGCGAGGACGTCGACGCCCGAGTCGAGCCCGACGCTCATCCGGGTGCGGGTGAGGTGGCGGAGTTCGGCGATCGAACCGGACTCGACGGTACGGCCCTCGCGGATGATCGTCACCGTATCGGCGAGCGACTCGACCTCGGAGAAGATGTGACTCGAGAGCAGCACCGAGCGCCCCTCGGCGGTGAGCTCGCGGATCGATTCCTGGAACGCCGCCTCCATGAGCGGGTCGAGTCCGCTCGTCGGCTCGTCGAGGATGAGGAGTTCGGCCCTGGACGCGAGGGCGGCGACGAGGGCGACCTTCTGCCGGTTGCCCTTCGAGTAGGTGCGGGCCTTCTTCGTCGGGTCGAGGTCGAAGCGTTCGAGCATCGCCTGTTTGCGCCCCTTCTCAAAAGGACCGGCCAAGCGCATGAGGATGTCGATCGCCTCGCCCCCGGTGAGGTTCGGCCACAGGGTGACGTCCCCTGGCACGTAGGCGAGGCAACGATGCAGACGCACCGCGTCCTTCCAGGGATCGCCCCCGAGCAGTCGCGCTTCGCCGCCGTCGGCCTTGAGGAGGCCGAGGAGGATGCGGATCGTCGTCGTCTTCCCCGAGCCGTTCGGCCCGAGGAACCCGGTGACCGTCCCCCTCGGCACCTCGAGGTCGAGGCCGCGCAGGGCGCGGACCCTCCCGAAACTCTTCACGAGCTCGTGGACGACGATCGCTGACTCAGAGTTCGGCATCGCGACTCCTTCGTTCCGGGCCGCACGGGTTCGGCCTGCAATCAATCCTAAGACCGCCTCCGTCCCGGTGAAGGCGAGTCGATCCCGCCCCGAGCCCGAATCTTCGCCCCTAAAGGGCCGGCATCAGCGGGTCGCCGCCTTTTCGAGATCGAGCAGGAAGCGCTTCGCGTCGATCCCTCCGAGGTAGCCGCCGAGGCCGCCGTCACGACGCGTGACCCTGTGGCAGGGGACGATGATCGGGAGGGGATTGCGCGCGCAGGCGCTCGCCGCCGCCCGATGCGCCTTCGGGCGCCCGGCGAGCGCGGCGAGGCGGGAGTAGGTGAGCGTTTCACCGTAGGGGATCGAGGGGAGCAGGCGTTCAACCTCGCCGTGGAATCCGCTTGTCAACGACCAATCGAGGGGGAGGTCGAAGGCTCTTCGGCCCGCCGACCAGTAGCCGTCGAGCTGGGATTCCGCCTCTGCGAATGGGCGGGCGTCCTCGACGAGCCCGGCTCCCAGAGCCCTGGCGACCCTTTCGCGCACCGCGCCGAAGCCTTCTCGTTCGAAGGCGACCCGGACGATGCCCTTCTCAGTCGCCATGAGCATGAGCTCGCCGAGGGGAGAGGAAGTCGTCGTCCAGGTGAGCATGGCAGCACTCCTCAAGGCGTTCGAGGGCTTCGCGGTACAGAGTCGAGGCTACGCCATGGGACGCCGCGCCGCCGCTCATCCCCGGCCCGTCTCATAGCCCAGTCACAGTCCACGACCCCGGGGCGCACAGGAGGGGCCCGTAGTTTTGCTCCCATGACAGCACCCCTCCCGTATTCGCCCGCGCTGCCCGATCTCGCGCGCACGGCCGGGCGCGCAGCGAGAAGGAGCGCGGGCGCCCCGCCGAAGCGCTTCGTCGATCCGCTGCTCGTCGCACTGTGCGGCGCGGGCCTCGGAATCACGCTCGGCCTGACCCTCATGGCCCTGAGCCCCTTGACCTTCACCGCCGCCGGCGTCCTCAGCGCCGTTTCGAGCCTCGCCGCCGGCGCCGGCACCTACCTCGTCCTCGTCGAATTCCTCCTCATCTCGAGAGCACCCTTCATCGAGCGCGCGATCGGCCAGGACCGCCTCGTCGCCGCCCACAAGCTGCTCGGCCCCTGGGCCCTCTGGCTCGTCGTGCTCCATGTCGTCCTCGTCATCCCCGCCTCGGTGTGGGGCGGCGACTGGATCCGCGACGGCTGGGCGCTCATCCTGTCGGATCAGTGGCTCCTCCTCGCACTCGTCGCCACGGGATGCTTCCTCGCCCTCGGCCTCGCATCGTGGAAGAGGATCCGAGGCCGCCTCGCGCGCCAGACGTGGTGGACGATCCACCTCTACGCCTACCTCGGCATCGCGTTCGCCTTCGGCCACCAGATCTTCTCAGGCGGCCCCTTCCTCTCCGGCTTCGGACGGATCTGGTGGGTCGGGCTCTACACCGCAGTCGGAGTCGCAGTCCTCATCTGGCGCGTCATCGTCCCGATCCGTTCCTCGATCGTCCACGACTTCCGCGTCGCGGCCGTCGTCGCCGAGTCCCGTGATGCCTGTTCCGTGTGGATCTCGGGACGCGGCCTCGATTCGCTCGGCGCCCGGGCCGGGCAGTTCCTCACCGTCTGCTTCTGGCACAGGGGGCTCTTCTTCGAAGGCCACCCCTACTCCCTCTCCGCACCCCCGACGGGCTCGATGCTCCGCATCACCGTCAAGGCGCTCGGAGACGCCTCCAGCCTCACGGCCGGGGTGCCCGTCGGCACCCGCGTCTTCATCGAAGGCCCGTACGGCGTCATGACCTCTTCGCAGGCGCGCTCCCCGCGCGCGCTCCTCATCGCAGGGGGCATCGGCATCGCCCCGATGCGCGCCCTCGCCGAATCCCTCGCCCCCACCCACGAGGTCGAACTGCTCGTGCGCAGCCGCGACGCCGCGGGCCTCGCATTCGGCGCCGAGCTCACCGCCCTCGATGCGCTCCCGAACGTCCGCGTCCGCACCCTCATCGGCCCGAGGACGCAGCACCCGATCGACGCGGCCTCCCTGGCCCCCTCGATCCGCGACCCCCGCTCCATCGACGTCTACGCATGCGGACCCGAGGCCCTCCTCGACTCCGTCCGCACCGCCGCCCGCGCCCTCGGCGTGCCCGCCGATCGCGTCCACATCGAATCCTTCGACATGTGAGGACATCATGACCACCGCACCGACCCCCACCTTCCGCGCGATCCTCGCGACCGGCGCGACCATCGCCGGACTCACCGCAGTCCTCAGCTTCAGCCCCGCCGGACGCCAGCTCGCCTCGTCCGCCGAGGCCGCCGAGGAGACGAGCAGCGAATCGGCCACGACGCCCTCGTCTCCGAAGCGATCGCCGCCCAGTCGGCTCAGGTCGACTCCATCAGCGGCGCCTCCTTCACCTCCGAGGGCTTCAAGGAAGCCCTCCAGTCTGCGCTCGACCAGGCGGGCTTCAATGCCTGAGACGCGCCTCGCACGCCGATTCATCGAATGCTGGGGGACCGTCATCACGGTCGACGCCCCCTACGACGCCGATAGCGCCGAGCGGATCGGCGGACTCCTCGATGCGGCCCTGCCCGGCCTGCGCGCCGAAGCGGAGCGGATCGACCGGATCTTCTCGACATGGCGGCCGGAGTCGATCGCGAGCGCACTGCGATCAGGAGCCCGCACGCCGGTGGGCCTCGATCCCGCGGACCCCGATGAAGCCGAGATGCTCGGCGTCCTCGACGCCCTCGAGCGCGCGAGGCAGATCACTCGCGGCGCGTTCGACGCTTGGACGGCCCCCGGCGGCTTCGATCCCTCCGGTTACGTCAAGGGGTGGGGAGCGGGCAGGCTCGCCGATGCCGCAGTCGACTACGGCCTCCGCGACATCTGCGTGAACGCGGCCGGTGACATCGCGACCCGCGGCCGAGGGCCCGCCGGCCCGTGGCGGATCGGCATCGAGCACCCCGACGCGCCGACCTCGCTGTGCGCGATCCTCGACTCGGCCGACCCGAACGACCTCGACGGGTCCCGCGGTGGAGTCGCGACCTCGGGATTTACCCGTCAGGACGGGCACGTCACCGTCCGCGGCCCGGCCCCGGCGAGGGCGCGCCAAGCGACGGTCGTCGGACCGGACGCGGGCCTTGCGGATGCGCTCGCAACAGCCCTCCTCATCGACGGCCGTCAGGGCGCGCGGTGGTTCGACGCCTTCGCCCGGACGGACATCCGCGGATACCGGCCCGTCACGCGATGGGGAGCCCTCCTCGTCGAGGGCGATTCCCTCATCCGGCTCGGCTCATGCGCCGCCGGGGTTGAGGCGGACGGGTGACACGAGCCCTCCCCGCCGGAAGCGGGCAGGGCCGAGGCACTGCGGGCGGCTCCTACTTGCGCTTGCGCTCGCGCACGCGCATGGACAGCTGGATCGGCGTGCCCTCGAAGCCGAACTCCTCGCGCAGGCGCCGCTCGATGAATCGGCGGTACGCGGGATCGAGGAACCCCGTCGTGAAGAGGACGAAACGGGGCGGCCTCGATGAGACCTGCGTGGCGAAGAGGATGCGGGGCTGCTTGCCCCCGCGCAGGGGGTGGGGGTGCGCGGCGACGAGCTGACCGAGGAAGGCGTTCAAGCGACCCGTCGGGATCCGCGTGTCCCATCCGGTCAGGGCCGTGTCGAGGGCCCGGGTGATCCGGTTCGTGTGCCACGAGGTCTTCGCCGACAGATTGATGCGCGGCGCCCAGGAGATCTGGACGAGTTCGCGCTCGATCTCCGCCTTGAGAGCGGATTGGCGTTCTTCATCGACGAGATCCCACTTGTTCGTGACGATGACGAGGGCGCGACCGGCGTCCACCACCTGCTGCACGACGCGCACGTCCTGCTCGGTCAGGGGCGCGGAGCCGTCGAAGAGGACGAGGGCGACTTCGGCCTTCTCGAGGGCCGCCTGAGTCCGGATGGACGCGTAGTAGTCCGCACCCGTCGTCTTGTGCATCTTCCGGCGGATGCCCGCCGTGTCGACGAACCACCAGAGCCTGCCGTCGAGCTCGACCAGTTCGTCGACGGGATCACGGGTCGTGCCCGCGAGCTCGTTGACGACGACCCTTTCGGAACCGGCCAGGGCGTTGAGCAGGGAGGACTTCCCGACGTTCGGGCGCCCCAGGAGCGCGACGCGGCGGGGGCCGCCCTCGGGCAGCGCTGAAGCGACGGAGGACTCCTCGGGCAGGACCTCCATCACTGCGTCGAGCAGATCACCGGTACCGCGTCCGTGAAGGGCCGAGACGGCGAAGGGCTCGCCCATCCCCAGACTCCACAGGCTCGCCGCATCGGCCTCCTGCATGGGGGAGTCGACCTTGTTCGCCGCGAGGACCACGGGCTTGCCCTTCGCGCGGAGCATCGACACGATCCGCTCGTCCGAGGCGGTGACGCCGACCGTCGCATCGAGGACCAGGAGGACGGCGTCGGCGAGATCGACCGCGATCTCCGCCTGGTCGGCCACCGACTTGTCGAGGCCCTTGACGTCGATCTCCCAGCCGCCCGTATCGACCACGGTGAAATCCCGGCCGGCCCATTCGGCCGGGTAGGAGACGCGATCGCGCGTCACGCCGGGGGTGTCCTGAACGACGGCTTCGCGTCGGCCGATGATCCGGTTGACGAGGGTCGACTTGCCGACGTTCGGGCGCCCCACGATCGCGAGGACCGGCAGGCCGAAGGAGTCATCGGCGCCTCCCGCGTCATCGGCGTCGCCCGAGAGGATCGCGAGATCCTCCTCGTCGAGGTCGAACTGCTCGAGTCCGCGGAGCATCGCGGACGCGCGAAGCTCATCGTCCTCGGACGCGGGGACCTGGGGAGAATCGTTATCCATCACCCGTTCATCCTACCGGGAGCGCACCTCCGGCTCGGCGTGAAGGCGGGGTCCCGGCGGATCTCACAGATGCGAGCGGACGTCGTAGGCGAGGACTTCACGGGCTACGGGCACGTCGTTGTACTCGTGCTTGATGCCCTCGATGTCCTGGTACCACTCGGCGCCCTTGCCCGTGATGATCACGGTGTCCCCGGCATCCGCCGCGAGAATCGCGCGCCGCACCGCATCACGGCGGCACGTGCGGATCTCGGTGACGTCCTCGAGCCCGGGACGGACGGCGGCCACGCCTCGAAGGAGGTAATCGCGGATCCGCTGAGGGTCCTCGGTTCGGGGATTCTCATCGGTCACCCACAGGACATCCGCCTCACGGGCGGCGATGGCGGCGAGAATCTCCCTCTTCGAGGCGTCCCGGTCGCCGTCCGTGCCGAAGACGATGTGGAGGCGCCCGGCCGTGAGCTCCCGCGTCGAGCGCAAAGTCCATTCGAGGGCCTCGGGAGTGTGGGCGTAGTCGACGATGACGAGCGGCTGAGCGCCCGGCTCGGGGTTGACCTTCTCCATGCGCCCCGGAATCTGCTCGGCCCCCTCGACGGCGCGGATGACGTCATCGACCGGGTATCCGAGCTGGACCGCCGCAACGATCGCGACCGCGGTGTTCTGGACGTTGACCTCGCCGAGAATCGGCATCGCCACCCGGTGCCCGTCCCCGTCGGGATCGACGAGGGTGAACACGGTCCTCCCGATCGAACGCTCGGGGTGGATGTCCTCGACGCGCCAATCGGCATCCCCGGTCGACAGGGCGGCGACGGTGGTCACGGGGACGCCCGCCTCCGAAGCGAGGCGGCGGCCCCACTCGTCGTCGACGCAGACGACGCCCCGAGCCGAGTGCTCGGGGGTGAAGAGGCTCTTCTTCGCCGCGAAGTAGGACTCCATATCGCCGTAGTAGTCCAGGTGATCGTGCTGCAGATTCGTGAATCCGACGACGTCGAAGACGATCCCGTCGACACGGCCGAAGCTCAAGGCGTGGGAGCTCGTCTCCACGACGGCTGCGCCGAGCCCCTTCTCGAGGGTCGATGCGAGGAACCTCTCGACGACGGGCGACTCCGCCGTCGTCTGATCGGAGCGGAACCTGAGGTCCCCGATCCGGGTCTCGACCGTTCCGCACAGACTCGCGTCGGGGTGGTGGACGCCGAGGGCGGCCCGCATGAGGAAGGAGGTCGTCGTCTTGCCGTTCGTCCCCGTCACCGCCATCGTGGTCAGGCGCGAGGCGGGCGAGCCGTAGACGGTCCTCGCGATCGCAGCGGTCGCCGAACGCGGGTCGGAGCACACGACGATCGGCAGTCCGAGGCTCATTCCCC
Organism: Schaalia hyovaginalis; assembly: GCF_014208035.1. NCBI lineage: Bacteria > Bacillati > Actinomycetota > Actinomycetes > Actinomycetales > Actinomycetaceae > Schaalia > Schaalia hyovaginalis. The sequence goes on along the minus strand of NZ_JACHMK010000001.1, from coordinate 1,430,450 downwards.
GAGCGATGTTCGCGCCTTCGGCATCCGTGACGAGCACCGCGGCTCCCGCCGTCTTCGCCGCGTGCGCGAAGCGGACCCCGTGCTGGGTGAGGCCGGGAATCGCCACGAAGATCCAGTCCCGGTCGCAGTCGTTCGAGGAGACGGTGACGCCGCGCACCTCGACGGCGCCCGCGTCCTCGAGTGCGATGGGCTCGCCCGAAGGGCCGAACAGCGCCTCGATCGAAACGCCTTCCAGGGCCCGGGGGAGGGGGAGGGGAGCGACGGCGGGTCGGATGTCTACCACTGAAGTCATGCCCGTACTCTACCTTCGCCGTGACCGGACCCGCCCGCTTCGTACCGCGGGCGCGAAGGGTTCTTCCGTAGACTCTCAGACATGCGAGTTCTCACGATGACCGAAGCGCGTGAACGGTCCGAAGCGATCGTCCTGGATTCCGTGCGCGTCCAGATCGACCTGCGTTCAGCAGCGGACTCGAGGGCCGACGCCTACACGGTCCGCTCGACCTTCGTGCTGAGGGCCCGGGCCCCGCAGACCTTCATCGATCTCGCGGGCGAAGCGCTCGGACTGAGCGTCGACGGCGAGGCCCGTCCCATCGTCTTCGAAGACGAACGCCTCCATGTGAGTGGCCTGCCCCTCGGACGCGACGCGGTCGTCGAGGTCGTGGCCCGATGCGCCTACTCCCGTTCGGGGGAGGGCCTGCACCGCTATGTCGATCCGGAGGACGCGCGCGTCTACCTCTACACGCAGTTCGAGCCGAATGATGCGCATCGCGCCTGGCCCTGCTTCGACCAGCCGGACATGAAGGCCAGGTGGAGCTTCGTCGTCGATGCCCCCGAGGGCTGGGTCGTCTCCTCGAACGGTCAGGAGCTGTCGGCCCGCCCGATCGACGGCGGGGTGCGGCACGAGTTCTCGCCAACTCGCCCCCTGTCGAGCTACATCACCGCCGTCGTCGCCGGGCAGTGGGCCGTGGTCGACGGCGGCTCGTGGCGCGGGGGAGTCGAGGGCGAGGACCCCATCGAGGTCCCCTTGCGCCTCATGTGCCGTGCGGCTCTGGCGTCGTCGATGGATTCCGAGGACATCCTGGAAGTGACGAGGGCGGGCCTCGACTTCTACCACTCGGTCTACGGATTCGCCTATCCGTGGGGAGGCTACGATCAGGTGTTCGTCCCCGAATACAACCTGGGGGCGATGGAGAATCCGGGCTGCGTCACCTTCAACGAGACCTACCTGTCGCGGGAGACTCCGACCTTCGCGGAGCGCCAGCGCCGGGCGAATACGATCCTCCACGAGATGTGCCACATGTGGTTCGGAGATCTCGTCACTCCCCGGTGGTGGGACGACCTGTGGCTCAAGGAGTCCTTCGCGGAGAATCAGGGGGCCATCGCCGCAGCGCGTTCGACCGTCTATTCGGGGGAGCGGGCCGCCTTCGCCGTCGGCCGCAAGGCATGGGCCTACGAGCAGGATCAGATGCCCACGACCCACCCGATCGCCGCCGAGATCCCCGATGTGGGCGCGGCGAAGACGAACTTCGACGGGATCACCTACGCGAAGGGCGCGGCGGTCCTCGATCAGCTCGTCGCATGGGTCGGCGAGGAGGCCTTCTTCGCCGGCGCCAGGGAGTACTTCCGCCGCTACGCCTTCTCCTGCGCGACCTTCGACGATCTGCTCGGATGCCTCGGCGGGGCCGCGCACCTCGACCTGTCCGAGTGGGCGGACGCCTGGCTCAAGACCTCGGGCCCGTCGGTCCTCGAAGCCTCATGGACGACCGCCCCCTCGGGCGCGGTCACGGGGTTCACGCTCGTGGACGCCGCCGACTCGCCGGTCACGCGCCCCCATCGCCTCCTCGTCACCGGGTGGGCCCTCACCTCGGGCCGTCTCGAACGCCGATTCGCATCCGACCTGCGAATGGAAGGGCGCTCCGCCCTCGTCGATCCCCGGGCGAGTCTGGATCGGCCGGGCGCGGACGCCGAACTCGATCTCGTCGTCGTCAACGACGGCGACCTCACCTACGCGGTCTCGAGGCTCGACCCGCGATCGCAGGCGACGGCACTGGCCCGCATCGGGACCTGCCCCGAGCTCATGACGCGGTGCGTCGTCTGGGCGTCATTGTGGAACGCCGTCCGCGACGGCCTTCTCGATCCCTCCTCGTTCATCCGCTCGGCGCTGGCGCATGCCGAGCACGAAAGCGATGACGCCCTGGCTTCACGCCTCCTCGCCATGATCCGTGAAGCCGTCGGCTTCCTCGCCGGATCCAGGCGGGCCCCCGAGAGGGAGGACGCGCTGACGGCCGCCCTGCGCCTGTCGAGAAGCGGCGATCCGGATCGCGCCCGCGCCTGGACGAGGCTCACCATCGACCTCGCGACCAGCGCGGAGGTTCCGGGGACGGGCGATTTCCTCCGGGAGACCGCCTCGGCCCACACGCAGACCGGGTGGCTCGCCCGTGCGGCCCTGGCCGCCCGCGGCGAGGTCGACGAGGCCTGGCTCCTCGAGCGCTTCCACGAGTCGCCGAGCGGTGAAGCCGCACGGGCCCTGGTCCGTGCTCGAGCGGCTCTGCCCTCCGTCGAGGCGCACGAGGCGGCATGGAGCCTCATCACGGCCGTCGGCACAGCTAATGATCATCTCTCCGCGGCTTTCGAGGGCTTGGCGATCTCCGGCCTGGCCGACCCGGGTCGCGAGGACCGGGCCTTGGCGATCCTCGAGGAGTTCTGGAGCACCCGCACGATCGGCCTCGGCATTCGCTTCGTCACCGGCGCCTTCCTCGGGCAGGTCGACGTCGACGACCCCTCGACCGGCGCTTATCGCGTCGAATCATTGACGACCTGGCTCGACGCCCATCCCGATGCTCCCGCGCCCTTGAGGCGCCTCCTCATCGAGACCCTCGACTCAAGCGAGCGCCGCCTCCGCGTCCAGTCCCTGTGGGGTCGCCCATGAGCTCCGATCCCCGCATGACGAAGGGGCCGGCGGGCGCGGGGGAGGGGGAGGACCCCGCGGCCTCCATGTCCCTCCTCAACCAGCTCCTCGCCAATCCGCTCGACCTCGGGTACACGCACTACGAGGAGCCCGCCTCCGGGGCGCTCAAGGCCTGGCACAAGGTCCTCGTGGTCCTCTTCTCCATCGCCCTCGGCCTCGCCTCGGTGACGGCCGTGAGCGCCCTGCGGGCCGCATCCGAGCATGATGTGGCCGACGAGCTGCGCGACCAGGCGAAATCCCGCCAGTTTGCGGTCGAGACCCTCCAATCGGACCTGAGCGCCCTGTCCGCCAGGGCGAATCGGACATCGAGCTCGAACGCCTCCGCGGATCTGGCCCCCTCCCTCGCCCTCGCGAATTCCCTGAAGGCCGCGCAAGGGCCCGGCCTCGTCGTGACCCTCAAGGACTCCGAAGCGGCCCCGAAGAACGGCACCACCGCCGGTCAGGTCCGCGATATCGACCTCAACGTGGTCGTGAACGCGCTGTGGTCGGCCGGCGCGGAGGCGATCGCCATCAACGACATCCGCATCGGCCCCGGAACCTTCATCAGACAGGCCGGATCGGTGATCCTCATCAACATCACGCCGATCCAATCGCCCTATGTCGTCACCGCCATCGGCGATGCCAATCCGATGTCGGTCGCCCTCGTCAGGGGCTCGACCGGGGACTTCCTCTCGAGCGCATCATCGGTCAACGGCATCGCGCTCACCAGCGCGGCCGATTCCTCACTCAGCCTTCCCGCGCTCGACCTGCGCGTCACGCGTACAGTCCAGACCCTCGACACCAGCGAAGGAGAATGACGTGCTCGCCGTCATCGGTCTCGTCCTGGGCATCGCCCTCGGACTCTACTTCGACCCGACCGTGCCCTCATGGGTGCAGCCGTTCCTCCCGGTCGCCGTCGTCGCCGGGCTCGACGCCCTCTTCGGCGCGACCAGGGCCTGGCTCGAGGGCGCCTTCCACGACCGGGTCTTCGTCATGTCGTTCTTCTGGAACGTCGTCGTCGCCTGCCTCCTCGTCCTGCTCGGCACCCAGCTCGGCGTGGGTTCGGCCATGACCACGGCGGTCGTCGTCGTCCTCGGCATCCGCATCTTCTCGAATACGGCTTCGATCCGCCGACTCATCTTCAAGGCCTGACATGTCGACACCGCCGCCTCCGCCCGCTACCCGCGCCTCGCGCGTCACCCTGGGCACCCGATTCCGCAAGGCGCTCTTCGCCCGTCCGCGCGCGATGCACGTGCTGCTGCTCGTCATCTGCCTCATCCTCGGGTTCGCGCTCGTCACCCAGGTGCGGGCGCAGCGCATGGATCCCCTCGATTCTCTCTCCGAGGAGGATCTCGTCGTGCTCCTCTCGGAGTTGTCCACTCAGGAGGACTCCCTGCGCCAGGAGCGCAATTCCCTTCAGCAGCAGGTTCAAGAGCTCGAGAGCGCCGCCACGGAGCAGGAGGCCGCTGCCGAGGCCGCGCGCCGGACCCTCGAGCAGGCGCGCATCAACGCGGGGCTCGTCGCGGTGCACGGGCCGGGGTTCCTCGTGCGCGTCACCGATCCCGCCTCGAGGCTCGCGTCGACTGAATTCGTCATGACCCTCGGCGAGCTGCGCAACGCCGGCGCAGAGGCCGTCGAGCTCAACGGCGTGCGTCTGACGGCCCGTTCCTCCTTCACCTCCTCCGATTCTTCGACGGTCTACGTCGACGGCCAGCCGATGACCGCCCCTTACGATTGGAAGATCATCGGCGATCCGGACACGATCTCGACCGCATTGGAGATCCAGGCCGGCGCCGCGGCGCAGATGCGGGCCAAGGGGGCGCAGGTGTCGATCGTCGAGGCCGATGACGTCCTCATCGAGTCCACCGCCGCGCCGCTCGAGCCCCGATTCGCCTCCGCCGAAGGTTCGGAATAGGCATCGGCGCGCTCACGGGCCCGAAGAGCGCTTAGACTTGCCCCAGATGTTGTGTTCAACCATTGACAAGGAGGGACGATGGAGCAGTCGCCTATGATCGATCCGACTTCCACCTCGCTATTCGGTCTGACCGCCGCCGATGACACCGACGCCCCCGTCGTTCTGTCGGCCCGGGATCGTGAGGCGGTCGAGGCCCTGCCCGCCGGTTCCGCGCTCCTCATCGTCCAGCGCGGCCCCAACACGGGGGCCCGTTTCCTCCTCGATCGTGAGGTGACGAATGCGGGGCGTTCGCCGAAGTCCGACATCTTCTTGGACGATGTGACGGTCTCGCGCAGGCACTGCCAGTTCCTCGCCGAGGACGGCGGGCACGTCGTGCGCGATTCGGGATCCCTCAACGGCACCTACGTGAATCGCGAGCGCGTCGAGCAGCTCCGCCTCAACGCCGGTGACGAGGTTCAGATCGGGAAGTACCGCCTCACCTACCAGCCCTCCACGAAGAACGCATGAGCGCCCTTCGTCAGGTCGAGGCGCCCCTTGAGGCGCCCGAACCGTGGCCCCGGGACGTCGACCGCTCGCCCGTCTTGTCGATCGGGCAGGTCGTTTCGGAGCTGAAGTCCGAGTATCCCGCGATCACCCTCTCCAAGGTGCGCTTCCTGGAGGAGCAGGGGCTCGTCAGCCCGGCGCGCACGGGGGCGGGGTATCGCAAGTACTCGCGCGCGGACATCGAGCGCCTCCGCTTCATCCTTGCCGCGCAGCGGGATTCCTTCACCCCCCTCAAGGTCATCGGGGATCAGCTGCGCGCCCTCGACGCGGGGCACGAGGTCCGCCCGACCCCCAGGGCGCGCGTGGTGGCCTCCCGGGGGCGCGTCGTGCTGCCGGGCAACGCGCGTTCGATTTCGGCGCGCGACCTCGCCGATCTGACGGGCGTCGGGGTCGAGGCGCTCGAGCGCTTCGTGAAGCTCGGGCTCATCGCGCCGGATCTCGGGGGCTATTTCCCCTCCCGGACGGTGCAGATCGTCTCCCTGCTCGTGGGCCTGGAGGATTCCGGGTTCGACGTGAGGCTCTTGAGGTCGGTGCGCACCGGTGCGGAACGCAGCGCGGACATCATCGCCCAGACCGTTTCCTCGCAGTCCTCGCGTTTGCGCTCGGGGGATGCCGAACGCGCGATCGCGCGTACGGGGGAGGCGGGGGAGCTCCTCGCCGACCTGCATCGGGAGTTCCTGCGCGTGTCCTTGTCCCAGCTGCATCCTCAGGGCGGTTGAGAACTCTCAATCTCAACTTGAAGGTGAGACTCTCCGCGCGCCTCATTGACCGGGCTCCCGCCTGCGCCTAGCGTGAGAGCTGCCGTCAACACCCCGACCCTTCGAAGGAGTGCTCAGTGAGCGCCGAATCCATTGATGCCGCCCAGCGGCAAGCCATGCTCTTCGGCGACCCCTTGGAAGGTCTTGAGGGCGACGGCCTCGGGTACCGCGGGCCCGTCGCCTGCTCCGCCGCCGGCATCACCTATCGTCAGCTCGACTACTGGGCGCGCACCGGGCTCCTGCAGCCCTCCGTTCGGGCCGCGCGCGGCTCGGGCTCGCAGCGCCTCTACTCCTTCAAGGACATCCTGGTTCTCAAGATCGTCAAGAAGCTCCTGGACACGGGGGTCTCCCTGCAGCAGGTGCGCACGGCGGTCGTCCAGCTCCAGGACAGGGGAGTGGACGACCTCGCCTCCATCACCCTCATGAGCGACGGCGCCTCCGTGTACGAATGCACATCGACCGATGAGGTGATCGATCTTCTTCAAGGCGGTCAGGGCGTCTTCGGCATCGCGGTGGGGCGCGTCTGGCGCGAGGTCGAGGGCACGCTCGCCGATCTGCCGATCGAGCGCCTCGAACCGGTGGACGAACTCGCGGAGCGCCGGCGCAAGAAGCGCTCGGTGTCCTGATCGGGCGGGCCCCGGATCCCTCATCGGAACCCGCGGGGCCGCAGCCCCGCGCGCTTTCACCCTTTCGCTTCACCCCTCGCCCAGGTGGGCGGCGGCCACGTAGCCGGTTTCGAGATCCTCGATTTCGACCTTCACGATCCCGTTCTCGTCGACGAGATAGCGCTCCTCGACCAGGGGGCCGTCCTCGGTGCGCACGATGCCGATGCGGCTAAGGTCGAGTCCTTTCACGCGGAGCCCCGGGTCGAAGGGCATCAGCAGCTCACCGAAGGGCGAGACCTCGCCGCGGGGAACGCCTTCTTCATCGCGCTGACGGTACTCGACGAAGCGGTAGTAGCCGATGTTGTGCGCCGCGCGATAGCGGCGGGTGACGACGGTGGATTCTCCCGGCGTCCATCTGGCATCGGGGGAGAGGAGCGCGTCGAAGGAAACCGCTCGACCGGAATCAAGTTCCCTGAAGACTCCGACGCCCCGCGAAAGACGATCGGCGAGGGAGTAGCCCGCCGTCTCATCCGCGGCGATCGCCAGGCCGATCGCCGTCGATCCCGCCGTATGCGCCGAGCGATGCACCCGGCGCCCGAACTTCGTCCGCAGCATCCGGGCCACGAGGGGGAGTCGGGATCCGCCTCCGACGACGTAGAGCCCGGCCACCGAGTCCGGGAGGACCCGCTCGCCGTCCCCGCGACTGTCGAGCAGGGGGTCGAGGACGCCGAATGTGTGCGCAACGAGGGCCGACGCCCTCTCGTAGAAGACGGGGACCGGGATCATGACCGTGCGAGCGCGGACCTCCACGCTCATCGTCTTCGATTGCGGCGAGAGGGATTCCTTCGCGATCCGGCATTCACGGAGCAGCGCGGCCCGCTCCGACTCCAGGAGGTCGACGGCGCGCAGCCCTGCGCACTCGAGTGCGCAGGCGAGGAGCACCTCATCGAAGTCGTCACCGCCGAGCATGTTGTCGCCGCGCGAGGCGATGACCGTATGGGCGGTGCCGGCGGCTTCGACGAGCGAGGCGTCGAAGGTGCCGCCGCCGAGGTCGTAGACGAGCACCGACGTGCGCCGCGAGTTCAGAGTCCCGGCGTGGCGATGCGTGTACTCGAGCCCCGCCGCCGAGGGCTCGTTGAGCATTTCACGAACCGTCCATCCCGCCGAGCGGAAGGCCTCGAGCGTGAGGAAGCGCTGGGCGGACCAGGCGTGCGCGGGGATGCCGACGACCGCCTCGAGGGGCTCTCCCGCCCGCCCGATCGACACCGAGGACGAGGTGCGGATCATGTCGGCGATGTGGGCGAGGAAGCGGGAGACGAGTTCGAGGAGGGGGTAGTCGCGGTTGGCGAGGCGGACCGTCGATGTCGGGGACAGCTCGGGATCGGAGAGCAGGCGCTTGAAGGAGCGCAGATGAGGGGCGCCCTCGAGGGCCGCGGCCTCCGCCTCGAAGCCGAAGAGCAGGCCGTCCTCGCCGAGGGCGATCACGGAGGGCACGTAGTCGTGATCGTCTCCACTCGGATCGATGAAGGAGACCAGGGGATAGTTGCCCCGATCGACGAGGGCGACGGTCGTGCGCGTGGTGCCGAAATCTACTCCGAACTTCATGCGCCCAGACTATCGCCGCTCGGGCCGACGCGGTTCACGCCGAGCGCGGTGCGAACACCCCCAGCCTCCTGCGAACGGTCAAGTCCTTTCAGCCCTCCTCGGCGGATACGGCTCCGGGGGAGGGGTGCGCAAGGCGGTGACTGCGCCCACGATGACTGCGGCCGCGATGCAGTACGAGACGCCGGCGAAGGCGTCGAGGACGTAGTGGTTCCCGGTCGCGATGATGACCGCGATCGTCATCAGCGGGTGGATGAGCAGGAGGAGGCGCTGCCACCACTTCGTCCAGACGAAGGCGCCGAGGACGACGGCCGTCCAGACGGCCCATCCCGTGTGCATCGAGGGCATGGCGCCGTAGGGATTCGCGAGGGCCTCTGCGAACTGCGTGTAGCCCGAGCCGACGGCCGATTGGGTCGCAACGGCGTCGACGTAGCCGAGTTCCGGCATGAGACGCGGAGGGGCCAGGGGATAGGTCCAATAGGTGAGGGCGGCGCCCCCCGTCATGAGGAAGAGCGAATTGCGGGCGAGTCCGTAGCGCTCATGGCGCTTCATCCACACGATGGCCAGCGCAGTGCATGTGATCGCGAAGAAGGAGAGGGAGTAGTACGTGGAGGAGATGCTCGCGAGGAGGGGGCGGGCGTGCAGCCAGAGGTTGGCGTCGAGCTCGATGTCGATGCCGAGCGCGTGCTCGACGGCGAGGATCTGACGCGCGTTGGCGAAGGCGGTGCGGGGCAGGACCGGCGCGAGGAAGCAGAGCACGGAGTAGGCGGCCGCGCTCGCCAGGACGAGGGCGATCTCGATGATGCCGCTCCGGCGCTTCACCTGGGTCGCGACTCCGACTGCCTCAAGAGCGGTGCTCACGTGTTCCTCGATTCCCGCCGGCTATTTCGGCGTCCGGCGTTCATCGTATGCGCGGTGAGGGGAGTTCTCGAGAAACTCCGGTGCGAATCGGGGGGAATCGGGAGTGATCCCTGATACGAAAGCGACGATCTGACATAATGTACATTATCGGCTCGGCGGGCAGGGGGGGAAGTCCGCTAAAATACCGGGGGTTCCATTATCCACTGAGGAGGATGTCATGGCGGATCGCGCACTTCGAGGCATGCAGATCGGATCGAAGTCGATGGAGTCCGAGGACGGCGTCGTCTTCGCGGATCGCTACACGGTGAAGTACGCCTGCCCCAACGGGCACGTCTTCGAGATGCCCTTGTCGGTGGAGGCCACTGCGCCGCCCACCTGGGGATGCCGCTGCGGCACCACCGCGGAACTCGTCGGCGAGGCCCCCGAGGACACCGAGACGAAGCCGGCGAAGCCCGTACGCACCCACTGGGACATGCTCTGCGAGCGCCGCAGCCTCGAAGAGCTCGAAGTCGTCCTCAACGAACAGCTCACCGCCTACCGCGAAGGCCGTCTGCGCCCCGAGGGCCACTACCGCAAGAGCTGAACCCCTCGCCCTCGGGCCGAGAGCCCGGCATGATCGGCAGCCGAAAGAAGCGCCCCGGATCTGACATAATGTTGAGTCCGGGGCGTCCTCATCCCCCCGCTTCACGGATTCCCGTCCCGCCCCTCGGCGCCCCCGCCTCTTCTCGGAGGCTCGCCCGGGACGCCTGAGCGCCCGGCCGCTTCCGGCGTCGGACCGACAGCGCGCGGCCGATGAGCACCGCGAGGCTGAGGAGGGTGAAGAAGGCGCACGCCGACATGATGATGAAGGCCGGCCACTCCCCCATGCGCGCCGAGGGCGTGAGCGTGGTCCGCAATGGGAGCGATTCGATGAGATACTCCGCGCTCTGGCGCCCGGTCTTCGCTTGAATCGCACCATTCGGCCTGATCACAACGGATTCTCCGGTTGTCGAGGCCTGGACCGCAGAACGTGAGAACTCCAATGCGCGGAATCTCAGCAATTGCGCCTGCTGAGCGGATTCGGCCGAAGTGCGGAAATGGTAGTTGTTCGAGGGCGCGATGATGAGCTGACCGCCCTCGCGCACGCCCTGCCCGATCACCGAGGAGTAGGCCGATTCGAAGCAGATGCCGACCGCGACGGGGATCGTGCGAGAATCCGCGAGCCCGACGCGCATGAGCGCAGGATTATCAGCCGCGGCCATATCGACGTTGACCTGCGCGGCCTCCGTGGCGAGCGCCGAGATGAACGAGCGGAAGGGAATGAATTCCCCGAAGGGGACGGGCTTCTGCTTCGCGTACAGCTCCCCCTCGTCCACGCCCGACCCCCGGTACCAGACGCCCAGCCAGTTCCACCGGTACCCGTCCCTCATATTCGCGAATCCGAAGAGGATCGGCGCGTCGAGGACCCGCGCGGCCGAATCGAGGGAGGCGGACACGATCGAGGACTCCCGGGGATCGCGGTCCGCGGCGGTCTCCCCCCAGATCGCGAAGTCGATCGGCGCCTCGGCGTGTTCAGCGAGCTCGCGCGAGACCGCCGCATGATTCGCGGTCACCTTGCCCTCGATCGCGAAAGTCCGCGGACCGGGCAGCTCGATGTTCCCCTGGACGACGCCCACTCGCACCGATCCCGCCTCCTGGGCGGCGGCGAGGGGCGCCAGGGCGCTGCCGACGACGAAGGCCAGCGCGAAAAGGAGAAGGAAGGGGCGGGTCCACCAGTGCTTCACGTCCTCATCGGTGCGCAAGGAGAAGGCCCTGCGCACGAGCACCGCGAGCGTGACGACGACCATGGAGACGAGGACCTCTCCCCCGAAGGGGGCGAGCCTCCCCAATGGCGAGTCGACCTGGGGAATCGCGACATTGCCCCAGGGGAAACCGGACCAGGGGAAATGCCCGCGCGCCTGTTCGACGCCCACCCAGCTCAGGACGTAGACGAGGATCTGGCCCCACCAGGCCTGCGCCCAGGCCCATACCGATGCGACCCGCACGATGAGCACCCAGACCAGGAGCCAGCAGACCTGCGTCGCCGCCAAGGCGAACCACGGAAGCCTCCCTCCTGTCGCCAGGACGACCCAATCGGTGAGGGGAAGCCACCAGCACGCGCCGAAGACGAAGGCGGCCACGAGGGCCCGGCCCGTCGAGGCGTGATCGACGAGGACGAAGAGGACCGCCAACGAGGGGACGATGAGCCACCACCACGACAGGTCGGGGAACGCGGCCCACATGGCGAATCCGGCGCCGGCGGCGAGCAGGAGCCGTCGAAGACCCGACCAGCTCACGGCGCGCTCCAGGAGACGACGCCGCGGACCAGAAGGTCCTTCGCTCGACGCGCACCGACCGCGAGCCCGGGATCGTCGAGCCCGCGGAGCTGATCGAGCAGATCCACCACCTGACGGATCCAGCGGACGAAGTCGCCGCCCTGCATCTCCTCCTCGAGGAGGGCAGTGGACAGACTCGCACCATTCGCCCATGCCAAGCAGGGCCCCATCAATCCCGGATCCGGAAGCGCAGAGGCCTCGAGGCCCGCAGCCTCCTCAGCCTCGCGCACGCGTTCAGCCGCCCGGATCGTCGCATCCCAGGCGCGCGAGAGCGAGGGCGGCAGGTGCTCGGGCGGGCCCGCCGGCCCGTTCTCGGACCGCGACTCGAAGACGCAGGTCGATACGATCGCAGCGAGTTCCGGATCGTCCAGCCCCTCCCAGGCTCGAGATGCGAGCGCTTCCATGACGATGAGGTCGCGTTCGCCGAAGATCCGGCGCAGCTGCTGCCCGCGCTCGGTCACGCGATCGCCGTCGATGAAGCCCAGCTCCTCGAGGACCACGCACACCTTGTCGAAACGCTTCGCCACGGAGTGCGAGCGCGCGTCGATCTTCTTCTCGAGCGCACTCCCCTCCCGGTCCAGACGCGCCCAGCGGTACCCGGCCTTCGCGTGTTCTTCACGTTTCGGGCAGCGGTGCACCCCATGAGAGCGGAGCCTCGCTTCGAGGGCCTCAAGGTCGCAGGCCTGCGCACCTGCGACGACGGGACGGGCCTCGACGAGCCGACCGGAGCGCACGAGGCGCCGCAACTGCTCCGCGATGCGCGTGCGCTCCTTGTTCCTGCGCAGCGCCGAGCCTCCCGCGATGCTCATCCGGCCCGCCTTGCGCAGATCCGCCGCGCAGTCCTGGGCCCCGAGGGTATGGAACTTCCCATCGGTTCCGATGACCGTCGTCGAAACCCTCCCGATCGCGGTCTGGGACTGGAAGGCGACGACCGCGTACAGGCTCCTGCGCCCTCGCCCATAGGCGATGACGTCCCCCGGCCCCAAGGAGGCGAGCAGATCGGACTGGGCGACCCGCATCGCGCTCCTGCGCTCGCGGGCCGCCGCCTTCTGAGCCAGGGAGAGCTCGTCGCGCAGTCGGAAGTACTCGCCCGCATCCCCCAGATCGCAGCGCATCGCCTCGCGCAGCGCGTCCTTGTCCGACTGAAGCTCCTTGACCCGCGCCGCAAGGCGCACGAGCGAAGCATCCGCCTGGAACTGCGCGAAGGAGGTCTCCAGCAGCGAGCGCGTCTTGGCGCGGGTCGAGTGATCGAGCAGATTGACGACCATGTTGTACCGCGGGGTGAAGGCGCTGATGAGCGGATAGGTGCGCTTCGAGGCGAGCGAAGCGACCTCCTCGGGGGCCACCGAGCCGCGATGAAGGACGAGCGCGTGCCCCTCCGTGTCGATGCCGCGCCGACCGGCCCTCCCGGACAGCTGCGTGTACTCCCCCGGGCTCAGGCGCACGTGCTCGACGCCGTTCCACTTCATCAAGGACTCGATGACGACCGAACGCGCCGGCATGTTGATCCCCAGGGCGAGGGTCTCCGTCGCGTACACCATCTTGATGAGGCCCCGGGCGAAGAGGCGCTCGACGGTCTCCTTCATGAGGGGGAGCATCCCCGCATGATGCGCCGCGACACCGCGCTCCAGCCCCTCGGCCCAATGGGACACGCCCAGCACCGCGAAGTCCTCCGGCGAGATCGCCGCCGTCACCGACTCGATCTCATGACGGATCCTCCGCGCCTCCTCGGGCGAGGTGAGCACGATCCCCGCAGCGAGCACCTGATCGACCGCGGCCTCGCATCCCGCTCGGGAGAAGACGAATGTGATGGCGGGCAGGAGCCCCGCGCGATCGAGGCTGATGAGCGTCGAGGGCCTCGATTCTCGGGGCGCCCGGGAACGGGGGAGGCGCCAATTCCGTGAACCGCGCCCGCCCTCGGACGCGGAGGGGTTCGACACAGCGGCGAGGAGCTCCGGATTGAGCCGTCCCTCCTCCGCGCGCCTCCCGGGGCCGTAGAGGTCGTAGATCGTCCTGCCGACCACCATGTGCTGGTACAGGGGAACCGGCCGGATCTCGGAGACGATCACCCGGCAGCCGCCCCTGACCTCCTGGATCCACGCGCCGAACTCCTCTGCATTCGAAACCGTGGCGGAAAGAGCGACGACCCGGGCGCTCCTCGGCAGGTGGATGATGACCTCCTCCCACACCGGGCCCCGGAAGCGGTCCGCGAGGTAATGCACCTCGTCGAGCACGACCGAATCCACGTCGCCCAGATCCGAACCCGCGTAAATCATGTTCCTCAGGACCTCGGTCGTCATGACGACGACCGGAGCGCCCGGGTTGATCGAAGCGTCGCCGGTGAGCAGGCCCACGCATCCGGGGCCGAAGCGCTCGCTCAATTCGGCGAACTTCTGGTTCGACAAGGCCTTGATCGGAGCGGTGTAGAAGCTCCGCCGCCCCCTGGAGAGCGCCAATGACGTGGCGAACTCGCCGATCATGGTCTTCCCCGCCCCCGTCGGCGCGGCGACGAGGACGTTCTCCTCCGCCTCGAGGGCATCCATCGCCTCGATCTGGAAGGCATCGGGGAGGAAGGAGAGCCCGCGCACGTACTCGGCCCGATGCGTCTTCTCCTGCCTCATCGCGGCCTTGAAGAGGGCCATGCGCTCGGCCGCGCTCGGCGCCTCATCATCCGCGTCGACCGGCGCTTCACGGGAGCGCCTCCGCTTCGGACTCATCGCCCCTCCCCCGCAGTCGCCTCTTCCCAGGCCCGAAGGGCCCTGCGCGCCCGAGCGGCGCTGCGCGCCTTCGCATCCGCGGGCGCCTCGATGACGCAGGGGGCGAGGTCGAGCAGCAGGGAGTCGAACCATCCCTCGTTCCATACGGGGACTTCCAATTCGATGTCCTCGCCGGATTCCCGCGTCCTCACCGTCGCGAATTCCTCGCCGACCCAGCGCCCCCTGGCAGTGGTCCGCACGATCACCGTCTCACCCTCGTTCGCCGCGGTCGGAGCCGAGTGCATGACCCGTCCCGGGAGGAGTTCGAGATCCGACATCCGCGAGACGGCGAAGTTCCTCTCGCCCTCGGATTCACGGCACCATCCACGGAGAATCCACTCTCCCCCGTCGAGACGCGCATCCCAGGGCTCCACCTCCCTGCGCTTCGCGGGAGCGCCATCGCGCGCGTAGGTGAAGGCCACCGGGATCGCGCCGCCGATCGCCCGGGCGAGAAGGTCCAGACGCACCCGGACGTCGGCGCCCTCCTCCGCGATCACGAGCGGATCGGGGACGCCCGCACCCGCCAGGGCGCGCACGGCGAGCGCCGTCCGAGGGATCCGGGCCCTCAGCTCCGCGCCCAGACTGGGCGCGAGGGCGGCCAGCCCCACCAGGATCGCCGAGGCCTCCTTCGCGGTCAGGCGCGGCGGCAGGTCCACGCCCATCGTGGAGTGGATCCGGAGACGATCCTCGACCTCGTAAAGATCCCAATCGATCTCGAAGGACGCTCCAGGAAGAGAATCACCCACTGAGCCGAGTGCCTCGATATCGCGCCGGATCTGGCGCTTGGAACGCTGGAAGCGCGCGGCGGCGTCCGCCACATCGGCACCGGGATGCTCCCCGATCCAGGCGAGGAGGGACAGCAGACGCGCGATCGCGACGGGGACGACCTCAGGCATTGGCACCACCCCACGACTCCGCGACGCGAAGACGCTCGAGAATCTCCTCGCGCAAGTCCTCAGGTTCGAGGACGACCACGTCCTCGACCTCGCTGAGAATGCGGGACACCCACTCTCCCCTCTCCCCCGGCTCTCCCCGGGCCTCGCGCCACTTCCCGTCGCGGAGCCCATCGCCCTCATCGATGAAGCGCCGGATCCCGGCCGCCGCTGTCTCCCGGACGAGCAGCAGCGGGGCGATGAGCTGCGCCTCGAAAGGAGCCGCGAGGTCCTCCGGGACGGGCCCGGCATCGCCGGGCTCTCCCAGGAACTCGACGGGCGAATCGAATCGCGACAGCCTGAACAGGCGTTGGCCCTCACGATCGAGATCCGCCCCCCACAGGTACAGGGCCCGCCCTCTAACGACCAGTCGCCAGGGCTCGACCGCTCGGGCGAAAGCGCCGTTCACCGAACGGTACTCGAAGGACACGATCCGCCGATCCGCGATCGCCTCGACGATTCGGGCGACCGTCTCCGCACCCTCGAGCCCGAGGGTGAGGCGCCCCGCCGCTGGAGAAGCGCCCGTGGAAAGGGCCGCGATCTTCGGATCGATGAGTGAAGGATCCGCCTCGCGCGGGTTCCAGGCCGACACAGCGAGCTGGACGAGCGCCCCATCGAGATCATCGAGGGCGACCGGCGCCGACGCGAAGGAATCGGAGGAGATCGTGTAGGCGTCGTCCCCGCCGCCGACGAGTTCGACGAGGATGCCCGCATCGCGCAACGCCGACTTGTCCCTTTGGAACTGCGACTCGAAAGCGGCGCCGCTCAGACCGCGATAGCCCGGCAGCTCCCTCAGCCTCCGTTTGCTCCTCGGGCGCTCGGCACCGAGGAGCTCGATGAGGAGCCCGAGGACCCGGGTGCTCGTTGAAACGTTCTCCTTCACGGGCCAAGCCTACGACCCGGAGGCGGCACCGGCGCCGATCAGAGTCGGGATGCCTTGAGCTCGGTGACGATGATCCCGCGCGCGCCGGCCTCATGGAGACGGTCGAGCACGAGATTGATCCCCTCGACCTCGACCATGACGCGCACCGCGCGCCACTCCGAATCGAGGAGCGGGCTGATGGTTGGCGAATCGAAACCGGGCGCGATCGCGATCGTCTTCTCCAGGTCCTGCTCGCGGACGTTGAAGTCGACGATCACGTAGGAGCGCGCGACCTGCACGCCCTGGAGCCTGCGGTCCAGGGTCGCCAGGGCCGGGTCGTCGCGCAGCTCCTCACGGGTGATGAGGACCGCCTCGGATTCGAGGATCGGATCGCCGAAGACCTCGAGGCCCGCCGCCCTCAGCGTCGAACCGGTCTCGACGACATCCGCGATGAGGTCGGCCACGCCCAGGCGCACCGAGGACTCGACGGCCCCGTCGAGGTGCACGACCTCGGCCTCGATCCCCTTCGACTCCAGGTAGGAGCGAACGAGGTGATCGTAGGAGGCACCGACCCGCTTCCCCGCGATCTCGCGAAGATCGCCGATCCACCCGATCGGCGCGGCGAATCGGAAGGTCGAGCGGGCGAATCCGAGCGCCCGGTGCTCGACCGCGCGCGTCGCCGAATCGAGCAGGAGATCCCGTCCCGTGATCCCGGCGTGGATTGAGCCGCTCCCCACGTACACCGCGATGTCGCGCGGACGCAGGAAGAACAGCTCCACATCGTTGACCGCGTCGGTGAGGACGAGTTCGCGGCCCCGCCGACGCGTGCGGTACCCCGCTTCTGCGAGGAGCTCGATGGCGGGTTCGGACAGTGACCCCTTGTTGGGGACGGCAATGCGCAGCATGGTTTCCTCAGAGGTGACGGTAGACGTCGTCGAGCGTGAGCCCCTTGGCGATCATCATGACCTGGGCGTGGTAGAGGAGCTGGGAGATCTCCAGGGCGCAGTCGTCGAGGCTCTCGTACTCCGCGGCCATCCAGACCTCGCCGGCCTCCTCGATGATCTTCTTCCCGATCGCATGGACGCCCTTGTCGAGTTCGGCAACGGTCCCGGAACCCTCGGGGCGGGTCTGGGCCTTCTCGGACAGTTCGGCGAAGAGGTTCTCGAATGTAGTCACGGGCCCACTCTAGAGGCAGGGCGCACTCCGCCGCCCCGGCGCGCCGAAACTCGGAACGGGGCTACTCGCCACCCGCATAGTCGTTCGTCACCACCGCGGCGGGATCGACGCCCCCCTGGAGCAGACCGGGGATCGTCCCGAGGAAGGAGACCATCTTCGTCCAGGTGCCGGTGTCCTGAACGGGGGTCGGCGCACCGTCATCGCCCCGCCACAGGGGGATCGTCGCATCCAGCACGGACTTCGCCGTCTGCAGGGTCGCCGCATCCGACAGGGTGTCGTCCCTTAGGGCGGTCACCTCCAAGGCGTGATCCGGGAAGGAGATCGCGGCGTCGACGCCGGCGGCGATCGCCGCGACCGCCTGCTTCGCGAGCCCGGGGTTGGCCTCGGCCCACGCCCGTGTCGTGATGATCGAGGCGCCGACGAGGGGGACATCGGATCCCAGCGGGATCGAATGGACGTTCAGACCGGCGCGCTCCATCTGAACGAGGTCGTTGTTCGTGAATCCGACGACGGCATCGACCTGCCCGGCGGCGATCGCCGCCTGCTGGGTGTATCCGATCGACGCGATGGTCACGTCCTCAGTCGAGAGCCCGGCCTCGTTGAGGGCGGCGAGAGTGGCGTACCAGTTCGAGCCGTACTCGCCCGGGATCCCGATCGTCTTGCCCTTGAGGTCGGCCAGCTCCGTGACATCCGAGCCCGAGGGGACGATGACGACGCCGGGGTACGAGCGGTAGTAGGCGCCGATCGAGACGAGATCCATCCCGGAGGCCGCGCCCACGACCGCCTCGTCGCCCGAGGCGATGACCACGTCCTCGTCGCCCGCGACGAGCGCCGTGAAGAGCCCCTCGTCCGCGCCGTGGTGGCGGATGGTCGCATCGATGCCGCGTTCGGTGAAGAATCCGTCATCCGCAGCGATGTAGGCGGGTGCGAACTGGACGTTGGGGATGTAGGTGAGGCCGAGGACCAGGGGGGCCGCGTCGGCGGCCGCGGACTGCGAGGCGTCGGGCGCAGTCTGCCCGCCGCACGCCGCGAGGACGAGGGCGGAGCACGCCGCGAGGGCGGCGAGACGGGGCATGGAGTGCGTCATGAGGGCTCCTTCACTGAGCGAGGGTGTACTTGTGCGAGCGCTCGATCCGGTAGATCACGACGTACACGATCGTCGCGAGCAGGCACAGGATCCCAATGATCACGAACATCCCCGCCGTGTCGACCGCGGCCCGGGCCTGCGTGAGGACCTGGCCGAGGCCCGCCCCGCCCATCACCATCTCGCCGACCACCGCACCGGTCACCGACAGGGTGAAGCCGTTGCGGATGCCGCCGAGGATCGAAGGGGCGGCGAGCGGGAACTCGATGCCGAACACCATCGTCAGCCCCGAAGCGCCATCGAGCTCCGCGGCTTCGAGGATCTCCGGGTCGAGATGACGAAGGCCGACGGAAGTCGAGACGAGGATCGGGAAGAAGACGATGAGTGCGCAGAGCACCGTGATCGAAGCGGGCCCGTAGCCGATCCACAGAACGAGGAGCGGCGCGAGGGCGATCGCCGGAAGCGCTTGAGTGGCGCCGAGGAAGGGCTCGACCGCCGCCGATACGAGGGGCGAGCGGTAGATGAGATACGCGAGGGGAAGGGCGACGAGGGCGCCGAGCAGCGAACCCGATAGCGCTTCGCCGGCCGTCACCGCGGTCTTCGACCACAGCGAGGCGGACGAGGCCATTGTGACCAGGCGCGCCCAGGTGCCGCCGGGACTCGGCAGGCGCCACGCTTCGATGCCGGAAAGACTCGTCGTCGCCCACCATGCGAGGAGTGCGAAGACGAGGAGCGCAATGGGCGCAATGACGCTCGCGCGACGCGTCGGGCGATGTCTGCGTGCCACAGCGGTCCTTCCGGCACCGGGGTGCGCACGGCACGGGTGCGCCGAGGCGCACCCGTTGCTCCTCCCATCCGGACTTTCACCGTCGGTATCGGAATTCCACCGATTCAACCATCTGCTGGCAGATGGGTCGCGGACTGTCACCGCCGGCTCGGACTTTCACCGACCCCGGAGCCGCTCCTATCATGCCACTGCGCGCGGCGGAGGGCGAACCGCCCCTCACGAACGGCGCGCCGCGCCGGGGGCTCAGTGCATGTGCGCGTTCGCCAGGGCGCGAAGCACCTCGACCTCGGCGTAGGCGTCCTCGGCCTTGAAGACCGCCGATCCCGCTACGAAATTGTCCGCGCCGGCCTCGGCCGCCCGCTCGATCGTGGCCCTCGACACGCCGCCGTCGACCTGAATGGACAGCTCCAGTCCCGCGGCGCGCGCCGCCTCCCGGGTGCGGCGCACCTTCGGCAGCATCGACTCGATGAAGGACTGACCGCCGAATCCCGGTTCGACCGTCATCACGAGGATCATGTCGAACTCGGAGAGGATGTCGACGAAGGGCGCGATATCGGTCGCGGGCTTGAGGCCGAGCCCCACCTTGGAGCCGATGCGGTGCAGCTCCCGGGCCAGGCGGAGCGGCGCGTGCGCGGCCTCCGCGTGGAAGGTCACCGAGGCGCATCCCGCCTCCGCGTACAGGGGCGCCCAGCGATCGGGGTCCTCGATCATGAGGTGCGCATCGACGGGGAGGACGCCCGACTTCACGACCGCTTCGACGACCGGCAGACCCCATGACAGGTTCGGCACGAAGTGGTTGTCCATCACGTCGACGTGGGCGACGTCCGCCCCGGAGATCTTCTCGAGCTCCCCGCGCAGGTCGCCGATGTCGCAGTTGAGGATCGAAGGTGAGATCGTCGCGTTCATGCGCCCATGCTATCGGTTCCGGACCCGCGAAACGCCGTTCATCGACGCCTGAACAGGGAGATGAACATGAGGTCGGTGCCCATCCGGTGCTCCCAGAGCTGGAGCACCCGCCCCTTCGAAGCGCCGACCGTCCCTGCGCCCTCGGGGACTCCGAGCGATTCGGGGACGAGCGACTCCGCCAAGGCCACCGCGTCGAGCAGCTCGAGGTCGCCCCTGTCGAGAAGGCGCTCCACCTGCCCGAGGGTCTCATCGACCTGGGGCGAACAGGTGACGTAGGCGAGCACTCCCCCGGGTCGCAAGAGCTCGGCGCCCCGTGCGGCCAATGCCGCTTGGAGTGGGAGGAGATCCTGAAGATCCTCCGGCTTGCGGCGCCACCGGGACTCCGGGCGGCGGCGCATCGACCCCATGCCGGTGCAGGGGGCGTCGACCATGATCCGGTCGAAGGAGGCCAACGGCCACGGCGTCTTCGGCCCGCCGAAAGTCCTTCCGTCGGCGGAGACGACGTCGACGTTGTCGAAGGCGCGGCAGGCGCGCTCGACCAGCCGGGCCCGGTGCGGGTGCACCTCGTTCGCCGTGAGCGCAGCGCCCCTGGGGCCGGCCAGTGCTGCGAGGAGGCTCGCCTTGCCCCCGGGGCCGGCGCACAGGTCGAGCCAGGAGGCATCGGGGCCTGTGAGCCCGGCTCCCGCGAGCAGGATCGCGGCGAGCTGGGAGCCCTCGTCCTGAACCCCCGCGAGCCCCGTACGGATCGCGGTGAGGGCGGCGGGATCCCCGTGCTCGATGTGCACGGCGTACTCGCTGAAGGAGCCCGGCGCGACCCGGGTCCCGAGGACATCGGCCGCCTCATCGGCGAGCTCCTGCGCCCCTATGAGGCCGGGCCGGGCGACGAGCGTCACGAGCGGGGGTTCGTTGTCCCCCGCCAGCAGCGGCTCGAGTTCCTCGCCCGGATAGCCGTGAGCATCGAGCGCCCTGGTGAATTCGCGGACCATCCATGCGGGATGGGAATGGGTGATCGCGGCGCGCTCGATCGGGTCCGCGATCCCTTCGAGCGCCTCGTCGAGTTCTCCGGGCGCCATCCGCGTGAGCGAACGGAGCACGGCGTTCACCATGCGCGTCGGGCCGTCGGTGAGGACGTGACGGGCGATGTCGACCGTCGTCGAGACCGCCGCGTGGTCGGGGACGCGCATGTCCAGGATCTGATGCGCGCCCATGCGCAGGAGGACCCGGACTTCGAGATCCAGGTCGGCCATCGGCCGCGACAGGTGGCGAGACAGCGCCCAATCGAGGCGCCCCTGGGCCCGCAAGGTGCCGTTGACGAGCTCGGATGCGAGCCCCGCATCGCGTGAGTCGAGGCGCTCATCCGCGCGGGCGCGCCGCAGGGCCTTCGCGAGGGCGAGATTGGCGTAGGCGTCTTCGGAATAGACCTGCATGAGGACGTCGAAGGCGATGCGCCGAGCGCCGTCGACCTTCGACAGCGCCCTGTAGCCGTCCTTGTAGCGATGGGTCGCCATCAGGACCCCTCCCCTCGGCCGAGCCGCGCGCCCGGCGCGAGGCGGGCCCCGCGAGCCCATGCGCTCGCCTCCATCCACCCCTTGCCGGCAGGGGCGACCCGGCCCAGTTCAACGGAGCCGATGCCGCAGCCGACCCTCACGCATCGCTTCGCCGCTTCCACGATCCCCGGTTCAGGACCGTCCTCATCGCTCACCGTCACCGCGCCGAGCTTGAGGCGCTTGCCGTCGGGAAGGACGGTCCATGCGCCCGGGTTGGGCGACAGCGCCCGGATCCGCCGATCGACCTCGGCGGCCGATGAGAGGAAATCGATGAACCCGTCCTGCACGGAGAGCCTCCGGGCGTGGATGAGCCCCTCCCCCTCGTCCTGGGGCACGGCCACAGCGCTCCCTGCCTCGATGGCGTCGACGACCTCGAGGACCTGGCCGACGCCCAGCTCGGCCATGCGATCGAGCAGCTGCCCCGCCGTCTCGTGGCCGATGTCCACCGGGAGGCGCGAGAACACCGGACCCGAATCCAATCCCGCCTCCAGTTGGAACACCGAGGAAGCGGTGCGGGTTTCGCCGCGGAGGATCGCCCATTGAACCGGTGCGGCGCCGCGGTACTGGGGAAGATCGGAGAAGTGGAGATTGATCCACCCGTGGGCGGGCATCTCGAGCACCTCGGCGGGGATAAGGGCGCCGTAGGCGACGACCACTCCCAGGTCCGCACCGAGGCGGCGCACCCGATCGCGGATCTCGGCGTCCTTGAAGTTCGAGGCCTCGATGACCTCCAGGCTCGCTTCCGCCGCGAGCTCCCCGACGGGTGAGGGCGACAGAGCGCGCCCCCGCCCCTTCCTCGCCGGAGGGCGGGTCAAAACGGCGACGACCTCATGATCGGATCCGATGAGGCCGCGCAGGACCGGGACTGCAGGGGCGGGCGTACCCGCGAAGACTATGCGCACCGCACCAGTCTACCCGTGCGGGGCCCCGGCCCTCAGAAGAGCTCGGGCGGATTCACGGTGAGGCGGAGGGGCGGCAGGCGCTTGGAGGAGCGATGCTGCATGACGGCCCAGATGTTCGCGAAGACCTTCGCGGAGTCGGCGTGATCGCAGCGGACGAGCGCCCTCGCCCTCGGCGCCCGTTCATCGTCGGATCCGATCGGGATCGTGCCGATCACCTCGGACTGGGCGGCCTGCGCCACCGCCGCGACATCCGGGCCGGGCCCGTCGATGGCGATGAGCGTCTTCGCGGGGAAGTACCCCAGCGCCGTGCGTTCGTCGAGGAGGCGCTGAGCGTAGTCCACCGGGTCGAAACGGATCAGGGCCTGCGCCATCGCGGTTTCCAAGGAGGAGGCGACGAGGGCGGGAGCGCCCGGCCGGACGAGGGCGAGGGCGTTGAACCATCGGCGCATCGCCTCTTCCGGGGCCCAGAGCTCGGCCCGTCCCGCGATCGCCCGGGCGTCGAGGATCACCAGGGCCGCATAGCCGCCGCTCGCCTCGGGCTCCGCACCGGCGGTGGCGATCACGACCTGCGGGTCCGCGGGGATCCTCCGCGTGATCGCGTGCGTCGAAGACGAAGCGAGGACCGATGCCGTGGGCATCGCCCGGGCGATCTCCTCGGCGGTGCGCTCCGAACCCACGCGCGTATGGCGCAGCCGGGTGCCCGAGCACTTCGGGCAGCGCCAATCGGCCATGGGCCGCGAGCACCACGCGCATGCGAAATGCGAGTCGGAGGTCTTGGACACCGGTCCCGAGCAGTACAGGCAATGGGCGATCGCGCGGCACCTGTCGCAGGAGACGACGGGCACGTACCCGGAGGCCCCGACCTGGACGAGCACCGGCCCCGATGCGAGCCCCTCACGGATCGTCCGCAGCGCCCACGGGGAGATCCGCATCGCCCCGGCCGGCCCCTGGGCCTCGGCGTCGACCTCGTCGGCGACGCGCACGATCGGCGAGAGCCCGCGCCTGGCCTCGACGCCTTCGACGAGGCTCACCGCCCAGCCCGTCTCCACGAGGCGCTGGGCCTTCACGGAGCGCGAGTAGGCGGCGGCGACGAGCGCGCATCCTTCGATGTGGGACCTGGCCACGGCCACGTCGAGGGCGTCGCACCTGGGCGCGCGCTGCTCCCTCAGGCGATCATCCCCGTCATCCCAGACGAGGATGAGGCCGAGGTTCGCCAGAGGCGTCCACACGGCCGAACGAGTGCCGACGACGATGCGGGTGAAGCCCTTCATGGCCTCGAGGTGGACGCGGTACCGGTGGGCCGGGGTCGATTCGGAGTCGATGAGGCGGACCTCGGCGCCGAGGCTCCGGGTGAGGAGCTCCGCCATCGCCCGCGCCTGGGCCGAAGTGGGGGCGATGAGGAGGACGCCCCGCCCGGCATGGGCGGCTGCGGCGACCAGCTCGACGATGCGCGCGTCCCGCTTCGGGCCGAGAGCGGTCCAGACCGCGCGGGGGACCCGTCCCGCACCGATGCGCTCGAGGAGGGCCGGAGCCGCCGCAACGCCCTGCCAGGGCGCCGCATCGGGCGCCCTGCAGGCGGCGAGCGCCGGAAGCGGCGAGGCCAGCACGTCCTTCTCCGTTGTCGCGTGGCGGACGGGGATCGCCAGGGACAGCGTCTGCGACAAAGTGGCGAGATTGCGCTGCGCGATCCTGCGCGCGACATCGATGAGCCCGGGCGTGAGCACCGGGGCGCGCGAGACCACGCGTTCGATCGGGGCGAGCGCCGTGAGAGGCGAAGCGGACTTCACCTCCACGACCCAGCCGAAGCGGCGCTTGCCGGCGAGGCTCACCCGGACGATCCTTCCGGGCTCGACCTCGCCCGCGAGGGCATCGGGGACGGAGTAATCCAGGGGACGATCGAGGTGGGGCAGATCGATATCGACGAGCACGGCCGCCACCGGCGCCGCTTCCGCCGACGCCGGTGCGAATCCCTCAAGGGCTATCTGCTCGTCCACGCTCCTATTGCACCACGAGCCGCGGGCGTCTTCGTCCTCAGCCGAGGAGAGCGACCCCGTATCCGGCGACGAGCATCGCGAGGATGATGAAGAGCAGCAGTCCCGTGATCGTCCAGTCGTAGCCGCGGGCGACGAAGCGCCGGACGCCGGGCGACGAGGCGATGACGCCCTCCCGGACGTTGATCCTCGTCAGCCCTGCGAACACGAGCGTCGTCGTCACCGTGATGAGCAGGCACCACGGGCACAGCACGTGGATGACGAAATACGACTGGAGGAACAACCAGTAGGCGAAGCAGATCGCGATGAGGTACATAAGGTTCGCGCCGAGCATGTACCACCGCGGGAAGCGGACACCTGCGAACAACGCGACCGAGATCGCCAGGACGACCGCCTCGAAGAGGATCCCCAGGAAGGCGTTGGGGAAGCCGAGCACGTGGGCCTGCGGCGTCAGCGCGACCGTCGAGCAGGACAGGACGGAGGAGACATCGCAGGCGAAGTTCGCCGAGGCGTCCTTGGCGAGCTGCCAGGCCTCGATCGACAGCACGAAGGAGGCGATCAGGCCGATCGCGCCCGAGACCGCCATCTCCAGGCTCGTCCGTCGCCGCCAGCGCAGGTCGAAGCCCTCGTCGGGCGCGTTCATGACACCACCGCTTTCAGGGCCTCCACGCGGTTCGTCTCCTCCCAGGGGAAACCCGGACGGCCGAAGTGGCCGTACGCGGAGGTCTCGGCGTAGATCGGGCGCAGGAGGTCGAGGTCGGCGATCATCCCCGCGGGACGCAGGTCGAAGACCTCGCGGATGGCCGCCCCGATCCGGGCGTCCTCGACGGCGCCCGTGCCGAAGGTCTGGACGTACAGCCCCACGGGATTCGCGCGTCCGATCGCGTAGGCGAGCTGAAGCTCGCAGCGCTTCGCAAGACCGGCGGCGACCACGTTCTTGGCGATCCACCGGGCGGCGTAGGCCGCCGAGCGGTCGACCTTCGACGGGTCCTTCCCGGAGAAGGCCCCCCCGCCGTGGCGCGCCATGCCGCCGTAGGTGTCGACGATGATCTTCCGGCCCGTCAGGCCCGCATCGCCCGCGGGGCCCCCAATGACGAAGCGCCCCGAAGGATTGACGAGGAGCTTCATCGCCGAGGTGTCGAGGTCGAGCCCGCTCTCTTCGAGCACGGGGGCCACCACGAGCGACTCGATGAGGTCCGTGAGCTCCGCCCGGCCCAGGGACTCGTCATGCTGGGACGAGACGAGGACGGTGTCGATGCCGACGGGCCGATCGCCCTCGTAGGCGAGAGTCACCTGGGTCTTGCCGTCCGGGCGCAATCCCCGCGCGAAGCCCGAGTGGCGGACCTCGGCGAGGCGCTTGGCGAGGCGATGCGACAGCCAGATCGGCGCGGGCATGAGATCCGGCGTGTCGTCGCAGGCGTAGCCGAACATGATGCCCTGATCACCCGCGCCCTGGGCGTCGCGCTCGTCGCGCGCCGACCCCTCGCGGGCCTCGAGCGCGTTGTCCACGCCGCCGGCGATGTCCGGGCTCTGCGAATCGAGGGAGACCGAAATGCCGCACGACGCGCCGTCGAATCCCATCCTCGATGAGTCGTACCCGATCTTGAGGATCTCGTCGCGGACGATCTGGGGGATCTCCACATAGGCCTCGGTCGTCACCTCGCCGGCGACGTGGACGAGCCCCGTCGTCACCATCGTCTCGATCGCGACCCTCGAAGCGGGGTCCTTCTCGAGGAGGGAGTCGAGGATCGCATCCGAAATGCGATCGCACACCTTGTCGGGGTGGCCCTCGGTGACGGATTCGGACGTGAAAAGCTGGAGCGCAGATGTCATTGGGCCATCCTATCGAGTCTCTTCGCGATCATGCCGACGAGGAAGCGGGCGACCTCCGCCTTCGATCCGCTCTCGCCGCCCAGGCGCCGCCCTGCCGAATCAAGCAGGAGGACCTCGTTGTCCACGTCCCCGAATCCGAGGCCCTCGCCCACCCGGTTCACCGCGAGGAGATCGGCGCCCTTGCGGCGCGCCTTGTCCCTTCCGAAGGCCTCGACCTGCTCCCGGGTACCCGTTTCGGCCGCGAAGCCGACGACGAGCGCGGGGCGGGAATCGGAATCGCACACGGCTTTGAGGACGTCGACGGTCCGTTCGAGGACGAGCGTCGGCGCCTCCGAGGAGTCCGGGTCCTTCTTGATCTTCGCCGTCTCGACGCTGACCGGCCGGAAGTCGGCGACTGCGGCGGTCATCACCACCGCGTCGAGGTCCGCCAGTCCGCCCAGAACGGCCGCTTCGACGTCGGCTGCGGTCGGGGCGTCGATGATCCGCATCCGTCTCGCCAGGGGCGCGAGCAGGGCCTCCTCGATGTTGGCCGCGACGAGGACGACATCGGCGCCCTCGTCCGCAGCGGCCCTCGCGATCTCGATCCCCTGCCGCCCGGAGGAGCGGTTCCCGATGAAGCGGACGGGATCGACGGGCTCGCGGGTCCCCCCTGCGGAGACGAGGATCCGTCTGCCCGCGAGGCGCCGCTCGCCGCCGCCCAGGCATTCGAAGGCGCGCGCGGCGATGTCGGAGGGATCCGGAAGGCGCCCGATGCCCGAATCCCCCGAGCCGAGGGCGCCGACCTCGGGCTCGATGACCGTGAATCCTCGGGCGCGCAACTCGCGGACGTTGTCCTGCGTCGCCGGATTCGTCCACATCGCCGAGTGCATCGCGGGAGCGAGGAGCACGGGGCATGAGGCCGCGAGGATCGTGGTCGTGAGGAGGTCGTCCGCGATGCCTGCCCGGACCCGGGCCATGAGGTCGGCGGTCGCGGGGGCCACCACGACGAGGTCGGCGCGCCGGGCGAGCTCGACGTGGTCGGATCCGGGGTGGTCGAAGACGCCCACGTGGACGGGGCGCCCGGTGAGCCCCTCCCATGTCGCCTTGCCGACGAATTCGAGGGAGCGGGGGGTCGGCACGACATCGACCCGCGCGCCGGAGCGGATGAGCTCGCGTACAAGAATCGCCGCCTTGTAGGCGGCGATTCCGGCTCCGACCCCGACGACGATCGAGGCGGTCATGTCTCAGGCCTTTGACGAGGCTTCGAGCGTGAGCAGGCCCTCGTTGATCTCGCGCAGGGCGATGGCCAGCGGCTTCTCATCGGGCTCGGTCTCGACGACCGGCCCGACGTACTGGATCATGTTCTGCTCGAGCTGGAGATTGTACGAGTTGATCTGCCGGGCGCGACGGGCCGCGAAGATCACGAGCGCGTACTTCGAGTCGACGTGCTCGAGGAGATCGTCGATCGGCGGGGACGTGATGCCTTCGGGCTGCGCGACGATTCCGGACATTGACTCCTCCTGATTTCCTCGGCCGTTCGGCCACGAGCAGCCAGTCTACTCCAGGCCCATGACCTGGGCCAGTTCCGAGACGGTGCGATCGAGGTCGTCGTTGATCACAGTCGTGTCGAATTCCTCCTCGGCCGCGAGTTCGATCTTCGCGGTCTCCAGGCGCCGCAGCCGCTCCTCCTCGTCCTCGGTGCCCCTGCCCACGAGTCGGGCGACGAGGGCGTCCCAACTCGGCGGGGCGAGGAAGACGAACTGGGCTTGGGGCATGCTCGCCCGCACTTGGCGCGCGCCATCGAGATCGATCTCGAGGAGGACACGCTCGCCGCGCGCCAGGGCCTCCTCGACGGGGCCGCGGGGCGTTCCGTAGCGGTGACGGCCGTGGACGGTCGCCCATTCGAGCATCCCATCTGAGGCGATGAGTTCATCGAACTCATCATCGCTGAGGAAACGGTAGTGGACGCCGTCGACCTCGCCGGGCCTGGGCGGGCGCGTCGTCGCGGACACCGAGACGACGAGTTCTGGATGAAGTTCGCGAAGCGCCTGGACGACGGTGCCCTTGCCGACGGCCGTCGGCCCCGCGAGGACGGTGAGACGAGGGGGTGTCATGCCCCCAAGTCTGCCACCGACCCTCCGATCAGCCGAATCGTTCGATGAGGGCCTGCGTCTGGACGTGCCCCAGTCCGCGCACCCGGCGGGTTTCGGCGATGCCGTACTCGTCCATCAGCTTCGCGGCGGTGGTGACGCCGACGCGCGGCAGCGATTCGAGGAGCGAGAGGACCCGCATCTTCGCCACCGCCTCGTCCGACTCGGCCAAGCCGAGGACCTCGGAGAGCGTCATTTCCCTGTTCTTCAGCTTCGTCTTGATCTCAGCGCGGCGTCGCCGCGCGACCGTCGCCTTCTCGAGCGCTTCAGCGCGCTGCTGCGGGGTCAGTTGAGGTAGCGCCATTGCCGCCCACTCCTTTGCGTCGGGTATTGCGTGTGCATCCTATCGCCAAGATCACACATCCGGCTGGGGAATGGGCGGCGATTCACTATTCGGCCAGGCCCCGCACGGCCGCGTCGTAGGCCCGCCTCAATCCCTCCGGATCCGGCCCCGCAGCGAGGATCGCCCTCGATGAGGAGGCGAGCACGGCATGCTTCGCCGAAGCGAACACCACGTCGAGCTCTGCGGGCCCCGCGCCTTGAGCGCCGACGCCGGGCGCCAGGATCGGGCCTTCGAGGGCCTCGAGGTCGATGCCCAGGTCGTGCACGGCGCGTCCGACCGTGGCTCCGACGACGACTCCCGCCGGGCCGAGGCGCCCGTGGGGAACGCTCCGGTTGAAGGCCGCCAGCTCCGAGACGACGCCCGCGGCGACGCAGGCCCCCCGGGCCGAACGGGCGTGCTGGATCGACGCGCCTTCCGGATTCGAGGTGAGCGCGAGAACGAACACTCCGCGCCCGGTCTGGGCGGCGAGCTCCAGCGCGGGCGCCAGCGCCCCGACGCCCAGGTAGGGCGACAGGGTCACCGCGTCGCCGGCCAAGGGCGAGCCCTCGGCGAGGAATGCGCCGGCATAGCCGCGCATCGTCGAACCGATGTCACCGCGCTTGGCGTCGACGATGCACAGGGACTGCGCGCCCCGGCAGGCGTCGATCGTCTCCTCGAGGACCGCGATCCCCGCCGAGCCGAAGCGCTCGAAGAAGGCGGCCTGGGGCTTGAAGGCGCCGACCCGGCCGCCGAGGGCCTCGACGACGCCCAGGGAGAAGCTCCGCAGCCCCGCGGGATCATCCGGGAGGCCCCATGCGGCCAGCAGTCCGGGATGGGGATCGATGCCGACGGCGAGCCCGCCGTGCTCGGACATGGAATCGGCGAGCCGATCGCCGAAGGAACGCGGGCTCATCGTCCTGCCGCCTCTCGCTCGGCGTCCCATTCCTGGAGGGAGCGGACGCGGTAGGCGCCGCGAGTCCTCACCTCGATCGCCTGAACCGCGGCGTTGAAGGCCTGAAGGGTCGTGATGATCGTCTTGTCGTTCGAGGTCGCCGCCTGTCGGATCTGGAATCCGTCGTGCCGGTTCTCGGATGTCTGCGGCGTGTTCACGACGATGTCGATCACGCCCTCGGCGATGAGATCGACGACCGTCGGCTCGCCCTTCGGACCGCGCCCCTCGGAGGACTTGCGCACGACCTGGGCCTCGATGCCGTTGCGCCTCAGAACGGAGGCGGTTCCCGCCGTCGCGAGGATCGCGAAGCCGAGCTCGTGCATGCGGGCGGCCGGGAAGACGATGGCCCTCTTGTCGGTGTCGGCGATCGAGATGAACACGGTGCCCTCGGTGGGCAGCTCCCCGAAGGCCGCGGACTGCGACTTCGCGAAGGCCGTCGGGAAGTCGCGATCGATGCCCATGACCTCGCCCGTGGATCGCATCTCCGGCCCGAGGATCGTGTCGACCATCCCGCCGTCGGCGCGCCTGAAGCGCCTGAAGGGCAGGACCGCCTCCTTGACCGCGATCGAGGAGTTGTCGAGGATGACCCGCGCGTCCGTCCCGGGGAGGATCCCGATGGAGCGCAGGTCGGCGATCGTCTCCCCCACCTGGATGAGCGCGGCCGCCTTCGCCAGGGGCACTCCGGTCGCCTTCGAGGCGAAGGGCACGGTGCGCGAGGCCCTCGGGTTCGCCTCGATGACGTAGAGGGTGTCGGAGAGCAGAGCAAATTGGATGTTGATGAGGCCCTTCACGCCGACGCCGCGGGCGATGGCCTCCGTCGAGGCGGTGATCCTCGCCAATTCGCGTGCGGAGAGCGTCATCGGCGGGAGCACGCACGCGGAATCGCCCGAATGGATCCCGGCCTCTTCGATGTGCTCCATGATGGCGCCCATGAAGAGCTCCTCGCCGTCGAAGAGGGCGTCGACGTCGATCTCGATCGCCTGGTCGAGGAAGCGGTCGATGAGCAGGGGGCCCCGCTCGAAGAGCGCGTCGAGGTCCTCGCGGCCGAGATAGGCGTCGAGCGCCGCCGGATCGTTGACGATCTCCATGCCCCGGCCGCCCAGGACGAAGCTCGGCCGGACGAGAACCGGGTATCCCACGTGCTCGGCGACGGAGTGGACCTGAGAGGGCGCGTGCGCCACGTCGTGGGCGGGTGAGGGGCAGCCCGCCTGAACGAGGACCTGGGCGAACTCCTCGCGGTCCTCCGCCAGATCGATGGAGGCGGGCGAGGTGCCGAGGATCGGCACTCCGGTGTCGGCGAGGTCATTCGCGAGGGACAGGGGCGTCTGCCCGCCGAGCTGGACGAGCATGCCCTTGACCGGCCCGGCCTCGCACTCGGCCCGGTACACCTCGAGGACGTCCTCGAGGGTGAGGGGCTCGAAGTAGAGGCGATCGGAGATGTCGTAGTCGGTGGAGACCGTCTCCGGATTGCAGTTGATCATGACGGTCTCGAAACGATCGCGCAGGGCCATCGCCGCGTGGACGCAGGAGTAGTCGAACTCGATGCCCTGGCCGATTCGGTTGGGGCCCGCGCCGAGGATGATGACGGCCTCCCGTTCGCGCGGGGCGACTTCGGTTTCGGCGTCATAGCTGGAGTAGTGGTAGGGCGTGCGCGCCGCGAACTCGGCCGAGCAGGTGTCCACCGTCTTGTAGACCGGGCGGATCCCGAAGGCGCCGCGGACCTCGCGGACCGTCGTCTCGGTGAGGCGGCGCATCAGTCCGATCTGACGATCGGAGAAGCCGTGGCGCTTCGCCTCCTCGAGAACGCCGCGCGTCAGGGCCGGTGCGGCCAGGATCCGATTCGCCACCTCGTCGAGGAGGACGATCTGGTCCAGGAACCACGGGTCGATCCCGGTCGCCTCGAAGAGCTCCTCGATGGACGCCCCGCCGCGGATCGCGCGCTGGACCTGCACGAGGCGGCCCTCCGTGGGCGTCGCGGCGGCGGCGACGAGGGCGCGGGTCTCCTCCGGCGTGGGCGCGGGCGTCGACCAGTCGAATTGGACGCCGCCCTTGTCGATCGATCGCAGGGCCTTCTGGAGGGCCTCGGTGAAGTTGCGGCCGATCGCCATGGCCTCGCCGACGGCCTTCATCGAGGTCGTGAGGGTGGGGTCGGCCTGGGGGAACTTCTCGAAGGTGAAGCGCGGGACCTTGACCACCACGTAGTCGAGCGTCGGTTCGAAGGACGCGGGCGTCGAGCCGGTGATGTCGTTCGGGATCTCGTCGAGGGTGTAGCCGGTGGCGAGCTTGGCGGCGATCTTCGCGATCGGGAAGCCGGTCGCCTTCGAGGCCAGCGCCGAGGAGCGCGAGACGCGCGGGTTCATCTCGATGACGATGACCCTGCCCGTGTCGGGCTCGACCGCGAACTGGATGTTGCAGCCGCCCGTGTCGACGCCGACGGCGCGGATCACGGCGATGCCGATGTCGCGCAGGCGCTGGAGTTCACGGTCGGTGAGGGTGAGCGCGGGGGCGACGGTGATCGAATCGCCCGTGTGAACGCCGACCGGGTCGAGGTTCTCGATCGAGCAGACGACGACCACGTTGTCGGCCGTGTCGCGCATGAGCTCGAGCTCGTACTCCTTCCACCCGAGGATCGACTCCTCGAGGAGGACCTCGGTGGTGATCGAGGCCGCGAGGCCCTGGCCCGCGATGCGATCGAGGTCCTCGGGCGTGTAGGCGAAACCGGAGCCCAGACCGCCCATGGTGAAGGAGGGGCGGACGACCAGGGGGTATCCGAGTTCGGCCGCGGCCGCGTGGCATTCCTCGAGGCTGTGGGCGATCACCGATCGGGCGACCTCGGCTCCGCACTCCTCGACGATCCGTTTGAACTCCTCGCGCTCCTCGCCCGCCCGGATCGCGTTGATCGAGGCGCCGATGAGTTCGACGCCGTAGCCTTCGAGGACGCCCTGTTGCGCCAGGGCGATCGCCGTGTTGAGGGCGGTCTGGCCGCCGAGTGTCGGCAGGAGGGCGTCGGGGCGCTCCTTCTCGATGATGCGCGCGACCACTTCGGGGGTGATCGGCTCGACGTAGGTCGCGTCGGCCATCTCCGGGTCGGTCATGATCGTCGCCGGGTTCGAGTTGACGAGGATGACCCGCAGGCCCTCCTCCTTGAGGACGCGGCAGGCCTGGGTGCCCGAGTAGTCGAATTCGCAGGCCTGCCCGATGATGATCGGGCCGGAGCCGATGACGAGGACGGAGCGGAGATCCTTCCTTGCGGGCATCAGTCGTTCTCGCTTTCTCCCTCGGGGGCGCCCGTGGAGGCGCGGTCGAGGATCATGGTGCAGAAACGGTCGAAGAGGTGCTCGCCGTCATGCGGGCCCGCGGCGGCCTCGGGATGGTATTGGACGGAGAAGGCGGGGATGTCGAGGGCGCGCAGGCCCTCGACGACGCCGTCGTTGAGTCCGACGTGGCTGACCGCGACACGGCCGTAACGGCCCGAATCGAAGGGCGCGATCGAGGGCTCGCCGATGGGCGCATCCACGGCGAAGCCGTGATTGTGGGCCGTGATCTCGACGCGGCCCGTCTGGAGGTCCTTGACGGGTTGATTGACGCCGCGGTGCCCGAAGTCCAGTTTGTAGGTGCCGTAGCCGAGGGCGCGCCCGAAGAGCTGGTGCCCGAAGCAGATCCCGAAGTACGGGATTCCGGCATCGAGGACCGCGCGCAGCAACTCGATCTCATGATCGGCGGATGCGGGGTCGCCCGGTCCGTTCGAGAAGAACACGCCGTCGGGGTTGAGCGCCGTGATCTCGGCGAAGGTGACCGTGTTGGGCACGATCGTCACCTCGATGCCGCGTTCGGCGAGCTGCTCGGGAGTGCGCGACTTGATGCCGAGGTCAACGGCCACGATCCGCGCGCGCCTGTCCCCTACGGCTTCGACGACGTAGGACTCGTTCGTCGAGACCTCCTGGGCGAGGGCGGCCCCCGACATCGAGGGCTGGTCGACGACGATCCTCACGAGCGCTTCGCGGACCTGCTCGCCCAGGTGCTCGGCGCCCGCCGGAAGCGCGTCACCGGAGAAGATCCCCGCGCGCATGGCGCCCTGGGAGCGGATGTGGCGCGTCACGGCGCGCGTGTCGAGCTCGCAGATGCCGACGATCCCCTGCGCGCAGAGCTCCTCGTCGAGGGAGCGCGTCGAGCGCCAGTTCGAGGCGCGCCTGGCGGGGTCGCGGACGGCGAAGCCCGCCACCCAGATCCGCTTCGATTCCGGATCCTCGTCGTTCACGCCGGTGTTGCCGATGTGGGGCGCCGTCATCACGACGATCTGGCGGTGGTAGGACGGATCCGTCAGGGTCTCCTGGTATCCGGTCATGCCGGTGAAGAAGACGATCTCGCCGAGGGTCCTGCCGCGCGCTCCCCACGCGCGCCCCGGAAATACGCTTCCGTCCTCGAGTACGAGAAGGGCGAGTTCGCTTCGCATCAGCGGTCCTCCTTGGCGATGGGGCTTCCTTCGCGCACGGTCGAATCGCCCCTGTGGAATGTGTAGAGCACGTGTCCCGGCAATTCCATGCCCCGATAGGGGGTGTTCGTCGAACGGGTCCACTGGGCGGACGGGTCGACCGTCCTTCGGACCGCCGGATCGACGAGGGTGATGTTCGCCGGCGCGCCGACGACGAGGCCCCTCCCCTGGCTCGCGACTCGGCCGATTCGCGCCGGCGCCGTCGAAAGCACTCGGGCGACGTCCTTCCACGTCATCCGCCCGGTGTTCACCATCGTCTCGATGACGACGGGCAGCGCCGTCTCCAATCCGGTCATGCCGAAGGCGCCCGCCTGCCATTCGCAGTCCTTCGATTCGAGCGGATGGGGCGCGTGGTCGGTGCCGACGATGTCGATCGTCCCGTCGGCGAGGCCTTCGCGCACCGCTTCGACGTCCTCGGCGCTGCGCAGCGGCGGGTTCACCTTGTAGAGCGGATCGTAGGTTCGCGCGAGCTCCTCGGTGAGGAGCAGATGGTGCGGGGTCACTTCAGCGGTGACGTCGACCCCCATGCGCTTGCCCCATCGGATGAGGTCCACCGACCCCGCCGTGGACAGGTGGCAGACGTGGAGCCTGGAGCCCACGTGCTTGGCCAGGAGGATGTCGCGCGCGATGATCGCCTCCTCGGCCACGGCGGGCCAGCCGGCGAGTCCGAGTTCTCCCGACAGGGCGGACTCGTTCATCTGGGCGCCCTCGGTCAGACCGGGGTCCTGGGAGTGCTGTGCGACGACGCCGTCGAAGGCCTTGACGTATTCGAGGGCGCGACGCATGAGGACCGGGTCGAACACGCACTTGCCGTCGTCGGAGAAGACCCTGACCTGCGAGCGCGACTTCGCCATCGCGCCCATCGAGGACAGGTGCTCCCCCGCGAGCCCCTTGGTCACGGCTCCGACGGGACGGACTTCGACCCATCCGGCTTCACGCCCGACCTCCCACACCTGATCGACGACCGAGGCCGTATCGGCGACCGGCGTGGTGTTCGCCATCGCGTGGACCGCCGTGTATCCGCCGATCGCCGCGGCGCGCGTGCCCGTTTCGATCGTCTCGGCGTCCTCTTGGCCCGGTTGGCGCAGGTGAGTGTGCAGATCGACCAGGCCGGGAAGGGCGATGAGCCCGTCGGCG
This sequence comes from Schaalia hyovaginalis, assembly GCF_014208035.1. NCBI lineage: Bacteria > Bacillati > Actinomycetota > Actinomycetes > Actinomycetales > Actinomycetaceae > Schaalia > Schaalia hyovaginalis. The sequence continues at coordinate 1,395,057 of NZ_JACHMK010000001.1, read as the reverse complement.
TCGATGCGCCTCGCTTCCCCTGCGCCGTCGCGCGCCTCCTTCCCGAGGGCGACGATCACGCCCTCGCGGACGAGGATGTCGGAGCGCCCCTCACCGCAGATGTCGACCGAGGAGATGAACCAGGAGCGAGAGGATTCAGTCACGGGGGTTTCCTTCCGGGGCGAGGAGAAGATAGAGGGCGGCCATGCGGACCGAGACGCCGTTGGCGACCTGTTCGACGACGACCGATCGCGGGGAGTCAGCGGCTTCGGCGCTGATCTCGAGACCGCGGTTCATCGGACCGGGATGCATGATGATCGTGTCGGGGCCGAGGGCGTCGAAGCGCTGCCGGTCGAGGCCGTAGGCCAGGTGGTATTCGCCGGGGGACGGGAAGAAGCCCCCTCCTGCCGCGCTCATGCGCTCGCGCTGCACGCGGAGCATCATCACGGCGTCGGGCTCCTGCGCGAGTGCGCGATCGAAGTCGTACTCGACCTCGCAGTTCCAGGTCTCCACGCCGACGGGGAGGAGCGTCGGCGGCGCGACGAGGGTGACGGAGGCGCCGAGCAGGGTGAGCAGGTCGACGTTCGAGCGGGCGACCCTGGAGTGGAGGACGTCGCCGACGATGACGACGCGCGCACCGGCGAGGTCCGTCCCGGGCGCGAGGGGCTCGACCTCTGGGTCGGTCGGGTCCCGGTGGAAGTGGCGGCGCAGGGTCATCGCGTCGAGGAGGGCCTGAGTCGGATGCTGGTGCGTCCCGTCGCCCGCGTTGAGGACCGGCAGGTCCATCCACCCGGCGTGCGCGAGCCGGTGAGCGGCGCCCGACGAGGAGTGCCGGACGATGACGGCGTCCGCGCCCATCGCCTGGAGGGTCAGGGCGGTGTCCTTGAGCGACTCCCCCTTTGAGACCGATGAGCCCTTCGCGGAGAAGTTGATGACATCGGCGGACAGGCGCTTGGCCGCGGCCTCGAATGAGAGGCGGGTGCGGGTGGAGTCCTCGAAGAAGAGGTTGACGACCGTCCTGCCGTGAAGCGTCGGGAGCTTCTTGACGCGCCTGAATTGGGTGGCGGCCATCTGCTCGGCCGTGTCGAGGAGCAGGAGGGCTTCGCGGTAGTCGAGGTCGCGGATCGAGATGAGATGGTCGAGGCTCATGTCAGTCCCTCTTCCCCAGCAGGACCGCATCGCGGCCGTCCGTCTCCTCCAGCAGGATCGTCACGGTTTCGTGGCGCGATGTCGGCAGGTTCTTGCCGACGAAGTCGGGGCGGATCGGCAGTTCGCGGTGGCCGCGATCGACGAGGACCGCGAGTTGCACGGCGGCAGGACGGCCGAGGCCGCCGAGGGCGTCGAGGGCGGCCTTGATGGTCCGGCCCGTGTAGAGGACGTCATCGACGAGGACGACGGTCCGGGCGTCGATCCCCGAAGCCGGGATCAGCGTCTCCTGGGGGACTCTGAGCGGCTGTGATCGCAGGTCGTCCCGGTACATCGTCGTGTCGATGATGGCGAGTCCGGCCGAGCCCCCGCCGACCTCCTCGATCCGCGAGACCAGGCGTCGCGCGAGCGTCGCCCCCCTGGTCGGAATGCCCGCGATCACGAGGCCCTCCGCCCCGGAGTTGCGTTCGATGATCTCGTAGGCGATCCGGGTGAGCGAGCGGGAGATGTCGCCCGCGCCGAGCACTTCCTTGCCGCCCGCGCCTCGCGCCTCGATTGAATGCACTGATCCCATGCGGATCTCCTTCCCCGCCTCTCTGGACGGTCCTTAAAGGAATGCTTCCGCGTCTGAGCCTACCGCTTCTTCGCTTCGCGCTCAGCACTGTCCATCACGGGCGCGAAGGCGCCGCCGCGCGCTCAAGCCCGTCTTCGCACCGGGTTGGAGAGCGGTGCGAAGGCGGGCTCGGGCGAGGAGGAGGGCGTATCAGTCCAGGAGCGACTTCGCGGCCCCGAGGATGCCCTCCACCGTGATGGAGTTCATCTCGAGCAGTTCCTCGTAGGTCGCGGACTGGCCGAACTGGTCCTGGATGCCGATCTGCGCGACGCGCGCACCGCCCTCGGCCGCTACGACCTGGCTGACCGCAGCCCCCAGGCCGTGCATGATCGTGTGATCCTCGACGGTCACGATCCGTCCGGTCGTCATGCAGCGCCTCACTTCGTCGACGTCGAGGGGCTTGATCGTGTGCATGTCGACGACGCGCACCGAGACACCCTCGCTTTCGAGGGCATGAGCGGCTTCGATCGCGAGGCGGAGGGTGTCGCCGTTGGCGATGATCGCGAGGTCGTCTCCTTCGGAGAGGAGCTTGGCCTTGCCGATCTCGAAGGTCTCGTCCGGCCCGTAGATCTCCGGAACGGCATCGCGGGTGAATCGGAGGAACATCGGCCCCGCCCAATCGGCGGCCTCGCGCACCAGCTTGCGCGCCGAGTTGTAGTCGGCCGGCATGACGACCGTCATTCCCGGCAGGCCGCGCATGGTCCCCATGTCCTCGATCGCCTGGTGCGAACCGCCGTCATTGCCCGGGGTGAGTCCGCCGTGGGAGCACGCGATCTTCACGTTGAGCTTCGGGTAGCAGATCGATTGGCGGATCTGCTCCCCCATGCGCAGGGAGCCGAACACGGCGTAGGTGACGACGAAGGGGATCTTCCCGGTCGTGGCCAGGCCGGCTGCGACGCCCGCGCCGTTCTGCTCGGCGATGCCGACATTGACGTGCTGGGCCGGAAGCTCCTTCGAGAAGGCCGTCGTCTGGCAGGACTTCGCGATGTCGCAGTCGACGACGAAGATCTCCGGACGGTCTCGACCGAGCGCGAGGATCTCGTCGCCGAAGCCCGTGCGCGTGGGCTTCTTGTTCGTGTAGTCAACGGTGAGGCTCATCGATCCAGTCCCTTCTCGAGTTCGGCCATGGCCTGCGCGTACTGCTCATCATTCGGCGCGGCGCCGTGCCACCCCGCCACGTCCTCCATGTACGACACCCCCCTGCCCTTGATCGTCTTGAGGATCAGGGCCTTCGGTTTGCCGTTCTTCATCTCGCGGAAGGCGTCGAAGGCGTTCGAGATCGCCTCCATGTCGTGTCCGTCGATACGGATCACGTCGTAGTCGAAGGCCTCGAGCTTCTTCACGAAATCGAAGTTCGGGCTCACCTCATCGCAATGCCCGTCGATCTGGAGGTTGTTCTCGTCGATGATCACGGTGAAGGCGTCGAGTTCGTAGGTGCGGGCGCATTGAATGGCCTCCCAGACCTGCCCTTCCTGGGTCTCGCCGTCGCCGAGCAGGGTGTAGACCCTCGCGTCCTTGCCATCGCGCTTGAGGCCGATCGCCATGCCGACTGCGGCGGAGATGCCCTGCCCGAGCGATCCGGTGGAGATCTCGACGCCCGGGCACTTCTTGGAGTCGGGGTGCCCCTGGAAGGCGGAGCCCTTCTTCCTCAGGGTGTGGATCGTCTCCATCGGGACGAAGCCGGTGATCGCCAGCGCCGAGTAGAGCACCGGCGCGACATGGCCCTTGGAGAGGACGAAGCGGTCGCGGTCCTCCCACTTCGGGTCCGCCGGGTCGTAGCGCATCTCCCTGAAGTACAGGTTCGCCACGACATCGGCCGCGGAGAGGGAGCCGCCCGGGTGTCCGGACTGGGCCTCGTAGATCATCTGGACGGATGTCATGCGGAGCTGCTTGGCGCGCTCCTTCAATTCTTCGGTGGTGACTGGTTGCACCATGATCTTGTCCTTCGTCTTGTGCGGATGCGTGTCGGTGAGGTCTGCGGAGCTCAGCTCGTCGGGATGAGCATGAGGCCCGGGGCGTAGGCGATGATGAGCACGAACGCGATGATGAGCACGTAGAAGAGCAGGAGTTCGCGGGTCACCTTGTTGATGCCGACGCGGCCGATGCCTGCGGAGATGTACAGGGTCGTGCCGACGGGCGGGGTGTACAGGCCCATGGCGAGCGTGCAGACCATGAGGATTCCCAGCTGGACCGTTCCCATGCCGATCGCCGAGGCGAGAGGCAGGAGAACGGGCGTGAGCAGCAGGATCGCCGGCGCCATGTCGAGGAACATTCCCGTGATGATCAGGATGATCACGATGAAGAGGATGATGAGCGCAGTCGAATCCGTCTGCGAGAGCAGTGCGGAGGCGAGCTTCTGGGGGGCTTCCTGGATCGTGAGCAGCCAGGACAGCGCGGCGGAGAACATGATGAGCACCATGACCACCGCCGTCGATGCCGCCGACTCCGTCACGGAGCGCATGAAGGACTTCCAGGTGAGGTCTCTGTACATCGTCGTGCGGATGAGCAGCGCGTAGACGGCTGCGAGGATCGAGACCTCCGTGACAGTCGCGGTGCCTGTGAAGAGGAAGACACGGATGAGGATCACGGGGATGAAGATCGCCGGCGTCGCGATGAGCAGGTCGATGAGGAGCTTCTTCATGGTGAGCTTCGCCCGCACTCGCGGATAGTTGTTCTTGAATGCGAGGAACCAGCACCCGAACATGAGGGCCGCGGCCATGACGATGCCGGGGATGAGGCCCGCGTTGAACACCGCTGCAACCGAGGCTCCCGAGGCCGCTGAGAAGAGGATCATCGGGATTGAGGGCGGGATGATGACGCCGAGGACCGATGAGGAGGCGTTGACGGCCGCGGCGTACCGCGCCGGGTAGCCGAGCTTCTTCGTCCAGGGGATCATGACTTTGCCCAGGCCGGTCGCGTCAGCGACGGCCGAGCCCGAGACGCCGGCGAAGACGGCGTTGGTGAGGACGGAGGTCATGCCGACTCCGCCTCGGAAACGTCCCACCACGCGGGTGGCCAGGCCGATGACCTGCGCGCCGAGCCTGCCCGAGAAGAGGAGGTCGGCGGTGAGGATGAAGAAGGGGATGGCGAGCATCGAGTAGTCGGTCGCTCCGCCGAAGGATTGAAGGGCGAGCGCCTCCATCGGAAGGGATCCGATCGCGAAGAGGCCGACGACGGTTCCGGCGATCACCGAGAAGGCGACCGGGACTCCGAGGAGGAGGAGAGCGATGAAGACGATGATTGCGACGGCGACTTCAAACACCGTGGACCTCCTTCACGGCGTCCTCGGCCTCGACCGGGGAACCGATGTCAATGCTGCGGACCGCACCCTTGCGGTAGAAGAACCACGCCCTGACCGCGGCCTGAATGCTCAGGCAGGCTGTCATGACGATGAAAGCGGCGAAGCTGCCGATCTGCGGCCATCCCATGATCGGGGTGATCTGGGCGGACATGGGGCCGGCCATGTATGCGCCCAGGTAGGTGAGGTAGGCCATCAGGATCGCGACGAAGATCCAGATCGCGATGGAGGCGATCTCGAAGGCCCTGCCGTGGAGCTTCTCGAGGAAGAAGTTCACTCCGACGTGCGCCATCTGCGCCTGGGCGACGATCGCACCGGCGCAGATCAGCCAGGGCAGGAGGTAGCTCGGCCCTTCGGCGGCGAGGTCGATCGACGAGTTGAAGACGTATCTCATGACCACCGAGAGCGTCACGAGGACGAGCATGATGATCGTGATCGCGCCGGCGGCCCATGAGGCTGCCCTGAGGAACTTCTGGTTGATCGGATCGGTCGCTTCGAGCGGTTCGTCGAGGACGGATTGAGTATCGAGGGCGGCGATGTCGTCCTCGGTGATGACGGTGCCGACGGCCGTCGTTCCGTCTGCTGCGTGAGGTGGCTTCGTCACTTGGCCTCATCCCCTTGTGTGTACTCGGGACGGAGCTCGTCCGCCGTGGAGGTGATCGTTGCGAAGAACTCCGGGAACTTCGCGGACCAGGAGTCGTAGACCGGAGCGCTGAGGGTGCGGAAGGCCTCCTTGTCCGGGTGGGTGACGGCGAGCTTTAGCTCGAACTCCTCGTAGATCCGCTTCGTCTGAACGCTCATCTCCTCGCGCTGGGATGCGCGGGCCCCGTCCGCCGCTTCCTGGAGAATGGACCGCTGCTCGGGCGTGAGCCTCGACCAGCGCGCCGTCGAGATGACGAAGGGATTCGCCTCGTACTTGTGACCGGTGACCGCGAGATTCGGCTGGACCTCGTCGAGTTTCGAGCTCTTGATGTTGACGACGGGATTCTCCTGGCCGTCAACGGCACCGGTCCTGAGCGCGAGGTAGAGTTCCCCGAATGCCATCGGTGTGGGGTTCGCGCCGAGTTCGTTGAAGATCGAGATCGTCATCGTGTCGTCGGGGGTGCGGATCTTGAGGCCGGCGACGTCTTTAGGGGTTTCGATCGGGTGCTTGGAATTCGTGAGATCACGCATGCCGTTATCCCAGAATCCGAGGAGGTGGAAGCCCCGTTCTTCAGCCTTCTCGGCGAGATATCCGCTGATCTTCTTCGAGTCGATGACCGCGTAGGCGTGCTGGGAGTTCTCGAAGAGGAAGGGCAGGCCGATGAGCGCGGCCTCGGGGACGTAGGTCGCGAAGGGGCCCTGCGAGTTGATCGTCATGTCGAGGGTGCCCGATGCGACCGAGATCATCATCTCGGAGTCCGATCCCACGGTCTCCTGACCGAGGATCTGGATGTCGATCGCGTCATTCGACTTCTCCTCGACGAGCTTTTCGAAGAGGAGCGCCGCATTGGAGCGCGGATTCCCGGGAGCCGCGCCGTGCCCCAGGATGATGCGGATCGAATCGGTGTTGCGGGGGCCTGTACCGCCGGCGCAACCGGCGAGGAGTGCGGTCACAGCCGCGGCCGTAATCGCACGTCGTGCGATCTGGCGAGAGCGAGGCATGTGTTTCCTCCTATCTCATGGTGATGGGATGGGGGTCAGCAGATGTAGGTTCCGCCGTTGATGGAGTGGGTGATGCCGGTGATGTATGCGGAGTCCTCCGAACTCAGCCAGCACACCAGCGCCGCGATCTCCCAGGGCTCCGCTTGACGGCCGAGCGGCACCGCCTCGGCGAGGGCCAACTCGTTCTCCTCGGAGTTCCCGGAACGGATATCGGTGTTCACGACGCCCGGGGCCACCGCATTGACGGTGATGCCGTACTGGGCGAGTTCACGGGCCATTCCCCGCGTGAGGCCGATGACGCCCGCCTTCGCCGCCGCGTAGGAGGTCTTCGAGAAGACGCCGCCTCCGTGCTGGGCCGTCACCGAGGACATGTTGACGACGCGCCCGTATCCTCCTTCGATCATCATCGGCACGAGGGCCTGCGAGAGGAGGAAGCAGCCCGTGAGGTTGATGGTGATGACGCGATTCCATTCGGCGAGCGTCAGATCGAGGAAGCGCGCGGGAGAAGGGACGCCCGCGATGTTCGCGAGTGCGCCGACGGGGGGCAGATCGGAGCCGGTGATCGCTTTTGCGACGGCTCCGACCGACTCCGGGTCGCCGACATCGGCGACGAATGAGGCGACCCGGGCGCCTGGGACGCGTTCGCGCACCTGCGCGGTTGCTCTTTCGACTCCGGCGGCGTTGATGTCGAGCATCGCCACCGCCCATCCTTCCTGCGCGAAGCGAAGGGCGGCGTGAAAGCCGATTCCCTTCAAAGACGACGCCCCCGTGACGACGGCGGTCCTTGTTCCGATGCCTGTGCCGTAGCTCATTGATCCTCACTTCTTCGTGATGACGAGCACCCTTGCTCGTTATTGTTAACAGTAAGCAGTTAACCTTCTACTGTCAATCAGATCACACGATTCATATAAGGAACGGGAGCCGCGCGGCGCGCGACGAGCCTGTCCGGAGGAAAGTCCGAACTTCGGAAGAACTGCTCACAAGGCACGCCTCGGCGACGCAGCATGAACACGCATCTGACGCGGAGATCTTCAGCCCCGGAGAAGGAGCCGCCTCCGAAGCCCGCACCGGACCGAGCACCGATGCCGTTGAGACGAGCGGACTAGTCCCGGCGGCTCGCCCAGGACTCCGCAGCACCGTGCATATGCTGCTCCATCGTGATCCGCGCCTGTTCAGGATCACCCGATCTCAAGGCGTCGACGATCGGCTGGTGATAAGCACTGCCGAGGAACTGCGAACTCAGCGCCTCCGGATCGGTCATGACCGCGATGCGCATACGATCTTGCAGATCGTGCCACATCTCCAGAAGCGTCGCATTGCCCGCTTCACGACACAGGGCCTCATGGAAACCGAGATCGATGTCGAGGACCTCCGCCAGGCTCGCGGTTCGCTCGGGTTCGGGGAGGCGCTTCTCCAGGCGCTCGGCCACATCCTCACCGCGCCCGCTCTTCACGATGGTCGTAGCGGCGAGCCCCTCGAGGGCCGCCCTCACATCGAAGAGCTCCCGCAGTTGACGCGAGTCGAAACGGGCGACGCTGAGCCCCGCCCGATCCTCGCCTTCGACCAGGCCGGACTGCTGGAGCCTTCGCAGCGCTTCGCGCACCGTCCCGCGACTGACCCCGAGGCGCTCCGCCAATTCGACCTCGCCCAGACGCGCGCCCGCGGGAAGGGTGCCGTCGAGGATCTCTTCTCGCAGAGTCGCCCACACCTGCTCGCGCAGCGTGAGTCGAATGATGCCCGGCATCGCAGATCCTCCACCTCGACGACTGGGCACGCGCCAGCCGTTGACAATCGACAAATTCAGGGACACTCTACTCCGCAATCCTCACGACAGCCACGGCGCACGTGCAGAAACGCTCCGGCCGGCCCTCCGCACCGCCCTCCTCCGAGGAGGAAGCAGAAGAGCCCACCGCCCCGGCGACGCGCGGTTTGCGCATCACCGGGGCGGTGGGCCCGTCTTCGTATCAGTACTCCCCAAGCAGCTCGTCGAGCTCCTCAAGGTCCTCGACCGACATCTCCTCGGCCGAGGTCGCCACCGGCGTCTCGGCGCCGTCCTGGACGGCCTCCCCGATCGGCCCGTCCCCGGCCGAGGACGACGCGCCCCCGCTTTCAGAAGACCTGCGCGACCACGCGGGAGCCTCGATGTCCTTGCGGATCGCATCGAGAACCGCGTTCACGAAGGAGGGGGCAGACTCCGTCGAGAGGGACTTCACGATCGAAATCGCCTCGTCGATCGCGATGACCGCCGGCACGTCCTCGGAGTTCTCGAGCATCTCCCACACGGCCACGCGCATGACGGCCAGGTCGACCGCCGCGACCCGGTCGAGGCCGGCGACCTTCGCACGGGCCGAGATGAGATCGTCGATCCTGCGGAGGTGATCGGCCACGCCCTCGACGATCCGCACCGAATACTCGGGCAGCGGCGTCTGGGCCGCGGTCACCGCGCGGCGCTGGCGGAGGATGTCGCGCAGAACCTCAGGATTGCGGCCCATCCCCCGCTGGTCGGCCTCGAAGACGACATCGGCCGCGCGCTTGCGCGCCTTCGTGCGGGAAGTGAAACGGAACTTCGACATCAGTCGGTGACGCGGCCGGAGTAGGAGCCGTCGCGGGTATCGACCTTGACGCGAGTGCCCTCTTCCATGAAGAGCGGCACCTGGATCTCATAACCCGTCTCAAGGGTCGCCGGCTTCGTGCCCGCCGAGGAGCGGTCGCCCTGCAGCCCGGGTTCGGTGTGCGTGATCGTGAGGACCACGGTCGCGGGCAGCTCGACGAAAAGGACGTTGCCGTCGTGCAGCGAGACGATGACGTCCTGGTTCTCGACCATGAAGTTGCGGGCGTCGCCGACGGTCTCACCCGGAACATTGATCTGCTCGTAGGTGGACTGATCCATGAAGACGTAATCGGCGCCGTCCTGGTACAGGTAGGTCATATCGCGACGATCGACGGTCGCCGTCTCGATCTTGATACCGGCGTTGAAGGTCTTGTCGACGGTCTTGCCGGACAGGACGTTCTTGATCTTCGTGCGAACGAAGGCCGGGCCCTTGCCGGGCTTGACGTGCTGGAACTCGACGACCTGCCAGAGCTGGCCCTCGATGACCATGACAAGGCCGTTCTTCAGATCATTCGTCGTTGCCACAGATGTACCTCAATCTCGGTTGTTCGGGGAATCGCCCGCTAGTCTACACTCCCCCAGCACCCGATCGGCCACGAGGGCGGGGTCCGCGCCCCCCGTTGGCACTGACGAATCCGCCACATCCGCATAGCGCTCATGGAGGGCGGCGATCATCGCGGTCAGCATCGCCCTCGGCGCTCCCAGGCCCACCGATCGAGGGCGGTTGAGGCCCGTGCGCCGGGCGACCTCCGCAGTATCGGCGACGAGCTCGACGACGAAGGCCCCTCGCGTCTTGGCCTCGCGAATGCCGTCGACGGTGTCGGCGTCCTCGATCTGGCTCGCACCGAGGGCCACGACCGCGCCGGGGCGCGCGAGCGCCCGCCGCGCGGCCGACCGCCTCAAGCGCTCCAGCCGCGGGTCCCGCGCGATGACGAGCTCGGCGAGCGGCGCGCCCGCCTCCTGCGCGACCAGGTCATCGGCATCGACGAAATCCGCGCCGAGGCGCTCGGCGAGGATCCTGCCCGCGCTCGTCTTGCCGGCCCCGGAAACGCCGAGCAGCACGATTCTGGGAGCACCCGTCATCGCTTCACCCCGATCCGCGATGCGGGGAGCGCGAGCTCACTCGGATCGATCCTCACGGTCCGGGGATTCCCGATCCCCTCGAGCAGGACGAAGCGCAGCGCGCCCGCCCGCACCTTCTTGTCCGAGAGCATGGCATCCGTCAGATCGCTCAGAGCCGCGCCCGAGTAGGTCGTCGCCAATCCGGCCTTCGTGAAGGCCGCGATGTGCCGCTCGACCTCGGCGGGGGTGAGCATGCCCCTGGCCTGGGCGAGACGGGCGGCGAAGACGCAGCCGATCGCGACCGCCTCGCCGTGCCGCACCGAGTAGTCCTCGCAGCGTTCGATCGCATGCGCGAAAGTGTGGCCGTAGTTGAGGATCTCCCTCAAGCCCGATTCCTTGAGGTCCGCGGACACGACCTTCGCCTTGACTCCGATCGCGCGGCCGATGAGCTCGGCGACCTCGGGGGACGCGGGGTCGATGAGGGCCCCCTCATCGGCCCTCCCGATGATCTCGAGAATCGCCTCATCGGCGATGAACCCGCACTTCACCACCTCTCCCAGGCCCGCGCGGAACTCGGCCTCGGGCAGGGTCTTCAGGTATTCGAGATCGCACAGGACGCGCCGGGCGGGGTGGAAGGAGCCGATCAGGTTCTTCCCCGCGGAGGAGTTGATGCCGGTCTTGCCGCCGACCGCCGCATCGACCATGGCGAGCAAAGTCGTGGGAAGCGAACAGAAATCGATGCCCCTCAACCACGTCGCGGCGACGAATCCCGCCATATCCGTCGTGGCTCCGCCGCCCATTGCGATGATGGCGTCGGCCCGCCCGAGCTTGAGCTCGCCCGCGAGCCCCCACAGGCCCTCGACGACCTCGAGGGACTTGGCCGCCTCACCCCGGGGATGGGAGGCGAGATGGACGCTCAGCCCCCCTGCGCGCAGGTCCTCGGCCAGAGCCCGAGCGGGGCCATCGAGTTCGGGGGCGTGAACGATGAGCGCGCGCGTCGCCTCCGGCCGCAGCGCCTCTCGCACGAAGCGCGAGGGGATGGCCCTGCCGATGAGCACGTCATAGGGGGCTTCGCCTTCGACCGGCACAGTCGTGAAAACGCCTTCGACCATGCGGAAGATCCTCTCCGCCACCTCGACGGCGGGCCCCGAATCCGAGGGGACACGAAGCTTCTCGACCTCGCGGTAATACGGCTCGCGCTCGCTCCTCAAACGCCGGAGCGCCCCCTCCGGATCCTCGCGCAGGAGCGGCCGATGCGACTCGCGGGTCACGCGCCGCAGGAGCTCGTCGTGCTCGACGTCGATCGTCACGACACTCGCATCGGCGAGGAGGGCGCGCACACGCGGGGTCGTCACCGCCCCTCCCCCCAGGGAGACGACGGCGTGCAGGGACAGGGCCCGTTCGACGGCGCGCGCCTCCCGGAGCCGGAAGGCCTCCTCCCCCTCCTCGTCGAAGATCCGCGCGATCGGGACCCCCGCCTCGGCCACGATGAGATCGTCCGTATCCACGTGCTCCACGCCGAGCATCTTCGCGAGGATGCGTCCGACCTTCGACTTGCCCGACCCGGGAAGGCCCGCGAGGACGATCGGCAGTTCCAGGCCCCTCATGCGCGTTCCGCCACTCGCTCGAGGTAGGCCGTCAGATTGCGTTTCATCTCGGAGACGGAATTGCCCCCCGCGTGCGCGAAGAGCGCGTCGGCCAGGACCAGGGCGAGCTCCGCCTGAACGATGAGCGCACCCGGCACCAATTGACAGGTGTCGGAGCGCTGATGAAGTCCGCGGGCCTCCTCGCCCGTCGCCAGATCCACGCTGCGCAGGGCCCTCGGAACCGTCGAAATCGGTTTGAAGGCCGCGCGCACCACGATCGCTTCGCCGTTGGAGGTGCCGCCCTCGATCCCGCCCGCCCGATTCGAAGCGCGGTGGAGGCGCCCATCGGCGCTCTTGAGGATCTCGTCATGCGCCTGCGAACCGAGCAGGGCCGCCTGGGCGAAGCCGTCCCCGATCTCGACGCCCTTCACCGACTGGATCGACATGACCGCCTGCGCGATCGCGGCATCGAGTCGTCGCGCGGCCGCGACGTGCGAGCCCAGTCCGACGGGCACGCCCCAGGCGACGACCTCGACGACGCCGCCGATGGTGTCGCCCTGCACCTTCGCCTCGTCCACGAGATCGACGAAGGCCTGATCCGTCAGAGGATCGAGGGCCCGCATCCGCGCCCCGTCGAGCGCCTCCGCGTCCTGCGGGCGCGGGAGCTCGCCCTCGGCGCGCAGGGGGCCGACCGCGACCACGTGCGCGACCAGTTCGATCCCGCCCGCCTGCGCGAGGAGCGCCTCGGCGATCGCCCCGAGCGCGACGCGCGCCGCGGTCTCGCGAGCGCTCGCCCGCTCGAGGACCGGGCGGGCCTCCGGCAGGTCGTAGGAGAGCATCCCCGCAAGATCGGCGTGACCGGGGCGCGGGCGCGTGAGCGGACGGTTGCGGGCGATCTCGCGCTCGTCCCCCGTGCCCGCGTCGATGAGGAGCTCCGCGGGATCGACGGGGTCGGCCGCCATGACCGTGCGCCACTTGGGCCATTCGGAATTCGCGATCTCCACCGCGATCGGGGATCCGATCGTGCGCCCGTGGCGCACCCCCGAGAGGATGCGGACCTCGTCGCGCTCGAAGGCCTGGCGGGCGCCCCGGCCGTAGCCGAGCCTGCGGCGGGCCAGGGCGCGCTCCAGGTCGGCGGTGGTCAGTTCCAAGCCGGAGGGCACGCCGTCAATCACAGCAACGAGGGCGGGGCCGTGCGACTCGCCCGCAGTCATCCACGTGAGCATGGGTCCAGTGTCCCACAGGCGCCCCGGGCTCTCTTCGCGCGTTCAGATCCTCACGTCGAAGCCCTCGCGATCGAGGGCGAGCTTGACCTCGTCGATCCCCACCGTCCCGAAGTGGAAGACGGACGCGGCGAGCAGGGCGTTCGCGCCGGCGCGCGCCGCCTCGACGAAGTGCTCGGCCGCGCCCGCCCCGCCCGAGGCGATGAGGGGGACCTTCACCTCGGAGCGGAAGAGACGGAGCATCTCGATGTCGAAGCCCCGGCGCACGCCATCGGCGTCCATCGAGTTCAGGAGGATCTCGCCCGCCCCGAGCGCCTCGGCGCGCTTGGCCCACTCGAGCGCATCGATGCCCGTCGAGCGCTTCCCGCCGTGGGTCGTGACCTCGAAGCCCGATGCGGTGCTCACGCCCCGGGGGCAGCGCCTCGCATCGACGGACAGGACGATCACCTGATCGCCGAAACGGTCCGAGACGCGGCTGAGCAGATCCGGATCCGTGATCGCCGCCGTATTGATCCCCACTTTGTCGGCGCCGTGCGCGAGCAGGCGCGCCACATCGTCGACGGAACGGACGCCTCCTCCGACCGTCAGGGGGACGAACACCTGTTCAGCGGTTGCGGACACGACGTCGAGCATCGTCGCGCGGCCCTCGACCGAGGCGGAGACGTCGAGGAAGGTGATCTCGTCTGCGCCCATGCCGCCGTAACGGCGGGCGAGCTCCACCGGGTCCCCGGCATCGCGGAGGTTCTCGAAATTCACCCCCTTGACGACACGGCCGGCATCGACATCGAGGCAGGGGATGATGCGCAGAGCGACAGACATGGGCCGATCCTACTTCGACTGCGCGGCCTCGCCGGGCGCGCTCTCAGGATCCGAGGAGGACCTCGGCTCCGTTCCCAGGATGTCGATGACGACGATGAGGGTGTCGTCCCCGGAGGCGAAGTCCGCGGGGATGGTGATCGCCAGACGCGATCCGACGCGCCGGTCCGTCACCCCCTGCACGAGTCCCTTCATCGCCTCGGGCAGTGCGATGACCTCCGGCATTCCCGTGCGCCACGTCGACGAGCGGACCGCGCCGTCCGTCCACCCCACCACCTGGTACTGGGCGACGATGGAGTCGTCGACTCCGACCTGGGGGCCATCGCCGACGATGAGGCTCTGAACCGTCAAACCGTCCGGCGCCTTCTCATCGTGGGAGACGATCGGGCCCGTCGGGCTCATCGCCACCGATACCGCGCCGAATTCGTTGACGGTGTCCTCTGCGCCCTTCGCGGTCGTCCAGAGGATGTCGACGACCACGACTTCACTGGCCGTCCGCCCCGATTCCTGGGAGACCGGGTGGATCGCGAGGAGGCGCTCCCCCTCCTTTCGGCCGATGACGAGAGACGCGAGATCCGCACCCAGCTCCTCCGGCGTCGCCGTGCCCACGAAGAGATCGGGCCGTGCCGATTCGGCCAGGTTCTCTCCCGTCGTTGCGTCGAAGGCGCTGATCGACAGGAGGACCGGGGTCCCCTGCTCGATCTCGCGGCCGTCACCGGCGATGAGCTCGCGGACCTTGACCGCCGAGGTCCGGACCGGTCCTAAGAAGTCGACGACGGGCGTTGCTCCCACGCGGCCGGAGACGGAGATGCGGTCGAAGGGGCCGATCAGCTCCTGAAGGGTCCCTTCGACGCCGTTCCTCGAAGGCAGGAGGCGCCAGACGCCCGCCGCGGCCGCCAGTGTCACGGCGAGGACCACGAGCAGTACGAGCGGCCTGAAGCGCCTGCGCGGGCGAGGGGGTTGAGCCGTGCGCCGCGAGGGGAAGGAGGGGGGAAGCCCGGGTCCGCTCATGCTGGAAGCACCGGCGCCGATGATGAGATCTTCTCGATGAAGGCGTCCACGCGGGGATCTTCACTGGCGAGAGGGTCGTTCAGGGTGAGCGGCGGGGTCGACTGATCGTCCAGGCGCGCATGCACCCAATCGACCGTGACATCCGTCCGCGCGGCCTCTCCCGCGGCGACGATCCGTCCTCGAAGATGCGCGCGCGTCGTGAGCGGCGCCCTCGTCATCGCGTGCCTGACGCCCTCGTCGGTCGTGAGCCGGCGAACAAGACCGGCCTTCTCCAGTTTCTTCACGATCCCCGCATCCGTGATATCGTGATAGGACATGTCGAGACGCCGGATGCGCGCATCCGCCAGGCCCGCGCCCAGGCGCGCCGCATAGGTCTCGAGGAGCTTCTTCTTGATCGCGATGTCGAGCTCGGTATCGATGCCGGACCAGTCCCCCGACTCGAGGGCCGCGATCCCGCGCCCCCACAGATCGGCGACGTAGGCGTGCATCTCGTCGAGGCTTCCCGGAGCGAGCGAGGCGAGGACGCGATCCCGGATCTCCTTCTGGATCGCGGTCGCGCTCATCCTCCTGCCGTCGGCGAGTTCGACCTCGGTGCGGCCGCTGAGGTCGAGCGAGACCTCGCGGATCGCCCGCATCGGGTCGGCGAGGGCGAGGTCCTCGATGCGCAATCCGTCTTCGACCGCCTGGAGGAGCATCTCGGTCGCGCCGATCTTGAGCGCGGTGGTGGGCTCTGCGACATTCGTGTCGCCCACGATGACGTGCATGCGCCGGTAGGAGCCCGAATCCGCCAGGGGCTCATCGCGCGTATTGATGATCGGCCGGGACCGGGTCGTGGCGGCCGAGACCGCGTCCCACATCTGCTCGGCGCGCTGCGAGAAGACGAGATGGGCCCCCGAGGCCCCGATCCGGATCCTCCCGTTGCCGACGAGGATCTGCCGCGTGATGAAGAAGGTGATGAGCGCGTCGGCGACCTGACGGAAGTCCCTGCGCCGATGGAGCAGGTAGTTCTCGTGGCAGCCGCAGGAGTTGCCCTCGGCGTCGAGATTGTTCCGGAAGAGGTGAAGACGCTCCGGAGCGCCCACTTCCGCGAAGGACTCATCGGCCCGCAGTGCGAGCTCGGCGAGGATCGCGGCACCGGCCCGATCCTGCTCGAGCAGGTCCTCCAGACGGTCGCATTCGGCGGTCGCGTATTCGGGGTGCGCGCCCACGTCGAGGTAGAGGCGCCCGCCGTTCGCGAGGAACAGGTTCGAACTGCGTCCGGCGCGGAGCAGCGGTTGGAAGAGGTGCTGAGCGGCGTGCTCGGCATCCATCGCGGATGCTCCCCCATCGGCCCGGGCCGCCATCAGCCCGTACTCCGTCTCGATTCCGACGACGCGGCGCCTCACCTCACTGGCCGCCCTTCTGGACGAATCCCTGGACGAAGGCCTCGGCGTTCGTCTCCAGCACGGAATCGATCTCGTCGAGGATGTCGTCGAGCGACTCGGCGCGCGCCGTGACGCGCCCGGCGGCCTCGACGCCGTCCGGGTCGTCCGGATCTGCGGAGGGTGCGAAGAGCTGGGTGATGTCCATCATTGTCTCCTTCGAATATCCGCGGTCAGGGGCGGGCCGCCGCCCAGGGATCCGCGATCGGGTAACGGATCAGGTCGCCTGCGCCGGGGTCGACGACGAGCGAGCTCCAGGATGCCTTGACGAGATCGGGCCGCGAGGAGACGGCCCCTCCTCGGATCGCCGCGCGTGTGTTCGCCGGCGGCTTGTCGGCGGCCTCCTCGACCTGCTCGTCGGTGAAGAGGCGCCTCACCCGTCCTGCGCGCGAGAGTTTGAGGGCGAGCGACTTCTCCGGGCGCAGGTCGGCCCATTGAAGATCCATCGCTTGAAGACGCGGGTCGGACCATTCGAGTCCCGAACGCTCCTTGAGGCGCCCGAGGAGGGCGTATTTGCCGACCCATTCGACTTCGGCGGCGACGGAGAAGAGGTCGGCGCGCATGCGATCGAGCACCGACTGCCAGAGTTCTAGCACGGCCCGGTCGCCCTCGTCCGGAGTCTGCCCGAGCCGGTCGAAGGTCTCCACGACGAGGTCGAGGATCACCTGCTGGAGCTCGGCGGCCGTGTAGGAGCCCCCTCCGGCCGTCGAGAGCCGGTAGTCGAGATCCGGGTGATGCGAGACGTTCCAGGTCTCCGCCACCGGATCGTCGAGGACGAGGGCGTCCCACTGCAGGCCGATGCCCTGTTCGATCGCCCACAGGACGAGCGAGGTCGTTCCCAGTTTGAGGAGGATCGAGGCGTCGAACATGTTGCCGTCGCCGCCGATCACATGGAGGCGCCGGTGCGAAGCGGGATTCGCGTGCGGCTCATCGCGGGTGTTGATGATTGGGCGGTTGAAGGTGGTCTCCAAGCCGACTTCGTTCTCGACGAAGTCGGCGCGCTGAGACATCTGGAAGCCGGGGATCTGCGACTTCTGGCCGATGCCGACGCGGCCGGCCCCGCAGATGACGGGGCGCGTCACGAAGAAGGGGGTGAGGCCGCGCACGACCTCGTCGAAATCGACGTCGCGGCGCATGAGGTAGTTCTCGTGGGTGCCGTAGGCCGCGCCCTTGCCGTCGGTGTTGTTCTTGACGAGGACGAGGGGCTCGCCGGCCTGCTCGGCCCTGGTCATGATGCGCTGGGCGATCACCTCGCCCGCCCGATCCCACAGCGCGGCGTCGAGGGCGCCGAGGGCCTCCGGGGACGAGTACTCGGGGTGGGCGTGATCGACGTAGAGCCGCGCGCCGTTGGTGAGGACCGCGGTCGTCTGGGCGGGCAGCGCGAGTTCCTCCGGCGTCGGCCGTGCGATCTTCTCCGAGCCCCCCGAGGGCGCGAGGCGGTACGGATCGTCGGTGAGCAGGGAGGGGTCGGCCGCCGCCCTCGACATCCTCATCCCGCGCAGGTCGTTGAGGGGGTCCTCGCCCGTGTAGTCCCATCTCACCGGCGGCGCCCCCTCGGCGGCGGTTCCCCGCCGGGAGATCTCGGCGTAGTGGCGGACCGCCTGCGCGGACAGGGCGATCGGATTGGCCCAGGGGTCCCCCGGGCGGTAGATGCCGTACTCGGTCTCGGTTCCGATGATCCTCATGTCAGTCCTTCACCGGTGCGATGGAGACGATCTCTTCCCTCAGGCCGATCGTGCGCGCCCAGTCATCCGGGGAGGAGGTCTGCGCCAGTTCGATCGATTCGCGCATCTCCTCGTCGACGCCCGCCAGGACGTGCTCGACCGCGAGCCCGGGGGCCGCGCCCGAAAGCGAGTCCTTGATGGCGAGTTTCTTCGCCCGCTCAACGATTCCGGCGATCATCGCCCCCGAGACCACGTCGGACAGGTGGATCCGCATGCGCCTGCCCGAGGCGAGCCTCGCATCGAAGAGGGCGGTGGACGAGTCCTCGGTGAACAGGCGCTCGACCGCGGCGTCGATCATCCCCCCGATCGCGGATGAGGCCGAGCCGGTACGCGCGATCTCGTCGGAGCGCACCGGAAGACCGGACCGGAGGTGCTTCGCCATGATGTCGCGGGCGCCCGCGCGATCGGGGCGCTCCACGCGGATGCGCACGTCCAGTCGTCCGGGCCGCAGGACCGCGGGATCGATCATGTCCGCGCGGTTCGAGGCGCCGATGATGACGACGTTGTCGAGGGCCTCGACACCGTCCATCTCGGCGAGGAGCTGGGGCACGATCATCGTCTCCACATCGGAGGAGACGCCGGTTCCGCGGGTGCGGAACAGGGCCTCCATCTCATCGAAGAAGACGACGACCGGAACGTCCCCCGCGGCCAGGGAGCGGGCCCTGGAGAAGATCGCGCGGATCTGGCGCTCGGTCTCCCCCACGAACTTGTTGAGCAGTTCGGGGCCCTTGATCGACAGGAAGCAGGTCCTCTTCCCCGAGCCCTTCGCGGACAGGGCGTTCGCAACGGCCTTCGCGATGAGGGTCTTGCCCGAACCGGGGGGCCCGTACAGGAGGATGCCCTTGGGCGGGCGCAAGCCGTAGGCGCGGTACAGCTCGGGATGGGTGAGCGGGAGTTCGATCGCATCGCGGACCTGCTGGATCTGCGCGTCCAGACCGCCGATGTCCTCATAGGTCGTGTCGGGCACCTCGGGTGTGAGGAGCTGCTCGACATCCGAGCGCACGACCTTCTCGAGGGCGACGCCGGCGCGCAGGTCGACCACGAGCGAATCGCCGGGGCGCAGATTCCCGTGCCTGAGGGGGCCCGCGAGGACAAGGAGGTGCTCCTGGCCGGCCTGGGAGGCGACGAGGACGCGATCGGGCCCGACGAGTTCGAGGACGGACGCCATCGAACCGGTCCGCGCGAAACGATCGGGGGCGACGGCGACGAGCTTGTCGTCGACGCGGACGAGCTGCCCGTACGACAGTGCGGCGAGGTCGAGCCCGGGGGCCGCGGCCAGGCGCATGCGCCGGCCGTTCAGCACGACCTCGATCTCTCGCGCGCTCGGGTCCGAGCGCAGGAACATCGCGAGTGTGAGCGGCGGCCGGTTGACCTCGAGCAGTTGCGACTGGGCCTTCACGAGCTCCCCGCGGGCCTGCGTGAGGGCGGCGGCGAGGCGGCCGTTCTTCTCCTCGAGCGATACGACGAGGCGCTGGAGCTCATCGATGCGAGTGGCGTGGAAGTCCTCACTCATTGGCGCCCTCCCTTCCGTCGACCCAGGTGTCGGCCTTCGCGGTCACATCGCGGCGCACCTTGCGGATCTTCTTCTCCGAGGAGACGCGCACTCCGACGGATTGCTCGGACCAGCCGGCCTCCCCGTCCCACTGGCCGCCCATGCCCTCCGAGGACTTCGCCGGACGCGTCGAACGCGCCTGCGGCGAGATCCCCGGGGCGAGCGAACGGGTGATGAGGAGGAAGCCCGTATGGGCGACCATCCGGTGCTCGGGGCGGACCGCGAGGCCGTCGAGATGCCATTCGCGCCGCATGTCCTCCCAGGCGACCGGATCCGTGAATCTGCCCGAGGCGCGCAGGTCCTCGGTGAGGCGCGACAGCTGGGTCACCGTCGCGACGTAGCAGCACAGGACGCCGCCGGGAATGAGCGCGCGGGCCACGGCCTCGATGTTCTCCCAGGGGGCGAGCATGTCCAGCACGACGCGGTCGACGCTGTCGGCCTCCATCGTCTCCAGTTCGGCGTCGAGGTCGCCGACGCGCAGGTCCCACGCGGGGTGCTCGGCCCCGAACCAGAGGTCCACGTTCGCACGCGCGATGTCGGCGAAGTCCTGGCGGCGCTCGACCGACACGAGGCTCCCCCGGGGCCCCACGGCGTTGAGCAGCGCCATCGACAGCGCTCCGGAACCGGCACCGGCTTCGACGACCCTCGCGCCGGGGAAGATGTCCGCCATATGGAGGATCGTCCCCGCGTCCTTGGGGTAGACGACCGCCGCGCCGCGGGGCATCGCCATCGTGTAGTCCACGAGGAGGGGGCGCAGGATCTGGAACTGGCGGCCCTCTTCGGTTTCGATCACCTGGCCGTCGGGCAGGCCGATCACGTCATCGTGCTTGAAGGATCCGCGATTCGATTGGAAGGTGCCCCCTCCCACCAGGATCACCTGGTGAAGGCGTCCCTTCGGGTCCCTCACCTGCACCCGATCGCCCTCGGCAAGCGGCCCGCGCCTGCGCTGCTGTCCGATGGGCGCCGAAGGGGACTCGTTCAGGGGTGTCGTGTTCATCCCGGCGATTCTACCGCCGAAGTCGATCCCGGCCCGTGTGAGATCCGCAGACGAGGGCGGCGGGCGTTAGCGTGGGGGCATGAACTCGCACGCATCCGCTTCGACGAAGCGCACCGCCGGATTGCAGGGGCCGGCCCTGTCCGCCTCACGCGCGAAGGAATACGAACGCTGTCCCCTGCAGTACCGCCTGCACGTCGTGGACCGGATTCAAGACCCTCCGACGCGGCACACGGCCCTCGGCACGCTCATCCATTCGGTGCTCGAGCGCCTCTTCGATCTTCCCGCGCCCGAGCGCAGCGCCGAGGCCGCCCTCGAGCTCTTCGAGGCCCAGTGGCGGGCGACCCGCGAGACGGACCCCCGCGTCCTTGAGCTCTTCGAGGGTGAGGCGGATCTGGCGGCCTGGATCGACGGCGCCCGTGATCTCGTCTCCGGCTACTTCGCGATCGAGAATCCTCAGTGGCTGGCCCCCGCGGCGCGTGAGAAGCTCGTCGAGGCGGTCACGCCCTCGGGGGTGCGACTGCGCGGATTCATCGACCGCATCGATTCCAACGCCGAGGGCGCGCTGCGCGTCGTCGACTACAAGACCGGCAAGGCGCCCTCACCGCGCTTCCAGGATGAAGCGCTCTTCCAGATGCGCTTCTACGCCCTGCTGCTGTCCCTGGTCTCGCGTCTTCCCGCGCGGACTCAGCTGGTGTATCTGCGGACCGGGCAGGTCCTCACCTTCGATCCGACCGCCGCCGACATCGCGCGCTTCAGCGAGGAGATCGACGCCCTGTGGGCACGGATCGAAAGGGATGCCGAACGCGGGGATTTCGCCCCCCGGAGCAATCCCCTGTGCCCCTGGTGCCATCTGCAGTCCCTGTGCCCGCTCTTCGACGGGCGGACGCCCGAACCCCCCGAGGGCGGATTCGAGCGTCTGCTGCGCACTCGCGTCGCCCGCGGGGCGTGAGCCCGGGGACGAGGGGCTCGGGGCCGCAGCGAAGGCCTCAGGCGAAGGCCGTCGAGGTCGCGGTGAGGACCCCCGCGCCCAGGAGTATCGCCACGAGGAGCGCCAGTCCGATCCGGTAGTAGACGAAGGGCTTGTACGACTTCGTCGACACGAGCTTGAGGAACCAGATGATGACGGCCCAGGCGACGCCGAAGGCGATGAGGGTCGCGATGATCGTCGGCCCGACGGCGATCTGCTCGCCGCCTGCGACGACCTTGTAGACCTTGTACAGGCCCGAGGCGAACACGGCGGGCATCGCGAGGAGGAAGGAGTAGCGGGCGGCGGCCTCGCGCGTGTAGCCGAGCGCGCGCCCCATGGTGATCGTCCCGCCGGATCTGGACACGCCGGGGATGAGCGCCATCGCCTGTGCGCATCCGTAGAGGATCGCGTCCCTCCAGCTCATCTCGTCGAGATTGCGCTTGAGCGGGGCGAAGCGGTCCGCGAGTCCGAGGAGGATGCCGAAGACGGCGAGCATGGCCACGGTGATCCAGAGGTTGCGGAAGCTGGTGTCGATCCAGTCCTGCAGGGCGAGGCCGAGGATGCCGATCGGCAGTGATCCGACGATGATCATCCATCCCATGCGCGCATCGGGATCAGTCGAGGGGATTCGCGATTCAGCGGCGTGGAAGGGCAGGGCCCTCCACCAGCGCGACAGGATCCTCACGATGTCCTTCCAGAAGACGATGAGCACCGCGGTCTCGGTGCCGATCTGCGTGATCGCCGTGAAAGCAGCGCCCGGGTCCTTCGAGCCGAAGAGTTCGCCGAAGATCCGCAGGTGCGCGGACGAGGAGATGGGGAGGAATTCCGTCAGGCCTTGAATGAGGCCGAGGAGGATCGCGTCGAACCAGGTCATGGGTGCCACCCTATGACCGTCATCGCGCCCGGGCGCGCTCCTTCGTCGAAGTCGGGTGTGGGACCCGACACGCGGGCCCGAGCCCCTTCGGGCCGAGTAGGCTGGCGGCATGGAGATTCGTCAGTGCGGGACATCGGGCTTGCGCGTGTCGGCCGTCGGACTCGGCGCGCTCACGTGGGGGCGGGACACCGAAGCGCCTGAAGCCTGTGACATGCTCGCCCGTTTCGTCGAAGCGGGCGGGACCTTCGTGGAGGTCTCCCCCCTGGACGGTGACGGTCGCGCCCTCGACGTCCTCGGCTCCGCGCTCGCGCGCGTGGGGCGCCACAGGACGGTCGTTGCGATGAGGGGCGCCTCCAGGCGCCTCGATTCGGGGAGCTGGACCTCCTCGGGCGCCAGGGGCGACATGCTCCGCAGCCTTGACGATGCGCTCGCCCGGCTCGACATCGACGAGGTCGATCTGTGGCTGGCGAGCTTCGACCCCGCCGTTCCCCTCGAGGAGACTCTCGGCGCCCTGGAGGCCGCGCACCGCTCCGGGCGCGCCCATTACATCGGTCTCAACGGCTTCGGCCTGTGGGATGCGGCCAGGGCGATCACGCTCCTCGACGATGTCGCAGATGTCAGGCCCGCCGTCGTCCAGGTCCCCTATTCGCTCTTGACGGCGAAGGATTCGTCGGAGCTCGTCACGCGCGCCCGGCGCTTGGGCATGGGGGTCATCGCCCAGTCGCCGCTCGCGGGCGGCGTCCTCACCGGGAAATACCGGCACTCCACTCCCCCGGATTCGAGGGCCGCGTCGCCGCATCTGCGCGCGCTCGTCGACCCGCATCTGCGTTCGGGGCCGCGCGCCCTCGTCGAGGGCGTCGCCCGCGCCGCCGAGGGGCTCGACCGCAGTGCGCTCGACCTGGCCCTGTCGTGGGTCCGTGATTCGAGCGCCGTGACCTCGGCGCTCATCGGTCCGCGCACCCTGCGCCAGCTCGAGGTGAATCTGGAGTCCGGTGAGGCGATCCCCGCTCCGATCCGCTCGGTGCTCGACGAGATCGCGGGCTTGTGAGAAGACGGCCTTCAGTCCCCGCCCGCTTTGCTGAGCCGGGCGCAGCCGAGAAGCGCGCTCGACGTCGAATGCGATCGGCGGCATACTCAGGCGGCCGCCCGTTAGAGTTCGCGGGCGGCCGCCTGTTCCGTCATGTCAGAAGTCCTCTTCTTCGCGCCTTGAGCGCATGAGGAGCCCGGCGATGAATGCTATGACGCCGAAGGCGATCGCGATGTAGGAGGCGGTGCCGAGGATTCCGAGGCCGATGTTCGCCCCAGTGTCGGCTGAGAGCACGCGCAAGAGGACCTGGACGATGAGGAGCAGGACGAGTCCCACTCCTGCGATGACGATTCCTGTACGGGTGAGCGGATGCATCATCCATCTCCTCTCTAGTTGTTCTGACCTTTTCCCGCAGAGCCAAAGAAGATGAACGGCGAAGCGCGCAAAGCGCTCACCCATGAAAAACGAGGCGTTTCCACCTCCATCCAGCGGCCGACACCTTCGCTCGGCCTCCTCGGAACAAGACTAGCGCCCGAAGAAGCGCTGCAATAGTCGACGAATGTCAACATTTCCGCGTCGGGAGGAGGGCTCCGGGCCCGGGAGGGAGCGGGTTCAGTCGTCGACGTCGATGAAACCGTCGTCGCCGTCCTCGGCTTCCTCTTCTTCGAGGTCGTCCTCTTCATCGTCGAACTCATCGTCGAGCAGGTCGAAGGGCAGCTCGACTCCAAAGCGGGTGAACAGCTCGTCGTCGTAGGTGAAGAAGGCGTCGCGCAGGGCCTCCTCGGCCGCGACCAGGGATTCGGCATCCGCCTGATCGCCCGCCCGGGCGATCAGGTAGTGCTCGTGGAATGCGGCGATGAGACGCTCGAGAGCGAGGCCCGATTCTTCAGTCATACGACGATCCTACCGTGAGCGGGCGTTTCGGATCAGGGCAGATTGAGTTGCGAGCGGATAACGGACACCATGAGATCCGCGCCCTTGATCTCCATCGTCTGATCGGCGCCGACGATCCTCGACACCCCCTCGGAGTCGATGAGCTGCGAGGCGCCCATGTTCGGACCGAGCGGGAGGATCACCCATTCCTTCGTCGGCTCGTACACGGATTCGGGCGTCTCACCCGCGATCTGAGCGGAGATGTTGGCGATGACGACGCGGGCCTGCTGGCGGGCGGCATCGGCGCGCTTCGATTCGCGGACATCCGTGATGTCTCCGACGGCGTAGGTCCGATCGTGCCCGATGACGCGCAGGTTCGGATCGACGCGGATGGTCCCGTTCGGGTGCAGCTGCGCCTCGTAATCCGTTCCCGCGAGGAAGCCGGAGGCCGCCCTCGACCCGTAGCACTGGAACCAGATGTCGCCCTCGATCTGATCGCCGGCGACCGTCTTGACCTGGAAGTGGCCCAGTTCACCGACGTTGTGGGGCGGGAGGAAGGCGAGCTCGGAGCCGGTCACCACGCGGATGCCGAGCTCGTCGAGCTGCGAGGTGATCTCCGCGCGCAGTTCGTCCGAATAGCCGGGGGTGCCCAGGATCGTGTCGGTCTTCTCCACGATCGTGATCGAAAGATCCGGGAAGGTGTGCGCGAGCTCGCCCGCGAACTCGATGCCCACGGTCCCGCCGCCGACGAGCATGACTGAACGCGCGCCTGCGAGATCCTCATGGAGCTGGTGGAGACGCGCCTTCGCGACGACGGACCTCGACGAGGAGTACTTCGCGGGGAAGGGGTAGGTCGCCCCGGTCGCGAGGACGACGTAGTCCGCTTCGATCGGCTCACGGCCGAAGACGTGCACGCTCGTCCCCTCAACCCGCGACACCGTGCCGTGCACGAACTCGCCCCGGGTCAGGACATTGGAGTAGGGCATGAAGATCGCCTGCTCCCACACCTCGTCAACGGCGGCTCTCAGGGCCGCCGCATGGTGGACGAACTGGTCCTTCTGCTCGACGAGGATGACCTCGGCGACCGGATCGAGTCCCTTGGCCACGGTGATGCCACCGTAGCCTCCGCCGATTACGACAACACGAGCCACTGAATCTCTCCTTCGCCTTCGAGTCGTTCCTATTGTGTCATCGAGCGGGCCGATGCGCTCGGGAGCAGCGTCACCGCGCGTCGTCGGCCGGCCGCGGCCGGAGGCCGAGGGCGCGCGCCACGTCGGGCGCGAAGAAATCCGGGCCCTTCAGCACCTTCCCGTCCTCGCGCAGCTTGACCGAGCCGTCGGGCATGAGCTTGGACAGGTTCGACGCCTGCACCTCGGCGAGGACGGCGTCCAGGTCGATCCCCGATTCGAGGGCCATCCCGTAGATGACGTACACGAGGTCGGCGAGCGCGTCCGCCGTTTCGACGAGGTCGCGCGTGCGATCGTCGGAGGCCACGGCGGCGGCGTTCGCCCCCTCGACGATCCTGCGCGCCTCGGGCCCGTAGACGGCGCCCATGAGTTCCGCGAACTCCTCCGCGATGAGGGACATGCGCATCCCGAGGCGCTCGTAGTCGATGCTCGGCTCTGCGCCCGTCCCCAGCCGCACGGGCATGGAGTAGGTCCGGTGGAATTGCTCGACCAGAGCCATGGGGCGGGTCGGGTCGAGGGCGGGGCCGCGGCCCGCTCCGGGACCGTCCCAGGGCGCCGCGGGCTCGCGCGGGTCGGTCTTGAGGAGGGCCGCCGCCCACAGGTCGGGGCCGCCGGCCCGTCGTCGCACGCCCTCGCGCTTGAAACCGTTGCGCCACACCGGTTTCCAGGACGCCCAATTGCCGAGGTGGGCGAACCACTCGACCCGCTCGGCGTTCATCGTTGTGAAGGCGTAGTCGACGGCCGTCCCGACTGCCTCGGTCATGTAGCCCTTGCCCCATTCGTCGGCGCGCATGAGGTAGGCCAGTTCGACGCTCTTCGGGTCGCGCGCCCCGCGGATGAGCTCGATGCGGCCCAGGAGGCGCGAATCGTCGGCGGCTCGGATCGCGAAATCGGCGCTGCCCGCCTCCCACTTGGCGGGCGAGAGGGCGAGGTTCGATTCGGCCATGTCGATCGTGTAGGGATGGGGAACGGTCGTCGTGAGCGAGATCCGCTCATCCTGGAGGATCTCGGTGAGTGCTTCCGCGTCGTCCGCTCCGATGGGATCGAGGAGCAGCCGGGCGGAACGCAGGGTCGCGGCTTCGAGGGCGGTCATCACTGTTCCTTTCCCGAGTTGGTCCATGCGGCGTTCAGGATATTGCCCATGGCCGTCACCGTCTGATGGTCCTGGACGAGGAAGCGCTGATCGATGAGATAGGTGGGGACCAGATCGATGCCCATCTGCGCTCCGATCTGGAAGTCGGAGAAGACGCGGGACCCGTGTTCCACGGAGGCGAGGGCGGCGACGATGCGTTCGGCTTCGATCCCCACGTCCTGCGCGCAGCCGACGAGGACGTCCGGATCGGAGACGTCGAGCCCCATCTCGAAGTGGGAGCGGTGGATCGCCTCGGCGAGTTTGAGGCCGTAGGTATCGGCGCCCGTCGTCGCCCCGAGTTCGAGGTCCCAATCGGCGGCGGCCGCGATCGCCCGGTGCGCGTTGGACGTCGGGACGACCAGGGCGTGGTCGAGGTCCAGGGCGAGGCCTTCGGCGCGCCCCAGCTCGATCAGGCGGGCGTCGAGGTCGCGGGCTTCTTCGAGGGTGAGCCCGACGTTCTCGATGAGGTGGACGCGGCGCGGGAGCGCCTCCGACGGGACGAGTTCGGGATCGAGGAGGAAGGCGTGAAGCGCGACCTCGACCTCGTCGGCGTGGGCGAAGCCGGACAGCGCGCTTCGAAGGTGACGCAGTCCGAGGTAGCACCAGGGGCTGGTCAGATCGAACCAGTAGTCAATGTGCACGAGGGCTCCTTCCTCCCGCATCCGGCTCGACGGCGGCGCCGTGCGCCATCGGCCGGGGGAACGACGAGAGCCCGGACCTTTCGGCTCCGGGCTCTCCCCTTGTGCGCGGAGGGGGACTTGAACCCCCACCCTCTAATACGAGGACTAGCACCTCAAGCTAGCGCGTCTGCCTATTCCGCCACCCGCGCAGGTGACTCGCCCTTCGGCGAAAAGGACTCGCTTTCGGACGAGGAAGACTTTAACACGGGCCGATGGGCGCTTGGCAAATCGAAGTCGGCCCCGACCTTCACGAATGCTGATTTCCCGCGTGCTGACGGCGAAAAAGCGAGACGGGGGCCGGATCAGCGCCCCTTCGGCTCCTCGGAGCGCAGGCGGTCGCCCATCGCCGAGAAGATCCGCACGATTTCGCCGATCTCCTCGTCATCCACCCCTTTCAGGAGGTATTCGCGGATGATCTGCCGATGCGCTTCCGCAGCCGATTCGATCGTCGCAATCCCCTGTGAGGTGAGACACGCGATGAGGCTCCGCCGGTCGTTCGGCGACGCCACGCGGCGCAGCCATCCGTCGCGCTCCAAATGCTCGGCGATGTAGGTGAGGCGCGAAGGCGAGTAGACGACCCGTGAGGCGAGATCGCTCATCCGGAGGCGGTGATCGGGCGTCTCCCACAGGGCGAGGAGGACGTTGTAGTCCACCAGGGTGAGCCCCCATGAGCGCTTGAGGCGCGATTCCAGGATTCCTTGGAGGCGCCCCGAGGCCTCGAAGAAGACGCGCCACGCCTTCTCTCTCGCGCGTTCCACATCGGCTGCCGACTTGCGGGCGGCTCTGCGAGCCTCGTCGATATCTTTCACGATGTCTCAGCCTATCGGTCCCTCATGGGAGGATAGGCGTTGAAACCGCCATTGGAGAAGGAATCCCCATGTCTGAGCCCTGGAGCTGCGTCCTCTTCGACGTCGACGGAACGATCGTCGATTCCGCACCGCAGGTGACGCGCGCCTTCCAATTGGCCCTGGAGGAGGCGGGGCTGGACGTGCCCGGGGCCGACCGTCTCCGCCGCTATGTGGGCCCGCCCCTGTGGCATTCCTTCTCGGACCTCGGGTATGAGGGCGATCTGGTCGCGGCTCTCGTCAAGAGCTACCGCAGGATCTACGATGCGATGTTCCTGGACCCGCTCCCCTTCCCCGGCATTGTCGAACTCCTCCACCGCCTCCACGCCCAGGGCCTCCCGCTGGCGACGGCGACCTCGAAGCAGCAGTACATGGCGGCCGCCCAGCTCGAGCACCTGGGCCTGACCCCGGCTTTCGACGTGATCGCCGGAGCCACTCCCGGGCCGGGGTCGACGAAGGCGACGGTCATCGCGGACGCCCTCGCCCGGCTCGACGCGCTCGGTGCGGACGTGTCGCGCCCGGTCCTCGTGGGCGATTCGATCTGGGACGTCGAGGGCGCCCGGACCGCGGGCGTCGAAGTCATCGGCGTCTCGTGGGGCTACGGCGAGGATTCGGACTTGGCGCCCTGCGTCGCGGTCGCATCGAGCGTCGAGGAGCTCGGCGCCCTCGTGGGGTTGAAGGAGACGGCGTCCTAACGGAAGTCTCGAGAGCGGGCGGGGACGGGAATCGACAGCGGGCGCAGGGAATGCGCCTCGATGCCGATGGCCCCGTCGCCGAGCTGAAGGCGCCCGCGCACTTCGAGCGCCCGCGAGAAGAGCCCCGCGCTCTTGTGCGCCTCCCACACCCCCTTCGCGCAGGACACGTTGATCAGACCCGTTTCATCCTCGAGCGAGAGGAAGGTGATCCCCTTCGCGGTGTGCGGGCGCTGACGGTGGGTGACGATGCCCGCGACGCTCACGACAGCCCCCTCGGCTTCGCCTGTGAGATCGATCGCCCTCATCACGCCGCGTTCGCGAAGCTCCGGGCGCGCGCACTCCAGCGGGTGGCGCTCGACTGTGAGACCCATGGCGTCCCATTCGACCCGCAGGGCCTCCTCTTCGCCCATCTCCGGGAGTCCGGGGGCATCACCCCCGACCTCGGTTCCCGGGAGGAAGGGCTGAACCCACGAGGACCTGCCGAGGGCCCCCGCCGCCCACGCCCCTTCACGGGCCGACACCCCCAGACTCGTGAAGGCCCCGGCTTTCGCGAGGCGAAGGATCTCGGACTCCGACAGACTCGCCCGCCGGGCGCACTCCCCGAGATCCTTGAAGGGCCCCTCTTCGCGCGCCTTCAGGATCTTGTCTCCCCCGGCCCCGATTCCGCGCACGGAGTCGAAGCCCAGGCGCAGCACGGAGGAGGGATCCACGTCGAGGGCGACGGGGGCGTCGACGGAGGGCCTCGGCCCGCTCCCCTCGCAGCGGGCGACTCGTGCCGAAAGCTCCGAGGAGTTCACATCCGGGCCGGCGATGCGCACCCCGTGGCGGCGCGCGTCATGAACGAGCGAGGCCGGCGAGTAGAAGCCCATCGGCTGAGCGGCGAGGAGGGCCGCGTAGAACTCCTCGGGATGATGCACCTTGAGCCAGGCGGAGGCGTAGACGATGTGCGCGAAGGAGAAGGCGTGGGACTCGGGGAAACCGAAGTCGGCGAAGCTCTTGAGCTGGGCGAAGATCTCCTCGCCGACAGCGGCCCCGATCCCGTGCGCGGCCATCCCTTCCATGAGGGCCGGGCGCAGTTCCTCCATGCGCTCCGGCGATCTCTTCGCCCCCATCGCCCGACGCAGGCGATCGGCCTGCGCGGGGGAGAAACCCGCGGCGTCGATCGCGATCTGCATGAGCTGCTCCTGGAAGATCGGGACTCCGAAGGTTTTCGCCAGAGCGGGTTCGAGGAGCGGATGCGGGTAGGACACGGGTTCCCTTCCCAGTCGGCGCCTCAGATAGGGGTTCACGGCCCTTCCCTGGATCGGACCGGGACGGATGAGGGCCACTTCGACGACGATGTCGTAGAAGCAGCGGGGGCGAAGACGGGGCAGCGTGTTCATCTGAGCGCGCGATTCCACTTGGAACACGCCGACGGTGTCCGCCGCGCACAGCAGGTCGTAGACGCGGGGGTCCTCTTCGGGCAGGTTGTGGAGGCCGAGGCGAGCCCCGTCGCGGCCGGACTCCCCGGCCTCGGCGAGGCGCGTGAACGCGATCCTCAATGCGGTGAGCATCCCCAGCCCGAGGAGGTCGAACTTCACGAGCCCCGCATCCGCGCAGTCCTCCTTGTCCCATTGAAGGACACTCCGCCCCTCTTTCGCCGCCCAGACGATCGGGCAGATCCCGGCGACCGGCTGTTCGCTGAGGACCATGCCGCCGGAGTGGATCCCCATGTGCCGCGGCAATCCCTGCAGCGCACGCGCGATCGAGGAGACCAGTGGCGGGATCCCGCCATCCGCCGATGCGCCCTCCCCTTCGGGGCCCGAAGGATCCCGGTCGGGCGCCTCCTTCGACCATGCCTTCGCAACGCCGGGCGCGTAGCCCAATGCCCGCGCGGCGTCCCGGATGGCCGAGCGGGGGCGGTAGGTGATGACGTTCGCCACTTGAGCCGCGCGTTCGCGGCCGTACATCGAGTAGACGTGCTGGATCACCTCCTCGCGCCGCCCCGCCTCGATGTCGATGTCGATGTCGGGAGGACCCGAGCGCCCCGCGGAGAGGAAGCGTTCGAAGAGGAGGCGGTGGCGCACCGCGTCCACAGCCGTGATCCCCAGCGCGTAGCACACCGCCGAGTTCGCGGCCGAGCCCCGGCCCTGGCAGAGGATCCCCCGCTCCGCGCAGAAGTCGACGATCTCTTTGACGATGAGGAAGTATCCGGGGAATCCCAGGGCGTTGATCACCCCGAGTTCGCGGTCGATGGTCTCCCAGGCGCGCGGGTGCGATTCCCTGCCCCCGTAGCGTTCGAGGGCTCCGCGCCTGGTCAGCTCGGCGAGCCAGCCCTCCTCGTCCATCCCCTCGGGCACGCGGGTGCGCGGGAGCCCGGGGGCGAGGAGGCGCAGGTCGAAGGCCGTCCTCCGGGCGATCTCGACGCTGTTCGCAAGCGCGTGCGGATGGCGGTGATGGAGGCGCAGCATCTCCTCGCCGCTGCGCAGGAAGGACCGCAGGGCGGGCAGATGCGACTCGGCCCGGCTGAGGGGGACCCCGAGGCGCGTCGCCGCGAGGACATCACCGATCGCCTGAGACGCCGGAGTCGCGCAGCGCACCGCTCCCGTTGCGACCAGGGGAAGATCCTTCTCGTCGGCGAGCAGGGCGAGAAGATCTGCGAGTTCATCCGGGTCATGCGGTCCGAGGGCGGATTCGATGAGGAGGCGCTCGCGCCCGAAGGCCTCGATGAGCAGATCGCGCATCCGTCTGGCGCCGGCGAGTCCCCCGGAGACGAGGGCGCGTCGCAGCGGCCCCCGCCCCGTCCCCGAGAGGACGTACCAGTCGCGGGCGCTCCCCGAGAGTCCGGCCAGGCCGTGGGGGCTGAGGCGGCGCCCCGGGCGGGAAAGGGCGTGGGCGCTCATCGCCGAGCACAGGGCCGTGTAGCCCTTCGGCGAGGAGACGAGGACGGGCAGGCGCACGCCCGGGTCCTCCGCTCCCGGGACGAGGCCCCAGCCCCTCCCCCGTGCGGCGGGGTCGATCTGCGTGAGGCAGGCCGCATCGAGGGTGAGCTCGGCGCCCTGGACGACGGGGAGGCCGAAGCGCCGCGAGGCGGTGGCGGCTTGAACCGCTGAACGCATCGCATCGACGTCGAGAACCGCGAGCGCCTCGAGGCCGAGATCGGCCGCGGTGCGCACGAGGTCTTCGGGCTGATCGGCCCCTTCGAGCAGGGTGAAGGCCGAATGCGCGTGGAGTTCCGCATAGGGCACGGGTGCTTGGGCTCTGCTCACCCGGACATGGTATCGAACATCTGTTCGACAAGGGCGCTCAGTCGAGAAGGGCGGCGAGATCGGCCGCGCTCAATCCGCTTGCGGCCCCCGCGCCCTCGACGACCGAGGTGACGAGCGCGCGTTTGCGCTCCTGAAGGGCGACCACCCGGTCCTCGATCGTGTCCGCGGCGACGAGGCGGTAGACGTTGACCTTCTTCTCCTGGCCGATGCGGTGCGCGCGATCCACGGCCTGGGCCTCGGCGGCGGGATTCCACCACGGATCCATGACGTACACGTAATCGGCTTCCGTCAGGGTCAGTCCCGTACCGCCCGCCTTCAGCGAGATGAGGAACACGGGCGCCCGTCCCGAGCGGAAATCGTCGATCGCACCTTCGCGGTCCCTCGTCGACCCGTCGAGCTGCACGACCCGTACGCCCCGACGTTCGAGGACGTCGCGGATGCGCGCCAGGAAGGAGGTGAATTGGGAGAAGACCAGGGCGCGATGCCCCCTGGGGACGATCTCGTCGAGCACGTCGGCGAGGTACTCGATCTTCGCCGAGCCCGCTGCGCCGTATGCCGGATCCACGAGGGCCGGATCGAGGGCGAGCTGGCGCAGGCGCGTGATGGAGGCGAGCAAGTCGATCCGTTTGGCCGAATCCCCGGCGAGGTCGAGAATCTTCGCGCGTTCGCGCATGAGCGCCTGCTCGTAGATCCTGCGGTGCTCGGCGCCCAGATCGATGTGCACGAGGGTTTCGACCTTGTCCGGAAGATCGGAGGCGACCTCCTCCTTCGTGCGCCTCAGCATGAAGGGCGCGACGAGGCGATGGAGCCTGGCGAGGGCCTCTTCATCGCCCTCATCCTCGATCGGCTTGCGCATGGCCCGCGTGAAGGTCGTCCAGGAGGGCAGGAGGCCCGGGTCGGTCAGGGAGAGCAGGGCCCACAGGTCCGAAAGGGAGTTCTCCACCGGCGTGCCGGTCACGGCGAAGGCCCAGGGGGTGCGCAGAGAGCGAAGGGCCTTGTAGATCGCGGTCCTCGGGTTCTTGGCGGCTTGAGCCTCGTCGAGGACGAGGCCGGAGAATTCCATTCCGGCCCACTCCTCGGCTTCGAGTCGGGCGATGGTGTACGAGGTGACGAGGAGGTCCGCACCGGCCGCGGCCTCGGAAAGGGGGCTTCCCCGCCTCCTGCGGGTTTCGCCGACGAGGCGCACGCGCAGACCGGGGAAGAAGCGCTGCGCCTCGCGCTTCCATGTCGACACCACCGAAGTCGGCGCGACGACGAGGACGGGCGGGGCCTCAGGATCGGGGCGGGTCGAGGCGATGGCGGTGAGGACTTGGAGGGTCTTGCCCAGTCCCATGTCGTCGGCGAGGATCGCGCCGAGGCCCGCTCCCGCCCGGGAGGCGAGCCACTCGACTCCCTCGCGCTGGTAGGGACGCAGCTCGACTTCGACGGGAGGGACGATCTCGACCTCGGCGAACGAGGAGAGGCCCCTGACGCGCTCCTCCCATTCGCGGGCGGCGCGCGCATGATCGGCGAGTTCTTCGATTTCCCGCCACAGTCCCAGGTGGAGGGGGGTGATGGCCAGCTCCTCTTCATCGCTGAGCGCCCGGGCTTCGGCGAGGAGGGCCGCAAGCGCCTCGAAACGCGGTCCGTCGAGGCTCACCCAGCGCCCGGACACGAGGAGGTGGTCCTCGCCCTCGGCGAGGGCGCGGAGGACCTCGGCGAGGCGCACCTCCACGCCGCCGACATCGAGCCGGACCTTCAGTCCGAACCAGTCCGAGTCGCGGTCCGCCATGTCGACCGTCATCACCAGGGGCTCGGCGTCGACCTCCACGCCGGATACGGCTTCGTCGACGTCCCAGACGAGGTCCGGATCATCGATGGCCGATACGACGCGATCCAGGTATTCGGGGATGCGCCAGCCCGGAAGACGCAGTGTCGCGGGGCCCGATTCCCACAGTCCTCTCGACGCCGCGGTGCGGCCGAGGACGTCGATTCTCGCGGCGAGCTCGGCGACTCCCGGCGCGTCGAGGCCGCGCTGGAGGAGGACCCGCGATGCCGTTCCCGAGCAGTCGAACTCCGCCCACCAGCGCACGAGGAGCGTGCGCGCGTCCTCGAGGCGCAGCGTCGCCACGAGGCGGACGGGCGGAGGCGATGCGAGATCCACGGAGGAATCGACCGAGACGATCGGGAATTGGCGCTTGAGAACGGGGAGGAACGCCGTCGTGAAGTCGGCGACGTCCTCGGCGGGAATGGCGAGGCCCTGCGCGGGCACGAGGTTCAGGAGCTCCGTTCCGCAAAGGGCTCCGAGTCGGGCGCCCCCGTCGAGAACGATGAGTCCCGCGCCCTCGTCGATCCGCGGATCGATGATCCGTTCCTCGCCGTTCGTGGCGAGGCGGTCGAGCCTCATGCCGGAGTCGACCGCTTTCAGGTCCAGGCCCAGGTCCCAGGTGATCGTGTCGAGCCTCAGAGGCGCGAAGTCATCGAGGGAGGCGAAGAGGGCGACGCCCTCTCGGGCGAGGCGGCGCAGCCAGCTGAGGGCGTCCGGCCCCAGTGAGGAGAGACGGACCTCGCTGCGCGAGTGCCACGCGTCCTCCTTGCGCGACAGCGCGTAGCCCTCCCGCATGAGGGCCAGATGGGCGGGATCGATTCCCTCGGTGACCGAGGCCCACTGGGTCGAGACGAGGTCGGGCCAGCTCGCGCGCTTGCGCGTCCATGGGACGATCTTGCCGCGGCGCAGGGGCTCGAGGAGGATCTCGTCGGGGCGTTCAGCGGTGTTCACGAGGAGCGCGAGGGGTTCTCCGCGGGCGCCCCTCCCGCCGACCAGGGGCGCGAGGCGGGTCCGCCAGGGCGCGGGCTCATGCGCGAGGGCGCGCGCCTCGTCGCGCAGGGTGAGAAGAAGCGCCACCGCGTGCGCGCAGTCCTCCCCGAGGGGGCAGGCGCAGCTGAGTTCGATCCTTCCCGGCAGGACGCGCACCCAGGTCTTGTAGGCGAGTCCGCGATCGCGGACCCGCGCCGTCCACGTCTGCGCCTCCTCGGCCTCTTCGACGGAGACGAGCTTGCCCGAGCTCAGGAGGGTCACGCCTTTGGCCCAGTTCGCCGGTCCCACGCGCGACATGAGCTCCCGATCCTCGGATTCGATGAGGATCAGTGCCGTCTCGAACGAAATGCGCATCTCGTCATTCTATTCCCCCGCGGGGTCGCGCTCTCGGGGCTAGTCGAAAACGGAGTCGATCCACCACCGCCCCTCCCTGTTGACGAGCAGCAGATCCGCCCCCTCCGGGCGGCGGACGCGCACGTAGACGCGTGCGCCCCGGAGCTCGCCGGGCTCCCACCACCGCCCCCGTATCGCCCAGGGCCTGCCGAGCACCTCGACGCTGAGCGTGCGCCCCGCGAGCAGGGAAGGCCCGCGGCGGGGTCGAGCGTCATCTGAGCGCAGCCGTCGCGCAGTCCGGTCGAGCTCCCCCCTCGCCGTCACGCCCACCGCTTCGAAGCCCGTGAGGCCCCCGAGGAGGAGAACGGGTTCCGGCGCCTCCAGGACTGTTGAGGGGGACAGGGCGAGATTCCCCTCCCATTCGCCCTCACGCGCGGGGGCGTCCGGATCCGTTTCGCCCCAGGGGAGCAGCACCGCCCGAGTCCGAGGATCCCAGCCCCCTTGAAGGCGCGGCGTCTTGACCGCGTCCTCGCCGAGGAGGGAACGGAGGCGTTCGACGAGCCGCTCGATTTCACTCCGCTCGGATTCGCCTCCCCACAGGGGGCGCGATGCTCCGGCGGCGAAGGGCTGCGCGGCCGTCACGCGGATGCGGCGGAGCCTCGCGGCGGGCGCCCCCTCGGCGTCCGGGTGATCGATCCAGCCCTTGAGCTGCCAGCGGACCCTTTCCACCACGACGGCGGGATCGCCCACATCGACTCCCGACCAGGTGCGCCGGCGCGAGCGCCCGTCCTCGGTCTCGGTCTCGATTTCGAGGAGCTGAGAGCTCAATCCGGTGCGCGCGAGCTCCTCGGCCAGGCAGAGGGCCGCTCGACGCACGGGGAAGACGATGAGATCGAGGCTGGCGGCGTCTTCTTCCGGCTCGATGCTGCGACTGAGATCCGCAGGAATCCGCGCAGGGCGGGCGAGCGGAAGCTCACGCCCCCGGGCGAGCGCGAGGAGGTCCCCGCAGGTGCGCACCCCCAGGACATCGAGCAGGGCGATCCCCTCACGCCCCTGGGCACGCAGGGAGGGGGGCAGGAGCGGGAGGCATTCTCGAAGCGGGATCTTCGCGAGAAAGGCCCCCGTATCGGAATCGGGGACGATGCGCTGTTCCCGCGCGGCCGCGATCGCCGCAAGGGGCCCCGAAGCCGCCCCGACGAAGCATTCGACGCCCGTGGCCGCCGCGACGGCATCGACGAGGGCCGAGGCCGCGGCCTCCTCCGATCCGTGCCACCGCGCGGCGGGGCGGGCCGGCGCCGAGGCGAGCCCCGGCCGGAATGAGACGACGCCTGCCGCGACCGAGTCGAAAGCCCTGAGGACCTCTTCGAAGGCGCGCCCTTCGCGGTCCTCGTCCCTGGGGGCGATGATGAGGTCCGGGCACAGGTATTGGGCGGTGCTCACGCGCATTCCCGGGCGCACTCCCGCTTCCCTCGCCCCGATCGTGGCGCATTCGATGCGCTCGCGTCGGGCGACGGCGCCGCGAGCGCCGGGGGGAAGATCCACGACGAGGGAGGCGACCGGCCAATCGGGGACCCACAGCACCATGCGCCTCATGAGATCGCCTTCGCAGCGCCAGGCTCCGCGCAGGCCCGCCAGGGGCGGGACAGGCCCGCCCAGCGGGTCGTCGTGAGGAGGATGCGTCTGTGCGAACGCGCGAGGGCGGCGAGACGGCGCCGAGCCGGAGGGGCGATGAGCTCCCCGTCCGCGCAGACGAGGTCGAGGGCCTCGAGGAGGAGGGAGCAGACCTGCGCTCCGTCCCCCATCGGCCGGGGGATGACGAGGATGCGGGAGAGATCGACCCCGGCCTTCGCCGCGGCCTCCCATCCGAGGTCGTTCAGCCCGATGATTCCGCCCCATCCCCCTTCGGGGAGGGCTTCGCCGAGAGCGCGGAGGATCCGCCCGTTCCCTCCGCTCACGTGGAAGACCCCGTCGCCGCGGGAAAACCCCCGAGCGCTCTCGGATACGGGACGGGCAAGGCCGGCATCGCTTTCCGCGGCCTGCAGCGCCCGCCTGGCGCGTCGCAGGCGTTCTTGCGCAGCGAGCATCACCCACCTCCGTCGAACACGTGTTCTACAAGTGTAGAGGATGCCGCCGGCATGTGCGTCCGCCCCCATTCCCCCTCGAAAAGGAGGACACTGGAAGCCATCCGCACCGAAGGAGGACCCGTGGATCTGCTCGCCCGGCCCATCGCCCCCGACCCCTACGACCTGCTCCCGCCCGTCCCGGGATTCGACCTCGTGTCGGCCGACATGGTCGACGGGGCCCCGATGCCCGAATCGGCGACCCTCGCGGGCGGCTCGACTTCGCCGCACCTCCACTGGGAGGGCTTTCCCGAGCAGACGCGCTCCTTCGTCGTGACCTGCTTCGATCCGGACGCCCCCACGCCCTCGGGGTGGTGGCATTGGATGGTCGTCGATCTCGCGCCGCACCAGACGACGCTGCCGCGCGGAGCCGGCCGTTCCGATCTCGAGCTCGACGGCGCGGCCTTCCACATCCGCGTCGATCACGGCGACCCCGATTACTTCGGGGCCGCTCCCCCGCGCGGCGATCGCCCCCATCGCTACATCTTCGCGGTCCACGCCCTCGACCTCGACACCCTCGGCCTCGATGACGAGGCGACGCCTGCGGCCTGCTCCGGCCGGATGCTGGCGCACACGATCGCCCGGGCCCGTCTCACGGTCACCCACGAGATCCCCGCGCGCCCCCTCTGAGTCGGATCCCCGCCCCGCGCAGTGGCAGGATGGAGCCCATGCTCCACATCGTCTTCTTCGAACCCGAGATCCCGGGGAACTCCGGCGCCGCCATCCGCCTGTCCGCCTGCACCGGCGCGATGCTCCATCTCGTCGAGCGCCTCGGCTTCGATATGGACGATGCGAAGCTCAGGCGCGCAGGCCTCGACTACCACGACCTCGCGCATGTGAAGGTCCATTCCGACCTCGACTCCGCCCTCGAGGAGATCCCCGGGCAGATCTGGGCGTTCACCGGTCACGCGACGACGCTGTACACCGATGTCGCCTACGCCGACGGCGACGGGCTCCTCTTCGGACGCGAATCCGTGGGGCTGAGCGAAGAAGCCATGAACCACCCCCGCGTCTCGGAGCGCGTCCGCATCCACATGCGCGAGGGCGTGCGCTCCCTCAACCTCGCGAACTCGGCCTCGATCGCCGTGTACGAGGCCTGGCGCCAGCTCGGATTCCCCGCGGGCCTCTGAGCCTCATCGCCTCGAACGCGAGGGCCGTTCGATCTGCTCGGCGATCTCCACGATCCTCCGAGGATTCGACAGCCACATCCACACGACGCCGACGAGCGAGACCGCCAGCGGGATGAAATGGAAATCGGCGCCCAAACCCGTCCACGCCGAGCGGGCTTCGGACAATTCGGGCAGATCGAGGGCCGCGACCCACAGGATGAGCGGCGCGCCGATGCTCGTGCCGATGCAGGCCCATCCGAGGATGCGCATGCGTCGACCGTTGTGGGTGATGCCCGCGGCGGCCATGAGGTACACGGCGCCGGCGAGCAGGGTGAGGATCGAGGGCCCCCAGGGCCCCGAGTGGTCGAGCAGATCAGCGGCCCCGACCGCGCCCGTCCAGATGCCGACCGCCCAGAAGGCCGCCATCACGATCCGCCCGAGTCCGAGAGAGGGGCGGCGGTCGTCCTGCACGCTCTCGCCCGCGGGCTGGCGCGGGCGATCCAGCAGGGGTGACGAGGGCGAAGAGGTGTCGGCCATGACCGCGATCCTAGGGCACGAAGGCCCCGGCAGGAGGGCCGAAGGGCGCCAGGATGAACGGCGGATGTGGGACGTTCCACCCATTCGGTCCCTCCAAGGTCAGCACATCGCGGCGTCCAAGTGGGACAATGGACCTATACGGGGTCGCGAGGCCCGATCGCCAAGACTTTCACTAAGGAGTGGATACGTGAGCGAACCAGCATACGATGTCGTGATCCTGGGAGCGGGCTCAGGCGGTTACGCCACCGCCCTGCGAGCTTCTCAGCTGGGGATGAAGGTCGCCCTCATCGACGGCGACAAGGTCGGGGGCACGTGCCTGCACCGCGGATGCATCCCCACGAAGGCCTACCTGCATGCGGCGGAGACGGCCGACGCCGTCCGCGAGTCCGAGGCTTTCGGCGTCCTCTCGTCATTCCAGGGCATTGACATGGCGCGGGTCGCGTCCTATCGCGATTCCGTCATCACCAAGCTCTACAAGGGCCTTCAGGGGCTCCTGTCCTCGCGCAACGTCGAGGTCGTCCAGGGATGGGGCCGCCTCGTGGGCCCGGACTCCGTTGAGGTCGCCGGCCGCGTCATCACCGGCCGCCATATCGTCCTCGCCACCGGCTCCTACTCCCGCTCGATCCCGGGCCTGGAGATCGGGGGCCGTTTCATCACCTCCGATCAGGCGCTGCAGATGGACTGGGTCCCGCGTTCCGCCGTGGTCCTCGGCGGAGGGGTCATCGGCCTCGAGTTCGCCTCCGTGTGGAGGAGCTTCGGCGCCGAGGTGACGATCATCGAGGCCCTGCCGCACCTGGCGAACAACGAGGACGAGGCCGTCTCCAAGCAGCTCGAGCGCGCGTTCCGCAAGCGCGGCATCGCCTTCCACACGAACACGCGTTTCGCGGGGGCGACCCAGGACGAGGGCGGAGTGCACGTCACGACGGAGAACGGCAAGTCCTTCGACGCCGATGTCCTGCTCGTCGCCGTTGGCCGCGGCCCGGTGACCCAGGGCTTGGGCTACGAAGAGGCGGGCATCCGCATGGATCGCGGCTTCGTCCTCACGGATGAGCGCCTGCACACCGGAGTCGCGGGCGTCTACGCGGTCGGCGACATCGTCCCCGGGCTTCAGCTCGCGCATCGCGGCTTCCTCCAGGGCGTTTTCGTCGCCGAGGAGATCGCTGGCCTCAATCCCGCCCCGATCGTCGAATCCGGCATTCCGCGCGTCACCTTCTGCGAGCCGGAGATCGCCTCGGTCGGCCTCACGGAGAAGAAGGCCCGCGAGCTCTACGGCGATGACGTGCGCACGGTCGAGTACAACCTGGCGGGCAACGGGAAGTCGAACATCCTCGGCACCCAGGGGTTCATCAAGCTCGTGAGCGTCGTCGACGGTCCGATCGTCGGCTTCCACGGCATCGGCGCCCGTATCGGCGAGCAGATCGGCGAGGGCGAGCTCATGGTCAACTGGGAGGCGCACCCCGAGGACGTCGCTTCCCTGATCCACGCCCACCCCAGTCAGAACGAGTCGATCGGCGAGGCCGCGATGGCCCTTGCCGGCAAGCCCCTCCACGCACACAACTGATCCACGACTTCCAAGGAGAATCCATGGCAACCGCAGTGACCATGCCCGCCCTGGGCGAATCGGTGACCGAGGGAACCGTCACCACCTGGCTGAAGTCGGTCGGCGACACCGTCGCCGTCGACGAGGCCATCGTCGAGGTCTCGACCGACAAGGTCGATTCCGAGGTCCCCTCCCCCGTCGCCGGCGTCCTCCTCGAGATTCTCGTCGAAGAGGACGAGACCGTCGAAGTGGGTACTCGGATCGCCCTCATCGGCGATCCCTCCGAGGCGGCCGCCCCTGCGCAGGCCCCCGCCGAAACGCCTGCGCAGGACCCTGCCGAGCCCGTCCAGGCACCGGCTGCACCGGTCGGGGCTCCGGCTCCCGCGGCGCCCGCGACTTCTGCTCAGGGCGCCGAAGTGACGATGCCCGCCCTGGGCGAGTCGGTCACCGAGGGAACCGTGACGACGTGGCTCAAGTCCGTCGGCGATGCCGTCGAGGCCGATGAGCCTCTCCTCGAGGTCTCGACCGACAAGGTCGATTCCGAGGTCCCCTCCCCCGTCTCAGGATTCCTCGCCGAGATCCGTGTCGAAGAGGACGAGACCGTGGGCGTCGGCACGGTCCTCGCCGTGATCTCCGCCTCCGCGCCCTCCGAGGGCTCGCCCGCAGCTCAAGCCGTTGAGACGCCGGCCGCCCCTGCTGCGCCGGCCGCCCCGACGGCTCCTGCGGCGCCGGCCGCTCCCGCCCCTGCGGCACCGGCGATGTCCTTCGACGCCCCCTCCGTTCCCGTCGCGCCCTCCTCGGCGCCGGCCGTCGCACCCCAGGCCCCCGCTCCCTCAGCCCTCGCCCGCGCGGGCTATGTGACTCCGATCGTCCGGAAGCTGGCCCGTGAGGCCGGAATCGACATCGACGCCCTGACGGGCACCGGCGTCGGCGGCCGCATCCGCCGCGAGGACGTCGAGGCCGCGGTCGCCGCCCGCCGCGCCGCCGAGAGCGCCGCCGCTTCGACGGCCCCCGCCACCGAGGCCCCCGTGAAGGCCGCCGAAACCCGCGAGCCCTCGCCCCTGCGCGGCACGACCGAGAAGATGAGCCGCCTGCGCCAGACGATCGCCCGTCGCATGGTCGAGTCCCTCCAGACCGCGGCCCAGCTCACGACGGTCATCGAGGTGGACGTCACGAAGATCGCGGCCCTCCGCGCCCGCTCGAAGGACGCCTTCGCCGCCAAGCACGGCACGAAGCTCACCTTCCTGCCCTTCTTCGTGAAGGCCGCTACCGAGGCCCTCGCCTACCATCCGAAGATCAACGCGACGATCGACGACAAGAGCGTCACGTACTTCGATCACGAGAACATCGGCATCGCGGTCGACACGCCCCGCGGCCTCCTCGTCCCCGTCATCGCGAACGCGGGCGAGAAGGACATCCCGGGCCTGGCGGCTTCGATCAACGATCTCGCGGCCCGTACCCGCGATTCGAAGATCGGCCCCGACGAGCTCTCCGGCTCGACCTTCACGATCACGAACACCGGGTCGGGCGGCGCGCTCTTCGACACGCCGGTCCTCAACATGCCCGAGACTGCGATCCTCGGCCTCGGCACGATCGTCAAGCGCCCCGTCGTCGTCAAGGCGGCTGACGGCTCCGATGCGATCGCGATCCGTTCGATGGTCTACCTCTCGCTCTCCTACGATCACCGTCTCGTTGACGGCGCCGATGCGTCCCGCTACCTCATGGACGTGAAGAAGCGCCTCGAGGCCGGCGACTTCGAGGCCGACCTGGCCCTCTGAGTCCCTTCGGGCTCCCGCCCCGAGCGGGTCGCACCGGCGCGTGCGGCCCGCTCGGCGCATTCACCCCTTGTAAGTCTTCGCATCGATGACGATCCAGGCGCCCGCCGGGAAGACCAGTCGGAGCTCCCCGGCCTGCGGCCCGGGCCCGGCTTCACACACCCCCTTCCGGCAGATCTCGGCCCCCGATTGGAGGAGACGGACGTCGACGCGCACCTCCTCGCCGTCGCATTCGGGATCAGCCAGGATCTCCGCCCTCGTCTCCAAGCCGCTCAGACGCGCATCCGCCTTGATGAGGACCTCCAGCCGCTCGCGGTCCTGGGCGCCGAGAGCGCCCCCGACCCGTCCTTCCAGGCCCCTGACGTCCGCTTGGGCGATGGCCTCGTCGCGGGCGGCGAGGATCTTCGCGATCTCAGTCCGCGCCTCTTCCCTCGAGGGGCAGCTCCCGGGATCGGAGCCGCCGAGTCCGGGGGAGGGAATCGCCCGAGCCTGCGCACCGCCGTCCGATGGAGCGCTCAGGACGACGGCGGCCGCCGCGCAGGCGACGAGGGCCAGTCCGAGGATCCCGGCGAGCACGGGTCGGGGCGAGCGCTTGGCCCTCGCCGTCACGGTCACCGCGGATTCGCTCGCCCGCCTCACGATGCCGACGGCGTCATCCGCCGGCGAGCATTCCGCGCCGCCGCCTTCGGCGCGAAGATCCAGGGCGCTCGCAATCGCCTCCAGGGCGGAGAGGTCGCCGGCCTCGTCCTTGACCTCCGAGACGGAGAAGCCGGGGGTGCCTCCTCCGGCGCGGGGAGGGAAGGCGAGGTCGACCAGCACCGCGCGGCCGTTCTCATCGATGAGGACGTTGCGCGGCGACACGTCGCCGTGGACGAGGCCCGCCGAGTGGAGCGCTTCCAGCGCCTCGCGGATGTCCGAGACGATGCCCCTTCTCAGCGATTCGGGCCTCAGGGCCGCCGTGCCGATGAGGAGGTCGAGGGCGCGTCCCGGGACCCTCTCCTGAATGAGCGCCCAGCGCCCGTCATCGTGACGCACGACGTCGAGCAGACGGGCGATGCGGGCGGAGCGCACGAGCGCCCAGGCCTTCCATCGTTCGGACCATTCCTCGCCCTCGGCTTTCGAATGCAGGCTGAGCAGCGCCGGAGTCCCATCCGGGGTGCAGGTCGACCACAGGGGCCCTCGCGATGTGACGAATGCGATTGACCCCAGTTCATATCCGTTGATCTCCACAGAGGAAGTTTCATGCCGATTCCCCACCGGGACAAGAGTCCGCGTATCCTGTGGATGAACATCGCGCGGCCCGTATCGGGCCCGAGACAGGAAGATCCACCGCCCCATGAGCGAGAACACCGCACCGAAGAAGCGCCGCTGGTACCACAACCTCGCGGACGCCTACCGCATTACGAAGCGCACCTATCCCTGGATCGGATGGGCGCTCGTCGGCTCCGTGATCCTGACGCTCTGCATCGCGCTCATCATCGCCGTCCTCATCGAGGGCAACTGGATCGTCTGGTCGATCCTCGGCCTCCTCTTCGGCGCGACCGTCGCGATGACGCTGCTCTCCTTCCTCGTCCGACGCGCCATGTACGCCCAGATCGACGGCACGGTCGGCTCCGTCTACGCCGTTCTGTCGCAGATTAGCTCGGGCTGGATCATCCCCGAACAGCCCTTGACCGTCACCCGCGAGCAGGACATCGTGTGGCGGATCATCGGCCGCCCCGGCGTGGTGCTCATCTCCGAGGGCCCGTCGAGCCGCGTTCAGCCGCTCATGTCCGCCGAGCGCAAGAAGATCCAGAAGGTGGCGAAGAACGTGCCGGTGCACGTCGTCCAGGTCGGGCACGCGGAGGGCCAGGTCGAGCTGGCAAAGCTCCAGTCCCGGATCCGCTCCTTCAAGAAGGTCCTCACGAAGGAGGAAGTCCCGCAGGTTTCGGCCCGTTTGGCCGCGCTCCAGTCCTCGCAGCCGCCGATCCCGAAGGGCATCGATCCGATGCGCGCGCGCCCGAACCGGAGGGCGATGCGCGGCCGTTGAGTCGTGCGCACGATGCGGGGGTGAGGACGATCTCACCCCCGCATCATTCGTATCGTGAGACATCACTATGCATATTATGCAGCGTCATGCATACTTGATGCGTTGATTGAATCCCATCCGGAAGGCTCCTCCCATGCGCACCCTCCCCGCGGCACTC
This sequence comes from Schaalia hyovaginalis, assembly GCF_014208035.1. NCBI lineage: Bacteria > Bacillati > Actinomycetota > Actinomycetes > Actinomycetales > Actinomycetaceae > Schaalia > Schaalia hyovaginalis. Next base: position 1,350,449 of record NZ_JACHMK010000001.1, on the reverse strand, counting down.
GTCCTGGCGACCACGGCTTCACTCGCCCTCGCCGCCTGCTCCGACCCGCAGACGTCCTCAACGACCGCCGAGTCCGGCGCCGAGCAGGCCGCCTCGACCGCCGTTGTCCCCTTCGACGTTTCAACCCTCGAAGCAGTCGACTCCGTCGTCGCCCTCGTCCCCGATGCGGTGAAGGAGCGCGGCGTCCTGCGCAACGGCGCCTCCACCGACTACGCCCCCGGCGAGTACCTCGCCGATGACGGCCAGACGCCCGTCGGCTACGACGTCGACCTCATCGATGCGATCGCCCGCGTCATGGGCCTGGGCGAGGGCACCACGCAGACCGCCGGATTCGACACGATCCTTCCGCAGCTCGGGTCGAAGTTCGACGTCGGCGCCTCCTCCTTCACCATCACCCCCGAGCGCCTCGAGGCCGCGAACATGGTCTCCTACATCGAGGTCGGCTCCGCCTACGCCGTGGCCAAGGGCAATCCGAAGGGCTTCGATCCGGCGAACCCCTGCGGCACGACGATCGGCGTCCAGACCGGCACCTTCCAGCTCGACTACGCGAGCGAGCTCTCCGACAAGTGCGTCGCCGAGGGCAAGGAGAAGATCGAGGTCATGCCCCTCGACCTCCAGACCGACATCGCCACGAAGGTCATCGGCGGCCAGTACGACGCGACGCTCGCCGACTCCACCGTCATCGGATACACCGTCGAGCTCTCCGGCGGCCAGCTCGAGCAGGTCGGCGAGGTGATCGAGTCCGCCCCGCAGGGCATCGCCATGGCGAAGGACGACGAGCAGCTCGCCAAGGCCGTTCAGGCCGCCCTCCAGTACCTCATGGACGAGGGCTACTTCGAGAAGATCCTCGCCCCCTACGGGGCCGAGGGCTCGGCTCTGAAGACCGCCGAGCTCAACCCGGCTCTCTGATTCAACCAGCGGGTCGGCACCCCACCGGGTGCCGACCCGCTGCTCCCAGGAGAAGAACCATGGCACATCTTAAAGACGGCGTCGAACTCATCGACGCCAAACCCGTCCCGAGACCGGGGCGCTGGGCGAGCGCCGTCATCGTCGCCCTCATCGCAGCGGGCATGGCCCGCGCGCTCGTCACGAACCCGAACTTCCAATGGGGAGTCGTCGCCCAGTGGCTCTTCTCCAAGACGATCGTCTCGGGCGTCGCCTACACCCTGCTCCTCACGGTCATCGCCATGGCGATGGGCACCGCCCTCGCGATCACCATGGCGGTCATGCGCCAGTCGGTGAACCCGATCCTGCGGGGAGTCGCCACCGCCTACATCTGGTTCTTCCGCGGCACGCCGATCTACACGCAGCTCATCTTCTGGTCGCTCCTGCCGAGCCTGTATCCGCAGATCAGCCTCGGCATCCCCTTCGCCCCGCCCTTCGTCACCGTCGACACGGCCGCCTACTTCACCCCCTTCTGGATGGCATTCCTCGGCCTCGGCCTCAACGAGGGCGCCTATCTCGCCGAGATCATCCGCGCAGGCCTGCTCTCGGTCGACAAGGGCCAGTGGGAGGCGGCCACCGCGCTCGGCATGCCGCGCTCGATGATCTTCCGCAGGATCATCCTCCCCCAGGCGATGCGCGTCATCGTCCCGCCGATCGGCAACGAGACGATCTCGATGCTCAAGACGACCTCGCTCGTCTCGGCGATCCCCTACACCCTCGAGCTCACCTACGTCGCCTCGAACAAGGGCCAGAGCCTGTTCAAACCCCTTCCCCTCCTCCTCACGGCGGCGATCTGGTACCTCTTCATCACGACGATCCTCATGTGGATCCAGTCCCACATCGAACGCCACTTCGGCAAGGGCTTCGATCGCAGGGAGTCCACTTCCGCCCAGCCCGATGTCGACACGCGATTCCTGGATGTGACCCCATGACGAATACACCGATGGTCCAAGTCGAAGGCGTTCACAAGTTCTTCGGCGATCTTCACGTTCTCAAGGGCATCGACCTCACGATCGCCCCCGGCGAGGTGTGCGTGATCCTCGGCCCCTCGGGTTCGGGCAAATCGACCCTCCTGCGCTGCCTCAATCAGCTCGAGGAGATCAGCGCCGGGCGCGTGCGCGTCGAGGGCGAGCTCCTCGGCTACCAGGAGGACACACAGGGCAGGCTCCACGACCTGCCCGACAAGGCGATCGCCCGCCAGCGCGCACGGATCGGCATGGTCTTCCAGCGCTTCAACCTCTTCCCCCACAAGACCGCGCTCGAGAACGTCATGGAAGCGCCCGTGCACGTGGCCGGGGTCGACAAGGCGACGGCGAAGAAGCGCGCCCTCGAGCTCCTCGACCGGGTGGGGCTGGCCGACCGTGCCGACCACTACCCCTCGGAGCTCTCGGGCGGTCAGCAGCAGCGCGTCGCGATCGCCCGCGCGCTCGCCATGGATCCTGAGATCATGCTCTTCGACGAGCCGACCAGCGCCCTCGACCCCGAACTCGTCGGCGAGGTCCTCCAGGTGATGAAGGATCTGGCGGCCTCGGGCATGACGATGGCCGTCGTCACCCACGAGATCGGCTTCGCCCGCGAGGTCGCCGACACCGTCGTGTTCATGGACGAGGGCGTCATCGTCGAGGCGGGCTCCCCCGCCGAGGTGATCGGCGCGCCGAAGGAGGCCCGCACGAAGGAGTTCTTCTCCAAGGTGCTCTGAGCCCTCGACGCCGGGGCGCTCGACAGCGCCTCCTCCGCCCGCCGGTGTTCCGGTGCTCAGGCCGAGCCCCGAGCACCGGCCCGAGTCAGTCGGCCCGCGCCTCGTCGTCCAGCCCCCGCCGGTCCCGCGCGTCGATGAACTGAAAGGGCCCCGGATCAGCGATCCGGGGCCCTCATCGCGCTTCAGGTCAGCGTCACGAGGTCGAGGTAGGAGTCGTCCCACAGGTCCTCGTCCGCATCGGGCAGGAGGAGCACGCGGTCCGGGTGCAGCGCCGTCACCGCCCCCGGATCGTGGGTGACCAGGACGACCGCGCCCTCGTAGGATCCGAGGGCGTTGAGGATCTCCTCGCGCGATGCCGGGTCGAGGTTGTTCGTCGGCTCATCGAGGAGGAGCACGTTCGCTCCGGAAACCACGAGCGTCGCAAGCGCGAGTCGCGTCTTCTCACCGCCGGAGAGCACCGAGACGGGCTTGTCGACGTCGTCGCCGGAGAAGAGGAACTGGCCGAGGATGTTCCGAAGATGCGTCTCATCGAGCTCGGGAGCGGCGTGCGCCATGTTGTCCCGCACGCTCGCCGCATTATCGAGGGTCTCATGCTCCTGCGCGTAGTAGCCGAGCTTGAGGCCGTGACCGGGGATCACCTCGCCCGTATCCGGCGCCTCGATGCCCGAAAGAAGGCGCAGCAGGGTCGTCTTGCCCGCACCGTTGAGGCCGAGGACCACGACCTTCGCACCGCGGTCGATCGCAAGATCCACGCCCGTGAACACCTCGAGGGACCCGTAGGACTTCGACAAGCCCTCCGCCGTCAAAGGCACCCTCCCCGAGGGCGAAGGATCGGGGAAACGCAGACGCGCCACCTTCTCCTGGACGGCCTCGGCGCCGGCCTGAGCGAGGAGTTCATCTGCCCTGCGCAGCATCTGCTGGGCAGCCACGGCCTTCGTCGCCTTCGCCCGCATCTTCTCGCCCTGGGCGCGCAGCTGCTCGGCCTTCTTCACGGCGTTCGCCCGTTCCTTGCGACGGCGCCTCTCGTCCTCCTCGCGCTGGAGGAGGTAGGCCGACCACCCGAGGTGGTACACGTCGATCTCGGCCCGCATCGCATCCAAGTAGAAGACCTGGTTGACGGTCTCCCCCAGCAGCTTGACGTCGTGGGAGATCATCATGACCCCGCCGGGGAAGGTCTTGATCCAGTCCCGCAGCCACAGGATTGAATCGTGGTCGAGGTGGTTCGTCGGCTCGTCGAGGAGCAGGACGTCCGCGCCGGAGAAGAGCACACGGGCGAGTTCCACGCGGCGCCGCTGCCCGCCGGACAGGGTATCCAGGCTCTGCTCGAGGACGCGGTCCTCGAGCCCCAGAGAATGGGCGATCTGAGCGGCCTCGGCGTTCGCCGCCCACCCTCCCTGCGCGGTGAACTGCTGATCGAGGCGCACGTAGCGCTCCATCGCCTTGACCTGCCGGGCGCCCTCGGTCGAAGCCATCTCGTGCTCGGCCTTACGGATCTTCGCGATGATCTCGTCGATGCCGCGCACGGAGATGATGCGCTCCCTCGCGCTCAGCGCCTGCTCTCCGATGTGCGTGTCCTGGGCGAGGTAGCCGATGGTGCCGTTCGAGGTGATCGAACCCTCATGCTCGGCCGCCCCCTTGTCCCTCTCACCGGCGAGGAGCCGCATCGTCGTGGTCTTCCCCGCGCCGTTGCGGCCAACGAGACCGATCCGCATGCCCTTGTCGATGCGGAAGCTCGCATGACGCACGAGATCGCGGGCGCCGATGCGCAAAGAGAAATCCGAAACATTGATCACCCGATGATCCTAAGGGTTGTGGGCCGATACACCCCGATCCGGTTGCTCGATTCCGCGCAGGTGAAGGCACAATGGGAGGGAGTTCACGAGAGACGAGGCCCTTCATGATCGATTCCACCGGGACGAGCGAACGCGCACCCCGCATCTTCGACGTCATCGCCGTCATGTTCGTCGCGTTCCTCCTCATCTCGAATATCGCCGCGACGAAAGTGACGGCGCTGGATGCAGGGCCGATCCACCTCGTGTTCGACGGGGGCGCGATCCTCTTCCCGCTCACCTACGTGCTCGGAGACGTCCTCTCGGAGGTCTACGGGTTCGCCCGCGCGAAGCGCGTGATCGTCCTGGGCTTCATCGCCTCGGTCCTGGCCTCCCTCATCTTCTTCCTCGTTCAAGTCGCCCCCGTCGGACCCGGGTACGAGAATCAGGCGGCATTCGAAGCGGTCCTCGGTTTCGTCCCGCGGATCGTCGCCGCCTCCGTCATCGGCTACCTCGTCGGCCAGCTCGTCAACTCCTTCGTCCTCGTCAAGATCAGGCAGCGCTGGGGGGCCGAGCGCCTCTGGGCGCGCCTCATCGGATCGACGATGGTCGGCGAGCTCTTCGACACCGTGCTCTTCTGCACGATCGCCTTCGCGGGCGTCATCCCCGGTCTCGACTTCCTCAACTACGTCATCACCGGCTACGTGTACAAAGTCGGCGTCGAGGTCGTTCTCCTCCCGATCACGTACCGCGCGGTCGCCCTCGTGAGGAAGCGTGAAGGCCTCGAGCCCCAGGAGGTGCTCGCCGCATGAGCGCGCCCTGGCTCGCCGCCCCGGCGCAGCGGCCCTTGGCGCCCCCGAACGCCGCCCCCGACGACGACCGCGGCTTCGACCTCGGCACGCGATTGGACGCCGGTTACGGACTCGGACGAACGGGCGTCATCCGCACCGCTCACGGCGTCATCCGCACCCCGGCCTTCATCCCCGTCGGGACGAAGGCGAACGTCAAGGCGCTCGTCCCGGAGATGGTGGCGGACCTGGGCGCCCAGGCGGTCCTCGCGAACGCCTACCACCTCTACCTCCAGCCAGGCTCGGACCTCGTGGACGAGGCCGGGGGGCTCGGCGCATTCATGAACTGGCGCGGTCCCACCTACACGGACTCCGGCGGATTCCAGGTCCTCTCGCTCGGAGCGGGATTCAAGAAGGTCCTCTCCCAGGAGTTCTCCGGCAAAGCGGACCCGAACGACCCCAAGCTCCACATGCAGGCGGTCAAGGCCTCAGAGGCGGTCGTCGACGAGGACGGGGTCGTCTTCCGCTCCCACATCGACGGCACCCGCCACCGCTTCACCGCCGAAGTGTCGATGAGGATCCAGCACGAGCTCGGCAGCGACATCATGTTCGCCTTCGACGAGCTCACCTCGCTGCTCCACCCGCGCTCGTACCAGGAGGAGTCGCTCGAGCGGACGCACGCCTGGGCGAGGCGCTGCCTGCGCGCCCATGCGCGCCTGACCGAAGAGCGCGCCGGCAAGCCGTACCAGCAGCTCTGGGGGGTGATCCAAGGCGCCCAATACGAGGACCTGCGCAGGCGGGCGGCCCGGACCATGGCCGCGATGGACGAGGACGGCTGGCGCTTCGACGGCTTCGGCCTCGGAGGCGCCCTCGAGAAGGAGAATCTCGGAACCATCCTGTCCTGGGTGAGCGAAGAGCTCGGCGAGGACCGCCCTCGTCACCTCCTCGGCATCTCCGAACCGGAGGACTTCTTCGCCGGAGTCGAGGCCGGAGCCGACACCTTCGACTGCGTCAATCCCTCGAGGGTCGCGCGCAATGCCGCGATCTACTCCCCTGACGGCCGTTTCAACGTGACGAATGCGCGCTTCAAACGCGATTTCTCCCCCCTGGTCGAAGGATGCGGCTGCTACACCTGCACGCACTATTCGGCCGCCTACGTCCATCACCTCTTCAAGGCCAAGGAGATCCTCGCCTCGACCCTGGCGACGATCCACAACGAATGGTTCACCGTCCGTTTGGTCGACGCGATCCGCGGATCGATCGACAATGGGGACTACGAAGCCTTCCGAGACGATATGCTCGGCCGCTACACGCACGACAGCGCGAAGGGATCCCACTCATGAGCTTCAATGAACAGGTGCGTTCGGATTCTTCGCGCGTACGCACCTCGGGGCGCCGCGCGGCCGGCATCGGGGGCGGATCGGTCCTCACGGTGATCGCCGTGCTCCTCATCTCGCATTTCACCGGCATCGACCTCACGGGCCTGCTCCAAGGCGGTGCGGCGCCCGCCCCCTCGTCCTCGACGGCGGGCGTCGATCTCAGCTCCTGCACGAGCGGCGCCGCCGCGAACGAGCGCACGGAGTGCCGAATGGTGACGACGGCGGATTCGCTCGACGCCGTCTGGGACGAGCAGCTGCGCTCCCAGGGCTCCGGGGTCGACTACGCGATGCCGGGCTTCCAGATCTTCCAGGATTCCGTGAGCACGGGCTGCGGATCGGCGAGCTCGGCCACGGGCCCCTTCTACTGCCCCGCCGACCGCGGCGTGTACCTCGACCTCGGCTTCTTCACCCAGATGGAGCGCGAGCTCGGCGCGCGCAACGCCCCCCTCGCGCAGGAGTACGTCGTCGCGCACGAATGGGGGCACCACATCCAGAACCTCCAGGGAGTCTTCCACTCGCACGACACCCGCAAGACCGGGGAGCAGGGCGCCGGAGTCCGTTCGGAGCTCCAGGCCGATTGCTACGCGGGCCTGTGGATGCACTGGGCCTCCACGACGATCGACCCGGACTCGGGCATCCCCTTCCTCCTCACGCCCACCGAGCAGGAGGTCGATGACGCCCTCACGACCGCCGAGGCCATCGGCGACGACCGCATCCAGACGAAGTATCAAGGATCGACCAATGCGGACACGTGGACCCACGGATCCGCGGAGCAGCGCAAGACATGGCTCATGAAGGGCCTCACTGAGGGGTCGATCGCGACCTGCGACACCTGGTCGGCCCCCGTCGTCTGATGGGACGGGAAGAGGAGCGTCCTTCCTCGAGGAGGATGATGATCACGATGGGCCCAGCAGCACCGGACCCGGATGGAGGTTCACGGTGAGTGAGGTAGTGGCTGAGGCCAGGCGCTTCTACGATGCGGGCTGCCCCTATGAGATCCCCGTGCCCGAGGGCTCGCTCTTCAGCCTGCTCGAGACGGCGGCGCGCTTCTACCCCGAACGCGCGGCCATCGACTACTTCGGGCGCGAGTTCACCTACGCGGAATTCCTCGACATGTCCCTGCGCGCCGCCGCGGTCCTCGTCGCGGCCGGCGTCCGCAGGGGCGATGTCGTCGCCGTCGCCCTGCCCAACACCCCGCAGGCCCTCATCGTCTTCTACGCGTGCATGCGCATCGGCGCGGTCGTCGCCCAGCACAACCCGCTCGCGCCCGCCGCAGAGATCGCCGAGCAGCTCGGGCGCCACGGCGCGAAGGTGGCGGTCGTCTGGGAGAAGTGCGCGCAGGCGTATCCGACTCGCACGACCTCGCTCGACACGCTCTTCACCGTCGACATCACGCGTCTCATGCCGGCATCCCGGCGCATGCTCCTCAAGGCGCCGCTGGCGAAAGCGCGGGCCGCGAAGGCGCAAATGCGCTCGGCCCGCCCCGAGGAGGCCCTCTCCTTCGATGACGCCTGCGCACGCGCGGACCGCGTCGATCCGCAGGTCCCCGGTGCGACCGGATCGGAGCGCGCCGTCATCCTCCACACCGGGGGGACGAACGGCATCCCCAAGTCGGTGCCCCTCACCCACCGGAATATCGGGGCGAACGTCAACCAGTGCCTCTTCTGGGTCTGGAAGCTCCACGAGGGCGCCGAGACCTTCTGGTCGCTCCTCCCCTTCTTCCACGCCTTCGGCCTCACCTTCTTCTGCTGCGCCGCCGTCGGCAAGGCCGCGACCCAGATCGTCCTGCCGAAGTTCGACGTCGACCTCGCCCTCGATTCGCACCGGCGCAGGCCCGTCACCTTCTTCGTCGGCGTCCCGCCGATGTTCGAACGCATCGAGCGCCGCGCGGCCCAGACCGGAACACCCCTGACCTCGATCCGCTACTCCGTCGCCGGGGCGATGCCCCTGTCGACGGAATCGGCGGAGCGCTGGGAGGAGGCCACGGGCGGGATGATCGTCGAAGGCTACGGCCTCACGGAGACCTCGCCCGTCCTCATGGGCGCCCCGCTGTCGGATCAACGCCGGCACGGCGTCCTCGGACTCCCCTTCGCCTCGACCGAGGTCCGTCTGGTCGACCTGGAGGATCCCGGCCGTGATGTGGACGCAGGCGAACCGGGCGAGATCCTCGTTCGAGGACCGCAGGTCTTCGACGGCTACCTCGACGCGCCCGAGGAGACCGCGCGGGTCTTCACCGAGGACGGCTGGTTCCGCACGGGCGATGTCGGGATCCTCGACGACGGCTTCATCCGCATGACCGACCGGAAGAAGGAGCTCATCTTCTCCGGCGGGTTCAACGTCTACCCGAGTCAGGTCGAAGCGGCGATCCGCGGGCTTCCCGGGGTCAAGGACGTCGCGGTGGTCGGCATCCCCTCGGGCGACGCGAAGGAGGAGGTCGTCGCGGCCCTCGTCCTCGAGGAGGACGCAGAAACGATCACCCTCGAGCAGGTGCGCCTCTGGGCGGAACGGAGGATCGCCCACTACGCGCTCCCCCGTCTCATCGCCATCCTCGCCGATCTTCCGCGCAATCCGCTCGGCAAAGTGATGCGGCGCAAGGTCCGCGACCTCATCGTGTCCGGATCGGCGCAGTCCTCGCCCAGCCCGGCCTCGGATGAGGCGATCCCGGACGGGCCCGCGGCCGAATGAGCGATGACGGCTGGAGGGGGCGGGATCGAAAGACCCGCCCCCTCCAGCCGGGCGGATCAGACGTTGAATCCGATCGCGCGGAGCTGCTCGCGCCCATCGGGCGTGATCCGATCCGGACCCCACGGCGGCATCCACACCCACGAGATCGTCACCTCGGTGACGAGGTGGCTGAGGACCATCTGCGCCTGGCGCTCGATGACATCAGTGAGCGGGCACGCTGCGGAGGTGAGGGTCATCTCCAGGATCACGGAGTCGTCCTCCCCGATCTGCACGCCGTACACGAGGCCGAGATCGACGATGTTGATCCCGAGTTCCGGATCGATGACGTCCTTGAGAGCCTCGAGGACGTCGCCTCCCGGAACCGAACCGTGTTCGACGAGGTCCGTTCCGTTGATCGACGAGGCCCCCTTAGGATCCGGCGCCTGACCGAATCGCTGCTCGACCGGTTCTGATTGGGCCATGGGATTGCTCATGCCTGTTCTCCTGCGATATCGGTTCCGAGCTTCGCGACGGCGTCGCGCAGGGCGTACCAGCCAAGCAGCGCGCACTTCACGCGGTTGGCGAATTGCGAGGTGGACTCGAGGGCCGCCGCGTCTCCGAGGAGATCGAGGACGTCCTCACCGACCCCCTGGTTCCTCGAGTGCATCATCTTCTCCATCGCGGCGTATCCCGCGCGCACCTCGTCGAGGGAGGCGCCCGCCACGAGGTCGGTGAGCATCGACAGGGAGGCCTGGGAGATGGAGCAGCCGTCGCCGTCCCACACGAGGCGGGCGACCTTGCCCTGATCATCGAGCGAAACGCCCAGGGTGACCTCGTCGCCGCAGGTCGGATTCACCTGGTGGGAGGACGCTTCGACGTCCTCGACGGGCCCGGCGCCGTGCCTGGCCCGGGCGTGATCGAGGATCACCTGCTGGTAGAGCTGATCGAGACTCGACATCATTGGCCTCCGAAATACGAACGGACGCGTCGCAGCGACGCGAGGAAACGATCGATCTCCTCGATCGAATTCATCGGCGCGACGGACGCACGGGCGGATGAGCGCACGCCGAAGAAGGTGTGGAGCGGGATCGCGCAGTGGTGCCCGACGCGGATCGCCACGTCGTCGGCGTCGAGCACCTGCCCGACATCGTGAGGATGCACGCCGTCGACGGCGAAGGCGACGACGCCGATGCGATCGGCCTCATCGGCCGGCCCGAGGAGCCGCACGCCCTCGATGTCCGCCACGCCCTCGAGCAGGTGCGCGGTGAGAACGGACTCGTGGGCGTGGACGCGATCCATATCGAGTTCCGCGAGGTACTTCAGCGCCCGGGTCCAGCCCGCGATCTGGGCGACCGGCTGCGAGCCCGCTTCGAAGCGCTCGGGAGGGGGCATGTAGCTCGCCCCCTCCATCGTGACGTTCTCGATCATCGAACCTCCGGTGAGCACCGGCGGCATGAGCTCGAGCAGTTCGCGCCTCCCCCACAGCGCGCCCGCGCCCGTGGGCCCGAGCATCTTGTGGGAGGACATGACCGCGAAGTCGACGCCGAGGGCGGCGACGTCGATCGGCATGTGCGCGCTCGACTGGCACGTGTCGAGGACGATGATCGCGCCGACCGCCCTGGCCGCCGCGACGATCTCGGCGACCGGGGAGATCGCCCCCGTCACATTCGACGCGTGGGTGAAGGCGACGAGCCTCGTGTTCGCCGTGATCACGCCCAGGGTCTCCGGATCGATCCGTCCGTCCGGGGTGAGGTCGAGCCAGGCGAGCTCCGCACCGGTCCTGGCGCAGAGCTCCTGCCAGGGCACGAGATTGGCATGGTGTTCCGCCCTCGTCGTCACGATCCGGTCGCCCGGGCCGATCCTCAGGCGCTCCGCCTCAGAGCCGCCGCGCCCCGCCGAGGCATGGCCGATCGCGAGGGCGACGAGGTTGATGCCCTCGGTGGCGTTCTTCGTCCACACGATCTCATCGGAACGCCCGTTGATGAAGGCTGCGAGCGCCTCGCGCCCGTCCTCGAAGGCCGCGGTCGACTCGTCGCCCAGGAGGTGGGTGCCCCTGTGGACGGCGGCGTTGCGCCTGCGGTAGAACTCGGCCCCCGCCTCGATGACGCAAGCCGGCTTCTGCGAGGTCGCCGAGGCGTCGAGGTAGGCGATCGGGTTCCCGCCCCGGCCGATGCGGTCGAGGATCGGGAAGTCCGACCTGATCGCGGCGAGCTCGTGGTCGTCGAAGGCGGCGGCGCGCGCGTGCATCCCCAAGAGTCCGCTCACCCGAGGTACTTGTCGTAGCCCTCGTCCTCGAGTTGATCGGCGAGCTCGGGCCCGCCCTCGGCGACGACGCGCCCCGCCACGAAGACGTGGACGTGACTGGGCTTGATGTAGCGCAGGATCCGCGTGTAGTGCGTGATGAGCATGACGCCGCAACCGGTCTCGTCATGAACGCGGTTCACGCCCTCGGAGACGATGCGCAGCGCATCGACGTCGAGGCCGGAATCGGTCTCGTCGAGGACCGCGAAGGAGGGCCGCAGCAGCTCCATCTGGAGGATCTCGAGGCGCTTCTTCTCACCGCCGGAGAAGCCGACGTTCACATCGCGCTCGGCGAAGTCGGAATCCATGCGGAGCTTGTCCATGGAGGATTTGACGTCCTTGACCCACTGGCGGATCTGGGGCGCCTCGCCGTCGATCGCGGTCTTCGCCGTGCGCAGGAAGTTCGAGACCGAGACTCCCGCGACCTCGACCGGGTACTGCATCGCGAGGAAAAGGCCGGCCTTGGCGCGCTCATCGACGCTCATCTCCGTGATGAGCCGGTCGTCGAGCCACGCCTCGCCCTGCGTGATCTCGTAGGCCGGGTGACCGGCGAGGGCGTAGGCGAGAGTGGACTTGCCCGAACCGTTCGGGCCCATGATCGCGTGGACCTCACCGGAATTGATCGTAAGATTCACGCCCTTGAGGATCTCCTTGGGGCCGTCGGCCGTTTCGACGGTGACGTGGAGATCCGAGATTTTCAGGGTCGACATTGTTCCTCCTGCTTCCGGCTCGAGCCGGGTGGTCGTTGCTGGCCTTCGCGGCTCAGATGGTTCGGGACTTGGCGAGTTCGGCTTCGACGGACTCCATGAGGTGATCGACCACCTCGGGGACGCCGATCTGGTTGATGAGCTCGGCGAAGAAGCCGCGCACCACCAGGCGGCGCGCATCGGCTTCTGAGACGCCGCGGCTCATGAGGTAGAAGAGCTGCTCGTCGTCGAAGCGGCCCGTCGCCGAGGCGTGGCCCGCCCCCTTGATCTCGCCGTTCTCGATCTCGAGGTTCGGCACCGAATCGGCCTTCGCGCCCTCGGTGAGCACGAGGTTGCGGTTGAGCTCGTAAGTGTCCGTGTCGTCGGCCGTTTCGCGGATGAGGCAGTCGCCGATCCAGACCGCGTGCGCGTCCTGGCCCTGGAGGGCTCCCTTGTAGGTGACGCGCGAGTAGCAGTTCGGCTGGGAGTGATCGACGAAGACGCGGTGCTCGAGATGCTGGTCGGCGTCGACGAAGTAGAGGCCGAGCATGGTGAGCTCGCCACCGGTGCCCCTGAAGTCCGTGTCGGAGCTGATGCGCACGAGGTCGCCGCCGAAGGTGACGACGATGTGGGTGAACTTCGCGTCCTTGCCGAGCGAGAGACGGTGATTCGAGGCGTGCAGGACCGTGTCGTCCCATTCCTGGATCGAGACGAGCGTCGCCTTCGAGGCGTCTCCCGCGCTGAACTCCACGGTCTGGTTGAGAGCCGCCCCGGCGCTCCCGCGATGGGTGAGGATGATGGTCGCCTCGGCGAGTTCACCGACCTCGATCCGCAGATGCTGGGCGCGCACGCCCTCGACGGCGTCGATCTCGATGCGGATCGGCTCGGTGATGACGGCGCCCTTCGGAACCGCGACCACGGTCGAGTTCTCGAATGCGTTCCACGCGACGACGGCGGTGCGGTCGCCGGGGGCGAGCACGGTGCCCAGGCGCGGATCCCGGCGGTCGGCCTTTTCGACGAGCACGCCCTCGGGCGCCTGGACGCGCAGCGGCGCGTCGCCCTCGGCGTAGTTGCCCGTCTCGAACAGCTTCTCGATCCGGCGCATGGGCGTGAATCGCCAATCCTCCTCGCGCCCGCCCGGAACGGGGATCGCGTCGAGGTCGAAGGATGTCGGCCGGTCGGCCCTGGAGGCGTGCCCGCCCTTGTCGACTGCGCCGTGGGAATGCGGTGCGGGCATTGCGTATTCAGTCGTCATATCAGCCGACAGATCCTTCCATCTGCAGTTCGATGAGGCGGTTGAGCTCGAGGGCGTACTCCATGGGGAGCTCCTTGGCGATCGGCTCGACGAAGCCGCGCACGATCATCGCCATCGCCTCGTTCTCATCGAGGCCGCGACTCATGAGGTAGAAGAGCTGATCCGCGGAGACCTTCGAAACGGTCGCCTCGTGCCCCATCTCGACGTCGTCGGTGCGCACATCGACATAGGGGTAGGTGTCGGTCCGCGAGACCTTGTCGACGAGGAGCGCGTCGCACAGGACGTTCGACTTGGAATGCCGCGCCCTCGAATTGACCCTGACGAGTCCGCGGTAGGAGGTGCGCCCGCCTCCGCGGGACACCGACTTCGAGACGATCGAGGACGAGGTGTGCGGCGCCATGTGAACCATCTTGGCGCCCGTGTCCTGATGCTGGCCCGGGCCTGCGAAGCCGATGGAGAGCGTTTCGCCCCGGGCGTGCTCGCCCATGAGGTAGCAGGCGGGGTACTTCATCGTGATCGCGGCGCCCATGTTGCCGTCAACCCATTCCATCGTGCCGCCCTCTTCGACGACCGCGCGCTGCGTGACGAGGTTGAGGACGTTCGTCGACCAGTTCTGGATGGTCGTGTAGCGGACGCGGGCGCCCTTCTTCACGAAGATCTCGATGACGCCCGAGTGGAGGGAGTTCTCGTCGTAGATCGGCGCCGTGCAGCCCTCGACGTAGTGCACGTAGGAGCCCTCATCGGCGATGATGAGCGTCCGCTCGAACTGGCCCAGCGCCTCGGTGTTGATCCGGAAGTAGGCCTGGAGCGGGATGTTCACGTGCACGCCCGGCGGCACGTAGACGAAGGAGCCGCCCGACCATGCGGCGGTGTTGAGGGCGGAGAACTTGTTGTCGCCGGAGGGGACGGCCTTGCCGAAGTATTCCTGGAAGATCTCCGGATGCTCCTTGAGGCCGGTGTCCGTGTCGAGGAAGATGACGCCCTGGCGTTCGAGATCCTCCTGGATCTGCTGGTAGACGACCTCGGACTCGTACTGGGCGGCGACGCCCGCCACGAGGCGGTTCTTCTCGGCCTCGGGGATGCCGAGGCGGTCGTAGGTGGTGCGGATCGCCTCGGGGAGGTCCTGCCAGTCCTTCACCTGCCGATCCGTCGGATTGACGTAGTACTTGAAGGCGTCGAAGTCGATGCCCGACAGGTCCGGGCCCCAGGTCGGCATGGGCTTGCGGTCGAAGATCTCGAGCGCCTTGAGGCGGCGTTCGAGCATCCACTCCGGTTCGCCCTTGTGCGCCGAGATCGAGCGGACGACGTCCGCGTTGATCCCGTACTCGGCGTCCTTGGAGTAGTCGTCGTTGTCGCGCCATCCGTACTCGTAAACGCCGATCGACTCGATGATCTCGTCATCGGTCAATGGACGGTCATCGAGGTCTGCGACCTGCGGTGACTGGGTCATATATCTTCAGCCTCTCATCAATTCTGGGAGCGGGACTGCGAATGCAGCGCCGCTCGGGTCGCCGGGTGGATCACCGGGACGGCCACGGGGATGTGGGTCGTGCACACGTGTTCACCACCGGCGAGCGTGGCCAGGCGTTGGACGTGAACGTCGAGGAGTCGGGAGAAGGCCCTGGTTTCGGCCTCGCAGAGCTGCGGGAAGTCATCGGCGACCTCTTGGATCGGACAATGCCCCTGGCAGAGCTGCACGGCGAAACCGTTCGGGCCGATCTCCCTGACCGTGGCGGCGTAGCCGTCCTGGGTGAGAGCGTCGGCGAGCGCCTGGGCCCGGATCTTGGGATCCGTGCCGGCATCGCGGACAATCGGCGCGTAACGCCTCTCGATCTCCCGAGAACGAGCCGCGGCGAAGGCTTCTACGGCGTCTTTCCCGCCGACCTGCCCGAGGTAGCCCAGGGCTTTCACGGCGAGTTCGGAATAGCCTTCGGCAAGGCGGGCGTGGGCGCCGCGACTGGCGACGTAGTGCCGCGCGGGACGTCCTCTTCCGCGCTTGCCGGCGACTGTCGGTTCGTGCTCCTCGATCTCCTCGGAGTCGAGGAGGATCGTGATGTGGCGCCGCACCGCGGCCGTGGTCAGGTTGAGGATCCGCGCGATGACGCTCGCCGTCACCGGACCCTTTTCGACGATGAGGTCGAGGACCTGTTCACGGGTGCACGCGTCCGGTTGGTCTGACACAGCGCCTCCGATCATCTCTCCACGTTTGAACGATCAGAGTTTACGCCGTTTTACGCACGTTCCGCTTCACAAAATTGCATGGTGAGTGAGATCCCACCCCGCCTAGCGCAACCAGTGCGCCTCGACTGGCCTGAGCCCCTCCCACTTCCTCGCCCGAGCGGCATGGGCGGCGAGGATGCCCGCGACCGCGGAGGGGTTGTGGATCCGCCCTTCGAGGACGAAGGACACGGCATCGTCGAGCCCCACCCACGCGAGGACCAGGTCCGCCTCCTCGTCTTCGCGCGCGAAGGGCGCGGGCGCGGGCGAGAGCTCGCGGGCGAGGAAGATCCTCAAAGACTCGTCCGTGCCCCCGGGCGAGGTGAAGAAGTCGACGAGGACGTCCCAACGCCCGGCCAGGAGGTCCGCCTCCTCTTCGAGCTCGCGAGCGGCGGCCAGGTGCGGAGCCTCGCCGTCGATGTCGAGAAGACCCGCGGGGATCTCCCAGAGCAGGGCGCCCACGGGATGACGGTACTGGCGCTCGAGGAGGACCTCCTCGCGCCCGTCCCCGCCTCGCATCGCGACGACCGCCACGGCTCCCGGATGCTCGGTGTACTGACGCAGCACGGGGTCGCCGCTCGGCGAGAGACGGACGAGGTCTTCCTCCAGACCGATGATCCTCCCCCGCCACAGCTCCCGATGCTCGACCACTTCGCGCGTTTCCTTGGCGTCGCGAAGATCCGCCGCCTGCTCCGCGCTGAGTTCTTCGAGGCTCATTCCGCGTCACCGCCCTCGGCCGAGGCCTGTGCGCCGCGCGAGGAGTAACGGCCCTTATGGCGTTCGAGGCCGGCCGCGATGAGCGCGGCGAACAGCGGATGGGGGCGGGTCGGACGCGACTTGAACTCGGGGTGGGCCTGCGTGGCGAGGTAGAAGGGATGGATCGACTCGTCGAGCTCCACGAATTCGACGAGGCCGCCGTCGGGTGATGTTCCCGAGACGCGCAGGCCGACCGATTCGAGGCGCTCCCGATAGGCGTTGTTCACCTCGAAGCGATGGCGGTGGCGTTCGCAGACCTGCGTCGTCCCGTAGGTCCTGGCCACGAGCGAGCCTTCGGCGAGCACCGCGTCGTAGGCGCCCAGGCGCATCGTCCCGCCCAGGTCCCCCTCGCCGGAGACGATCCCCCGCTGGGAGTCCATCGTGGCCACGACGGGATCGGGGGTGTCCGGATCCATTTCGGTCGAAGAGGCTCCTGCCAGGCCGAGGAGGTTGCGCGCCGCCTCGATCACCATGCACTGGAGGCCGAGGCAGAGGCCGAGGGTCGGGACCCCGTGCTCGCGCGCCCAGCGCAGGGCGCCGAGCTTGCCCTCGATGCCGCGCACGCCGAAGCCGCCCGGGACGACGATCGCGTCGACCCCTGCGAGTTCGCGGCTCGCCCCCTCGGGCGTCTCGCAGGTGTCGGAGGCGACCCAGCGGATGTCGACGCGCGCGTTGTTCGCGAATCCTCCGTGCCGGATCGCCTCGGAGACGGACAGGTAGGCGTCATGAAGGTCGACGTACTTGCCGACGAGGGCGACCTCCACGCGGTACTTCGGGGAGTGGACGCGCTCGAGGAGGCCGTTCCACTCCGTCCAGTCGACGTCGCGGAACGGAAGGGACAGGCGTTGAACGAGGTAGGCGTCCAGGCCCTCGCGGTGCAGGGTCGGCGGGACCTCGTAGATCGAGTTCGCGTCGGCGCATTCGATGACCGCATCCCGGTCGACGTCGCACATGAGGGCGATTTTGCCCTTCACGCCCTCGGGCAGGGGCCGATCGGTCCGCAGGACGAGGGCGTCGGGCGCGATGCCGATGGAGCGCAGCGCCGCCACCGAATGCTGCGTCGGCTTCGTCTTGAGCTCGCCCGCGGCCGGCAGGAAGGGGACCAGGGACACGTGGACGAAGGCCACCTTGTCCCGCCCGAGGTCGGCGCGGACTTGACGGGCGGCCTCCAAGAAGGGCTGGGACTCGATGTCGCCGACGGTGCCGCCGATCTCGGTGATGATGACGTCGGGGATCTCACCGGCGGCGTTCGGCGTCGCTTGGGAGCGCATGACGCGCTTGATCTCGTCGGTGATGTGCGGGATCACCTGGACGGTGTCGCCCAGGTACTCGCCGCGGCGTTCCTTGGCGATGACGCTCGAGTAGACCTGGCCCGTCGTCGCATTCGCGTCGCCGGAAAGCGCGACGTCGAGGAAGCGCTCGTAGTGGCCGATGTCGAGATCGGTCTCGGCTCCGTCCTCGGTGACGAAGACCTCACCGTGCTGGAAGGGATTCATCGTGCCCGGATCCACGTTGATGTACGGATCGAGCTTCTGCATGACGACCGACAGGCCCCTCGACCTCAGGAGGCGGCCCAGGCTCGACGCCGTCAGGCCCTTCCCCAGGGAGGAGACGACTCCGCCGGTCACGAAGATGTGTGCGGGGATTGTGTGATCCATAGTGGAATTGCGCATTGATGTCATCACCATGGGACTCCAGCATAACAAGAAGGAGCGCGCCCCTCCGGACTGTCCGAGGGGCGCGCTCCGGCACTCGAGGATCAGGGGAGCTCGGGCATGACCCGGGTCGCGCCCTCCCCGACGCCGAAGGCGCGAGCACTCGCCGAGGCGTCCCGCAAGGCGATGGCGGCGGCGTAGACGCTGAGCGCGGATCCCGGGGTGTCGATCGAGGTGATCTGGGCACCGGTGGAGCGCAGCATCGCGGCCATCGAGGTCGAATCATGGGCGTCGGCGATGACGAGCCCGGATTTCGGGGCTGAGGTGAGGGCCCGTGCGAGGCCGCTCCAGGCCTCCTGGGAGGCGAGGGATGACGCCGACTGCGCGTCGGCCGCCCCCTTCGAGGAGTCGCGCGCGCCCACGACGACGAGAGCCTGCGCCGCGCCCTTCGGATCGGTGTCGAGGTGGAGGATCGGCGTGGAATCGTCGGTGAGGATCTGCGTGACGAGCTCCGTTTCGGCGCCCGTGGAGGTGAGGGCCGCGACGATCCCGTACGCGATCGTCGCATCCGAGGTGGCGTCCGAAGGAAGGTTCGGCAGGTGCGAGGCCAAAGGCGTGGCGAGGGTGTCACGGTAGGTGGCCATCGTCTGCGCCTGCCAGTTCTCGGACAGGGAGGCGTGGCCGACGACCTCGGCCCCCGCGCTTTCGAGGCCCTTCGACACCGCGGTGACGTCCTCGGCGGAGGCGCCGGGCAGGGCGATCGTCGCCACCTTGAGATCTGCGAGCACCCCGTCGAGGCGCGACTGCGCGAGCTCGGTCAGCGCTTGCGCATCGGCGTCCGAAATGCGCTGGGCGGCGGCGAGGGCGGCCGTGTCGACGGCAGACTCCTCGGCCTGCGGTCCGGCGAGCGCGGAGGAGATGCGCGCCTGCAAGGGGCCCGCGCCTAGGACGATACCGATCGCGAGGGCCGCGAAGACTGCGACGAGCGAGACGATGTGATAGCGGAAATTCAGCATGGACTACTCCTCAGACGAGCCCCGACCAGGACCCGGGATCAGTGGCGGCGGCGAAAGGATTCGCCCGGGTGATGATCGAGGTGAACAGGTCGTGTCCCCAGGGGGTCGACCACAGGGCGGCGCCCAGGCAGGCGAGCATGGCGAGGAGCAGTACGGCGAGCCACCCCCCGCCGATTCTCGGACGGTGCGTCGCCGCGACGGCGCGGGCGGAGATGAGCGCATCACCGGCGGCGAGCCGGGAGAAGAAGGACGGCGCCATCGCCGATCGGCCGCGGTCGACGAAGTCATCGAGGTCATGGCGCCCGCCGGCGACGACGATCGAGGTCGCGCCCGAATGCGTGGCGACGAGGATCGCCGCGTCTTCGCTCGTCCCCGACATCTCGACCTCCGCGCAGGAGAGCCCCATGCGATCGAGGCGTTCGCGCCCCGGCGCGAGCCCGTTGTGTCCGCGCCGCACGACCCTGTGCTTCGCCCTGCGCAGCGGCTTCTCGTCGATCCGGTCCGCGTCCCCGACGACGAGATCCGGCATGCACCCGGATTTCGCGGCGATATTGGCGCCCGCATCGACCCCGATGACGTAGGGGGCGGCATCCGCGATCCAGCGCTTGGCGCGCGCGAGATCCGATTCGGCCCGCGCATCGTCGAGGACGAGCAGGACGGGGCGGGAAGCGATCTGCGCGGAGTAGGCGGGGACGCCTTCGCCCCGGAGCACGGCCCCGTCGAGCGCCAGGTATTCGTCGATCGTCGCGGCGAAGGATCCGATCTGCGTGGAGATCGTGCGTCGCAGTTCCCGTTCGTCGCGTTCGAGGTCGCTCGGATCGAGCCTGCGACCCGAGGCGATGACGACGCCGTCGCGCCGCACCTCGGATCCGCGGATCTCGAGCGTCTGGCCCTCGCGCACCGACATGATGTCGGGCCCGAGATCATCGATGACGGGGATGCCGGCATCGAGCAGGATCTTCGGGCCGAGGACTTGATGCCTGCCGGAGGTCGAGGGGGCCGCATTCAATACGGCGCTGGGGCGCGCGGACACGAGTGCATGCGCCGAGGCGCGGTCGAGGTCGAGCTGATCGATGACCGCGATCTCGCCCGCTTCGAGGCGCGTCACAAGGGTCCTGATCCTGCCGTCGACGCGCGCGCGAGAGCGAAGATCCGCGCCTGGGGCGCCGGGTGCGTTGAGTTCGTCCATCATCCCTTCGATTGTGGCACGGCCGAGGTCAGGACCTCGATGGCGTGTCGGCGTGCCGCCGGGGAGTGAGGATCTCCACCCATCATGCGCGTCAATTCGGCCTCGCGCTCGGCCCCCTCGACCTTGACCACTCGCGTCGTTCCCTCCTGCTTGCTCACGACGAGGTGCGTCGAGGCGAAGACCGCGACTTGGGGCAGGTGGGTGACGACGAGGACCTGGCGCTTCTTCGCCAGGGCTGCGAGGCGCGCGCCGACTTCCGTCGCGGTGCGCCCGCCGATGCCCGCATCGACTTCGTCGAAGATGAAAGTCGTCGCTTCGTCGCCCTCGCCGAGGACCACTTCGAGGGCGAGCATGATCCTCGAGAGTTCGCCGCCCGATGCGCCTTGACCGAGCGGGCGGGCATTCGCGCTCGGATGGGGGCGCAGGAGGATCGTCACCTCGTCGAGGCCGTGGGAGTTCGGTTTCGAGGGCGCGACGAGGATCTCCAGGGCCGCGTCCTTCATCGCGAGCGCCTGGAGCTCGCCTCCGACGGCTTCGGCGAGGCGGGTCGCGAGGCGCTTTCGGCTCGCCGTCAGCCTTTCGCCCGCCGCGATGACCTGGGCCTGGGCGTCCGTCAGCCGCTCGCGGATCTTCTCGGGGTCCTTGTCGGGATCGACCAGGCGGGCCAATCGCTCGCGCGCTTCATCGGCCCATTCCAGGAGCCCCGTCGCATCCGAGGCGCGTCCTTCGAGAAGGTTCTTCAGGGCGTGGCGGCGAGACATCACCTGGGAGAGGCGGGCGGGGTCGGCATCGAGGGTGCGCGCGTAGTCGGCGAGGTCATCGGCGAGGGTCTGCGCATCGATGACGATCGAACGCAGGCGCGCGGCGGTCTCCTCGAGCGCTTCGTCCATCCGCTTCGCGTCGTCGAGACGATCGAGGGACTCGCGGAGGAGGCGGGCCGCCCCCGGTTCCTCATCCGCGCCTTGAATCGCGGTGCGGGCGGCTTCGATCAGGCGGCCGAGGTCTTCGACGCTCATCAGACGCCGGGCCTCGATCCTCAGTTCTTCGTCTTCGCCCTCGTGGATGTCGAGCGCGTCGATGAGTTCCAGCGCTTTCGACAGCTCATCGATTTGCGCGCCGCGGGTCGAGGAATCGGCGAGAGCCTCGTCGAGTTCCTTCTTGAGGGCGACGGCCGCGCGCCAGTGTTCGGCGTATTCGGCCATGAGGGCGCGATGGCGCGCATCGCCGGAGGAGTCGAGGAGCGCGCGTTGAGCGTTCGGGCTGGTGAGCCGGATCTGGTCGGCCTGGCCGTGCACGGTGATGAGCGGGGCGATGGCGCGAGTCAGACTCGAGGCGGGCACGGGCCTGCCGCCGAGCCTCGCTCGGGATCGGCCCTGCGCCGGCACCGTCCGCGAGACGATGAGCTCGCCGTCCTCGACGAGCCCGCCCTCGTCCTGCGCGGTCTGCGCCTGGGAGGGATCGACGGTGAAGAAACCGTCGACCTGCGCGTTCTCGTGGCCGGTCCTGACGAGGCCGGGATCCGCACGGCCGCCCAGGAGGAGGTCCACCGATGTGAGGACCATCGTCTTGCCCGCTCCGGTCTCGCCCGTCAGGACGGTGAGTCCCTCTCCGAAGTCGAGCTCGGCGCGGTCGATGACGCCGATCCCTGAGATTTCGATCCGCGTGATCATCGGAGCCCCGTTCGTGGGTGACGGGACCGCCATCCGCGGACCGGGAGGTTGAGTCTTTCGACGAGGCGCGCGGAGAAAGGGGTCTCGTCGAGGCGCACGAGGCGCACGGGGCGCGCACCGACCCGGGTCGAGACGACCGAACCCGCCGGGAGCGGGGTTCTTCTCAGCCCGTCGCACCACATCTCCGGGTCCGTCCAGTTCTCTTCGAGCACCGCCACTTCGAGAAGGGCCGACGGTCCGAGAACGAGCGGCCGCGTGAACAGGCCGTGCGCGGCCAGAGGAGCGAGCACGACGGCCTCTGCATCGGGCCAGACCACGGGGCCGCCAGCGGAGAAGGAGTAGGCGGTCGAGCCGGTCGGCGTCGCGATGATCATGCCGTCGGCGCCGTAGGTCGAAACGTCCTGCCCGTCGACGGCGAGGGCGACGTGCACCGGGTGGGCGACGTCGGTGTGAACGACCACCGCCTCGTTGAGCGCCCAATCGTTCCGGATGCTTCCATCGGGTTCGCGGACCTGCACGTCGAGGGTCATGCGCTCTTCGATGTGGAAGTCCTCGCCCGCGATCCTGCGCGCGATGAGCGCGAGGTCCTGGCCGGTCGCCTCGGCGAGGAAACCCATGTGGCCGACGTTGACTCCCAGGAGCGGCGCATTGCGCAGGTGGGCGTGATGCGCGGCAGCGAGGATGGTCCCGTCCCCGCCCATCGCGAGGACGAAGTCCGCTTCCGCATCCGGATCCTCGTGCCGGACGTCGACGCCGAGAGCCCGTAGTTCGCTCGCCATCACCTCGGCGGCGATGAGCGCATCGGAACGGTGAACATGCCGTACGAGCATCACCGTGGCGATCATTTCTCTTCCTTCCCCGATCCGGCGGGACCGCGTTCCACCGCTTCGACGATACGCGAATGCAGGTCCTCGTGGGCGATCGGAGCGGGATGGGAGGCGCGCATGTGCAAGAAGTACTCGACGTTGCCGGAGGGACCGGGCAGAGGCGAGGCCTCGACAGCGACGATGTCGAGGCCTGTGCGGATCGCGCAGCCCGCGACTGCCTCGACCGTTTCCACGTGATGCGCCGGGTTCTTGACGACTCCGCCGTGGCCGAGCCGGTCCTTGCCGATCTCGAACTGCGGCTTGACCATGAGGAGGAAATCCGCGTCTTCGGCGGCTGCATCGACGAGGGCGGGGATGACGAGTTGAAGGGAGATGAAGGACATGTCCCCGACGACGAGCTCCGGAGCCGGTTCGATGTCCCCGGCTTTGAGCGTGCGCACGTTCGTCCGGTCACGGACTTCGACCCTCGGGTCGGACTGGAGGCTCCATGCCAACTGCCCGTAGCCGACGTCGACGGCGACGACCGATGCCGCTCCCCTGCGCAGGAGGACATCGGTGAAGCCGCCCGTCGAGGCGCCCGCATCGAGGCACCTGCGTCCGGCGACTTTCGGCCCCGCGTCGCCGAGTGCGTCGAGGGCGCCCGCGAGCTTGTGGGCGCCGCGGGACACGTACTCGACTTCATCGTTTCCCGTGATGACCACGGCCTGCGCGGGGTCCATCTGACGCGCGGGCTTGAGGACGACCTCGCCGTCGAGTCTGACGCGGCCGGCGGTGATGAGCTCCTGCGCGTGCGTCCTCGACTTCACGAGGCCGCGTCGCACGAGTTCGGAATCGATCCTTCGCAGCTTCACTTCGACGCCTCGGAGTCGAGACAGGCTCGAAGCCGTTCGTCGATGCGCGCGAGGGCTTCGATCCGGTCATCGAGCCGGGCGTCCTCGCAGCCGATGAGGATCGACTCGACTTCCGCTTCGATCCCTGCTCCCGCGGGCGGGGCTCCCCTCGGCACCGGAGCGGCCGGGTTCATTCGGCGCTGTCCTCGTCGGGCTCGTCCGCGTTCTCGTCATCCTGTCGGTTCTCGGCGTCGAGGTCTGCGGTTTCGGCGAGGAGGCGCTCGAGTTCTTCCTCGCCGGGGAGGAAGGCCGGCGTCTCGACGGCCTCGTCCAACTCGTCCGCGAGAAGAGCGAGTTCTTCGTCGCCCGCGTCGAAACCGCCGTCCGTTTCGGGTGCTTCGGGGGATTCGACGGGCTCGGGCGCTTCGATGACTCCGCTCGGGTCACCGTTCTCGACCACGGTGATCGCGGGGCAGCGCACGGCGTTGCCCTTCTCATCCGCGTAGTCCCAGCCGGCTGCGGCGAGGGCGCGGTAGGTGTCGAGCGTGACCGTGCAGGGCGTGTTCTCATCGAGTTCGACGTCGTCGACCGTCAGGGCGCCCCAGCGCGTGACCTTGACGACCTGCGAATCACCGCAGGTCCAGGTCCCGTCGCGATGGTGCTTGGCCCGGGGGTGGGCTTCGAGGAGCCCGCGCATGTCGAGTGCGAGGAAGCTCGGGCGCTGTCCGCGGGGCGCGCGGATCACGTCGCGGGCGCCGTGGACGCCGGTGAGCACGTGCATCGCCGGCATCGAAGCGGATACGGCTCCGGAGATGTCCGTCTCCAGCCGGTCGCCGACCGCGATCGGCTTCTCCCCGTCGACGAGCGCCGCGGCGCGGAGATAGATGCCGGGTTCCGGCTTCCCCCCGGCGCGCGGGCGCTTGCGGGTCGCGTGTTCGATCGCGCGCACGAGGGATCCGTTGCCGAGGGCGAAGCCCCGTTCCTGCGGGAGCGTGGCGTCGAGGTTCGTGGCGTAGAACTCGGCACCGCGCTGAATCGCGAATGCGCCTTCGGACAGGAGCGTCCAGTCGACCGCGGTGTCGAGCCCCTGCACAACGGCTGCGGGCTCATCATCCGCGGAGTCGACGATCACGTACCCCGCGTCCTCGAGGGCTTCGCGAAGACCCGCGCCGCCGATGACGAAGACCTTGGCGCCCTCATCGAGGGTCTCCTTCATGATCGCGATGATGTCCATCGCGGAGGTCATCACCATTTCGGGTTCGGCGGTGAATCCCATCGATCGGAGCTTCTGCGCGACCTGCGCGGGCGTCCGCATCGCGTTGTTGGTGACGAACACGGTCTTCATGCCCGCTTCACGCACGGCGTCAACCGATTCGGATGCGTGCGCGATCGTACGGTCGCCGTTCCACGCCGTCCCGTCGAGATCGAGGAGCACCGTGTCGAAGGCTTCGACGAGCGCGGTCTCCATCGCGCGCAGCGCCGTGCGCTTGTTGTCCACGTCCGCGTCCGCGAAGAGGGAAAGATCCACGATTTCGGGGTCTTCGAGTTCTTCGGGCAGGGAGGCCTCGACTTCGTCGGCTTCGTTGTCACGACCGAGTTCGCGCAGGCGGTCGATCTTGACCTCCATGAGGCGGCGCACGAGGTAGGGGTCGGTGTCTTCGGGGAGACGGGACAGCGCGTCGTCGACGATGAGAAGGGCGACTTCGCGCTCTCCGAGGTCCGCCCGCGCGCCCGAGGAGACGAGGACGAGCTCGACCTGCTCGGAGAGCTCCATGCCTTCCGTGCTCGTCTTGTCGATGATCTCGACGGCCTTCTCGGGGTGCCCGAGGCCGCGCTCGGCATCGGCTTCAACGGCGCGCAGGGAGTCGTCTCCGCGCATGCGGCGGACCGCGCGCACCTCCCTCAGCGCTTCTTCATAGCGGCCCGATGCGTAGGCGGTCAGGGCGGCGGCCTCGCGAACGACGTCGACGCGCCCGGCGCGCTTGGCCGCAGCGGCTGCGTGCTTGTACGCCTCCTCGGGATCCAAATCGATGAGTTGTCCCGCCATCACGAGGTGACGCGCGACGATGTCCTTATTCGGGCCCGAGAGCGTGGCGAGCCCGCGCAACGCCTGAGCGTCGAGCTCTTCCGCCGATACGCCGGCCGGGATGCGCGGCTCGTTCGGGTCCGGGGAGATGTATTCATCCGTCGAGGAGAAGTTCTGGTACTCCGTATCTCGCGAGCGATCATTCCGCCCTTGCGGAGCGCGAGCGGAGAAGCGATCGTCTCCCCTGCCCTTCGAGAATCGGCTCTGCCCCTCGCCCTTGCGGAAATCGCGACGGTCCCCGCTGCGGCCGCCGCGATCGTCACGACGCTCGAAGCCCCGGCCCCGGCCGCCGTCGCGGAATCCGCCCTCACGGCGATCCCGGTAACCGCCCTCACGGCGCCCATCACGATCGAAGGACCGCTCACCACGATCACCGCCGCGCTCGTCACGACGCTCGAAGCCCCGGCCCCGGCCGCCGTCGCGGAATCCGCCCTCACGGCGATCCCGGTAACCGCCCTCACGGCGCCCATCACGATCGAAGGACCGCTCACCACGATCACCGCCGCGCTCGTCGCGGCGTTCGAAGCCCCGGCCCCGGCCGCCGTCGCGGAATCCGCCCTCGCGACGATCCCGGTAACCGCCCTCACGGCGATCCCGGTAACCGCCTTCACGGCGCTCACCGCGATCGAAGGACCGCTCACCACGATCACCGCCGCGCTCGTCGCGGCGTTCGAAGCCCCGACCGCGACCCTGATTGCGTCCGCCGTTGTCATCGCGCCAATTGGGCCTGCGCTGGAATCCGCCACGACCGTCGCTGGATCGTCCTCGTTCTTCGTACGCCATGGTGAATTCCTCTATTCTCGCGCTCATCGGCGCTTGTACTGTTCTGCACGCAGCGGAACGTCCGTCTGCGGATCTTGATTCCGCACCAGTCTAACGAGAAAGCCGTCGAGCTTCAGGGGACTGCGTCATCTTTGTGTGGTGGTCCACGTCCGCTCGCGCTCGTGTTGGCTCGCGCTCGTGTGCGTGTGTTCGCGCTCGCTTGCGTGTGTTTCGTGGTCCACGTTCGCCGCGCATGTGCGTGTTTCTATGCGTGTTCGCGTGCTTGTGTTCGCTCGTGTGCGTGTTTCGTGGTCCACGTTCACCGGCGTGTTGGCGTGCCGTCGCGCTCGTGTGCGTGTGCGTGTTGGCGTGCCGTCGCGCTCGTGTGCGTGTGCGTGTTGGCGTGCCGTCGCGCTCGTGTGCGTGTGCGTGTGTGTTCGCTCGTGTTCGCGTGTGTGTGAAATGTGGAGGGGGGGAGGCGTGCACCGGGTGTTGGTGCTCGCCTCCCCCACTCTTGTTGGGTGTGGTTGCGGCGGTGTCCTACTCTCCCACACCCTCCCAGGTGCAGTACCATCGGCGCTGTGGGGCTTAGCTTCCAGGTTCGGAATGGGTTCTGGGCGTTTCCCCCACGCTATGACCACCGCAAAGTCTTCAAAACCTCTCCCCTACCCCCCGGTCTTGTTGGGGGGTTGTGGGTTGAGTGTGATTCGTATAGTGGTTGCAAGCAGTGTCTTTCTTGCCCCGCCCCCCCTTTTGTTTTGGTTAGGGGGTTGGGTTGTGTTTAGTGTCGGCCCATTAGTACCAGTCGGCTCACGAGCACATTACTGTGCTTCCACCTCTGGCCTATCAACCCAGTCGTCTACTGGGGGCCTTCACACCCCCAATGGGGGTGACGGAAACCTCATCTTGGAGCAGGCTTCCCGCTTAGATGCTTTCAGCGGTTATCCCTTCCGAACGTAGCCAACCAGCCATGCACCTGGCGGTACAACTGGCACACCAGAGGTTCGTCCATCCCGGTCCTCTCGTACTAGGGACGGCCCTCCACAAGTTTCCTACGCGCACAGAGGATAGGGACCGAACTGTCTCACGACGTTCTGAACCCAGCTCGCGTACCGCTTTAATGGGCGAACAGCCCAACCCTTGGGACCAACTCCAGCCCCAGGATGCGACGAGCCGACATCGAGGTGCCAAACCATGCCGTCGATATGGACTCTTGGGCAAGATCAGCCTGTTATCCCCGGGGTACCTTTTATCCGTTGAGCGACCACGCACCCACGTGCCATGGCCGGATCACTAGTTCCTGCTTTCGCACCTGCTCGACCCGTCGGTCTCACAGTCAAGCTCCCTTGTACACTTGCACTCGCCACCTGATTACCAACCAGGCTGAGGGAACCTTTGAGCGCCTCCGTTACATTTTAGGAGGCAACCGCCCCAGTTAAACTACCCACCAGGCACTGTCCCCAACCCGGATCACGGGCCAAGGTTAGATGACCGCTTAAACCAGAATGGTATTTCAACGACGACTCCACAACCGCTGGCGCGGCCGCTTCACAGTCTCCCACCTATCCTACACAAGCCTAAGCGAACACCAATACCAAGCTATAGTAAAGGTCCCGGGGTCTTTCCGTCCTTCTGCGCGAAACGAGCATCTTTACTCGTACTGCAATTTCACCGAGTTCACGGTCGAGACAGCGGAGAAGTCGTTACGCCATTCGTGCAGGTCGGAACTTACCCGACAAGGAATTTCGCTACCTTAGGATGGTTATAGTTACCACCGCCGTTTACTGGGGCTTAAATTCAAACCTTCACCACCGAAGTGGTTGAGTCTTCCTCTTAACCTTCCAGCACCGGGCAGGCGTCAGTGCGTATACATCGTCTTACGACTTCGCACGCACCTGTGTTTTTGATAAACAGTCGCTTCTCCCTCTTCTCTGCGACCCCACACCGCCACCACCACGCAAGACAGTGGGACAGCACAAGGTCCTCCTTATCCCGAAGTTACGGAGGAATTTTGCCGAGTTCCTTAACCATGATTCACTCGAACGCCTCGGTATACTCTACCTGACCACCTGAGTCGGTTTAGGGTACGGGCGCGTTGCACCCTCACGTCGAGGCTTTTCTTGACAGCCTAGGATCACCACCAGACACCCCACAAGGGGCACCCCCATCAGTCCTCACCCACAACGCCCTCCGGATTTACCTGGAAGACGGGCCACAACCTTAGACACACACAACCATCGGTGCGCGGCAGCTACCTTCCTGCGTCACCCCTGTTAACACGCTTACCTACACACCACCAGGATCCCACGACACCACCCGAACACGCACCCGAAGGCACGCACCCAGACAGCATGATGGTTAGCACAATGGCTTCAGCATTGGGCGGTTACAACGCGGTACCAGAATATCAACTGGTTGTCCATCGACTACGCCTGTCGGCCTCGCCTTAGGACCCGACTAACCCAGGGCGGATAAACCTAGCCCTGGAACCCTTAGTCAATCGGCGGGGAGGATTCCCACCTCCCATTCGTTACTCATGCCTGCATTCTCACTCCCACACGCTCCACCCACCATCACCAGCAGGCTTCACCGCACGCAGGACGCTCCCCTACCCACCCACACACCCGCAAGAAGCTAAACTCCTCAAGGCTATAACGTGTGAGTGCCACAGCTTCGGCGGTACGCTTAAGCCCCGCTACATTGTCGGCGCGAAACCACTTGACCAGTGAGCTATTACGCACTCTTTCAAGGATGGCTGCTTCTAAGCCAACCTCCTGGTTGTCACCGCGATCTCACATCCTTTCCCACTTAGCGCACACTTAGGGGCCTTAGCTGATGATCTGGGCTGTTTCCCTCTCGACGACGAAGCTTATCCCCCGCCGTCTCACTGCCATGCTCAACCTAACGGCATTCGGAGTTTGGCTGACGTCAGTAACCCAAAGGGCCCATCAGCCATCCAGTAGCTCTACCTCCGCCAGGCAACACACAACGCTGCACCTAAATGCATTTCGGGGAGAACCAGCTATCACGGAGTTTGATTGGCCTTTCACCCCTACCCACAGTTCATCCCCCAGGTTTTCAACCCTGGTGGGTTCGGTCCTCCACAAAGTCTTACCCCTGCTTCAACCTGACCATGGGTAGATCACCCCGCTTCGGGTCCAGAACACGCGACACACGCCATAATTTCAGACTCGCTTTCGCTACGCATACCCCACACGGGTTAAGCACGCCACGTATCACTGACTCGCAGGCTCATTCTTCAAAAGGCACGCCATCACCCCACAAGGCTCTGACGGCTTACAGGCACACGGTTTCAGGTACTATTTCACTCCCCTCCCGGGGTACTTTTCACCATTCCCTCACGGTACTATCCACTATCGGTCATCAAGGAGTATTCAGGCTTACCAGGTGGTCCTGGCAGATTCACACGAGATTCCACGAGCCCCGCACTACTCGGGCACCCACCCCACCAGCATATGTCACAGTCCGCCTACACGACTCTCACGCACTACGGTCCACCATCCCAAATGGTTCGACTCCCACAACACACACCAGCCCACCCCCGGCAGAGAATGGACGAATGAGCCCCACAACACCGCACACGCAACCCCCGCCGAGTATCACACGCACACGGTTTAGCCATCCTCCGCTTTCGCTCGCCACTACTCACGGAATATCTCTTCCTACGGGTACTGAGATGTTTCACTTCCCCGCGTTCCCCCCACCACCCTATACACGTTCAGATGATGGTAACCAGGCACAACCCCAGCTAGGTTCCCCCATTCGGACACCCTCGGATCACAGTTCGCTCGCCAACTCCCCGAGGCATATCGCAGGCCGCAACGTCCTTCATCAGCTCTTGATGCCAAGGCATCCACCGAATGCCCCACACAACTAAACAAAACCACAGAACAAAAAAGATGCTCACAACCACTATACAAATCACAAACAACCCACCACACCAACCACCACACACAACCACACGCGCGCAGGCAGCCAGCAAGCCACACAACCCCACAACACAGCAGGGCCACCGGCCAACAGGTATTGACCGTGAACCCGACAGCGTGTCCATCATCTACACCCAACCCCACAACGCACCCACACCCACCACACACAACGCATGATGACCAAGCATGAGCACAAGAAACCACCACACCACACCACCCACAAGCAGCACAGCACAGCAATCCCCAACAGGGCTCCCTAGAAAGGAGGTGATCCAGCCGCACCTTCCGGTACGGCTACCTTGTTACGACTTCGTCCCAATCGCCAATCCCACCTTCGACCACTCCCCCCGGAAAACCGGTTAGGCCATGAGCTTCGGGTGTTACCAACTTTCGTGACGTGACGGGCGGTGTGTACAAGGCCCGAGAACGTATTCACCGCAGCGTTGCTGATCTGCGATTACTAGCGACTCCACCTTCACGAAGTCGAGTTGCAGACTTCGATCCGAACTGAGACCAGCTTTAAGGGATTCGCTCCGCCTCACAGCATCGCAACCCTCTGTACCAGCCATTGTAGCATGCGTGAAGCCCAAGACATAAGGGGCATGATGATTTGACGTCATCCCCACCTTCCTCCGAGTTAACCCCGGCAGTCCCCCACGAGTCCCCACCACAACGTGCTGGCAACATAGGGCAAGGGTTGCGCTCGTTGCGGGACTTAACCCAACATCTCACGACACGAGCTGACGACAACCATGCACCACCTGCACACCCCCAACCAAATGCACCCCCATCTCTGGAGGCTCTGGGTGCATGTCAAGCCTTGGTAAGGTTCTTCGCGTTGCATCGAATTAATCCGCATGCTCCGCCGCTTGTGCGGGCCCCCGTCAATTCCTTTGAGTTTTAGCCTTGCGGCCGTACTCCCCAGGCGGGGCACTTAAAGCGTTAGCTACGGCGCAGAAACCACGGGTGGCCCCCACACCTAGTGCCCAACGTTTACAGCATGGACTACCAGGGTATCTAATCCTGTTCGCTCCCCACGCTTTCGCTCCTCAGCGTCAGTAACGGCCCAGAGACCCGCCTTCGCCACCGGTGTTCCTCCTGATATCTGCGCATTCCACCGCTACACCAGGAATTCCAGTCTCCCCTACCGCACTCAAGCCAGCCCGTACCCACCGCACGCCCCCAGTTAAGCCAGAGGATTTCACGGCAGACGCAACCAACCGCCTACAAGCCCTTTACGCCCAATAATTCCGGACAACGCTCGCGCCCTACGTATTACCGCGGCTGCTGGCACGTAGTTAGCCGGCGCTTCTTTACCCACTACCCTCACCACAACCCAAAGCTGCGGCTTGACCATGAGCGAAAGAGGTTCACAACCCGAAGGCCTCCATCCCTCACGCGGCGTCGCTGCATCAGACTTCCGTCCATTGTGCAAAATTCCCCACTGCTGCCTCCCGTAGGAGTCTGGGCCGTATCTCAGTCCCAATGTGACCGGTCACCCTCTCAGGCCGGTTACCCGTCAAAGCCTTGGTAAGCCATCACCCCACCAACAAGCTGATAGGCCGCGAGCCCATCCCCCACCAGAAAAAACCTTTCCACACACCACCATGCGACAATGTGTGAATATCCAGTATTAGCAGCCGTTTCCGACCGTTATCCCAAAGAAGAGGGCAGGTTACTCACGTGTTACTCACCCGTTCGCCACTCACCAACCCCAAGGAAAACCCCAAGGCCGTGCGTTCGACTTGCATGTGTTAAGCACGCCGCCAGCGTTCGTCCTGAGCCAGGATCAAACTCTCCGAACAAAACAAAGTCCAGAAAAACCCACCACACAACCACCACCACAACAAACAACAACAACAACAGCAGCAGCAGCAGCCACACGGCAAGCAATCCCAACCAAAAAACAACTCAAAAACAAAAAACAGGCATAAACAACAAACACACTATCGAGTTCACAAACAACACCCACACACCCCCAAGGCAACCCCAAGCACACACCCAGAACCACCCAAAGGAAGAGGCCACCACCACAACCACAAAGCCGCAGCGACAAGAGAAAACACTACCCACCCCCACACAAACCGTCAAATCAGACGGCCGTGAAGGGCGCCACATTAGGAGAGTTCGACGACGGCGAGATTGCGCCTGCCCTTGCGGATCAGCACCACCGAGCCGGCGAGAAGGTCGGACTCGGTGAAGGGGGCGTCCTCATCCTCCACCTTCGCATTGTTCAGATAGGCGCCGCCCGAAGCGACGGTGCGACGAGCCGCGCCGCGCCCCTTCTCGAGGCCCGTTCCCACCAGGGCGTCGACGATCGTTGCCTCGCCCAGGGACAAGGAGGCGCGCGGAAGGTTAGAGGTCGCCGCCGTCAGGGTCTTCTCATCGATGGCGCTGAGGTCGCCGCCCCCCCACAGGGCCTCGGTTGCGGCGAGGACCCGCTCGAGTTCGGCCTCGCCGTGAACCAGTCGCGTCATCTCGGTCGCCAGCGCCTTCTGAGCGACCCGCGCATGAGGACGCTCAGCGACCTCCGCCTCGAGCTCTTCGATCCGGCGGCGGTCGAGGAAGGTGAAGATCTTGAGGAAGCGCACGACATCGGCGTCCTCCACCCGGAGCCAGAACTGGTAGAAGGCGTAGGGGCTCATCATCTCCGGATCGAGCCAGATCGCCCCGCCCTCGGACTTGCCGAACTTGGTGCCGTCGGACTTCGTGATGATCGGCGTCGTCAGCACGTGGGAGGACGCGCCCTCGACCTTGCGGATGAGGTCCACGCCGCCGATCATGTTGCCCCACTGATCGTTGCCGCCCGTCTCCAGGGTCGCCCCGTAGCGACGGTGAAGCTCGAGGAAGTCGTTCGCCTGGAGGATCTGGTACGAGAACTCCGTGTAGGAGATGCCCTCATCGGAGGCGAGACGGCGAGCGACGATGTCCTTGTTGAGCATCGTGCCCACTCGGAAGTACTTGCCGATGCCCCGCAGGAGATCGATGGCGCTGAGCTCGGCCGTCCAGTCGAGGTTGTTCACCATCGTCGCCGCTGCCGGCCCGTCGAAGTCGAGGAAGCGCGAGATCTGATCGCGGAGCCGATCCGACCAGCCGGCCACGACCTCTCTCGGCTGGAGCTGGCGCTCGCCCGACTGACGCGGATCACCGATTTGGCCGGTCGCCCCGCCGACGAGCGCGAGCGGCCTATGACCGGCGAGCTGCAGGTGGCGCATGAGGATGATCTGCACGAGGTGCCCGTGATGGAGGGAGGGCGCCGTCGGATCGAAACCGCAATAGAAGGTGACCGGTCCCGCCGAAAGATGCTCGCGGAGGGCATCGATGTCGGTGTGCTGGGCGATGAGGCCCCTCCACTGGAGCTCATCCAGGATGTCGGTCACGGAACTTCCTTTCGTTGATGCAGCGATCCCAAAACCGCGGACAGTCTATCGGGTGCGGGAGTCGGCGAAGCCCCGCGCCGCCAGAGCGCGCGCCTTGATCGCGAGCAGCTGCTCTGCGACCCGCGAAGGCGCGGTGCCCCCCTTGCCCAGGCGCGCTCCGACCGATCCGGAGACGGTGAGGACCTCGCGAACAGCGGGCGTGAGCCGCTCGGACACCGAGGCGAGCTCCTCGTCACTGAGATCGGCGAGTTCGACCCCGCGCGACTCGGCGATGCGCACGCATGCGCCGGACAGTTCGTGCGCCTCCCTGAAGGGCACACCCTTGCGCACGAGCCATTCCGCGATGTCGGTCGCCAGGGAGAACCCCTGGGGCGCCAATTCGGCCATGCGCCGCAGGTTGAGGCGCATGGTCGCGATCATGCCGGAGACCGCGGGAAGGAGGACGGACAGCGTGTCGAGCTGGTCGAAGACGGGCTCCTTGTCCTCTTGAAGATCCCGGTCGTAGGCGAGCGGGATTCCTTTGAGAACCGTGAGCAGGGACATGAGGTCGCCGATGAGGCGCCCCGCCTTGCCGCGCCCGAGTTCGGCGACGTCGGGGTTCTTCTTCTGCGGCATGATCGACGAGCCCGTCGAGAAGGCGTCGTCGAGGGTGACGTAGTCGAATTCCTTCGTGTTCCAGATGACGATCTCCTCGCACAGGCGGGAGACGTCGACGCCGATCATCGCGAGGATGAAGGCGGCTTCGGCGACGATGTCGCGCGAGGCCGTCCCGTCGATGGAGTTGTCGACGGAATCGGTGAAGCCGAGTGCGCGGGCGATGGCCTGCGGGTCCATGCCGAGAGTGTTGCCCGCCAGCGCCCCGGATCCGTAGGGGGAGATCGCCGCTCGTCGATCCCAGTCCGTGAAGCGTTCGACGTCGCGGATGAGCGGCCACGCGTGGGCGAGGAGATGGTGGGCGACGAGGACGGGCTGAGCGTGCTGGAGGTGCGTGCGCCCGGGCATCACGGCGTCGCCCGCGGCTTCGGCCTGATCGACGAGGGCGTCCACGAGGTCGAGGACGAGGGAGGCCGTGTGCCGAGCCTCATCGCGCAGGTACATGCGGATGAGGGTGGCGATCTGGTCGTTGCGGGAGCGCCCGGCGCGGAGCTTGCCTCCGAGGGGGGCGCCGACGCGTTCGATGAGGCCGCGCTCCAAAGCGGTGTGCACGTCCTCGTCCCCGGCCGAGGGCGTGAAGGCGCCGGAGGCGACATCCGCATCGAGCGCCGAGAGGGCCTCGTGCATGCGAGCGACTTCGTCATCGCTGAGCAGTCCCGCCGCGTGAAGCGCATCGGCGTGGGCGTGCGAGCCCGCGATGTCGACGTGCGCGAGGCGGAAGTCGAAGTGGGTCGAGACCGACAGCGCGGCGAGCGCCTGATCGGGCGCGCCGGAGAAACGGCCTCCCCACAGACTCATGCGCGCCTCGTCGGAAGTGTTCGGGGAAGTCGGAGTCATGGAACGATCATGCCTTTCTCAAGGTGTCGAAGTCGGCGGGCGACCGCTGCTCGGAACGGAGGCGTCGCTTCGCCCAGTGCTCGTGGAAGGGGCGGTCGACCGCGAGGTAGGCGGCCAGGACGACGAAGAGCATCCAGTTGCCCTCGTAGAGGAGACGCGATTCGACGGTCGACTGGACGACGAGGGCGACCGTGAGGATCGCGGGAGCCACGCGGAGGCGGTCCGCGTCGATTCTCTGCACCGCGTGCAGACAGGTGCCGATGAGGAGCGTGAGGACCGCGAGGGTCACGAGCACGGCGCCGAGGACGCCCGTCAGGAAGAGGGCCTCGATGTAGGCGTTGTGCGCCTGGGTCGTCGGGCTGCCGTCTTCACGCGGAATGAAGTGGGCGAAGACCGGCAGCTCCGTCGGGTACCCGATCGTCCATCCCCATCCGAGGATCGGGCGCTCCCGCCACATGGGGATGAGCGCGCGCCAGATGTCCGCCCGGCCCGTGAGGTCGGGGGACTTGCCGAGGAGCGAGGTGACGTGTTCATGCGCTGCGACCGCGAAGGCGGTGGCGACCATCGCGAGGCCCACGAGTGAGAAGACCACTCCAGGCCTGGCCCGTTCGGGCACGGCGGCGACGAGGATGAATGCCAGACCTGCGAGCGCGCAGACGACGAGGGCGACCGTGACGGTCCCGGATCGTGTGAGGGCGAGGGTCAGGATCGACAGGCCGATCCAGAGCAGCGTCGAGGCTGTGCGGCGACGCTCGGCGGCCCAGCGGACTGCGAGACTGATGATCAGCAGGAGGGCGACGAAGGCCAGGGGGTTGCGATTGCCCATGAAGCCCTGAATCGGCCCGCCGTGGAACAGCGCGTTGTTCGACCAGTAGTAGAGCTTCGGGATCTGCGCGTCCATGAGCATCGGGATCGGGGCGAACTCGCTCCTCCAGATGAGTGAGACGAAGAGTTCGAAGGCGTAGGAGACCACGAGGACCGACTGGAAGCTCCGGATGAGCAGGTCGATGAAGCGGTCGAGCGGCCGGGCTGCGGCGATCATGAGACCGGTCGCGGTGATCCCCATGGTGACGAGGGCGGTCGTCGCCGTGCGGATCGGGTACACGGACCACGCCGTTGAAAGCGCGCACACGAGCACGTAGAGCAGCGTGGTGACCGGCTGGGGTCGTTTGAGGATCGAGGCGCCGGATGCGATGAAGGCCCCGACGAAGGGGACGAAGAGAACGACCATGACCACGCCGGAGCCGTTGAAGCCGACGATGTTGCGAATCCCCTGTCCTGCGAAGCCGAAGAAGAGGAGGCAGATGGCGAGCAGATCGAAGGTCCGCGCGTCGTTCATCAGCGACGAAAGGCGCGCGCGCGGACTTCTCCGCTTGGTCGTCATGTCGTTCACCCTGTCGAGGATAGCCGTGCCCTCGCCCCCGGGGAATCACGAGGGCGTTGCATCCCGGGGCGGGGACGAAGGATCGTTCCCGCCCCGGTCGGCTTTTCCGATCGTTCGGCTCAGTAGCCGGTGCCCCTGCCGAGACGCACATCACGGGCGGCCGCGAGCTTCGACTGGAGGCCGTAGATGTCGATGAATCCGCGCGAGGAGGACTGGTCGAAGGTGTCGCCGGTCTCGTAGGTCGCGAGGTTGAAGTCGTAGAGCGAGGCCTCGGACCTGCGGCCGTTCACCGTCGCACGGCCTGCGTGCAGGACCATGCGGATGTCGCCGGAGACGTACTCCTGGGTGTCTTCGATGAAGGCGTCGAGGGATCGCTTGAGGGGCGAGTACCACTGGGCCTCGTAGACGAGCTCACCCCAGATCTGCTCGATGCCGCGCTTGTAGCGGCGCTGCATGCGTTCGAGGGTGACCGATTCGAGGGCCTGGTGGGCTTCGATGAGGGCGAGGGCGCCGGGGGCCTCGTAGATCTCGCGGGATTTGATGCCCACGAGCCGGTCCTCGACCATGTCGATGCGGCCGATGCCTTGGGCGCCGGCCCTGCGGTTGAGCTCCTGGATCGCTTCGAGCGGGGTGACGGCGCGGCCGTCGATCGCGACCGGGATGCCCTTGTCGAAGGTGATGACGACTTCGTCGGGAAGGGGCGGGTAGGTCGGGTCGTCGGTGTAGACGTACACGTCCT